>NZ_CP147776.1:613689-1227378 GCF_037300705.1 Massilia sp. W12 | reverse complement strand
GCCAGCCTGATCAGCAATGCCCTGGTGCACGCCTTCGCCGGCCAGCCCCAAGGCCAGATCCGGATCTGGGCCAGACTGCACAAACCAGGCCGGGTGCTGATCTGCTGCAGCGACAACGGCTGCGGCATCGCGCCGCAACATCTGGCGCATATTTTTGACCCCTTTTTCACCACCTGTCTGGGGCAAGGCGGGAATGGCCTGGGTTTGAACATCGCCTACAATCTGGTGACTTCGCTCTTGCAAGGCAGCATTGAAGCCAGCAGCACGCCGGGGCAAGGCGCTTGTTTCAGTCTGGATTTGCCGCTGGTGGCGCATTAGAGCACATGTCTGACTTACATTACTTCGCCACCCAAAGCAGCATCGCCGCGCTGCAGGACAAGGCGGCGCAGCAAAGCGCCGGGCCGGATGAATTATTGGCGCTGGCCTGGTATCAACGCCAGTCCGACAGCCGGCCCGCGCACGCGCTGCGCGCCGCCCTGCCCGGCCTGCCCGGATGGCGCGAAGAACAAAGCTGGCGTCTGGATTTATTGCAAGCCGAATTGGACTGGCTGCAACTGCGCCCGGCGCAAGCGCAAGCGGTATGCCAGCGCATACTGGCGCGCTGTCCGCAAGACAGCCAGCACGGCCTGTTGCTGCGCGCCGATTGTCACGCCCTGGCCGCCTGGCTCTGCTTTGAAAACAGCGAACACGAAGCGCGCAACCACCATTTAGCGCAGATGGAACAAGCCGCGCAAGCCGCCGGCGACCACGAACGCATCTTGATTGCGCAGGGCAATATGCTGACCATGCGCATCCTTGAGCAAAGCGAAGGCGTGGCGCAAGAGATCGACAAATGGCGCGCAGCAGACCTGAGCGCGCTGCCGCCCGCCCCCGGCGCCATCCTCAGCAATGCGCTCGGACTGTATTTCCATAATGGCCCGCAAATGAATCTGGCGGTGCGCTATTACCGCCTGTCGTGGCAACATGCGCAAAACAGCGGGCAACTGCGCCGCGCCTGCATCGCCGCCGGCAATATCAGCCGGGTGTTGGCGCATCAACAAGACCTCGATGGCGCGCTCGAATGGGCCGAACGCGAACTTTGCATCGCCCGCAGCAGCGCCTGGCCCAGCCTGCTCGGACACGCCCTGGCGCAATACGCCGAATGCATGCAATTGCTGGGACGCCTGAGCGATGCGCGCGCCGCCAGCCGCGAAGCGCTGCAGATCCTGGCCCCGCTGGCCGGGTCGCGCCTTTATGCCCAAGCCCTGCTGCAAGAAGGGCTGGTGTGTCAGGCCAGCGGCCAGGCGCATGAGGCCTTGCAAGCCTTCGTCGCGCTGGAAGAATTGGGGCTGCGCCTGGAACAAGCCGATTTCCAGGCCGAAGCCTGGCTGGGACAAACCCGCGCCCTGCTGGAACTGGGGCAAGCCGCGCACGCCATGCAAAGCGGACGCCGGCAATTACAGCAAATACGCCAGCTTGGCTTACAAGCGCAAGAAATGCAGATGCTGCAAATTCTGGCGCAAATCAGCACAGCGCTGCAGCAACAGGCCGAAACCATGATGTGGCTGCAACAGGCGGCCGCGCTGGCGCAGCGCATGGACCGCATGCACCTGCCCCTGGGTTTGCTGGAAATGCTGTCGCAAGCGCATCAAAATCAAGGCGAGCTGGAACAGGCGCTTGAATACACCCTGCAAGCCGGCCAAGCCCAGGTGCGCCAATATCAGGCCGACTTGAGCCGGCGCGCCACCCTGCTGGCCAGCCACTATGAAGAAGAGCGCGCCGCCACCCGCGCCAGCCAATTGCGCGAGCTGGCCGCCAGCGAAGCGGCGCGCGCCGCCGCCTTGCAAGCGCATATCGACGTACTGAGCCAGCTGGGCGCCTGCGGGCGCGATCTGACCGCCCGCCGCAGCCTGCCCGAACTGGCCAAAGCCCTGCGCCAGCATGCCCCGGCGCTGCTGCAAGCCGAGGCGGTCGAACTGCTGCTGCCAGGCGCGGACGCATGGCGCACAGCCATGCCCGGCGCCGCCACGCCCGACGGACTGGCGCAGCTGGCCGCATCCTGCGCCAGCCAGCGCCACAGCCTGCAATGCTGCCCCTGGCCCGGCGCGCGCCGCAGCTTGTGTTTTGAGCCATTGTTTAAAGGCGGACAATTGTGCGGCATGCTGCTGACAAGCAGCGCACCGCAACAGGAAAGCGCGCATACGCCAGCCTTGCGCGCCAATCTGGCGGCGTATGCCGCCATCGCGCTCGACAATGCGCAAGCCTGGGCCCAGGTCGAAAGCAGCCGGCGGCAATTGGTGGCGCAGGAAAAACTGGCGTCCCTTGGCAGTCTGGTGGCCGGCGTCGCACATGAATTGAACACCCCCCTGGGAAACGCCCTGATGATGGCCTCCAGCCAACAAGACGCCCTGTTCGCGCTGCAGCAGCAAAGCCAATTGCGCCACAGCGATTTACTTTGCTATCTGGAAGACGGGCATGAAAGCAGCGCGGTTTTACAGCGCAGTCTGCAAGCCGCCTGGCGCCTGGTGTCCAGCTTCAAACAAGTGGCGCAAGACCGCACCAGCGAACAGGCGCGCCATTTCAGCCTGGCGCAAACCACGGCGGATATTTTGCGCACCCTGCAAAACCGTATGCGTGACGGCAACCACCATGTGCAGCTGGACATCCCCCCCGATATCACGCTCTACAGCCAGCCCGGGGCCTGGGGCCAGGTCTTAAGCGCCCTGCTGGAAAACGCCCTGGAACACGGCTTTGCCGGGCGCAGCGGCGGCTTGATCAAAATCAGCGCGCGCCGCCTGCCCGGCGCGCACGTCGAAATCAAGGTGTGCGACAATGGCGCAGGGATCGCGGCTGCGCATTTAAAACACATCTTCGACCCTTTTTTCACCACCCGCTTAGGGCAAGGCGGGAATGGACTTGGACTCAATATTTGCTATAACATCGTCAGATCGCTGCTGCAGGGTTCGATCCGCGCCGAAAGCGGGGCCGGCGACGGCGCCTGTTTTATACTGGATTTGCCCCTGCACTGCGCCTGATATGGACATCCGCTGATGATCGCGTTTTTTGAAACAAACGCCAAACTGACCGCCTTGCAGTCGCGCGCGCAACTGGACGTGGCTGACGCCGCCGATCTGGTGGCGCTGGCATGGTATATGCGCCAGAGCGCGCAAGCCCAGGCGCAAGTGCTGGCGCAGCGCGCCCTGCTGCGACTCGACCGCAGCCCGGCACATCAGCTCTTGCGCCTCCGCCTCGACCTGCTGCGCGCCGAACGCCATTGGCTGTGCAGCGAACACCAGGCAGCCTTAGCGCTGGCGCAAGCCTGCCTGGAGCAAGCCGGCGCCTTGAGCAGCCAAGCCGCCTTGCAGCACAGCGCGCATGCCTTATGCTGCGATGCGCATGAATTACTGAGCTGGCTGGTGTTTGAACTGGGCGATGTGAAAGCGCGCCATCACCATTTACAACAAGCCCTGCGCTGCGCCCAGCAGGCCGAAGATGCGCTGCGCAACGAATACCTGCAAGCCTCGATTCTGGCCGCGCTCGGTTTATACGAACCGGCCGCCGCCGAAGCGCAATTGCAAGCCTGGCTGCCGCACCTGGCCGGCTTGCATCCGGTCAGCCGCGCCGCCTTTCACAATGCGCTCGGCTTGCAAATGCATATGAGTGAAAACATGGCCGAGGCAATCGGCCATTACATGCAAGCCTGCCAGGATGCGCAGCAATGCGGCCAGAGCCGCCGCGCCATCGTCTGCGCCGGCAATGTCAGCCGCGTCCTGCTCAACCTCAATGATGTGCACGCCGCCCTCGAATGGATAGAAAAAGCCATCGACATCGCGCGCCAAACCCAATGGCGCAGCCTGTACCACGACAGCATGACGCAATATGCTTCCTGTCTGCGGCAACTGGGCCGCTTTAGCGAAGGGCTGGAACTGGTGCAGGAAACCATGCAAGCGCTGCAATCCAATCCGCACTCGCACCGCTACAGCCAATGCCTGCAAATGATGGGCGAATTGCAAAGCGATCTGGGACAGCACGCCGACGCCTTGCAGAGTTTCAGCAAACTGCAGGAACAGGCGGCGCGGCGCGGTTATCACAACTTCCAGGCGGCGGCCTTGAGCGGCCAGGCCAAATCGCTTCTCGGACTGGCCCGGTTTGACGCCGCGCGCCAGTGCGCAGAAGAAGGCTTGCGCTTCGCCCAGGAGATGCGCGACCCGCTCGGCCAAGTCGAATTGCTGGAAGTGCTGGCGCATATCCACGCCGCCAATCAGGATGCCGGGCGACAGCGCGCCTGCCTGCTGCAAGCGCTGGAAATCGCCGACAGCATTCACGGCATGCAAACCTCCAGCAGCCTGCTTGACAGCCTGGCCGATCTGCACGCCGCACAAGGCGATTTTCTGCAAGCCAACACCTACAGCCAACACGCAGGCCGGGTGCGCGAAGATAAATTGCGGCAAGACACCCTGCAACGTCTGCAAAGCCTGCAAACCCGCCATCATGCCGAGCGCATGCAAATCGAAGCCGAACAATTGCAGCAACAGGCGCAGGCCGAAGCCTTGCGCGTGCAAGCCCTGGCTGAAACCGGGGACACGCTCTCGCACTTGAGCGCGGTCGGACGTGAAATCACCGCCTGCCGCGACCTCGCCGGCCTGTTTGCCAGTATGGAAAATCATGTGCGCAATCTGCTGCAGGCGGATTACTGCGCATTGCTGGTGATGGACGCCGAAGGCAGCGCGCTGCACTCAGTCTTCCGGATCCAGGGCCAGACCCATTTGCCGCCCTACCGGGTCAGCATGGACAACCCGTCCGCGTTTGCCGTGCAATGCGTGCGCGAACAACGCGAACTGGTTTTATTCCTGCCGCCGGATGACCGCCACATCAACCGCTTAGCCGATGTCGATATCACGCAAAGCGCCTTATTTGCGCCGCTGATCGCCGGTGGCCGCGTGCTGGGCGTAATGACCATCCAATCCTTTGCCGCGCACGCCTACAACGAGCGCGAATTACTGGTGTTTCGCAATCTGTGCGCATATGGCGCGATTGCGCTCGACAATGCGCAAGCCTGGCAACAGGTGCAGGAAAACCAGCGTCAGCTGGTGGCGCAGGAAAAGCTGGCCGCCTTGGGCGGCTTAGTCGATGGCGTGGCGCAAGCCCTGCTCGATCCGCTCACCCACTGCCAGCAGGAAATCCGCGCCCTGCATCAGGCGCGCACCGAACTGAGCCAGGCCTTCGCCGCCCGCACCCTGCAAGCCGCAGACCTGGGGCAATTCATCCAACAGGGCTTGCAACAAACCCGCCAGGCCGGCGAAGACCTGACGCGCGCCGCGCAACTGGTGACGCAATTCAAACAACTGGCGGTGCAACGCGCGCAATTGCAAGCACAGGAATTTGATCTGGCCCAGGTCAGCCAGGCCGCCGCCGCGATCGTGCTGGCCGACTTTGAACAACATGCGCACCGGCTCGAACTGGCGATTGCGCCCGGCATTGTGCTGCACAGCTTTGCCGGCCCGTATGCGCAAGTGCTGCGGATTTTGCTGGAAAACGCGCTGCAGCACGCGTTTGCCGCCAGACGCGGCGGCCTGCTGCGCATTTCCGCCCAATTGCGCGGCGCCAGAGTGGAAATCCGCTGCGAAGATGATGGCGGCGGCATGCCGCCGCAAACCATGGCGCAGATCTTCAACCACAGCGGCCCCGAACACAGCCGGCGGCCCGGCCTGGGCCTGCATATCGCCTACAACATCGTAACCGCCCTGCTGGAAGGCAAAATCAATTGCTGCGTCGGCACGCTGGGCGGCTGCTGCTTCATGCTTGACCTGCCCTTGCGCGCGGGAGACGGCGCATGATCGCCCTCTTTCATCCGCTGCAAGAACTGGGGCCGCTGGGCGAAGACCTGGCCGCGCTGTGTTGCCGCGCCTGGTATTTACGCCAGGCCGATGTGGCGCAGGCGCACAGCCTGATGCAACGCGCACGCGCCTTGCTCAAACACACCCCGCCGCAGACCGGCGGCCACGCCAACTTATGGGACTTGCGCCTGGATTTGATCGAAGCCGAATGGCGCTGGCTGGCGGCGGAACACAGCGCCGCGCAAGCGCAGCTGCACGCCATCGAACAGGCCTGCGCCAAGCCGGACTCGCGCGCCGCCCTGCTCTTGCTGTGCGACGCCGCCTGTCTCGCTTTCTGGGTCGAATTTGAAAGCCCGCAACCGGCGCAGGCCATCCCGCATGCGCAACGCATGCTGCAACTGGCGCAACAGGCCGATGACGCCCAGCGCAGCGCCTACGCGCAAGCCTTGTTGCAAGGGCCGCTGATTTTGCGCACCAGCCCGGAAAACCTGCCCGCCCTGCCCTGGGAAGACGTGAAGCTGGAAGCACTCGACCCGGTATTGTTAGCCGAAGTCGGCAATCTGATGGGCATGCGCTGGCACCAGACCGCGCAAATCTCGCGCGCCGCCGAATGCTACACCCTGGCTTGGCAGGCCGCGCTGAGCAGCGGACAATTGCGCCGCGCCAGCATCGCCGCCAGCAATGTCAGCCGCTGCCTGGTGAATTTGAATGATCACGCCGGCGCCTTGCTGTGGACCGAACGCGCGCTGCACGGCTTGCAAGAACTCGGCTGGCCCGCCGTGCTGGGCAACGCCCTGGTGCAATACGCCGAATGTCTCTTATTGCTGGGACAGATCGACAACGCCCGCAGCGTGATCGGGCAAGCGCTGCAAAGCCTGCAAACGCTGGAGCAATCGCGCCATATCTGCATGTGTCTGCACAAAGCCGGCGATGTCGCCCTGGCCGAGCGCGACGGCGCCGCCGCCTTGCGCCATTTCGAGCAATTATTGGGCGTGGCGCACAGCCTGGACTATGACAGCTATCTGTGCATCGCCACCCTGGGACGGGTGCGCGCCTTGCTGCTGCTGGAACAGCACGAACAAGTGCAAGCCCTGGCGCAAGACTGGCTGCCGCGCGCCGCCGCGCGCGCCAACTGGCTGTTGCAAGCTGACTTGCTGCAAGCGCTGGCGCAATCGCTGTGCGCATGCGGCAAACGGCAGGCGGAATTGGAAGCGCTGCAAGAAGCGCTGGCGGTGCGGCGCAAAATCGACGGCATGCAAATCCCGCCGCCGCTGCTGGAAGCCCTGGCCGACGCCTGCGCCGCACTGGGCCGCGAACGCGAAGCCTGGCTCGCGCGCAAAGAAGCGAATGCGATGCGCGACCGCCTGCACGCCACCGAAGCCGGCAAACGGGTGCAGGCGTTGCAAATCCGCCGCCAATTGCAGCAAATGGAACAGCAGGCGCAGCACTTGCAAAAGCTGGCGCACAGCGAAGCCGAGCGCGCCGCCGCCCTGCAAGACAGCAATCAAACCCTGGCCCTGCTGGGAGAAATCGGGCGCCAGATCACCGCCCAGCGCGAATTGCCCGAATTGCTCAGCACCCTGCAAACCCGCTTGCAGGAATTATTGCGCGCCGACTATTGCACCCTGCTGCTGGCGGACGACGACAACTGCATCCTGCATTCCGTGTTCCGGATCGAAGATCAGCAAATCCTGCCGCCCTACCAGATCCCGTATGACCACGAGAAATCCTTCAGCACCCTGTGCCGGCGCGAACGGCGCCTGGTGTTTTTCAATCAGTCCCCGCAAGGCGACCTGCCGCGCCTGCAAGACAGCAAACCGACCAACAGCGCCATGTTCGGCCCGCTGATTGTGCAACAACGCGTGGTCGGCGTCCTCTCCATCCAGTCGCCAAAGGAAAACGCCTACAGCGAACGGGAAATTCTGATTTTTGAAAACCTCTGCGCATACGCCGCGATCGCGCTCGACAATGCGCAAGCCTGGCAAGCGCTGCGCGAAAGCCGCGCGCAACTGGTGCAGCACGCCAAACTGGCTTCGCTGGGCAATCTGGTGGCCGGGGTGGCGCATGAAGTCAACACCCCGCTGGGCAACAGCCTGATGATGGTCAGCAGCATGCATGATCTGCTGCGCCAATTGGAACAGGACTTCAGCGCCCAGCGCCTGCGCGGCAGCGCCCTGCAAGCCTGGTTTGAACATGCGCAAGAAGCCTGCGACCTGCTCTTGCATGGCTTGCACAGCACCGCCCAGCTGCTGCACAAATTGCGCGCCAATGAAAGCGCGCCAGCCAAACACGCACTGCGCAATCTGCATCTGGCCGAAGCCCTGCACGATTTGCTGCAAACGCAGCAGGCGCGCTTTGCCGCCGCCGGGCACCGGTTGCAGGTCAATCTCGACCCCGGCCTGCAAGCGCACAGCGAAGCGCAAGCACTGCAACAAGTTTTATCCGCCCTGCTCGACAACGCCCTGGCGCACGCCTTTAGCGGCCCCGGCGGCGAAGTGCACATCAGCGCCGAGCGCAAACGCAACGGCGCGCTGCAACTGCGCGTGGCGGATAATGGCTGCGGCATCGCGCCCGAACATCTGGGACATGTGTTCGACCCGTATTTCACCACCCGCCTGGGTCAGGGCGGCAACGGACTGGGACTGCACCACTGTTATCAGCTGGTGCGCAATCATCTGGCCGGACGCATCGAAGTCATCAGCAGCAAGGGCGGCGGGGCCTGCTTCTTGCTCGAACTGCCGGCCCCGGCGCATGATGCCGCAACATGATCGCCTGGTTTGCCAGCCTGTCACAACAACAAGCGCTGCAAGCGCGCCTGGAGCAGGCTGCGCCCGACAGCGCGGCAGCGATTGCACTGGCGATTGAACTGGCCTGGTATCTGCGCCAAAGCGATCCGGCGCGCGCGCACCAGCTCAGCCAGCACAGCGCCGCCGCCCCCGCCGCGCTGCGCCTGCGCGCACGCCTGATCCAAGCCGAACAAGACTGGCTGATGTTGCGCCTGGAAGCCGGCTGGAAACTGGCCGCCAGCGTACTGCAGGAAAGCGCCGGCCTGGCGCATGAAGCAACCCATGAAATACGCCTGCTGCAAGCGGACGCACATGCCCTGCTATACGCCCTCAGCAGCGAGCGCGGCGCGCAACAGGATTTTATGCACCACGCGCAAACCGCGCAAAGCCTGGCGCAACAAGCCGGCGATGCATTGCGCAGCGCCTGCGCGCAATGCGCCATCCTGACCGACCAGATCCTGCGCGGCCTGCCGCAGGCCGCCGCCATTTGCGAAGACTGGTTGCAACGCGACTGGCGGCAACAAGCGCCAGCCCTGCTGGCCGTGCTGGGCAATGCGCTCGGCCTGTATCTGCATCCCGGCGCGCATATGGAGCGCGCCCTGAGCTGCTACATCCTGGCCGCACAAGCCTCACAGCAAAGCGGACAAATGCGGCGCGCCATCATCGCCGCCAGCAATGTCAGCCGGGTGCTGGCGAATTTGAATGAACTCGACGGCGCGCTGGAATGGACTGAACGCTCGCTGCAACTGGTGCGCCCCTACGCCTGGCCCGGCTTGCACGCCAGCTGCCTGGTGCAATATTCCGAATGCCTGATGCTGCTTGGGCGCAGCGATGAAGCGCAGCAAATCGGCCTGCAAGCGCTGCAAATGCAACAACCGCAAGCCAATTCACGCAATTACTGCCATACCCTCATGCAAATGGGACATGTCGAATTGCGCCGCAAAGATTTTCAAGCGGCTTACGACTGGCATCAGCAATTGGCGGAATTGGCGCAGAAACTGCAACACCCCGATTTCCTGGCCTCCGCCCGCATCGGCCTGCTGCGCGCGCTCTGCGGCATGGGACAGGCCGAAAATGCGCTGCAACAGGGCCTGGACTGGCTGCCCGGCATGGACCCGGTGGAATTGGGCATGGCGCGTTTAGACATCCTGCAAGCCCTGGCCGCCGCCTGCGCCACACTTGGTCAGCACGCCGCCCGCCTGCACTGGCTGCAACAAGCGCTGGCCCTGGCGCACACCATTCCCGGCATGCAAATCAGCGCTGCCTTATTGGATGAATTGGCGCAAGCCAGCAAAGCGCTCGGACTGCCGGGACAGGCGCTCGAATTTGCCCGGCAAGCCAACCGGCAACGCAGCCACAGCCACAATCAAAGCGCCAGCCAGCGCGCGCAAGCGATGCAAATCCGCCATCAATCCGAACGCGTGCAACAAGAAGCCGAGCATTTGCAAGCGCTCGCGGCAGCCGAAGCGCGGCGCGTGGCGGCGCTCGAAGATATGCGCAACAGCCTGACCCTGCTGGGAGAAATCGGCTGCGAAATGCACAGCCGGCGCAAGCTCGATGACTTATTTCTGGATTTGCAACAGCAATTACACAATCTGCTGGACGCCAAATACTGCACACTGCTTCTGCCCAGCGCAGAAGGCGATGCGCTGGAAACCGTATTCCGCCTGCAAGACGGGGCCGCGCTGCCGCCCTACCGCGTAGCGCTTGACGCGCATGATTCGCATGCCGTGATCAGCTGGCGTGAGCGGCGCAGCCTGCTGATCGACGCTGCACCGGGGCAAGACAATCCGATGCAACGCAGCGACGCACCGATCTGCTTGAGCGCCCTGTTCGGCCCGCTCTTGCTGGGCGAGCGGGTATTGGGCGTGCTGACAATTCAAGCGCCGCCCCGGCATGCCTATGGCGAACGCGAACTGCTGATTTTCAACAATCTGTGCGCGTATGGCGCCGTGGCGCTGGAAAATGTGCAAGCCTGGCAAACCCTGGAACACACCTGGCAGGAATTGGTGGAGCAAGACAAACTGGCCGCCCTGGGCCGCCTGGTGTCCGGCGTGGCGCAGGAATTAAGCGCCCCGCTCGCCGCCAGCCTGTCCCTGGCGACAGAAAGAGAACAGGCTTTGCAGCACTTGCAAGCCAGTCTGCAAAGCGGCGCCTTGAACGCCGCCGGACTGAGCGCGCATTGTCAGCAACAGCAAGCCACGGGACAGGATTTACTGCAGCATTTGCAACACGCGGCGAACCTGATCAGCAGCTTTAAGCAAATCGCAGTCGATCGCGCCAACGCCAGCGCGCGGGATTTTGATCTGGCCATCACCAGCCAGGAAGTGGCCGACACCCTGATCAACCAGGTGCGCCAAGGCGGCCATCAACTCACCCTGGCGATAGCCCCCGGCATCGTCATGCACAGCTACCCCGGCCCCTACGGGCAGGCTTTGTACGCCCTGCTCAGCAATGCGCTGACACATGCTTTTAAGGCGCCGGGCGGGCAGATTACTTTGCGCGCGGCCATCAACAATGCGCAGCAGGTGCATATCAGCCTGGAAGACAATGGCTGCGGCATTGCGGCGGAGCGGCTGGAGCATATTTTTGAAGCCTTCACCCGCCCGCCAACCCAGGCCCAGAGCGGAAATGGGCTGGGCCTGTCGATTTGCCACAATATCGTCACCCAATTACTCGGCGGCCAGATCGAAGCGCACAGCCAAGCCGGCGCCGGAACGGTATTTCATCTGTATTTACCGCTGGACGTGGCGTAAATCCGGCGCTGCGCAATCGCCCAAACCTGCCGCAACACAGGCTGTCAGCTGCGCAAAAAAAGCAGCGGCAAACACGACATTATTTCCCTCAAAACAACAAAAAGTATTATTCATTTTCCTCTTGGAATAATAATTTCCAATGCAATCAATATTTTCACAAGTAATTTGCCTTGCCGAAAATTTTATGTGATAGTAAAACCGCCGCTTACATCAAACGGCTAATCAAACAAGGGGACAACATGAAGATTTTAAAGACATCATTGGCAATCAGCCTGCTCGCGCTGGGTTTAAACACCGCCTACGCATTCCCGCACTTCCAAACCCAAAGCACAACGCCGGATGAATCCGTGGCCAGCGGCAACCCGGGATTGGGACAGTCTGAACCGCAGACCGTGTCTATTACCGGGCAAAAAGAAAAAAACATCTGCGTCGATGACGCCCCCACCGGCAGCCGCATCATGCGTAAGAAACGCTGCGAAGAATTAATCGTGGTGCGCGGAGCCGCCAAAGACCGCTCGGTTGAATTGCTGATGGAAGAAAATCTGCGCAATCGCATGCTGACCCTGCTGCCGCCACCGCCGGTCAGTGAAAACCCGATGGCCGGCAAACGCTGAACGAGACCAGAAAAAAACAGCGGCAACTGAACCGGACACAGTTGCCATTAAAACAGACAAAGCCGCATGTGCTTGGCATTTAACAAACAAATATAAAATCCATACTTACAAAATCCGAACAATGCACAGCATTTTTCATATTATTTGCATTTTGTTTTATTTCCATTGATACTGTCCCTTCCGCCAAATGCATGGGCGGATGATTATCAGGAGACAATATGAAAACATTATTCCTTTGCACCCTCTTGCTGGCCACAAGCGCCAGCGCCGGCAATCTGAGCGAACCCGCTGTCAATCCAATGTTTGATCAGGTCAGCCAACCTCCACTGTCCGACCCCGCCAGCCAGCCAGCCCAATCCGTCCCCACCGCCAGCCAGCCCGCAGCAAGCAGCCCCAGCGTCGCCAGCCAGCCCAACAACGCGCCGGTCAGCACTGAAAGCGCGCCAGGGCAGGAAGCCTCGCAAGTGGTGCAAGTCAGCGGCAAAAAAGTCGAGAAAACCATCTGCATGGATGACGCCCCGACCGGCAGCCGCATCGTCAAAAAGAAAAGGTGTGAAGATGTGGTGGTGATCCAAGGCCATGCCAAAGACGAAAGCATCCGCAATCTGATGGAAGAAAACATCCGCAACCGGATGCGCGACCTGTTGCCGAATTCTTTCTAAGCTCCCCCCTCTTACGACACATCCCGCCAACGCAGCGCAACAACAGACGAAGCGGCAGCCGAACCGGAATACGCTGCCGCACTTGCGCCAAGCGGGCGCCGGCGCAAATCGCCTGTTAGCATACTCAGGCACAACCGCAAAACCATCATGCGCTGCAGCTGAGCAATGGCGCAGTATTGCGCCTTAGCCAAAGCGGAAACTCGACACCACCACGCCGCCGACAAAATCCGTTTCGTGATAGCAGCATTGCGCGGCATCCTCTTGCGCCGCGCCGGCGGCGCACAGCAAGGGAATCAAATGTTCTTCGCGCGGATGCGCTTGCATGGCGGCGGGGGCTTGCCGCCAGTCGCACAGACGCGCATTGCGCGCTTCGCCGGCCAAGCGGCAACATGCTTCTTGCAGCCAGGCGTCAAACTGCGCCGATGCGCTTGCCGCGCCGGGGCCGAAGTTGCGCAGATTGTGATAACTCAGGCCGCTGGCGATGATTAACACGCCTTGCGCACGCAAGGGCGCCAGCAGGCGGCCCAGTTGCAGATGGGCGGCGGGGTCAAGTCCGGCTTGCAGCGAGATTTGTAAAATCGGCATCTGCGCCTGCGGCCAGATCACGGCGGCGGGTGTGAATACGCCGTGATCATAGCCGCGCACATGGTCGAGCGCTGCGCGCAGGCCGCCGGCTTGCAAGCTGGCGCACACTTCTTGCGCCAGCTCCGGCGCGCCGGGTGCTGGATAGGAAATCTGATAGGTGTGCGGCGGAAAACCGCCGTAGTCATACAACATGCCGGGATTGGCCCCGGCGCTCAAGGTGAATTGCGGCGCTTCCCAATGTGCGGTGATGAAGATGGCGGCACGCGGGGTTTGCGGCAAGCTGGCGGGCAAGGCGCGCAGGCAGGCTTCGAGTTTGGCGTATGCAGTGCGCATCGGGCCATCCAGCCAGGGCCAGGGGCCGCCGCCGTGCGACAGGAAGAAGACGGGTTGGACTGCATCAGTTTGCATGGCGGATTCCATTCCTTGCCTGGGTAGCCGTCAGGATACGCTTTGCCCTGTCATAGCTGGGTTTATATGCATTGGGCTTACCGGCAACGCACATACCGATTCATGGCGATGCGCCGGACCAGCGCTGGCGGCCTTGGGGCCGGGCCGCACTGGCTTGCGACAGAAGCGGCTGAGCGCCAGACTGCGGCGGCTTATTTACCCAGCGAAGGGTCGCACACAAACATCAATTTGTCGTGCAAACGCACATACATATCACGCTTAGGCGGGGCATAGCTGACGAAACGTTGCCAATCTTCAGGCTTTTTGTATCGACGGCCTTCAGCCAACAAGTCAGCAGCGGAAAACATGCCGTTGCCCATCTTCAGCGAACCGGCGTCGCTGCCGATTTTTGCTTTCAACTCCGGCTGAGAGACACCCAGCAATTTGCCTTGCAAGTCAAACAGCGCCAGGCAGTGATTCTGCCGTTTCGCATCGCCATTCACCACTTCCAGGGTCTTTTGCAAACCCCAGGCGTCGTAATACTTCACTGTGTCAGACACCATTTTCGCTTCGGGCGCATTGGGCACCCCCAGCAAAATCGGCGGCGCACTGGCGGCGGCGTGCGCCAGACCGGCGGAGAATGCTGCGCAACAGGACAGGATCAGGACAGGTTTCATGAATGGCATAAACAGGCTCCGGGGAAAGCTGATACGGTAAAAAGTGGCGATATTGTAAAGCCTTGGGCGGGAATCAGCAAAAAAGTTGCCTTACGAAAATATTTTGCGTATTACAGCGCCGCCTCAGCCTGCAACTGTGGCACGCCGGCCAATAATTGCGCAAGCCACTCCACAAAAACGCGCACTTTGGCGGATAAATGCCGATTATGCGGATACACCACATGCACCGGCGCGGCGCGGCTGCGCCAGGCCGGCAGCACGATTTGCAATTCGCCACGGCGCACATAGTCTTGCATGACAAAGGAAGTCATTTGCGCCACGCCCAGACCGCTCAAAGCCGCCTGCAGATAGGTATCGGAGTTGTTGGTGGAAAAAAATCCCGGCAAGTGCAGCGATAACTGCTGTTCGCCACGCGTAAAACTCCAGGGGAAGTGCTTGCCGCTGCGGGCCGAAAAATAGTTCAGGCAGCGATGCCTGTGCAAATCCTCCGGGTGTTGCGGCTCGCCATGCGCCGCCAGATACGATGGCGCGGCGCAGGTGTAAAAATGCAGCACACCGACACGCCGCGCAATCAGACTCGAATCGGCCAACTCGCCGCCGCGCAAAGCGCAATCCACCCCTTCCTCAATCAAATCCACCGCGCGATCGCTGCAGCCCAATTCCAGTTGCAAATCGGGATAGCGCGCAAAAAAATCCGGCAATGCCGGCGCCAGCAGCCGATTGCCCAGGCTGTTCGGCGCCTCCACGCGCAAGCGGCCAAAGGCCTGGCCGACGCTGGATGACAAGGCTTCTTCACTGTCGCGCACTTCAGCCAGAATGCGCAAACAGCGCTCGTAATACATCGCGCCATCCGCACTCAAACTGAGTTGGCGCGTGGTGCGGTGCAAGAGCTTGGCGCCAAGATGTTTTTCCAGCTTTTGCACCAGCGTCGAAACAGTCGCCTTGGGCAATTGCAATTGCTGCGCCGCGCGCGTAAAACCGCCGGCGTCCACCACCTGCACAAACACTTCCATCGCCAATAATTTATCCATTCTCCCTCCCGTCACAGCCGGATTCAGGCCCAAGCGCAGGCAGGCTTGCGCGCAGCGCTAAGCCGGCGTCTGGCGCCGCTGGATACGCACAGCACGCTGCGCATACCCTTCAATTCCCAAGAATAAGCCCGATTGTTCACAATGGTGAACAGTCAATTAGAATTTTGCCACTTTAACTGTTCAATCTGAACATTTATAGTGTGTATCAACAAGGAGGGCATCATGAAAACCATCGCCAAACTGCATTTGCCAAGACTGCCGCAAGCCCATGCCGGCTGGGGCCATCTCTTGATGAATCTGGTTTTACTGACATTGCTGTCGGCCATCAGCCTGCTTGCTTTATGGCTGTTGCAAGAAGCGCATAGCTATTTCGGGCTGGGCGCTTACGCCGCCAACGAGGTGCGCGGCATGGATCTCCTGGCGCAAAAAATCTTCGGCGGCGCGGCATGACGGCCAGCACGACCTGCCCGGAAGCGCAAGCCGCTGCGGTGCGTGTGGCAGCGCGTCAGATCCCGGGGCCGTGCGGGCCACTGCAAGCGCGCCTGTATTCCAGCGCAGAAAGCAGCGCAAACAGCGGCGCGGCAGCGCACGGGATTGTGTTTTTCCATGCCGGCGGCTTTGTCTGCGGTTCACTGGATGAAGCCGACCACTTTGTGCGCGCGCTGGCCGTGGTCACGCAGTTGCCGGTGTTGTCCTGCAGCTACCGTCTGGCAGGCTGCGGCGAGCATAAAGCGCCCTTCCCGGCGGCGGTCGAAGACGCCTACGCCGCGCTGTGCTGGGCTGTCAGCCATCCCAAACAATGCGGCGGCGCCAGGCAATGGCTGCTGGCGGGTTTGGAAGCCGGCGGCAATCTGGCGGCGGTGGCTTGCATGATGGCGCGCGACCGGGGCAAACCCGCAGTCGCCGCGCAAATGCTGTTGATGCCGATGTTAGACCCCGGTTTATCCAGCGCCTCGATGCGTGCGCTGTGCAATAAGCCGCAAGCCGCCGGCGTCGCTGACGCCTGCGCCCGCGCCTATACCGAATACCTGCCGCGCGCCTGCGACCGCGCCCACCCCTACGCCAGCCCGCTGGCTTCAAGCCGCATCAAAGGCTTGCCGCCGGCGCTCTTGATCTCGGCTGACGATGATCCGCTGCGCGATGAAGCTTTGGCGTATGCGCACAAACTGCAAGCCGGCGGCGTAACGGCGCGCCATCTGCGCTTGAGCGCGCCTTCGCTGACCGACGGCGCGGCGCGCGCAGCCTGCGCCAGACAACAACCGGCTTTGCAAGCAATCTGTGAATTTTTACGCGAATCAGGCTTTATCCCTGGCCAGGAAACAGCCTGATCGCATTCCCGCCGCACGCTGCGGCATACAATTGAACTGATATTGGAGTCACCATGAGCACTTTGTTTTCCCCGTTTCAACTCGGCGCGCTGCAATTATCCAACCGCATCGTCATGGCGCCGCTGACCCGTTCACGCGCCCAGGCCGGCGATGTGCCCGGCCCGCATGCCGCTGAATATTATGCGCAGCGCGCCAGCGCCGGCCTGATCATCGCCGAAGCCACCCAGGTTTCCGCACAAGCCAAGGGCTATGCCTGGACGCCGGGCGTCTATAGCCCGGAACAAGTGGCCGGCTGGCGTCAAGTGACGCAGGCGGTGCATGCCGCCGGCGGCAAAATTTTCCTGCAGATCTGGCATGTCGGGCGCGTCTCCCACCCCAGTCTGCAGCCCGGCAACGCCTTGCCTGTAGCCCCTTCCGCCATCGCGCCGGACGGCAATGCCTTCACCGAACAGGGTTTCCAACCCTTTGTCACGCCGCGCGCCCTGGAGGCGGCGGAAATTCCAGCCATCATCAATGACTTCCGCCACGCCGCCGCGATGGCGCGCGAAGCCGGCTTTGATGGCGTCGAAGTGCACGGCGCAAACGGCTATTTGCTCGACCAATTCATGCGCGACGGCAGCAATCAGCGCCAGGATGAATGGGGCGGCAGCATCCAAAACCGCGCCCGTCTGCTGCTGGCGGTGGTGGATGCGGCGGCAGAGGCGATCGGCGCCGGGCGGGTCGGCGTGCGGCTGTCGCCGGTTTCCCCGGGCAACAGCATGTCTGACAGCAATCCGCAAGCCCTGTTCAATTATGTGGCGCAAGAATTGGGCCGGCGCGGCCTGGCGTATCTGCATGTGATCGAGGGCGCCACCGGCGGCAGCCGCGACGCCGATTTCGACTGGAGCGCGCTGAAACAGGCGTTTGGCGGCGTGTATATCGCCAACAATGGTTACGGGCGCGCCATGGCGGAACAGAAATTGGCGGAAGGGCAAGCCGATTTGATCGCCTTTGGCCGCCCCTTCATCGCCAACCCTGACCTGGTAAGCCGGCTGGCGCAAAATGCGCCGCTGGCAGCCTTCGACCCGGCCACCCTGTATGGCGGCGGGGCGCACGGGTATACCGACTATCCGCCGCTGGCGGCGTAAGCCGGTTTTGCATCACGCCTCTTTAGAGGGCTTTTTTGAGGGGCCAAACCGCTGTTGCATGCGATTTGGCCCTACAATTTCAGGTTTGGCGAATTCCCGCCTGCACAAACAGGCATCACGCGTATGAATATGCAGTCCACCGCTCCCACCCCGGCCTCAGACGGGATTGATTTTGTCGCCGCGTGCGACCTGCCCATGCCCTGGGCCACTTTCCGGGTGCACGCCTTCACCGACCGGCAAAGCGGCAAGGAACATCTGGCGCTCTGCCTGGGCACGGTAGATGACGGCGCCCCGGTATTGGCGCGTCTGCATTCCGAATGCCTGACCGGCGACGCCCTGTTTTCACTGCGCTGCGATTGCGGCCCGCAACTCGCCGCCGCGCTGCAAGCCATCGCCAAGGAAGGACGCGGCGTGCTGCTGTATTTGCGCCAGGAAGGACGCGGCATCGGCCTGGTGAATAAAATCCGCGCCTACGCCTTGCAGCAACAAGGCGCCGACACAGTGGAAGCGAATCAGCACCTGGGTTTTGCCGCCGATTTGCGCACTTATGAAATGTGCGCTCCCATGTTCCAGCATCTGGGCGTGCAAAGCCTGCGCTTGATGACGAATAATCCGCGCAAGATTGACGCCCTGCGCGCGCACGGCATTGAGATTGCCGAGCGGGTGCCGCTTGAAATCGAGGCCAACCCGCACAACCGCCACTATCTTGACACCAAAGCCAACAAACTCGGGCATTTATTGCGCCGCGACGAACAGGAATGAGCACACGGCGCAACGCCGCTTGCGCGCGCGGCCTGCCTGCTGGTATCGTGCTTGAATCAACTTGACATGCATGCGTTTGCGCAACAAAATAGCGCACAATTTTCATTCCATAAAATACATGTCGCACATACATAATACCCGCGCCCCAACCGTGTATGATGGCCGCATCTCCCAAACCACCCCGGAAGGGGTGCGCCTTTTATTGACGCCCGCCGGCCCATTTCCCCGCATGCAAGCCTGGCTGATTGATCAGATCATTATTCAAGTCTCTCTCTTTTTGCTAAAAGGCATTTTTTTCAGCGGCAAGGAGGCCGGGATAGGCCTGTTCATGCTGAGCGAATTTGTGGTGTTGTGGTTTTACCCCGCCCTGTTTGAACAGTTCAACCATGGCCAAACCCCGGGCAAACGCTTGATGCATCTGCGCGTGGTGCGCGCCAATGGCATGCCGATAGACTGGCGCGGCTCCATCACGCGCGCCATCATGATGGTGGCTGATTTCATGCCCGGCATGTTTTTCTCCGGCCTGATGTGCATGATGAGCGATCCCAAATTCCGCCGCCTGGGCGATCTGGCGGCGCAAAGTCTGGTGATCCATGTCGAAAAAGAGCCGCAGCGCAAAAAAACCGATACCGATGTCACGCCATGCGCCCCGCCCTACCCTTTAAGCCCGGCGCAACAGCGCGTATTAATTGATTTATTTGAGAGAGAAAACAGCATCTCGCATGAGCGTATGCTGGAATTGGCCAGCCTGGCCCAAGGATTGACCGGCGCCAGCGGCGAAGCTTCGCTGCAAAAATTGCGCGCCATCGTTGCAGGATTGCGCCAATGAGCATGAAACAAAACCAATTTGAAGCGGAATATGCCGAATTGCTCAGTCACATCCGGGCCATTCTGCAAAATCCGCAACATCCGCTGGCGCACACTCTGCCGCAGTCTTACCGCCGCCTGTGCCAATGCCTGGCGCTGGCGCAGCAGCGCGGCTATGCGCCTTCTTTGTGCGAACAATTGCAGGAGCTGGTGCAAGCCTGTCACCACTTGCTGTATCAGCATCAAACTGTGGCGGCGCTGAGTATGCGCCACATGCTGCTGGAAGAATTCCCGCGCCGGGTGCGCGCGCACTGGATTGCCCTGAGCTTAGCCATGCTGATGTTTTACGGTGTGGCGCTGGCCCTGGCGCTGCTGGTGTGGTGGTCGCCGGAATGGGCATACAGCTTTATGCCGCCTGCCGAATTGTCGCAGATGACGGAAAACTACAGTGATGCTGTGCGGCGCAAAAACGGCGATGAATCAGACTTCATGATGTTCGCCTACTACATCTGGAACAATGTCAGCATCTCCTTTGTGGCTTTTGCCAGCGGCTTGTTCGGGGCCGTCCCCACCCTGCTGATGCTGGCCTTTAACGGCATGCATTTTGGCGTGGTGGGAGCCTGGCTCAGCGCCAATCCCGCCACCGCCTTGAATTTCTGGTCGTTTGTGATCACCCACGGTGCGCTGGAATTAAACGGCATCGTCCTGTGCGGCCAGGCCGGCCTGTATATGGGACGGGTGTTACTCTCACCGGGGCGGCGGCCACGGCGTGAAGCCTTGAGCGCGGCCATGCAGGAAATGATGCCGATCATCTTCGGCGCCGCCAGCATGGTGTTTGTGGCGGCGTTTTTTGAGGGATTCTTTTCCGCCAGCAGCTTGCCGCCTTACTTCAAAATCGCCTTTGGCAGCCTGTTGTGGCTGGCGGTGATTGTATTTTTCATTTTTGCCGGCCGCAGGAGGGCTTGATGCAGCTGGAAAAACTGCAACTCAATCTGCGCCCCCGTCCGCCGCGTCAGGCTTTGGAACTGGGTTACACCCTGCTGCGCATGGCTGCGCCGCGCGTGCACTATGTGTTTTGGGCTTTATGGCTGCCCTGCGCCGTGCTGCTGACCGCGCTCTCGCTGTGGCTGCCGGACTATCTGGTCTGGTTTATGATTGCCGGCTGGGTGATCCAACCGCTGTTTGAACGCGCCGTGGTGTATGTGCTGGCGCATCAAGTGTTTGGCGAAGAAGTCAGCGTGTCCCAGGCGCTGCGCGCTTTTCCGCAGCAATTGCGCGGCGGCGCCATCAATATGCTGTGGCTGCGGCGCGCCCAGCGCGCCCTGTTTCACGCCGTATGGCAGCTGGAAAACCAGCGCGGCGCAGCCTGCCGCAAACGGCGTCAGATCTTAGGCCAGGATGGGGCCGGCGGCGCGATTTTCTGGTTTGGCTTCATGTGTTCCATTTCCACTGTGCTGATACAAATCGGCCTGATCGCCCTGATCGGGATTTTCATCAGCGACCCGCAACATGGCGCCAACCCCTTCGCCCTGCTCATCCTGTTTGAAAAACAGCCGGATTCGGCCAGCACCATCCTGCTGGCCAGCCTGACATATTATCTGCCGCTGGGACTGGTCACCCTGCTGCACGCCGCCTGCGGTTTCACCCTCTACCTGAATCGCCGCGCCACGCTGGAAGCCTGGGATCTGGAAATCGCCCTGCGCCAATTGCCGGCTGCGCCGGCGCAGCCGGCGCGCGCGGCGGGCTTGCTGCTGACGCTGGCCTTGGCCGGCGCACTGCTGGGGCTGCAAACGGCGCCGCTGCCGGCCTATGCGCAAGCAGCGGTGAAGGTTGAGAATCAGCAAAAATGCGAAGAGCAGATCCGCAAGGATGGCGAAGAAAAAGCCATGTGGCATGGTGAACACCGGCACACCAACGACACCACGCCCGACCCGCAAGCAGGACTTAATCCACGTCAGCAGGAAATCCGCCGTCAGTCACAAGATTTGCTCAATGATCCGGCCTTGATGAATCTCAAGTGTGAGAAAGAATGGCGCATGCGCGATATGGTCAAAGGGTCAGAAATGACGCACAAAAAACCGGACACGGATTTATCCCTGCTCGGCGCCGTGCTCAAAATCTTCGCGCTGGCGCTGGGCATGCTTGGCTTAGCCTGGCTGCTATGGCATTACCGCGACCAGATCCGCAAGCTGCTGCCGCAAAAAAGCGCCCCCCTGGCGACTGAAATCGGCGGGCTTGACATCCGTCCCGACAGCCTGCCGCCGGATGTGCCGCAAGAAGTGCTGGCCTTATGGCGCGCCGGCCAGCGCCGGCAGGCCCTGGCGCTGTTGTATCGCGCCACGATTTCCCGTCTGGTGGAACAAAACCGCCTGCTGTTGACGCGCGGCGCGACTGAAGGCGATTGCCTGCGTGAGGCGCAGACAGCGGCGCAACGCGGCGCCCTGCCGCCGGCGCGTCTGCAATTAGCGCAGGATTGCACCGCCCTGTGGCGCGATGGCGCCTGGGGCAATCTCTGGCCGGACGACAGCCGGATACAAGCTTTGTGCCAAGCCTGGGGCGCCGAATTCAGCAACAATGGAGCGCGCCCATGAAACGCGCATTCGACACCCGCAATCTGATCGGTTTCGTGCTGCTCGCCTGCGGCATCGGCCTGTGGTTTTTAATGTTTGAGCAGTATTGGCGCTACAACGTGGATTGGCGCAAATTCCGCGAACAGGACATGCTGGCCGCCACCAAACTCTTGCAAATGCGCGGCTGGCAGGTCAAAGAACACAAAGAATTGCCGGCAAGCATTGACCAACTCAGCGATGGCACAATGTTGGTCACCAGCAATGGCATGATGACGCCGCAGCAAATTACACACATCAACCGCTGGCTTGAACGCGGCAACACGTTGCTGATTCAAGCCAACTACCGCAATGAAAAAGAGGGGCAGGCAAGCCCGGAATCTGAGTCGGAATCTGAGTCGGAATCTGAGTCGGCATCAGATTCCGAATCAGATCAAGCGGCCCCGTCACAGGATGAGGCTGGCGACGCAGCGCAAGACAGCGACGCAAATCAAAGCGAGGCCGCGCCAGCAGGCGATGGCGGCGGCGGCCCCGGCGTCAAACATGAAAATGCAGGCAGCGCTCCGCGTAAAACCGGCGCACCGGATACAGCCCAATCCAGGGACAAACCCAAGACGCCTTCAGGGTTGGAAGAAAAGGCCGCGCAAAACATCGGGCAAAAACTGCGCTCCTACCCGGAAGCCGTATTCGGAAGCGTGGTCGGCGGGCATAAAGTCGAATGCACGATGAAGCTTGACAAGAAACAGGAAAAAATCAAGCTGTGCAAACCGCATGTCTTCAAACCGGCAGATTGGAGCAACCCCTTAGAGATTGCCCCGTATCACCAATATCTGAAGCCGCAAGAAGCGCATCCGGCCTTGCTCGCCAGCGACGACAGCAACAGCGCCCTGCGCATGTTTCAACAGGGCCGGGGACGCGTCATTATCATTGCTGAAAATTATTTTGAAAACAGCAATCTGGCCAGTTTTGACCATGCCGAATTACTGATCTGGGCCGCCAGTCTGAGCGCTGGCCGCCAGGTGCACATCGTGCGCGAACTGAGTTATCTGGATTGGAAAACCAGCCTGTGGCAAAACTTCCCGCAAGCCCTGCTTTTGAGCGCGCTTCTGCTGATGCTGCTGTTCTGGCGTTTTGTGCGCCGTTTCGGCCCGCAACTGCCGCCGCCGGAAATGGCGCGGCGCGCCCTGATCGAACATATCGACATCAGCGCGATCTGGCTCTGGCGTCTGCCGAATGGGCCGCAACGCTTATTGGAACAGGCGCGTGCACACACCTTAAAACATTTACAACGCCGCCTGCCGCAATGGCGGAACTTGGAAGCTGATCAGCAATTACCCTGGCTGGCGCAAGAATGCGGCTTCAGTCTGCAGACTTTGCAACATGCTTTGCAGGCCCCGGCGGAACTCAAGCCGCATCTGTTCCTGCGCCAAATTCAGACCTTGCAACGATTGAGAAAACATTATGAATGACAATATCAAAGACAACTTCAACCACAATGAACTGCCCGGCATGGCCCCGGCAGAGGGACAAACAAGCGGCATCCCGATGTTGCCCAAAGCGGTTGAAGCGGTGCGCCGTTTGCAACAGGAAATCCAGCGCGCCGTGATCGGTCAGGAAACCGTGGTGCGGCAACTGTTGGCCTGCTGTCTGGCGGGCGGCCATGTGCTGTTTGAAGGCGTGCCGGGGCTGGGCAAGACCTTGCTCGGCAAGGCGCTGGCGAAAACCTTTGACGGCGAATTTTCGCGCATCCAATTCACCCCCGACCTGATGCCGGCGGACGTCATGGGCCACACCGTATTCAATATGAAAGAACAGACTTTTTCGGTGCGCCAAGGCCCGGTGTTCACCAATCTGCTGCTGGCCGACGAAATCAACCGCGCCCCGGCCAAGACCCAATCCGCGCTGCTGGAAGTGATGCAGGAGCGGCAAGTCACGATTGAAGGTAAATCCTACCCGCTGCAAGCGCCGTTTATGGTGATCGCCACCCAAAACCCGCTCGAAAACGAAGGCACTTACCCCTTGCCGGAAGCGCAGCTCGACCGCTTTCTGATCAAGGTGCAAGTTGAATATCCAAGCGAGGCGGAAGAAGCCGCCATGCTGCGCTTAATCACCCAGGGCAAAAGCGGCGAAGGCTTGGACGTGTCCCAGGTGCAGACATTAATCAACAGCGCGGGGGTATGCGCGCTGCAACAGGTGTGCGCCCAGATCCGGGTGGACGATGCGATTTTGCAATATGCGGTGCGACTGGTGCGCGCCACCCGCGACTTCCCCGGCCTGGCGGTCGGGGCCGGGCCGCGCGGCGCAATCGCCCTGGTGCGCATTGCGCGCGCGCTGGCCTTGATGCAAGGGCGCGAATATGTCACGCCGGACGATGTCAAGCAAGCCAGCCTGCCGGTCTTGCGCCACCGTGTCGCGCTGACTCCGGACAGCGAACTGGATGGTTTGCGCAGCGATGACATTTTGCGCAATCTGGTGGAACAAATCCCGGCGCCGCGCACATGATCCCCTCTGCTCTGCTGCTGCGCCTGTGCGGCGCGTTGATCGCGCTGGCCATTCCCTTGTACTGGCTGCCCTGGGCCGCGCCCGGCTGGTACGCCCTGCTGGCGCTGCTGTGCGGCGGCGCACTGTTTGACGCAATCATGGCGCGCCGCCAGCCGCAACTGGAGATTGAGCGCGAAGCGCCCGGCGTGTGGGCGGTGGGGCGCTGGCATGATGTGTTCATGGTCTTGCATAATCGCGATACGCGCAGCCTGCGCCTGGAATTATTTGACCACTACCCGAGCGGCTGGGAAATCAACGGCCAGCCGTCCAAACACTGGATTGCGCCCGGCCATTACATCAAGAGCAACTATCGCCTGCGCCCGGCGCAGCGTGGCGACGCCCGCTTTGAGGCGCCCGAATTGCGCCTGTACAGCCCGCTCGGCCTGTGGCAAAAAATCTGGCGCATCGGCGCCCCGCAGGAGGTCAAAGTCTTCCCCGATTACGCGCAATTGTTTGGCCGCCATCTGGCCTTGACCGAGCTGCGCAGCAACAGCGCCGGCCATATCCGCAAGCGGCGCCGGGGCGAAGGGACAGATTTCCGCCAATTGCGCGAATACCGCGACGGCGACAGCGAACGCGCGATTGATTGGAAAGCCAGCGCGCGGCAGCAAAAATTGATCACCCGCGAATATCAGGAAGAGCGCGACCAGCAAGTCATGATTCTGCTTGACACCGGGCGCCGCATGCTGGCCAAGGACGGCCTCACCAGCCATTTCGACCACGCCCTGCACGCAGTGTTAAGCCTGGCCTTCATCGCCCAGCGCCAGGGCGATGGCGTCGGCTTGATGACATTTGGCGGCGAATTGCGCTATCTGGCCCCGCAAAAGGGACGCGCCGGACTCGACCGTTTAATGGCCCATACCTACGACTTGCAAGCCGAGGAAGTGGCCCCGGATTATCTGCTGGCCGCAACCCACTTGATGGAGCGCCTGAAAAAGCGCGCTTTTGTGGTCTTGATCACCAATTTGCGTGACGAAGACGACGAAGTCATGCGCAGCGCGGTGCGCCTGATCAGCAGCCGCCATCTGGTGATTTGCGCCTCACTGCGCGAACAGGCGCTGGACATGGCCAGCCATGAGGAGGTGGAAAGTTTTGACCAGGCGCTGCGCCATTGCGCCAGCCTGCTGTATCAAAACCAGCGCATGGATGCGATCAGAAAACTCGGTTTGAACAGTTCGCAATTGCTGGATGTGACGCCGCACCAGCTGGCCACAGCGCTGATCCGGCACTATATGGACATCAAAGAAAGCGGCCGCTTGTAAGGCGGGCCGGATTCCTTAACACGCCAACCGTGCCGGATCAGGCCTGCCCGCACTCCTTTGAGACGCCACCGGCGCCGGACGCCGGCTTATCGCTTGGCTCAAGCCGGCCTGCGTTTGGGGGGCGGTGCGGCTGAACAGCAGGCTAACGCCGGCAATTGCTGCATTCCTGCTCTGATTGCTGTCCTGACTGCCTTGAATACTGCCCGCTTTGCCCGGCTTTTTGCACCGTCATAAAATCCCATACGCCTTTTTGCTGGCTCCATAAGACTTTATATTTCCAGCCATTGCGCACATCGTATTCGACATGGCCACGGCCATCGGTGAAGATACGGATCTTGCCCGGCACATCGCCCGAACTCATCGTGAAATTTTTACTTTCGCCAGACTGCAAACTCTGCTGCCGCCAAGTGCCGCGCGCCAGATCCATGGTTTCAAAAGTCAGCGCGCTATCGCTTGCGTTATACACAGAATATTGCGGCTGTGCGCTGCGCGCCTGCGCATTGACATCTGGCCGCGCGGCATGCGCGAATTTCAAATCCCACACCCCTTTTTGCTGATCCCAGCCCACGGTATAGCTTTGGCCGGCTTCCACCCGGTATTCAACAAAACCCCGGTCTTGCGTATTGATATGGAACTTGCCCTCGCTTGTGCCATGGCTCAAGCTGTAGTTCACGGTTTGATTCGGATAAATCACCTGCTGCTTCCAAGTGCCGCGCTGGTAGTCAAACGTTTCAAAATGCAGGGTCAGATTGCTGGTGTTGCGCAAACTCCAGGTGGCTTGTTGCGCTTGCGCCGGCCACACCAGGCAACAGAGCAACAGCCAGATTGCAGAAATACGATTCAAGACGGACAACATCATTGCTCTCCTTTCAAAATC
The DNA here is from genome assembly GCF_037300705.1 of Massilia sp. W12. Taxonomy (NCBI): domain Bacteria; kingdom Pseudomonadati; phylum Pseudomonadota; class Betaproteobacteria; order Burkholderiales; family Oxalobacteraceae; genus Massilia; species Massilia sp. W12. Next base: position 1,200,793 of record NZ_CP147776.1, on the reverse strand, counting down.
GACAGACTGATTTTACTCCTGCCAAACGGAAAATTGGCAAGCGGCAACATGGCGCCAGATTGGCATTCACAAGCCGCTGCCCGCGCCCTGCCGGGAGCTGGCGGATGGCGTGTTGGCGCGGCGGCCAGAACTGATGGAGAACCAGCTATTCACACGCAAAATACCTGAAATTCAGAAATTGATTAATTCAATTAATCAATTTTTTTTGATTTGATTGGGATTTTCTATTGAATTATCGGAAAAACCTGTTTATCATGACGTCATTGCACAGGTAAATGCTGATAAGCTTACCCGCTGCCATCTAACCAGCTTGTTATATGACAGTCAGTGCAACTCAGCCAGCAGGCGGCCAGCCTGCAGTCGTCGCGCAAGCGGCGGCAACGTTCGGCAGCCAATGCATTGCGCCCCCACAGCGAGTCGCTCGCGCAATAAAGCAAGCTGACGGAATCATTCTCCGGCGCCGGCCCAACCGGCAAAGGACAGATCCACAGGCCATTACGCCTGGCATGCATTCCCACTGAAAAGATTTACCCCCTCCATCGACGACGCCCGTTGCCGATGCAAATCGATTCAGTCCATGCATGCATCCCCAAGCAAGACGCCATCACGCATGCCCGCCGTAACGCCAGCATGCACGCCAACAGCAGGCGCTGTGCGCCCCTTGGCAGGCTGACTTGCGCCCAAGCAGCGCCGAAAAAACGCGCGCCACATACAACCGGAATTCGACAAAGGAAAAATTGATGCAGTTTGCCCACCGAGATATCGCCCCCGCAAGCAAAGGCCAGCGCCAGAAGGAGCTGCGCGTATGAGCGCCGCTGTCAAATGGCAAGATTGGCCCTTGTTATTGCCCGAGCACAAAGCCGGTGGCCAAACCGCATCTTTCAGCCTGCAAGGCATGGCGGCGATCCGCCGCCTGCTGCAAGAGCTGATGTCAGAACAATTGCTGCCCTTCCAGGTCCTGGCCACACAAGATGACCGGATCTGCTATGAAATCAAAGCCAGCGACAAGGAAGGGCGGGCGATTGCATACCGCTGTCACGGACGCACCTCGGCCAGTTTCGGCCAGGTGCTGTTAGCGGATGAAAACATCATGCGCGTGTGCGAACTGGGTCAGCGCCCGGTCGCCTCGCTGCAAGAGCTGGTGCGTGAATTAGGCCCGATCAGCCGGGTATGCGAACTGGCGCTGGCGCGCCGCGCGCGTGAAATAGAACAGCAATGGCAGGCCGAAATGGCCGGCAGCTTAAACCGCAAGCGCCGCCTGGCGCTGCAGGAAGTGTTATTGCTGGATGGCGAAAGCGCCCTGCAATATTGCGATTTGCTGCGCGTCGATGCCGAAGGCGAGGCCGTGATTGGCGAATGGATTGCGCAACACGGCGCACGGCAATGGATAGACGCCCTGCTCGAAGCCACCTTGCAACCCATGTTGCATCTGCTGTATGCGCACGGCATCGGCATCGAGGCCGACACCACGAATATGGTGTTGCTGCACAAAAACGGCCTGCCGGTGCGGATTTCCTTAAAAGAATTGCCATCGGGTTTGCATCTGGCGGCGCAGTTTTCCGCCTGCGCCGGGGTCGAACCCAGCCTGACCCAAAGCGCCGACGCCACCGAACCGGGCGACGGCGGCGCCAGCCAGGTCTTAGCGCAATTTTATGCGGCGGCGATGATGCGCAATTTCGGCCAATTGTCGATTTTCATGCGTGAATATTTCCGCTGGCCCGAACTGACCTTCTGGCAGCAAGTCGCCGCCTGCATCTACCGCTATCAAGATGCGCGCCCGCAGATGGCGATGCGTTTTGCCAGCTTTGATTTGTTTGCGCCGCAAGTGCAAGTGTTTTCCCCTCTGCGCGCCAAATTTTTGGGCGAGGAAAACGGCCTGCGCCGCGTCTCCAATCCGCTGTTCCGCTGCCGCCGTCCGGGCTTCAAAGCGGCATAAGCAGCCAAGCCCATGGCGTCATGCCGCGCCGTGGGCTTGGCTGGCGCCGGATCAGGGCAGAAAATCATCCACCGCCACCGTATCCTGCTCCAGCGCGGCTTGTTGCAAGGCTTGCTCCAGCTTGCTGTCGTTGCCCTCAAACGGCGCGCCCTGGCATGCCAGAAAAGCGCGCTTTTTGCCATCTTTGATGACCCATACCCCGCTCACATCCATATCACGCCCGCCAGCGCTGCCGACGGCATAATGAAAGCCGCCATTATCAAAGCCATACCAGTGCATCGCGTTGGCAGCCCATAGCTGCCGCCCTTGCACAAACTGGCCGCGCGGATGCACGCGCGCAGCGGGAAAGGTCAATTCAGGCGGCTTGCCGGCTTCGCCGAAGCGGTATTGCAGATAACCCTTTTGCGCGCCCAGGTCGTGCGAGGCGCATAGCGAAACCTGTTTGCGCTTGGGCAGTTTGCAGGCAAACACCACTTGTTCATCCGCTGCGCAAAAACCACGGAATTCCGCCGGCGCGGCCTGCGCCAGATTCATCAAACCGGCGCTCAGCGCCGCCGCCATTAAGAATATTGTGTTCATGTGTTTTCCCGGTCCGGCAGAGCCGCGAATGCGCTGCGCCAGGCTTGCAATTTGTTTTCAAAAGACATGCCGGCATGCGCCGGCGAGGTGGAAGGCAGGATCGCGGTATGCCAGCCCAGCGCCTGCAACTGCGGCGCAAAGCGGCCCGCCTCGCGTCCATTAAAAAACGCCGCCCGCAAGTGCGGCGCCTGACGCTGCAGCGCGGCGAAATCATTCGCCTGCCCTTGTTTGATATCCGCGTCCAGGCTGCCCTCGCGCTGGCAGGCCGCGTACACATCCCACACCCCGACGCCGTGCGCCAACAGGCGCGGCAGGCGCTGCGCATACGGCAAAGCCGCCAGCTCCTCGCCCAGAACCCGGCCCAAAATCGGCCAAAACTGGTTGCGCGGATGGGCGTAATATTGCTGCGCCTTGAGCGAAGCGAGGCCGGGAAAACTGCCCAAAATCAAGAGCCGGCAAGCGCCGTCAAACACGGGCGGGAAACAGATCAGACGGGTATTCATGGCGCGCAATGATAGCACCGGGACGGGGTGATGCGGGCGCCACAGACACAGCTGTGGCGGCATTGCGGATACTCTGGCCTGCTTAACTGTCAGCAGCCTGCCACATCACGCGCGTCAGCATTTCCGCCACGCACACCGGCTTGCTCAAATCGCGCGCTTCAATCAAGACCTGCCAGCTTAATTGCGCGCCGCCTTCGATTTGCTCCACCCCGCCTAATGTGATGTGCGCGCGCACATGGCTGCCGGCGCGCAAGGGGCTGGGGAAACGCACCCGGTTCAAACCATAGTTCAAACCATAGGCCACCCCTTCAAAGGCGATTAATTCCTGCATGAAATGTGGAACCAGGGACAAACTCAAAAAACCATGCGCAATCGTGCCGCCAAACGGGCTGGCGGCGGCGCGCTCGGGGTCGGTATGTATCCATTGCTGATCGAGGGTGACATCGGCGAATGCCTGGATGCGCGCCTGGTCAATCAAAAACCAATCCGAGCAGGCTAACTCTTGCCCGATCAATGCGGGTAAATCAGCGCGCTTCAACACGCGGGCCGGCATGGGGGCGCGGGCATTCATATCTTCTCCTGTGTCGGGCGACGGCCTATCATGCCTTTGCTGGTGATGGTGGCGACTAATACGCCGTCTTGATTGTGAGCTTGCCATTCCCAATGCACGATGCCGCGATCAGGTTTGGATTGTGAAGCGCGTACATCCAGGGTGTGCGCAGTGACATGCAAACGGTCGCCGGCGCGCACCGGCGCCAACCAGCGGATCTGGTCTATGCCGGGCGAACCCATGCTGGCGGAATCGCCTAACACCGTATCCACCATTTGCCGCATCATCAAGCCGCAGGTATGCCAGCCGCTGGCGATGATGCCGCCGTAAATCGAGTTGGCCGCCGCTGCCGGATCGATGTGAAAACTTTGCGGATCATAGCGCCGCGCAAAGGCGTCCAATTCATCCGCTTCCATCCCGCACCAGCCGGCGTCGATCACCTGTCCCGGCTGAAAATCTTCAAAATACCAGGTCATCATGCCTCCTGCGCGCTGCTGGCGGCAAAGCGCGCCAGATGCCAATCGGTGTCGCCCAGGCTGATTTCAATCATGCTCAAGCGCTTGAACCAGTGCGCGGCTTGCAATTCGTCTGTCACGCCGATCCCGCCATGCAATTGCACCGCCTGCTGGCCGATAAAGCGCGCAGCCTGGCCGATGCGCGCTTTGGCGGCGGAAACCAGGCGCGCGCGCGCCGCGCCGCTGGCTTGCGGCGCTTGCGCACAGGCCAGCAAATAAATCGAGTGCGCCTGCTCCAGCTGCATATACATATCCGCCAGGCGGTGTTGCAGGGCTTGGAATTTGCCAATCGGGGCGCCGAATTGCTGGCGGGTTTTGACATACTCCAAGGTCGCATCAAACAGCGCGCGCATCGCGCCAAACGCTTCTGCGCACAGCAAGAGGCGGGCGAAATCGGCCCCGCCTTGCAACAGCGCCCAGCCGCCGCCAGCCTGTCCCAACAAGGCGGAGGGCGGCAGGCTGACTTGTTCAAACAGGATATCGGCGGCGCGCATGCCGTCCAGGGTGCGGTATTCGCGCCGGCTTAAACCGGGGGTGTGGGCCGGTACGAGAAACAGGCTGACGCCATCTTCATCATGCGGCGCACCATTGCTGCGCGCCGAGACAATCAGGTAATCCGCCTGCGCGCCGTGAATCACCACGGTTTTTTCGCCATCCAGCACAAAGCCTTCGTCGCTGACATCGACGCGGCAGGCGATGTGCTGCAAATCATGGCGCGCGGCGCGCTCTTGCCAGGCCAGGGCGCATTTCACCTCACCCTGGGCGATGCGCTGCAAGACGGCTTGCTGGCCGCCGGCTTGCTGCAACAGCCAGGCCGCGCTGATGGTGGCCCAATACGGCTCAATCAGCAAGGCGCGCCCGGCTTCTTGCATCACCAGCCCCAGATCAAACAGATTGCCGCCCAGGCCGCCGGCCTCTTCCGGCACAGCCAGGGCAAGCAAACCAAGCTCACTCAAGCCCTGCCAGGCGGCGTCCGAGACGCCGGCGCCGTGGATGATGGCGCGGCGCGCGGCGAAGTCATATTCATGCTCAAGCCAGCGTGCAAAGGCTTCGCGCAGTTGTTCCTGTTCCGTGGAGTAAGTAAAGTCCATCGCCGCTCCTTACAGGCCGAGAATCAATTGACTGATGATATTGCGCTGAATTTCATTCGAGCCGCCATAGATTGAGGCTTTGCGGAAATTCAGATAGCGCCCGGCCAGTGCGGCGGCATCGGCAAAGCCGGTGTGCGGCGCCTCTGCCCTGCCCTCCAGATAATCCGGCTCAAACGGCAAGCCATACGGGCCGATGGCTTCCATTTGCAATTCGTAAATCGCCTGTTGCAGCTCGGTGCCGCGCACTTTGAGCAGCGAGGCTTTGGCGTCCGGCCCCTGATGCTGGCTGCACAGGGTGCGCAAGACGGTCACTTCGAGCGCCATCAATTCAATTTCCAGGCTGGCCAGTTTGGCCGAAAACAGCGGATCTTGCAGCAGCGCGCGGCCATGGTTTTGCTGGCGCGCGGCTAAGCGTTTGAGCGCGGCCAGATCGTGTTTATAGCGCCCGATCACTGCGATGCCGGTGCGCTCATGGCCGAGCAGATATTTGGCGTAAGTCCAGCCGCGATTTTCCGCGCCGACCAGATTCTCCAGCGGCACTTTGACGTTATCAAAGAAGACTTCATTGACTTCGTGCTCTTCGTCCAGCATATGAATCGGGCGCAGCGTGATGCCGGGGCTTTTCATATCAATCAGCAAGAAGGAAATTCCCTCCTGCTTGCGGGCTTGCGGATCGGTGCGCACCAGGCAGAAAATCATATCGGCGTGTTGCGCCAGCGTGGTCCAGGTTTTTTGTCCGTTGACTAACCAATATTGGCTGCCGTCTTGCCCGCTCACTTTTTCAGCGCGCGTGCGCAACGAAGCCAGATCGGAGCCAGCCCCCGGTTCGGAATAGCCCTGGCACCACCAATCTTCGCCAGACAGAATGCGCGGCAGATAGTGTGCTTTTTGCGCGGGCGAGCCAAACGCCATAATCACCGGCCCCACCATATTCACGCCGAAGGGCATGATGATGGGCGCGCCGGCCTGTGCGCATTCTTCTTCCCAGATATGGCGGCGGATCGGATCCCAGCCTGTGCCGCCGTATTCCTGCGGCCATGAGGCGCCGACCCAGCCTTGGGCGGCGACGATGGTATGCCAGCGTAAATAATCTTGTTTGGATAAGCGCAGGTGCAAATGCACTTTGTGCGCCAGTTCAGGGGGTAAGGCGCGCGCGATGAAGGCGCGCACTTCGGTGCGGAAAGCCTGGTGTTCGGGGCTGTATTGCAGATCCATGCGGTCTCCCGGAGCATAAAAAAGCACGGTTGTTCTGTTATTTTCGATTGATTGTACTTGATTTCCATGCGCGGCTCGCGCTTTCGTTACAATAGGCGCGCTTTTTCACTGCCCTCTTCAAGGAATATCATGCTCTGGATCAAAGCTTTACACATCGTTTTCGTGGTCTCGTGGTTTGCCGGCCTGTTTTATCTGCCGCGCATCTTTGTCAATGTGGCGATGGAAGAAAACGCGACGTCGCGCATGCGTTTGTACATCATGGCGCACAAGCTCTACCGTTTTATGACGATTTTGTCAGTGCCGGCGATTGGTTTCGGCATCTGGCTGTGGGCCGGCTATGGCATCGGGCGCGGCCCCGGCAATGGCTGGCTGCACGCCAAGCTGTTTATCGTGGCCCTGATTCTGGGCTATCACCATGCCTGCGGCAGCTTATTGAAAAAATTGATGGCTGGAACCTGCACCCGCAGCCATACCTGGTTCCGCTGGTTTAATGAAGTTCCGGTGGTATTGCTGTTGCTGGCGGTGATTTTGGTGGTGGTGAAGCCGTTTTAAGGAATGCGGAGTTTGCGCGCGCCCGGCAAACGGTTTTGCCCGGCGCGCGCCTGATGGCGCATTGCGAGATCCGGCCGCACAAACCGGGAATCAGCCGGCAAATGCACTATAATTGCCAGCAGCTTTTGGCGCGGCCTCCCCGTAGTACAATGGATAGTACACATGCCTCCTAAGCGTGGGATACAGGTTCGATTCCTGTCGGGGGGACCATAACAGCAATTCACAAAAAGACAGGCGCGCAGGCCGGGTTGAGCGTAGCGATATGCCGGCGTCCGACACCGCTGGATACGCAAAGCAATCCGGGTGCGCACTGCCAGACCGGCAACAATCATTCCATCGCCTTAAAACCAGCCAGCCCCGCGCTTACAAAAACAACGGCGCCGGATTCAATTCCTCTTCGCGCAAGGCGCGCTCGCGCCAGCCCATCGCCAAGGGCACATCATATAAACGCCCGGCGTCAAAGCGCGGCCAGAAATGGCGCAATCCCGGCGCCGCCACTTGCACCACCGATAAGCCGATATCGGGACGGGTTTTATCGAGCAGCAGAAAATCCAAGCCGGCCTTGCGGCATGCGTCCAGGCAAAATTCCAGATCCTGCAGCAAATCTTTGCCCCCGCAGCTCGGCAGCTGCGCAGCCTGATGCACGCCCTGTCCCTGCAAAAAGGCCGGATCGCCCAATAAAGTCGCATCCCAGGGCTGCAGTTTTTCATCTTCCGGGTCAAATAACTGATTCACTTCGGTCAAGGCGCGCTGCAAGGCCAGATGTGCGCTCAGATGACAGCCGAAACCGATGGCATAACGTCCGCTGCTTTCTTTATACGCCAGCGCAGCACAGACGGAGATGCCCAGATCATGCGTTAAATCCAGCGCCCACAAGCGCCAGCCCAGCGCCGCATATTCCTGCTGCAAACGCAGAAAATAGGGATCGCCAAAACTGGCCAGATCAATTTGCGGCAGGGCCAGACGGTTGTACCACCAGATCGCGGTGGCGTCGCGCTCCACCAATTCCAAAAAGGCTTGCAAAATCGCTTCTTCCAAGCCATTGCCGGCGGCTGCGCCGTTCGGATTGTGTATGCCGTAGGCGCTGCCGGATGCGGGCGGCGCCTCAGCGTAGCAATAGGTCAGCGGCAACCAAACCTGGCTGCGCGTCAGCAGCGACCAGGCCGGCGTCCAGTCAATTTCGGTCTCTTCGGTGAAAACCTGCGGCACCTGGCGCCGGCGGTCTTGGGTGGCGGCATTGATTTGCTCGCGCATGGCATATTGGCGCGCGCTGAATTGCTGCAGTTCATTAAAATGCAGCGCCTGAGCGCCTTCCGCACGCAAGTCGGCCAGACTGGCGCGGCGGCGCAACTCATCGCCCTGATACACCCCGCTGTAACGCTCCAGCGCTTCACACAGTGCGCTGGCGCGGGCCTGCTCATCACTCTGTCCCTTGCCGGCGCAAATTTTATCGAAGCTGTTGTCTGCCGGCATCTGCTGCGGGCTGACCAGATAGCCGGCCACATACACTTTGCGCAAACCGCTGTGACGGCGCGGCATCGGATGCAGATAGGCCAGCGGCCCGCATACCGGATTGACCAGATGTTTGTATTGTTCCCAGGTGGCGCCGGGGTCGCGCTGGCGGTAGCCGCCATCGCGCAGCAATTGCCCGCCCACATGCTGCAGGCGCGGGGCCTGCTGCGCCTGGCGCGCCATCCAGCCGGCATCGCCGCAGGCCGGACATTGGGGCCGCGCAACCAGGCGCTGGCGCTGCTGCGTAAAGCTGGCGAAATCAAACGCCAGCAGATGATCTTTGAGCGGAATCCGGTCTTGCTGGGTGTGCAGCAATTGCGCTGCCGCCGCCGCCAGCATGGCGTAAGCGGCTTGCAGGCTGTGCGGCGTGACGGCGCATGGCGCTTCCATTAGGTCTTGCGGCGCGCCGGGTGCGCGTTGCAAAACTTTTTCCAGCGGGCGGTTATGTCCTATCCAAAATTGCAGGCAATGCGGGCAAGACCCGAATTGCGGATGCAAAAGCGGCCCGATCAAGGCTTGTGCGCCATTCGGTTTGCAGGGCAAGGCAACGCGCCCGGCGGCCTGCAGCTCGTGCGCTGCGCGCAGCAAATCGGGATCAAGATAATCGCTGCACAACACAATCACGAAGCGCGCCTCTTGCTGCAGCGTCAAACCGGCTTGCTGTAACTGCGCACGCAACAGTTCAGGGGCCAGCGTCTGTCCCTGCGCCCGGGGCAGGATGTGCAAAGCGACTTGCGGCTGCCGGCTGGCGGCCTGCATGCCATCCGCACCCAGCAGGTTCCAGAATGCAATCTGCTGCGGCGCGGCTTGCAGTTGCGCGGCCTGCTGCGCATCGAGCGCCAGCAAATAACCGGCTTGCGCCAGCTGTTCCAACATGGCCAGCGCAGTATCCGCCGGCGCATCCAGTCCGGCCAGAAGCGCTTGCACGCTGCGCTGGCCGTCAATCGCTTGCAATAATGCGCGCAGATGTGGCGCGCTTAAGCTGTTGCGCTTGCGCTCACTTTGCAAAATCACGCGCGCCGCATCCAAGGCGTGCAGGCGCAGCTCAGGTTTGAAGGCGGGAATCAGGGCGGGATCGGTGAAAAACATGCGTATCCTGGTTGTGCAAAAAACGCCGCCGGCATGGCCGGCGTTCGTGTTTGAGGAAAGCGGCGCGCAAACGGCGCCTGATTCATTCAAATTGTTTTTTGAAATCAGCGAATTGTTGGCGCAGTTCCGCCACTTCGGCGCGCAAGGCGGCGACTTCCTGCTCCAAACTGGAGCGCAGTTGCGCCGGGCTGCTGCGCTCCGCCACCAGCATTTCCTGTTGCAAAGCGGCTTCGCCGCACAGGGTGTGGCCGTAGCGCACTTCCTTGGTTCCGGGCGCCAGCGGCAGTTTCACCACCAGCGGCGGATATTTATCCTGCAAGAACTGGAGCGCTTTTTCGACATCCGCCAGGCTGGCGAATTCGTGCATGCGCGTGCTGCGGCTGCGCAATTCGCCGGCGGTCTGCACCCCGCGCAACATCAAGAGCGTGAGCACACACAGTTTGTCCGGCTCCAAACTCCATTTGATGCGCATGCGATGTTCATATTTCACCACGCGCGCGCCGGCTTGCTGCACTTCCGAGACCAGTTTTCTTTGCTTTAAGCCCTGCAGCACATCGTGCACCGTGGATTCGGATAATTCCATCACCGGATCGCGGCTGGTGAGCTGATTGCAGCCATTGGTTAAGGCATTGATGGAAAGCGGGTAATTATCGGGGGTGATGGCTTCTTTTTCCGCCAGCACCGCCAATACGCGCACTTCAAAAGGGCTGAATTCTTCTTGATCACTCATCTCACGCCTCCTCAATCCACCATTTTACTGATGCGCTCGGCATCGAAATCCTGGCATGGCGGCGGCACTTCCTGACAGCAAATGCCAGCCGCCTTCATTTGCGCAATCATGGCGTTGATGCGCGCTTCCTGCAGCGCCAATTGCTCCAGCATGCCGCGCATGGCCTTGGACATCGGATCATCGCCGGTCACGCCATAAGCGACAAAGGCATGATCGCCCTTGGGTTGATCTTTTTGCACCAGATGCGCAGGATTGCCCACCGCCGTCGCGCCTGCCGGGACAGGCTTGACCACCACCGCATTCGAGCCGACTTTGGCGTAAGCGCCGACGGTGAAGCCGCCCAGCACTTGCGCGCCGGCGCCGATAATCACCCCCTGCTCCAGCGTCGGATGGCGCTTGGCGCCCTTGGTCAGACTGGTGCCACCCAGCGTCACGCCCTGGTAAATAGTGCAATCGTCGCCGATTTCCGCCGTCTCGCCGATCACCACGCCAAAGCCGTGGTCGATGAACACGCGGCGGCCAATGGTGGCGCCGGGATGGATTTCAATCCCGGTCAAGACCCGCGCCAGGTGGGAAATAAAGCGCCCCAGCCACTTCAGCCCATGCCGCCAACACCAATTTGCGCGCCTGTGCATAATCAAGGCGTGCAAACCCGGGTAACACGTCAACACTTCCCATGCCGTACGGGCGGCGGGGTCGCGTTGCATGATGTTGGCGATATCTTCCCTGATGCGGCTGAACATGGCTTTCCTGTATCAATAAGAACGGATATCCATCTTACTGTTTTAGCGCATTTTCTGCACATGCCTCATGCACGCGCCATGCGTTGCCGGCGCGCTTCATACAGGCACACGCCGGAGGCCACCGACACATTCAGGCTTTCCACCGCGCCGGCCATCGGAATCGATACCAGCAAATCGCAGGTTTCACGGGTCAGGCGGCGCATACCCTCGCCTTCTGATCCCATCACAATCGCGCAGGGGCCGGCAAAATCGGCCTGGTATAAATCCTGCGGCGCATCGTCAGCCGCGCCGATCAACCAGATATCGCGCTCTTTCAAGTCGCGCATGGTGCGCGCCAGATTGGTGACGGTGATGTAAGGCACGCTGTCAGCCGCGCCGCTGGCGACCTTGATCGCCGTCGCATTCAGGCCGACCGCGCGGTCTTTCGGCACAATCACCGCATGCGCGCCGGCGCCATCGGCCACGCGCAGGCAGGCGCCGAGGTTGTGCGGATCGGTGATGCCATCCAAAATCATCAGCAAGGGCGGGCCTTGCACCATGTCCAGCAGCTCATCCAGATTGCGCGCCAATGACAGCGGTTCAGCATTCGCCACCACGCCCTGATGGCGGCGCGTGCCCACCATCTGATCCAGGCGCACGCCCTCCGCCATAATCACACGCACCCCGGCGGCTTTGGCTTGCGCCAGCAAATCCAGCATGCGGCGGTCCTGGCGCTGCGCTTCGACATAGATTTCCTCAATACTGGAAGCAGCATGACGCAGGCGCGAGGTTACGGCGTGAAAGCCGAAAATAAATTTGTTTTTCATTCCATCAATCCTTGTTGCGCGTTGTGATCAACGCTTTTTACTGCTTTTTGCCGCTTTGCGCGGGCTTTTAGCCACCGCGCGCGCCGCCGTTTTTCCATTTTTACCGCTCTTGCCGCCTTTCGCGCGGCGCGCCGGCAATTCCGCTGCGAACAGCTCTTCGTCCTTGGCCACGCGGGCGTTGCCACGGGTTTGCGGCACGCTGGCTTTCCGCCGCATGCGCGCCAGGCCGGCGCGTTCCTGATCCTGCGCCGATTCGCCCGGCTCCACCAGTCGCAAATCAATTTTGCGCGCTTCCAGATCAACGCGCGAGACCTGCACCGTGACCCGGTCGGTCAGCTGATAGCGCTTGCCGGTGTTTTCCCCGCGCAAATCATGGCGCGTCTCGTCATACACGAAATAGTCATGTCCCAAATCGGAAATGTGCACCAGTCCCTCGATAAACAGCGCATCCAGCTGAACAAACACGCCAAAGCTGGTGACGCCGGAAATGGTGCCGGAAAATTCCTCGCCGAGTTTATCGCGGATGAAATAACACTTGAGCCAGGCTTCCACATCGCGGCTGGCCTCGTCCGCGCGCCGCTCATTCGAGGAACAGTGCAAACCGAGCGCTTCCCAGATGGCGTGTTGATCGTCCTCTGCGTGTTTCGGCTTACCCGGCTGGACGGGCTTGTCTTTATTTTCTTTGCCGTCTTTGCCGCCTTTGTTTCTGCCGCGCCCCGGCATGGTGGTGTTCAAAGCCGCCGCATCAATGCCCTGCGGCTGATAATGGCTGCCGGCCAGCACGGCCTTGATCGCACGGTGCGTGAGCAAATCGGGGTAACGTCTGATCGGGCTGGTGAAATGCGCATACGCTTCAAACGCCAGACCGAAATGGCCGATATTGTCCGGGCTGTACACCGCCTGCTGCATCGAGCGCAGCAACATGGTTTGCAACAACACTGCATCCGGGCGCGGTTTGATTTTTTCCATCAATTCGGCATAGTCGCGCGCCGTGGGCTGCTCGCCGCCGCCCAAGCGCAAGCCCAATTGCTGCAGGAAGTTGCGCAAGAGCGTGAGTTTTTCCTCAGATGGCCCGGCATGCACCCGGAACACGGTTTCCTGCCCGTTGCGCAGCAGGAAATCGGCAGCGCAAACATTCGCCGCCAGCATGCATTCCTCAATCAAGCGGTGCGCGTCATTGCGGGTGCGCGGCAGAATTTTTTCAATCTTGCCGTTCGCATTACAGACAATATAGGTTTCGGTGGTTTCAAATTCGATCGCGCCGCGTTGCGCACGCGCCTTGTGCAAGGCCTGGAATACGCCGTACAAATGATTCAGCTGCGGCACGATGGCGGCGCGTTTTTCCGCTTCCACACCCTTGCTGTTGCCCAAAATCGCAGCCACTTCGGTATAGGTCAGGCGCGCGGCGGAATGAATCACCGCCGGGTAAAACTGGTAAGCCTTGACTTCGCCCTTGGCCGAAATCACTGCGTCGCACACCAGGGTTAAGCGGTCCACCGCCGGATTCAGCGAGCACAGGCCATTTGAGAGTTTTTCCGGCAGCATCGGAATCACGCGGCGCGGGAAATACACCGAGGTGCTGCGCGCCAGCGCATCGTGATCCAGCGGCGCGCCCGGTTTCACATAGTGGCTGACATCCGCAATCGCGACGATCAAACGCCAGGCATTGCTGCGCGCAAATTTGACCGGTTCGCAATAGACGGCATCGTCAAAATCGCGCGCGTCTTCGCCATCAATCGTAACCAGCGGCACATCGCGCAAATCCACCCGGCCCGTCAAATCGCCCGGCACGACAATTTCCGGCAGCGCGGCGGCCTGCTTCAGCGCGCCTTTGGAAAAGACATGCGGCACGCCGAATTTGCGCACCGCGATTTCAATTTCCATGCCCGGATCATCCACCTCGCCCAGCACTTCGACAATTTTGCCGACCGGCTGGGTGTAGCGCGAAGGCTGCTCAACCAGCTCGATGCTGACAATCTGTCCGGCGCGCGCCTTGCCGGGCGAACCATATACAAGAATGTCCTGCCCGATGCGCTTATCTTCCGGCGCCACCAGCCACACCCCGTTATCCTGCAGCAAACGGCCAATCACATGGGTGTTGGCGCGCGCCGTGACTTCGACAATCGTGCCCTCTGGCCGCCCTTTGCGGTCCATGCCGGTAACCCGCACCAGCACCTGATCGCCGTGCAAGACTTTTTGCATTTCACGTTCCGGCAGAAACACATCATCGCTGCCGTCGTCGGGCAGCAAAAAGCCGAAGCCGTCGCGGTGGCTGCTGATGCGGCCGGCAATGAAGTCATTCTGTTCAACTAAAGAGTACAGACCGCGCTTATCGCGGCGTAACTGGCCATCGCGCTGCATTGCCTGCAAGCGGCGCAATAGACCATCGTGGATTTCACTGGAAACGCCGAGCGCATCGCTCAATTCGTCCAGATTCACAGGATTGCGCTGCAAGCGCAGTATGCCGAGGATATCTTCCCGGCTTGGGATAGCATATTTATGGTAACTCACTGTATTTATTATTGCTTTGACATATAATCATGAGCCGCAAGTGTACCGGAGTTGTGGCTTGCGCGCCGCGCTTTTTTTGCAATCCCGCTGCAGATTTGCCTGTAAAACATAAAAATTTCCTGGATTTGCTTGCAAAGCGCCTGAAACGCTATATAATTTCAATCTTTCGCGACGCCGCAAGCGCTGCGAAAAAACATCAAAGCAGCTTCCAGCATCGCCCACGTGGCGGAATTGGTAGACGCGCATGGTTCAGGTCCATGTGCCGCGAGGTGTGGGGGTTCGAGTCCCTCCGTGGGCACCAAGCGATGTGAAGCAGCTGTTTTCTGATGCAAAAGCAATGGTTTTTGATATGCCCACGTGGCGGAATTGGTAGACGCGCATGGTTCAGGTCCATGTGCCGCGAGGTGTGGGGGTTCGAGTCCCTCCGTGGGCACCATCACCGCAACACTGTAAAGTGTTTTCATCAATCTCCCGGCTTTTGCAACAGATTTATGCCCACGTGGCGGAATTGGTAGACGCGCATGGTTCAGGTCCATGTGCCGCGAGGTGTGGGGGTTCGAGTCCCTCCGTGGGCACCAAAAATCCGGCAATTAGAGCGCAACTGGAAACAGTCGGCGCTTTTTTTGTTTGTGCGCACGCTTTTTCAGCGCCAGTTTTCCGCACTCACATCTTGTGCTCGCGCGCCAGTTTGATGAAAGCCTGCAACCAGGCCACCTCCACATCCGCGCCGCGAATCCCCAGAAAAATCTGCTTGCTGATGCCCTGCTGTCCCAGCCGCACCGCTTTGATCGGCAATTTTTGCGCATATTCCTGCACCAGCCACAAAGGCAAGGCCGCCACGCCGCGCCCGCTGGCCACCATTTGCATCATGATGTCGGTGGTCTCAATGGTTTTATGGCGCAAAGGGGCGCAGGCTGCCGGCAGTAAAAATTGATTGTAAATGTCCAGCCGCTCAATCGGCACCGGGTAGGAAATCAGGGTTTCGCTGCGCATTTGCTGTGGCGTGATCCAGCTTTGCGCAGCAAAGGGATGTTGCGGCGAGATCGCCAGCACCTGCTCGTAATCAAATACCGGGACAAACTGCAAACCCTCGCGCGCCGGCGGGTCGGGCGTCACCAGCAAATCAATCTCCTCACTTTCCAAGGCCGCCACGCCGCCGAATTGAAATTTCTGGCGCACATCCAAATCCACCTCCGGCCAGGCTGCCAGATACGGCGCCACCAGTTGCAGCAGCCACTGATAGCAGGGGTGACACTCCATCCCGATCCGCAAATAGCCGCGCAAACCTTGCGCGTATTGGCGCAACACCTGTTCCGCATGCTCAAACTGCGGCAATAAGCGCTGCGCCAGACTCAACAGATGGCGCCCGGCTGGCGTCAGATGCACACTGCGTCCCTCACGCAACCAAAGCGCGCAACCGGCATGCTGTTCCAGTTTTTTCACACTGTGACTTAAAGCGGATTGCGTCAGACACAAGGCAGCAGCGGCGGCGGTGAATGATCCGGTGCGCTGCACTTGCATGATGATTTCCAGATGATGTCGCTCCAGCATCGCCCTATCCATGAAAAAATTTGATTGATTGATGAAATAATACCATTTTTATTCATGCAAAGAACTGACTAAGATGTCCCCATTCACAAGGAGGCAATCATGGTCATCACCCACAATCTCGGCTATCCGCGCATGGGCGCGCAGCGTGAATTGAAAACCGCACTGGAAAATTTCTGGCAAGGCAAACAGGACAGCCAAGCCCTGCTGGATTGCGCAGCGCAATTGCGCGCGCAACATTGGCGTCAGCAAGCGCAACTGGATTGGATTCCAGTGGCCGACTTTTCGCTTTATGACCACGTTTTGGACACCAGCTATTTGCTGGGCAATCTGCCTCAGCGCGCCTATGCGCATGGCGACGGCTTGCCGGCCTACTTCCGCGCCGCACGCGGCGCACAAGATGCCTGTTGCAATGTGGCGGCGGCGGAACTCACCAAATGGTTTGACACCAATTACCACTATCTGGCCCCGGAACTGCAAGCAGACAGCCATTTTTCCCTGCACCCGGAATTATTACTGGCGCAAATTGAACAGGCGCAGGCCGCCAAACTCCCGCTCAAGCCAGTGTTGTTAGGCCCTGTCACTTATCTATGGCTGGGCAAATCGCGCGACGGCAGCGACAAAATCAGCCTGCTGCAAACACTGCTGCCGCGCCTCTTGCCGCTGTATGCCGGGTTATTGGCGCAACTGGCTGCGCGCGGCGTGCAATGGGTGCAGATCGATGAGCCGGTTTTGTGCCTGGAGTTGGAAGATGAATGGAAACTCGCACTGCAATCCGCCTACGCACAGCTATGCGCGGCGCCGCTGAAGATCATGCTGGCCAGCTATTTTGAACGCCTGGGTGAAAATGCAAGCCTGGCCGCCAGCCTGCCCTGCGCCGGTCTGCATGTCGATGTCGCGCATGATCAGAGCGAATTGCCAGCGCTGCTGGCGCAATGGCCGCAACAAAAGATACTGTCCCTGGGCGTGATTGATGGCCGCAATGTATGGAAAACAGACTTGCATGCGGTGCTGGCGTGGCTGGAGCCGGTCGCGCGCATGCTGCCCGAACGCCTCTGGATCGCGCCCTCTTGCTCGCTGCTGCATACGCCACAGGATTTGACGCTGGAACAGGATTTGCCGGCGGAAATCTATTCCTGGCTGGCGTTTGCGCGGCAAAAACTGGAGGAATTGCAGATTCTGGCGCAAGCCATCAATCATGGCCGCAGCCGGGTGCAAGAAGCGCTGGTGGCCAACAGCGCGGCGATTGAGCGCAGACGCCATTCGCGCCTGATTCACAACCCGCAGGTGCAAGCAGCGCTGGCCAGCCTCACCCCGGCGATGGCGCAAAGACAGAGTCCGTTTCCACAGCGCGCCGCGCTGCAGGCCGGCAAGCTGCAACTGCCGGCCTGGCCCACCACCACGATCGGTTCTTTTCCACAAACAGCGGAAATCCGCCAGGCGCGCAGCCACCACCGCCAGGGACATATCGACAGCGAGGAATACCGCCGCATCATGCAAGCGCAGATTGCGCACTGCGTGCAAGAGCAGGAAGCGCTCGGGCTGGATGTGCTGGTGCATGGCGAAGCTGAACGCAATGATATGGTGGAATATTTCGCCAGCCATCTGCAGGGGTACGCCATTACGCAACACGGCTGGGTGCAGTCGTATGGCTCGCGCTGCGTCAAACCGCCGATTTTGTATGGCGATGTCAGCCGGCCACAGCCGATCACGCTGGAATGGATCAGCTACGCGCAAAGCCTGAGCGCCAAACCGGTCAAAGGCATGCTGACCGGCCCCGTCACCATGCTCAACTGGTCGTTTGTGCGCGACGATCAGGCGCTGGCGCAAACTTGCCGCCAATTGGCGCTGGCGATCCGCGCCGAAGTGCTGGACTTGGAGCGCGCCGGCGTTGGCATCATCCAGATTGATGAAGCCGCGCTGCGCGAAGGTCTGCCGCTCAAGCGCAGCGCCTGGCGCGACTATCTGGAGTGGGCAGTGCAAGCCTTTCGCATCAGCGCCAACGGGGTGCAGGACGCCACCCAGATCCACACCCATATGTGCTATTCAGAATTCAATGACATTATTGAAGCGATTGCCGCGCTGGATGCGGATGTCACGACGATTGAAAGCGCACGCTCAGATATGGAGCTGTTGCAATCTTTCGCCAATTTTGATTATCCGAATCAACTCGGCCCCGGTGTGTACGACATCCATTCGCCCAACATTCCAAGCGTGAGTGAAATGGAAGAATTGATGCGTCTGGCGGCGCAACGGATTGCGCCCCAACGCCTGTGGGTGAACCCGGATTGCGGCCTGAAAACCCGGCGCTGGGAGGAAGTCCGCCCGGCGTTGCGGAATATGGTGCAAGCCGCGCAACGCCTGCGCGCGCAAACCCTGGCGGCGTAACAGCCTGAAACTAAGGCGGATAGGGCAGCGTCAGCAAGGCGCCAAATTCCGGTCGCCAGGCGCTGTCGAGTGCCGCTTGCGCCAGCTGCGCAGCTTGCTGCAGTGTGGGATCAGCGCACTGCGCCGCCAACAAGCGCATCGGGCCGCCGTGACAAACCACGATCGCCCCTTGCGGGAATTGGCGGCGTAAATCGCGCCAGGCCAACAATACGCGCTGCGCCATATCGCACAGCGATTCGCCGCCGGGCGCGGCGAAATGCACAGGATTTGCCGCCCATTCATCCAGCGCTTGTTTGCCGATCTGCTCCCAAGTCTTGCCATCCCATTCGCCAAAGTCGATTTCCTGAAAGCCCGGGGCCAGGCTGTATGGCGCCGCGCCGCGCGCCGCTTGCACTGCCAGCGCCAGACGGCGCGCGCGTAACGCCGGACTGCTCAGCAAGGGCAGCGGCGGGACTGCCGCCAAGTCCGGCAAACAGCGCGCCAAAGCCGCTTGCAGCGCCTGTTCTGTCACATCCAGCTCAGTGCGGCCATAACACAAGCCGCTGCCCTCGACTTGCGGATGACGGATCAAAAACGCCTGCGCCATCATTCGCAACACCAGGGCAGGTGCGCCAGCAAACCCAGATAACAACAGACCTCTGTCACCTGCTGCGTGGCGCCGAGACAGTCGCCGGTATAGCCGCCGATTTTGCTCAGCATGCGGCGCGCCATTTCCAGTGTCGCCAGCACCACCAGCGCCAGCGCGCACAGCAATTGCGGCGCGCTGAAAATGCCGCTCTGCCACAGCAAAGCCAATGGCAGCAAAACAAACAGCGCAGCGCAGGCGAATTCCGCATGGCTCATTTGCTGCGCCAGCGGTTTGGCCTTGCCCTCCCCTTTCACATATTGCATGCGCCAAATCAGACTGCAGGAAGCCAGGCGCGAGAGCGGATGGGCCAGCAAAATCGCGCCCATGCCCTGCAAGGGTTGAAATTGACTGAGCGCGCCGATTTTGCACGCCAGCAGAGTGAAAATGCCAATCGCGCCAAACGCGCCGATGCGCGAATCCACCATGATTTCCAGTGCGCGCTCGCGCGTGTAAGCGCCGCCAAAGCCATCGCACATATCGGCAAAGCCGTCTTCATGAAAGGCCCCGGTCAGCAATAAACCGGCGGCCCCGGACAGCAAAACCGCCAGCAAAGGATTGAAGAAAGCGCACAGCAGGCCATACAAAGCGGCCAGGATCAGGCCGAGCAACAAGCCGACCGCAGTGAAATAGCGCACCGAATGCTGCAGCCAGGATGGCTCAAAGCCGACCCAGGCCGGCGTCGGCATGCGCGTGAAAAACTGCAGGGCGATGAAGAACAAGCGCACTTGCAGCGCCAGCCAGCGCAAGAAGCTCATGCCGGGTCCAGCTTGCCGCTCACGCCGGCGCTGTCAAAACTGGCCATCTCAGACAGGAAGGCGCAGGCCGAATACAACAGCGGCAAGGCGAGCGCCGCAGCGGAGCCTTCGCCCAGGCGCAGACCGAGTTTTAGCAAAGGTTGCACGCCAAGGAAATTGAGCATGGCGGCATGTCCCGCCTCGTCGGAGCAATGTGAAAAAATACAGTAATCGAGAATCTGCGGGGCCAGCGCATGCGCCGCCAGTAAGGCGCTGGTGACGATAAAGCCATCCACCAGAATCAATTTGCCGGCTTGCGCCGCGCCCAGCATGGCGCCGCAGAGCATGGCGATTTCCAGCCCGCCAAAGGTTTGCAGCACAGCCAGCGGATCGCGCCGGGGGCCGTGGAATTGCAGCGCGGCTTGCAACACCGCCAGCTTATGCGCCACACCGGCGGCATCCAAGCCAGTGCCGGCCCCGACGCACTGCGCCAGCGGAATTTGCGTGAAATGATGCATCAACAGCGCCGCGCTGCTGGTGTTGGCGATGCCCATTTCCCCCAGCAATAAGAGGTTGCCGGGCTGCGCCTGGGCCAATTGATGCCCGCAAGCCAAGGCCTGCTCACATTCAGCCGGCGTGAGCGCCGCTTCACGCGCAAAATTGCGGCTGCCCCAGGCGATTTTATGGGACAGCAAACCGGGACGCGGCCCGAATTCATGCTTCACGCCGGCGTCCACCACCTGCAGCTGGCAACCATGCTGACGCGCAAACACATTCACTGCGGCGCCGCCGGCCAGATAATTTTCCACCATCTGCCAGGTCACGCTTTGCGGAAAAGCCGACACGCCCTCTTCCGCGATGCCATGGTCCGCAGCAAACACCAGCATGCCGGGCTGGGCAATGCGCGGCTGCTCTGTTCCGAGCACCAGACCGATTTGCAAAGCCAGCGCTTCCAACTGTCCCAAACTGCCGGGCGGCTTGGTTTTATGGTCGATCAGATGCTGCAATCGCTGCGCCAGTGCGGGCGCGTGGCGCGCCGGAATCTCCCATAATCCTGCGGGCATAGGCTGTGCGCTCATCAGACTTCCTCTTCAAGTTGGCAAGGGGGCAGTGTAGCGGGACGGATTTCCGCCTGTCAAATTGCTTGTGTGCGACTTGTTTCAATGCTATCGCACGGTTTGCCCTTTATGCGCCGCACTTGAGCTTTGGCCGTAAATCGCAAATACTGGCAAAGAGCCGCCAGCATCCGCCGGCGCGCAGAATGGGAGCTTGCACTTGAAGTCACTCACCGTCTTGCAAGGCCGCCGTCTATTGCTCGCCTCTGGCCTGGCTTGCCTGCTTCCTGCGCAAGCGCGCGGCCATGTCTTGCATGTGGCGGCGGCTGATTTCCCGCCCTGGAGCGGGCCGACGCTGGCGCATGGCGGGGTGTTATCGCAGATTGTCCGACTGGCCCTGCAAACCCAGGGACTGGGCTTGCAACTGCACTTTCTGCCCTGGGCGCGCGCCTTGAGCGAGGTGCAATCCGGCCTGTTTGACGCCTTGCTGGCCTTGCCGCCGCGTGAAAACGACGCCGCGCTTGCCTATTCCCTGCCGATCGCGAATATGCAACCGGGCTTTTTCAAACAACAAAGCCGGCAATTCAATTGGCAGGAATTGAGTGAATTAAAGTATTTCAAAATCGGCATTGTGCGCGGCTATCCCCTGCCGCCCGCCCTGGCCGGCTTGCAGCTGAATACGTTTGACAGCCTGGACGACGCCACCAGCCTGCGCAAGCTGGCGCTTGGCCGGCTTGATCTGGCGCTGGTGGAAAAACACACGGGCCATTGGCTGATTGCGCGCCGGCTGGCGGATTCACGCATCCCGCTGGATTGGCATGCCGCGCCGCTGGAGCAACAGGCGCAACATCTGGCCTTTTCGCGCAAACGTGCCGGACACCAGCAGTTTTTGCAAGCCTTCAATCTGGGCATGCAGAAAATCCAGGACAATGGCCGCCTGGGCGCGCTGCTGCGGCAAGCCGGGCTGGCGCTGTGAGCACTGCGGCTGGCTGACAACAGGCGCAAAAAAAATCCCGCACCGCCTGCCTTGCTCTTGGCAAAAAATAGGATATTCTCAAAAAGCTTGGCCAGCGTCTTGTCTTCCTGACCAAGTTCCTGCTGAATTGCCCGCCTCCATGCAAGCTGTCGGGGTCAGAGAATCTTCGCGATAAATCTGCAGGCAGGGAATGATTTTGCCGACTTTGCCGCGCCCGGCCGGGCTGTTATGCAACAAGTCGATGAAATATGCCCCGTTCTGCCGTTTGCGCAGTCGGTTTTTTCTGATACCCGGGCTGCCAGCCCGGCACGCTGCAGATTTCCCGTGTTTACACCAGGTTTGAATGATCGCCACTTGTCTGACAGGAGTTATTGAAATGAATACTTTAAGCCAGGAGCAAGAAAACCACGCTGATATGCGCAACCCCGATCTGATGCCGCCTGTGCTTGTGCTGACCGAATTGAATCCGGCCAATATCATCGAAGGCGTGATGCGTGACGATGGATTTCAGACTGAAGATGAGATTCAAACCTGTGGCGCAATGCGCGAAACCTGCCCGTATTGCGAAGATCAGCATCTCTTGCTGGTGCTGCGGCAGCGTTCTGTAAAAGTGGCGCATTTGTTTTGCCCGCAATGCACCCGCTGCTACCACGCCAGCTATCAGGATGGCAGCCCGGCGCTGGCGCTGATTTAAGCGGCAGAGGAGACATTCAGCATTATCAGGTTTTATGCATCCGGTTATCATGCAATCTTATAAGGGTATTCACCAGCGCTATATTTCTTATAAGAAATAAAAATTGGATTCCCGCCGGATACGCGCGCATAATGCAAACCGTCTCCTCTATTCTCCTCCTGGAAATAGATTCAAAGCCTGCCGAACCGGTGGGCTTTTTTTTTGCCTGCGCGCCCGCATCCAAAGCTGAATCGCCACCAAAGAAAAAGGGCCGCACCAGGCGGCCCCAACTGCTTCCCTTCATATTACGCGGTTTGACGCCGGCCAAACATCCATAACACCATGCGATAGCAGAAACGCAGCATCAGCAAGGTCAAAATCGCTTCGACAAAAGTTTGCATGAAGGCCAGAAACGGATTGCGGCGCATGGCGCGCATTTTGTATTTGGCGATGGCCCCATCCCGGCTCTTTTCAATGCTGTCGTAAAAGCTGGGGATCACCAGCAGCGTCAACAAGGTCGAGGTGATAGTGCCGCCGATAATCGCGACGGCCATCGGGGCGTAAAACTCGCCGCCCTCGCCCGCGCCGATGGCCACCGGCATCATGCCGGCGATCAGGGCGAAGGTGGTCATCAAAATCGGACGCAAACGCATACGCCCCGCATACATCAAGGCTTCTTCACGCTCCATACCCCTTTCTTCTTCACGGCGGGCGCAATCGAGCAGCAAAATCGCATTCTTGGCCACCAGACCGGCCAACATGATGATGCCGATGAAGCTCATCAAGTTCAGCGTGTGGCCGGTCAGCTTGAGCGCAATCACCACCCCGATCAAAGACAGCGGCAGTGAAAGCATGACCGGAATCGGCGCAGTGAAGGAGTCGAATTGCATCACCAGAATCAAATACATCAGCGCAATCCCCATCACCAGGGCAATCCCCATTTCGCTGAAAACTTCATTCTGGGTTTGTGAATCGCCGCCCAATTCCACGCCAAAACCGGGCGGGAATTTGATGGTTTTGGCCAAGGCCACCGCATCTTGCGTGATTTCACCCGGCGAACGTCCTTCCGCATTGGCGGACACGGAAATGGTGCGCTTGCCGTTTTTGTGCGCAATCTTGGCCGGGCCTTTGCCGATGCTGATATCGGCGATTTGACTCAGCGGAATGCTGTTGCCCTGGCCGATGGAAATCGGCAGACGTTCGATGTTTTCCAGGCTGACCCGGTCTTGCGGATGCAGGCGCACCGCCACGTCGCGCGTTTCGCCCGATGGATCAATCCAGTCGCCCACTTCGACCCCGGCAAACGCCACCCGCAAGGCTTGCGCCGCATCATTCGCCGATACCCCCAGGGAATTGGCCAGACCGCGCTTGAGTTCGATTTTCAACTCATCTTTCGGCTCCAGCTCAGACAAACCGACATCGGCGGCGCCTTTGACTTTTTTCAAATCGAGCATGAATTGGTCGGCGATTTCATTGAGCTTGCGCGCATCCGGCCCGTAAAACTCAATTTGCACCGGTTTGCGCGCGCCATTGTTCAAATCATCCAACACCACATACTCCGCGCCAACCAGACCTTTCACACGTTCGCGCAACTCCGCCGCCACCACTTGAATGCTGCGCCGGCCCGTGGTGCTCTTGCCGATATCGACATACACCCGGCCGCCGCCGACAAAAATCACGCTGCTGGTAGCCTTGGTTTCCGGAATGCTGCGCGCCATCGCCGCCGCGCTTTCCACCTTGGCGCGCGCATATTGCACGCTGGCCGAGGACGGGGTGCGCACTTCAATCAACATCTGGCCATAGTCGGATTTGGGCAAAAAGCTGCTGCCGCCGGTTTTAATCTGCAACACAATCGCGCCGGCAAAACAGGCTACCGCAATAATGGCCATCAAAATCCGGTGGTGCAGCGCCCAGGCAATCACTTTCTGATAGCCGTGCGACAAACTGTCGAACCAGTGATTGAAACGGTCAAGCAAGCCTCCCAAGCCGGTTTTCTTTTGCTCATGATAGCCGGGCGGGTCGCCCCAGTAGGCCGAGAGCATCGGATCCAGCGTGAAGGAAATCGCCAGACTCACCAGCACGGAAGCCGCCACTGTCAGTGCAAAGGGACGGAACCACTCGCCCGATTCGCCAGACATAAAGGCCACCGGAATAAACACCGAGATAATCGAGAATGTGGTGGCGGCCACCGCCATGCCGATTTCCGCCGTGCCTTCGGCGGCGGCGCGTTTGCGGTCTTTCCCCATATTCAAGTGACGCACAATGTTTTCGCGCACCACAATCGCATCGTCAATCAACACGCCAATCGCCAGCGAAAGGCCGAGCAGGGTCATGAAGTTGAGCGTAAAGCCGCACAGCCAGATGGCGATGAAAGCGGCAATCGCCGAAGTCGGCAATGACAGCGCAGTAATCAGCGTCGAGCGCCATGAATTGAGGAAGATAAATACCACCAGCACCGTCAAAATCGCGCCGTCAATCAGCGAGCGGGTCACATTGTCGAGGCTGTTTTGCGCTTCCTCGCCGCCATTGCGCGTGACTTCAAGCTTGGTGCCGGGGACAAACTCCTGATTCATTTTGTCGATTTCCTGCAGCACCCGTTTGGCCACCGCCACCCCGCTGGCGTCGCGCGCACGGGTGATGAAAATGCCGACATTCGGATTGCCATTGCGCAGGCTGTAACGGTTCAGATCGGCAAAGCCGTCCTGAATGGTGGCGATCTGTCCCAGGCGCACGACATCGCTGCCATTGCGTTTCACCACGACTTGTTCAAACTCGCGCGGGTTTTCAATCCGCCCCACCAGACGGATGCTTTTTTCATCCATCGTGCTCTTGATTTTGCCAACCGGCGCAGTCGCGTTCTGATCGCGCAAAGCCGCCACCACTTCGCCCAGCGAAACATTGAATTCATGCATCTTCTGGGTGCGCAGCAAGACGCTCAATTCGCGCTTTAAGGCGCCGCTTACTTCCACCAGGGACACGCCGGGAATCGCGCGGAAACGATCCGCCAGCTTATCTTCGGCAATCCGTGAAATTTCAGAATGGCTCTGGCTGGTCGAGGCAAACGAGATTTGCACCAGCGGCTCGGCGCTTGGATCAATCCGCGTAATGACCGGCTCGCGCATTTCGGTTGGCATTTTGTAGCGCACCGAGGAAATGCTGTTGCGCACCTCCTCGCTGGCTTCGACCATGTTTTTCGAGTAATTGAAGAAAATCACAAACTCAGCAGAGCTGTCCAGCGCAGCCGATTCGATTTTATTCACGCCCGGCACGCTTTGCAGGGTCTTTTCCAGCCGGTTCAGAATCTCACGTTCAACCGCTTCCGGCGACGCGCCGGGATAGGCGATTTCGACTGCGATGATGGGCTGTTGCACATCCGGAATCTGGTTGACGCGTAATTTTTTCAAGGCCAGCAGGCCCAGAAACATCAAGGTGATGATCAAGACCAGGGTGGCGACCGGGCGCCGGATACTGAAGTCAGATAAAAACATGTATCACTCCCGCAATCAGCGCGCGCTGGCCGCAACAGATGCGGAAGCTGAGGCGGAAGCTGAGGCCGGCTGCGGCAAGCCGAATTTCAAGCTTTGGCCATCGCGCACATTGCTGCCGGGATTGCGCAAGACTTTATCGCCTGCCTGCAAGCCGGCCTTGACCGCCCATTCGCCGCTGCGCATATCGCGCTCACCCAATTGCACCGTGCGTTTTTCCAAGCGCGCCCCATTCACCAGCCAAACCCAGCTGGCGTCGCCGCTTTTAACCAGCACATTTTCCGGCAAAGTGACAATCCGGGTCTGGCTGTTGGATTCAATCCGCCCTTCTGCAAACAGACCGGCCACCGCCGGCGCCTTGCCTTCAAAGCTGATCTGCAAAGCGACTTGACGGGTGACGCTGTCAGCACTCGGATCAATCCGCTTGATCACGCCGGAAAATTCATTCTCAGCATAGCCATTCACTTTAAAGCTGACTTTCTGGCCGACTTTGAGCTGCCCCACTTTGTCAGCCGCAACCAGACCTTCAAAGCGCATGCTGGAGGGGTCAAACACCTTGAGCAACTCCTTGCCCAGCATGGCGCTGTCGCCGACCGAGGATTTGCGGTCGCTGACGATGCCGTCAAACGGCGCGCGCACTTCGGTGCGGGTAAGCTGCTGGCGCGCCTGCACTTCATGCGCACGCGCCGCCGCCAGATCATTTTTCGCGCCATCGCGCCGCAGTTCAGCATCTTCCAGCGCCTGATTCGAGGTCATGCCCGAAGCGCGCAAGGTTTTCTGACGCTCCAATTGCCGCTCCGCTTGCAACAAGGCTTGCTGCGCCGCGCGCACGCCGGCTTCAGCGGCGCGCAGGCTGTCGCGAATCGCGGTGTCATCCAGGCGCATCAGCAAATCGCCGCGCTTGACCACATCGCCATTGTCTTTCAAGACTTGCAACACCATGGCCGAGACTTCAGCGCGCAAATCGGCGCGCTTTTCCGGAACCACCGAGCCAGTCACCACCGGGCCGCTGACCAAGCTGCCCAACTTAACCTGATGGATGTCTTCATTGACGATGGTGAGCACTTGTTCGGCTTCTTTGGTTTTTTTCTCTTCTTGCGGCTTGCAAGCAGCCAGCGCAAGCAGGATTGCTGCGCAAATTATTCGGTGCGACATCAAAATCTCCGGGAATGAAATGAGGCAGGCATTCAGTCAAACCGTGCAAGCTTACCAAAAGCGCGTGGAATCTGTGTGCTGATGCAGCATTTTCCTGTTTTTTTTCTGATGGCTTTGCGGCAAGGCAATATAAAAAGCGGTTGACATACCCCCGGTATCGCATGCCACAATCGATCTGCAGTGGCGAAAATCAAACTGCAGACCGGTTTCAACCGGCGCATTCCACGGGACAATTTGCGGCAATGACCGCAAAGCCCATCCAAAAAAATCTGAGGAGACAAGATGAACCGCAATTCTTCATTGCGCCGGCAAGTGCTGGCTGCAAGCATCGCTGTGCTGTGCGCAAACGCCGCCCTGGCATCCCCCCAACAAGCGCACGTCACCAAAATCGACCGCCTGCTGCAACAACAAAGCATTGTTAAAGGCCCGCTCGAAGCCCTGATCCAAATCAAGGGCCAGGCTGACAAAAACGTGGTGAAACAGGATATGCACTGGCTTGACAAGCGCCATCTGTGGGTCAAGCAACTGCAAAACACCCATGGCCAGGCGCAAAAAGATGTGCTGGCATGGCTGGAAAAGAATGACATCGAACACAAATCCTTCTGGATTAACAACACCATCTACGTCAAAGCCGACAAGAGCGTGCTGGAAGAACTGGCCGAGCGCGATGATGTGGTGTTCATCTACGGCAACCCGACGCTGCAAAAGAAACGCCCTCTGCTGCCTGACAACAATGCGCAAGCCCTGGCCACGCTGGCCGGGGTGGAATGGGGCGTGAATAAAATCAATGCGCCCAAAGTCTGGGCCGCCGGCGTGACTGGCGCCGGCGTGGTGATCGCAGGCGAAGACACTGGTTACAAATGGGATCATCCGGCGATCAAAAACAAGTATCGCGGCTGGAATGGCACATCGGTCAACCACAACTACAACTGGTATGACGCAACCCACAGCGGCTCCTCCAGCTGCGCGCCGAATTCCAAAACCCCGTGTGACGACAACGGCCACGGCACCCATACTGTCGGCACCATGGTCGGCGACGACGGGGCTGGCAACCAGATCGGCGTGGCGCCTGGCGCGAAGTGGATAGGCTGCCGCAATATGATTGCCGGCGCCGGCACCCCGGCCACCTATACCGAATGCTTGCAATGGCTGATTGCGCCGACCGATGTCAACGGACAAAACCCTGATCCGTCGAAAGCGCCGGACATCTCCAGCCACTCCTGGGGCTGCACCACCTCGGAAGGCTGCACCTCGCAAGACGCACTGAAAACCGCTGTGCAAAACGTGGTCAACGCCGGCATCATGGTGATCGCCGCCGCCGGCAATGACGGTTCATCCTGCAGCACCATCGGCGACCCGCCGGCAGTGTATGACGCGTCGCTGACGGTCGGTTCGACCACCTCCACCGACACCATGTCGAGCTTCTCCTCACGCGGCCCGGTCGCCAGCGCGACGCGCACCAAACCGGACTTGAGCGCGCCCGGCTCCTCGGTGCGTTCGGCCTGGAGCAATGGTGCTTACAACACGATTTCCGGCACCAGTATGGCGACCCCGCATGTGGCCGGCGCGGCAGCTTTGCTGATCGCCGCCAACCCGTCCCTGCGCGGTAAGCCGGAACAAATCGCCACCCTGCTGCGCAGCACCGCTGTGCCGGTGTCGAATACGCAAAGCTGCGGCGGCGTGCCGGCTTCCACCTATCCGAATCCGGTGGCCGGTTATGGCCGTATCGACGTGTATGCCGCATATCTGAAAGCGATTGGCGGCACGCCGACGAATAATCCGCCGGTGGCGAATTACACCTTCAGCACGAATGGCTTGAGCGCAACCTTCACCGACACCTCGACCGATTCCGATGGCAGCATCGCTTCGCGCAGCTGGGACTTTGGCGATGGCACAACCGGCAGCGGCAGCCCGGCCAGCCGCACCTATGCGGCCGCCGGCACCTACACGGTGAAATTGACGGTGACGGACAACGGCGGCGCCAGCGCCACCAAGACCCAATCCGTGACCGTGGCCAGCAGCGGCGGCAATGTGTTGCAAAACGGCGTGGCCAAAACCGGCCTGTCCGGCGCATTGAACAGCAGCACCACCTACACCATGGCGGTGACGGCTGGCGCGACCAAGCTCAAGTTTGTCACCTCGGGCGGCACGGGCGATGCGGATATCTATGTCAAATTCGGCAGCGCACCGACCACCAGCAGCTATGACTGCAAGTCTGATGGCAGCACGAACACCGAAACCTGTTCGATTGCCACCGCCAAAGCCGGCACTTACTATGTGCTGGTGAAGGGCTACAAGGCTTACAGCGGCATGTCGCTGACCGGCAGCTTTACGCCGTAATCAGTTTTAGGTGGTAAATCAAACGGCATCTGCGGATGCCGTTTTTTTTTGCGTTGTGCGCCAAGGGGATGAATCCTGCCAGCAATGGGATGAGCTGGATTGGCCGCGCGGCGCTGGGCGAATATGATTTCCATACAGCAACACCAATGCAGTCAAATTCATCAAGCTTTTGGAGAATCATCATGCGAAATATGCTTTGCGCCCTCTTGCTCTGCAGCGCTGCCATCCTGCCCGCCACTGTCCACGCCGCTGATAGCGTGGGCGTGAATTATGTGAATTACCATCTGAATGCGAACCAAGTGATTGAAATTGTTGCGCCGGCGGCAAATACACGCGGGATTTACATCCGCAGCACCGCCCTGACCTCGTATGCCGGCGGGGCCACCGCGCTGTTTGCAGACACCAGCGCCCCGTCCCCGCCGGGCAATTGGAAACGGCCGATTTTTGTGGTGCATGGTTTTGCTTCAGGTAATGATTACAATTCCTCAGCCTCGATTTACGTCCCGGTTGGCCAAGGTTTGTATGTGATGGCGCAGGGCGCAGCCGGGGCCATCAATATGAGCTGGGACGAATAAGCCGCCTCCAGCAAGCCGGCCTAGGCGCCGAATATGCGCGCCAAGGCCAGCGCCTTGATATCCGTCAGCCCCAATTCCTGCTGCGGCAAGATGTCCGGTCTGTCACATATCAAGACTGGCGCATGCGCCCCGCTGGTCATGCGTCCATGCGAGCCTTTGACAATCGAGGCGTCCAGTCCGATCAGATTCATGACCGTGCGCATGCCCAGTTTGCGCAACAAGAGTTTTTTGGCTGCCGCGAGTTCAGGCATGCGGATGGCGGGATCAAAGAATAATTCCGCCGGATCGTAACCCGGCTTGCGGTGGATCTCCACGGTGCGCGCAAAATCCGGCGCGCGCGCATCATCTTCCCAGTAGTAATAACTGAACCAGGCGTCGGCTTCGGCCAAGACCACAATCTCGCCCGAACGTGCATGATCCAAACCCAGTTCGGCGCGCGCCGCCCCGCTCCACACCCCGGCCACACCGGGAATCTGCGCCAGCAGGCGCGCCACCTCCGGCACGCGCGCCGCATCGGCCACATATACATGCGCGATTTGATGGTCAGCCACCGCAAATACGGGACAGGAAGAAGGGTCCAGAATCTCAGCGCCATCTTCATGCCGCAGCGTCAACCAGCCGGCAGCGCGCAAATGCCGATTCAAGTGCACCACTCTGGAGACTGGCGTAATGCCATATTCCGACACCAGCATCACGCTGCGTCCCGCGCTTTGCGCCGCGTCGATCAAATCGCCGGCCACTTGATCAATCTCACGCAAGGATTGCTGCACTGCAGGGTGTGTCAGATCCGGGCCATAACGTTGCAAGTCATAATCCAGATGCGGCAAATACACCAGGCTCAGGGTGGGATCAAAGCGCTGTATGGCGTCGCGCGCTGCCCCGGCAATCCAGCGGCTGGAGGCGATGGAAGTGGCCGGACCCCAAAACTGAAAGAGGGGAAACTGTCCCAGCTTTGCTTGCAATTGATCGCGCCATTGCGCCGGCGTGGTCAGGCAATCCGGCAGCTTGCGGCCATCCGCCTTGTAAATCGGGCGCGGCGTGGCCCCGACATCATGACTGGACGCCATGTTGTACCACCAGAACAAGTTGGCGCAGGAAAAGGCCGGATCGCGCCGCTTGCCGGCCTGCCAGATTTTTTCGCCGCCCATCAGCCTGTTGGACTGGCGCCAAAACCAGATTTCCGCCAAATCGCGGAACAGCCAGCCATTGCCGACAATCCCATGTTCTTGCGGCGTCAGGCCGGTCAGCATACTGGCCTGGGCCGAACAGGTGACGGCAGGCGTGATGCCGCGTAAAGTGCGCAGCTCGCCGGCGGCGGCAAAGGCGCGCAGGCGCGGCGTGAATTCGCCCAGTACATGCGAGGTCAAGCCAACCACATTCAACAGCAGTAAGGATTGCATCTGATCAATACTTTCCGTGCAGAAAAAAGGGGACAAACCAAAGGCGCAGGATGTCGCGAAAAAGCCGCATCCGCAGACGCTTTTGCGATTGTAGCCGCTTTCGCCAGCGGCGCCCGCTTATACTCGCGCGGTATCTGCTTGCCACAGATTGATCGATCCGCTTTGCCATACAGCAATGATTGCCTGCCGGCAAGCCGCCTGTAATCAAGCGTAATCGAAGACTGTGAAACTGTCCCGCATACTGGTTTTTGCCGCACCTCCAATGCGCCCCGCTGCCACCTAGCCAAGGAGCTGTTCATGAGTTATCTCCAGTTTCCCCGCCTGGCGTTTTCCGGTTTGTTCCAGGCCGATGTATCGACTGTCAACAACGATCCACGGCACTTTGACAATGCCACCTTCAACCCCGCATTTCAAACTCCGCAACAAGGCAGCACCTTTAATGGCTGGTGGAATCCGATGGGCAGCGGGATTTTCGCACTCAAAGATTGCCTGGTGAAAAGCGTCATGACGCCGCAGGGCGAAGAGCAGGACAACGCCAGCCAGGATGGCGCGATCGGTCTGATCGTCGGCAACGCCTTGAACCGCCCCTCCGGCAAAATGGTTGATCTGGATCCGGATTGGCAGCTCGCCTCCTCCATCTATGGTCAGGGCATCACCCTGTGCAATGCGAGTGGCGAAGTGTTATTCGCCGGCGAGTATGAAGCCAACGCCTTCCGCGATTTGTGGTTTTCGCGCACTTCCGGCGAAAGCGCCGACAGCGCCGCCTCCGCCATGTTTCAGTCGATTTTGACTGATGTGCAATGGAATGCGGCGGCAATCGCTGCCAGCAACAGCGCGGTGCTGCAAGCACTGATGCAGATTTCGCAAGGGCAAAACAACACCCTCTCGATCCGCCTCACCACATATGGCTTTGACGCCACTCTGGGCGATCCTTATTTCAGCTATGGCGTGCTGCTGGGCGCGATTGGCCCGGCGTATGCGGATGAGCCGCACTCCTTCATCCTGGGACGGCGCTTCATGCCGTATGGCAATGGCGGGGCCACCAATGGCAATAATCCCAACATCAACACCAACGGCACAAATATTCCGCCGAGTACGCCGGCGATCACCTGTTTTTCCAGCGTGGTGACAGGCAATACCCTGCAGGTTGATTTGAGCAACGCCATGCCGCTGTATTATGATCCGTCCCAAACCAGCCTGCCGAATCAATTCCGGGTCAGCAGCATGGGCGAAAACATGGTGTTCGCGCTGTTGAATGACGCCAATGCGCAGCAAAACACGGTGATTGAAAAAAGCGCATATATCAAACTGGCGGCGCTGGATTATTCGCAAAGCCGGCAATTGGCCGGCTCCGGCATCCAAAGCGTGCCCTTGCCAGCCGCTGCGTTGGCGGCCTGTGCGAATCAACCATTTGCCCTCTTGAATGTGCTGGACGCCAGCGGCGACGCCTTCATTGTGGTGCGCGAGGGGGCCGGTGGCCTGGAGATCCGCTCCGACCAAATCACCTTCCGTCTCGATCCCAACGACGCAACGCAAAATCAAGTGCAAAGCACGGTGTATGTGGCGCAATACGGCCAGCCGCTGGCAGGACAGGAAGTGGTGTTCTGTCCCACCGGCCCGTTGCCTGACAATGGCGACACACCAACCGACAGCCCGCCGCAAACCACGCCGAAAGCCGCCGTACCGGTGAATAATCAGCCGGTCGGGGCGATCAGCTGCAGCGCCAGCGGGCCAAGCGACGCCAAGGGCAAAATTCAAATCACGCTGCAAGGCCCGGCCAGCTTCGGCGCGCCGCGCGCATATATGGATGGCCAGCTGTATATGATCAGCTACAACCTGGCCGGACAGCAAACCACGGTGCAGCAGCAATTTGATGTGCTGGCGGTGCTGCTGTTTTCCAGCTTCAGCGCGCCCAATCCTGTCACCTGGGAAGTGGTGCAACCGATTTTGCAGCAATACGCCAATCTGTATCCGGTGATGAGCCAGGGCTTGTTTGATTTTTCGCAGCAGGCGCAAGCCGACGCCAACGCTTTTATCTTGCGCTTTGTGTTTGACAAGCCGATTGACGACCCGGATCAAATGCCGGTCACGCGCGACTTATCTTCCAGCAAGCGCGCCGCGCTGATCCAATATTTTGATCAAGTGCTGCAAGCCCAGGGCCGGCCGGCCAGCATGTTGCAAATGTTCAATCAGCGCTGCCCGACCCGTGGCGGCGGCGCACGCGCTGCCTGCCCGCATAGCGGCGGCGCGCAAGCTGTCCCTCCTCGCAAGGCTTGAGAAAAGGAAACTGACCATGTTACGCATCAACCGCGATTTGCTCAGCCAATTGCAAACCACGCCAAACCAGGCAAGCATCGTCGCTGCGCTGAATTTGGCGGTGCAGCTTGAACTCTCCACCATTCCGCCCTATCTGACCGCGCTGTTTTCCGTGCAAAGCGGCAGCAACCGCGCCGCCGCCGCGCTGGTGCAATCGGTGGTGACAGAAGAAATGTTGCACATGACCTTAGCCGCCAACACCCTGATTGCGATTGGAGCCAATCCCGACATTGTGACGCTGGCCAATGAATTGCAATACCCCGGCGCCTTGCCCGGCAAAGTGGACAATAATTTGCAAGTCAGCCTGGCTGCGCTCAGTAAAGAGCAGGTGTACAAGGTGTTCATGGCGATTGAAAAGCCGGACACCAGCGATATCCTGCCAGGCGAAAGCGCGCCCAATCCAGACCCGCATGTGCCGGGCGAATTCGCATCCATCGGCGAGTTTTACCAAGCCATCATGGCGGCGATTGCGGCAGTGCAAGCCAGCGGCGTGAATCTGTTCGCCAGCCCGCGCACCGCACAGCAGGTGGATATCAGCAAATGGTTTCCCCCCGTTAAAAGCGCGCCGGCGCAAGGCTATGTGGTGGATCAAAACAGCGCCAACGCGGCCTTGCAAACCATCATCAACCAGGGCGAAGGAGTGGACGCCAGCGGCGACGCCTGGCTGCCCACGGATTGCGACGGCAGTTATGCACACTATTTCAAATTCGGCGAAATTTACTATGGCGCGACATTGGTGCGCGATGCCGCCGCGCCGTCCGGCTGGTCATATAGCGGCGCACCGGTGAGCCTGGACAGCAGCACGATTTACAACTTCGCGCCAAACGCCGCTTTATCCGACTATGCCGAAGGCAGCGGGGCAAGGGTGTTTGGTGAAAATTTCTACAACACCTATCAAATGTTATTGGGCAGTTTGAACAGCGTATTCAATGGCGCGCCGGATCAATTGAACGCCGCCATGGGCTTGATGTATCAGCTCAAACTGATCGCCGCACAAGTCGCGCAATACCCCGCCGGCGGCAGCGCTGGCGTGGCGGCGGCCCCGCCGTTTATGTTGACCCATGCATAAGCAACACAGCAGCAAGCCGGGCCGGAAATCAGCCATGCGCCCGGCGTTTTTGGCAAGAGGAGGAAAGCATGCAACTGGCCCATTGGCGACATGAAAATGCAGAGGCCGAACAAACCCTGCAATTGGCATACAGCTTTCCATTGATTAATACGCGCGATGTGTTTGCGCCGGACAACCCGGCCTTGCTGCAAGCCTTGTGCCGGCGCGAACCGGATAAACGCCAGCGCCTCGCCATTTTCCTCGACAGCGGGGTGGCGCAAGCCATGCCGGAGCTGTGCGCACGCATCCAGGCGTATGCGCAGCGCCATGCGCAGCATATGGAAATCATCGGCGACATCATCATCACACCCGGCGGCGAAGCCTGTAAAAACGATGTGCAGCAACTCTGGCGCCTGCTCGACGCCCTGGCCGAGCGCCGCATCGACCGCCACTCTTACGCCCTGGCGATAGGCGGCGGCGCAGTGCTGGATGCGGTTGGCCTGGCTGCGTCCCTGTTTCATCGCGGCGTGCGTCACATCCGCCTGCCAGCCACCGTGCTGGCGCAGGCAGACAGCGGCGTCGGCGTGAAAAATGCGATCAATTGGAATGGTCAGAAAAACCTCTTGGGCAGCTTTGCGCCGCCCTGGGCGGTGATCAATGACAGCTGCTTTATCGACAGCCTGCCGCCGCGCGAAAAGCGGGCCGGCATGGCCGAAGCGGTGAAAGTGGCCTTGATCCGCGACGCCCTGTTTTTCCACTGGCTGGAAGCGCAGGCGGCGCATCTGGCGCGCTTTGAGCCGTGCGCCATGAGCGCCCTGATTGAACGCTCAGCGCACCTGCATTTACACCAGATCACGCATGGCGGCGACCCGTTTGAACACGGCTCCGCGCGCCCGCTCGACTATGGCCATTGGATTGCGCACAAGCTGGAGCGCTTAAGCCGCCATGCCCTGTCACATGGCGAAGCAGTGGCGCTCGGCCTGGTGCTGGATGCGCGCTATGCGGTGCAATGCGGCCTGCTGGCGGCAGGCGAGGAAGTGCGCATCTGGCGCTTACTGCGGCAACTCGGCTTTAGCCTGTGGCATGCGCAATTGGCGGCCTGCGATGCGCAAGGCCGCTTATGTCTGCTGCAGGGCTTGGAAGAGTTTCGCGAACATCTGGGCGGCAGCCTGTGCATCACCCTGTTGCGCGGCATCGGCCAGGCCTGCGAAGTCGATCAGATTGATGCGCAACAGGTGTTGCACGCTTTGCACTGGCTGGCCCGGCAAGAGGGACAGGATGAACAAGCCCTGCCGGCATTGAACGGAGTGGCGGAACGGAGATTGGCGTCATGAAATTATCCATGCTGCCCGGCAAACCGCATCTGGGCTATTGCAGCAATATCCACGCCGGCGAAACCCTGGCGGAAATTGAAGCCGGCTTGCGCCAACACCTGCCCCTGTTGCGACAACACTTGCAAGCCAGCGGCGTGCTGGCGCCGCGCGCCCCGCTGGGCCTGGGTTTGCGCCTCTCGGCGCAGGCCGCAGCCGCCTTGCAAGCCAGCGTCACGCTGCAGGAATTCGCCGCCCTGCTCGACAATCTCGGCGCCTATGTGTTCAGCATCAATGCCTTTCCATATGGCGAATTCCACCGCAAGCCGGTCAAACAACAGGTGTACGAACCGGATTGGAGCAGCTCGCAGCGGGTGCGCTACAGCAGCGATTGCGCGCGCGTGCTGGCAAGCTTATCGCCCCTGGGCGAAGCCGGCAGCATTTCGACTGTGCCGCTGGGCTGGCGCAACGCCAGCCCGGATCATGAGCGCATCGCCGCCATGCTGCCGCAATTACAGGCTGCCGTGCTTGCCCTGGTGCAAGTCGAACGTGAAGCCGGGCAGCGGATTTGTCTGGCGCTGGAGCCGGAACCCGGCTGTCTGCTGGAAAACGGCGCGGATGCGCTGGATTTTTTCCGCCAATACTGGCTGGCTGCAAGCAATTTGCGACAGCTGGCGCAACTCCTGCACTGCAATATCAATCAGGCCGAGCGGATTGCGCGCCGCCATCTCGGCCTGTGTTTTGATGTCTGTCACAGCGCAGTGGAATTTGAAGAACCGCGCCAGATTTTGCAACAAGCCCAGGATTTGGGCGTGAGCGTGGCCAAAATCCAGCTCTCCAACGCCTTGCGCATTCCAGCCATGCATGCGCAGCTGGCGCCGCAGTTGCAGGGTTTTGACGATGGGGTGTATCTGCATCAAGTGGTGCGCCGCCAACACGCCAGCCTGTTGCGCGATAATGATCTGCCGCAAGCGCTGGCCAGCGCCAGCGCAGAATGGCCGCAGCAGGAATGGCGCATTCATTGCCATGTCCCGCTATTCTGGGAAGGCGAGGCGCAAATCGGCCCGACGCGACAGGAATTACGGCAAACTTTAAGCCTGTTGCGCGAGCAAGCCATCAGCCCGCATCTGGAAATCGAAACATATACCTGGGATGTGCTGCCGCCGGCCTTGCGCGGCATGCACAAAGCAGAAGCGATTGCGCGCGAATTTGAATACGTTTATCGGGAATTGCAGTCATGAACACCCTCAGCTCAAGAGGCAAAATCAGCGTCTGGTTGCGCTTAGGCCGCATCTCCAATCTGCCCACTGTGTGGAGCAATGTGCTGGCGGCCCTGCTCATCGCCGGCGGCGCGATGCCGCACCCGTCCCTGTTGTTGCTGCTGATGCTGGCGCTTTCCCTGTTTTATGTCGGCGGCATGTATTTAAATGACGCATATGACAGCGCGATTGACGCGCGCGACCGCCCGCAACGCCCGATCCCGGCAGGCCAGGCGCAAAGTACAACCGTGTTCGCCGCCGGCTTCGCCATGCTGGGGGCCGGCTGGCTGATGTTGAGCCAGGCCGGCAAAGCGCCCAGCATTTTATATGGCGCGCTGCTGGCCGGCTGCATCGTGCTCTACAACGTCTGGCATAAAGACAATCCGGTCAGTCCCCTGATTATGGGCAGTTGCCGCGCCCTGGTGTATTTATGCGCCGGCAGCGCACTCGCGTTGCATCCGGATGCGCCGGGCGGCTGGCTGATTTTGCCGGCGGCTGGCGCGCTGTTGCTGCACATCGTCGGCCTGAGTCACGCCGCGAAACAGGAAGATCAACACCGCCTGCTGCGCAATTGGCCGCTGGCCGCGCTGGCCCTGCCGCCGCTGTATTTTCTGGCGCTGTGGTGGCGGCAAAGCGCTGCGGAATGGCAAATTCTGGACAGCCTGTTTGTCTGCATGCTGGCGCTGTTGCTGGGCGCGCTGGGCAAAGCGCTGCGGCTCTTATTCAGCATCCGGCGCGGCGCCCAACCGCGCGCCCGCATCGGCCAGGTGGTGGCGCAATTGATCGCCGCCACCAGCCTGCTGGATGGGGTGGCGCTGCTGGCCTGCCAGCCCGCGCTGCCGCCCGCCAGCGCGCTGCTGGCCGCCGCCGCCTGCGCCCTGGCCTGGATGTTGACCTTATTTTTCCAACGCACCATCCCCGGAACCTGATATGCATCCCCTGCTCCCCGCCGAAACCTGGGCCGACTGGCGCGCGCAATTGCCGCAAATACAAAGCTGTTTGCAAGAATGGATCAGCGCGCGCGCCAGCGATCCGGCCTGGTATCTGGCGCAATGCCAGATCCTGGCCAGCGCCACACCATCCGACCGTCCCTTGAATCTCCTGTTTAAAGCCCTCGGGCTGGCGGCGCGCAAACTGGGCAAAGCGGATCTGGCGCTCAGTGCGGCGCAATTGCAGGCTGCGCAAACTGCGCGCGCCGGCTGGGACCCCTCGCGCTGGAGTGTGGATCAGGCCGCGCGCAGCGGCTTGATTGTGTGCACACTGGCGCACTTGCCGTCGATGGAGGCTTGCGCAGCGCTGCTTGAGCAAATCGCCGAACAAAGCGAGATCCAAGAGCAAATCGCGCTGTATCAAGGCTATGCGCTCTACCCGCAGCACCCGCTTTTGCTCCCGCGCGCGCGCGAAGCGGTGCGCAATGGCATGCGCCCGGTGTTTGCCGCGTTTGCTTTGCGCAATCCCTGGCCGCTGGCGATGTTTGACGAAGCGGCCTGGAATCAGATGGCGGTCAAAACGTTTTTCCTTGACCTGCCCTTGTGGCCGGTGCAAGGCTTGAGCGCGCGCGCAAATCCGGCCTTGAGCGCGATTCTGTATGATTTATTGTGCGAACGGCGCTCCGCCGGACGCGCCATCAGCGCAGAACTCTGGCGTATGCTGGCCTTGTGTCCCGACGCCAGAATCTGCGCCGTCTTGCAAGACCTGGCGCAACAGGCTGCGCCCGGCAGCGCCCTGCGCGCCGCGCTGGCGCGCGCGGTGCTGGAGTCGGGCGCGCCGGAATTGGATGCGCTGCGCGCGCGCCTGGCGCAAGAATATGGCGCCGCGATGCAAGACGGCAGTCTGGCGGATTGGCCGGCGCTCGCCCCCTGGCAGGAATGAACCGCATTGGAAAGTGAGTTGATATGAGCAGCGAAGTGGATCACAGCACGATTGAAGAAATGTTTGGCGGCAGAAGCGTCGCCTGTCCCTGTTGTCAGAACACGCTGACGCCGGCGATGTTGCTGCAACTGTGGCAAGAGATGCAAGCGCTGCAAGCCGATCAAAGCGCATTTGCGCGCTTGCCAGCCGGCAGCGGCGCACGCTTGATCGATCCGCATGCGCATATGATTGCGCGCACCACCGACGATTATGAAGCGATGGCCAAAGCCGGGATTGTGGCGGTGATTGAGCCGGCCTTCTGGCTGGGACAGGCGCGCACCAATGTCGGCAGTTTTATCGACTATTTTTCCACCATCACCGGCTTTGAGCGCTTCCGCGCCGGGCAATTCGGCATCCGCCACTATTGCGCGATCGGCTTGAATCCGAAAGAAGCGAATAACCGCGCGCTGGCCGATGCGGTGCTGGATGTGTTGCCGCGCTATCTGGCCAAGGAAGGCGTGGTGGCTTTGGGCGAAATCGGCTTTGATGAACAAACCGCAGAAGAGGAACGCGCCTTGCGCGCGCAAATCGAGCTGGCCAAAGAATTTGATTTGCCAATCATGATCCATACCCCGCACCGCGATAAAAAACAGGGCACCAGCCGCACCATGGATGTGCTGGAATCCTGCGGCTTTGATCCGGCGCGCTGCGTGATCGACCACAATAATGAAGAAACTCTGGAAGAAGTGTTAGCGCGCGGCTATTGGTGCGCTTTCACGATTTACCCTTCAACCAAAATGGGCAATGAGCGTCTGGCGGCGATTGTGGAAAAACACGGCCCGCAGCGCATCATCGTCGATTCGGCT
Organism: Massilia sp. W12; assembly: GCF_037300705.1. NCBI lineage: Bacteria > Pseudomonadati > Pseudomonadota > Betaproteobacteria > Burkholderiales > Oxalobacteraceae > Massilia > Massilia sp. W12. The sequence continues at coordinate 1,160,854 of NZ_CP147776.1, read as the reverse complement.
TGCGACTGGGGCGTATCCGACCCGCTGGCGGTGGCCAAATCCGCCCGCCTGATGGCCGCACGCGGCATTCCGGCAGAAGTCATCGCTCAGGTTTGCTACAGCAATGCGCTGGCGGTGTATGGCTTGAATGGCGAAATGTGTGAAGCGCACTGGACTAACCCATCCCCTATTGATCAACGCACTTTATATGGCGGCAATTCCGTGTTGCGGGGACAGGCGCCGCGCATTGATCCGGCGCAACCGGATGTGATTGTCTGATAGGCAGCTGCAGCGCGCGGGATCGCCTGATCCAGTGCGCTGCCGCCCGATATGGGGCTGCACTGTCATGCCGCCTGCGTAAAAAGGGGCAGACTGAATTAAGCCAAGGTTGAAATTTTCGGCGCACCAAGGTTTCCACAAAGAAATGATGTTTCTATGTGGACACATATGTTTCGCCATGTTACGATTCATTGCGTAATACAACAGCTGCCGACACTGCTGCGGCAGTTTGTTTTACGAAATCAGACAATCTCATCTGCTGACCAGCCTGTACGGTCATTTCCCGTTCCACCTGTATTTGCCATCCCTGGCAAAGCGTTGGCGCGTGCAATGGCCGTCAGCCAGTCCAACAAATCCGCCAGCCGGCCCTAACCATTGCGCAAACCGCGTGATGGTGACGCACGTCTGTTCAAACCATATTGCTGCTGTTTTTGCGGCAAGGGGACATTGTTGCCTGAAAAAAGCAGCCGGGATGTCTGTCAACCTCAAACCTCTACGGAGTTTTTTCATGTCAAGACATTCTGTCTTCACCCTCAAACGCAGTCTGTGCGTGCTGCCCCTCCTGTTTGCCGCACAAGTGCAAGCAGTTGAATTTGAACCATCGCCGAATATCCGCTACAAAACCATGCAATCCGGCACAGGCTGGAAGCTGGTGAGTGTTCCCAATGAAGCCATGCCGGGTGGCGTTTTCACCCCGCCGCCGGCGCCCCTGCCGCAACAGCAAATGCTGAGCAAGAGCGGCGTAGCCAGCACCAGCTCGGTGAGCGGCGAAACCATGATGTACATGATTGAATCGTCTTCCGGCTTGAGCAACGCTCCCTTGCCCGCCGAACTGAAAAACGATTTGGCCAATGAATTCTCCAACAGCGCCATCATGCTGCGTAAGAGCGGCAACAAGCAGATGATGGCCAGCGTCAATAATGTCAGCGCCAGCAGCGGCACCGTGATCTATGTGCATAAAGGCGTGGCTGACGCGATGGCCGCCGGCACCGTGCAACAGCAATATGGCGCCTTTGTCGAGCCGGATGGCGACAGCGGCGGCGTGATGAGCGCGCAACAGCTGAGCAATGGCGCAGCACAACCGACCTTGTTTGGCTGCGGCGGCAAATGGTATGCCCGCTCCAAGGGCGGCAGCTTCAATGTCAATAATTTAGACCGCTCCAAAAATTTCAATATCGGCGGCGGCTTCTCCGGCACCATCGGCGCTGATTTCCCGGTGACAGGTAAGATTGATTACACCTTCAACTATTCTTACCGCGCCAATTCCTGTATCAAGATCCCGTATGCCGTGCGGTTTGACAATATCCGCGCCAAGGGTGATTTGAACCTGAACAGCAGTATGTTGTCGCTGTCCGGCTCGATCAACTACAAGTACAACTGGAGATCGCCGAAAACCACGCTGTATAACAACTCCTGGACCTTCTTCGTCGGCCCGATTCCGGTGGTGCTGGGTCTGCATGTGCCGCTGTTCTACGGCGTGGACGTTGACGCCAGCCTGGGCGGCTCGGTCTCGCTGACCAATGCCGGCAGCGGTGTGTACAGCTTTGATTACACCTGTACCCAAAGCAGCTGCAGCGGCTCGAACAATTCGACCGTGCAATTCCAGAACAACAACCCGGGCTCGAACAGCGCGGTGTCCTTGAAAGTGGACGCCAAGCCTTATGTGGCGGTGGAAGCCATCGGCTATCTGTACAGCCAATGGTTCCTGAGCGCCGGTCTGGGTGTGGAAATCGGTCTGCCTTCGACCTACTGGGCTTACAGCGGCAATAACTGCGGCGACGCGAATGGCGACGGCACGCTTGAAACCTTGAAGAGCTCGGTGCTGGACGTGAATGCGCAATTGGCGCTGTACGGCAAATGGCAGCTGGTGGGTAAAGAAAACTGGAGCTGGATGGACTGGAAGATTTCCATCTTCGGTTGGGAAGTGTTCAAGGTTGAAGATTACACCTTGCGCGAAAAAGCCCCGTTCTACGCACTGCGCCGCAATCTGTACTTCAAGGAATTCGCCAACCCGGCCACCAGCGCGCTGACCCCGATGATCATCGGCCCCAGCACTGTCCCGGCCACCACTTCCGGCTACAGCGTGCAAATGCGTTCCTGCGTGCCGTTCAAAGACAAGGTCAATTACGTGATTGACTGGGGTGATGGTACAAGCAATTCGTTTGCCGGCGACGCCAACAAACCGAATTACCAAGCGCACAACTGGAGCAGCACCGGCGCCAAGACCCTGCGTGTGACCGCGACTTCGGACGCGATCAAGCGCAACTTCGGCAACATCAGCAGCACCCGTCAGATCAATGTGGAAGCCCTGCCGGCGCCTGGCGCACCGGCTTCGATTTCCGCACCGGCCATGTCCGGCAGCAGCCTGACTGTGAGCTGGGGCGCCGCCAGCGGCACCGTCGCCACCTATGAATTGCAAGGTCAATTCAACAATGGCGCCTGGACCACTTTGGCCAACCTGAACGCGCTGTCCACCAATCTGAACCTGGCCCTGGGCAGCCACAATCTGCGTGTGCGTGCTTGCAACAGCTCCGGCTGCGGCCCGTTCTCGTCCACCGTGCCGGTAACCGTGGCAGCCGCCCCGGCCAAGCCGACCCTGAGCGTGCTCCCGGTTGATCTGTGCGTGGGTGAAAACGAAGCCAGCTGGAACGCTGTTCCGGGCGCCACTTCATATCGCCTGTTCCGCGCCTCGGTAAACGATCCGACCCGCGCCACCCTGCTGCGCACTGTGAGCACCACGTATGAAACCGTGATGGTGCGCTCGCTGAGCTACATCTGGGTGAAAGCTTGTAACGGCGAGGTTTGCAGCGACTTCTCCAACTATGGCACTGCACGTTATCAAAACGTGAAGATCTGCATGATGTAAGCAACACTGTTGGAATGAAAAACGCCGGCTTGCGCAAGCAGCCGGCGTTTTTTTATGGAGTGCGCGGATTTGTATGCCAGCACCTATCCTGCGCCACATTTGCTGCTGATGTGGTGGCCGAATGTGCAATGACAGCATGCGCGCCATAGCAAACCAAGCTGCGGCAATCTTCACGCAATAACACGTACAGCCTGAGGGCTTAATTCCCCCCCTCCGGAGGGGTGGCATCCACTTAGCCGATGCGGATATCAAAGCAAAGCCGGCGGACATAATCCTGTTGCTGCAGCAGCATCCAGCCCTCTGCGCCACCGCACAGGCGCAGCCAGCAGCCGGCTGCCTGCGCAATCAGCTCAGGGACTGAGGATAAAAACGCCGCCGCATCACTGCCCGGCCTCTGCCACAGGCGGCAAGTTTTCCAGCAGCAGCATGAGTTCGGCGGCATCGTCATAATCCAAACGCGCATCCAGCGCCACAGCGGGGTCGCGGCTGCCTTGGCTCAGGGCCAAGAGGGCGGCCAGCAGGGCTTGCCACGGGACGTTGTCGGCATCATCCTTTTCTGCAGCCAATTCCTGCAACAGGCTTTGCGCTTGCGGCGCGTCCCCGGCGTGCAATATGGTCTGGATGGCGGCGCACAAGCGCCCTGGCCCGCTGTGGTTTTCACCCCCATCTCGGCGGTAAGCCAGATACAGGGCGCAGGCTTGCTGCCTTGCGTCCCGGGCGGCGGCGTGATTGCCGGCGGCGGTTTCGATCTTGAATAAAATGCCCCAACTTGTCCACGGTGTGGCAGCATGGCCAAATGCTGCTTTGCAGGCAATTGCCTGGCGAATATGCTCGCGGGCGGCGGGTAAATTGCCAAGCCGGCATAAGGTATCGGCCAAATTATTGTGCAACATGCCTTCTTTTACTTTGTCTTCCAATGCAATATATATATCCAGGGCCTGCTGATAAAACACCACCGCCTGTTCCGGGCGCTGTAAATGGTCATCGTACAAGTTACCCAATTGCCCCAGCGTGCTGGCTTGCCCGGCGGCATTACCCAAGCGCACCTCAATCGCCAATGACTGGCGATAAGCGTCTTCCGCCCGTTCCGGCTTGCCGGCATGCGCATGCACCATGCCGATTTGGTGCAAAATCGTGGCCACGCTGGCATGCTCATGTAAGGCGGCAAAGCTGTTGCGCGCCGCTTCATACGCCTCTAAAGCTTGCTGGTAGCGTTTTTGCAGCCAATACACCGTGGCAAGCTGGCCTTTCCCCACGGCCACACTGCGCACAGCCCCGCGCTGCTCAGCCCCCGCAATGGCGCTTTGGTAAGCTGCGGCAGCGGCATCATATTGGCCCAGATCACACAGGCAATCCGCTTGCTCAGTCAGGCAGTTTGAGGCCATGCCCTCTGCTGCCGCCTTACCGGGAGAATCGGCTGGCCTGCGCGCCGCCGCCGCCATAAAAGCTTGGCCTGCGGCTTGCAGCAACGGCAGCGCCGCTTGCGCATGGCCGGCGAAGCGCAACACCTGCCCAAGCAGAAAATGCGCCCCTGCGCAATCATAATCCGCATCAGGATAAGCCTCGGCCCCGGCCGCCAGCGCTTGTTGCAGCAAGGCTTGCGCCCCGGCCAGGGCCGCAGGCATCTGCCCTGCCGCCAAACTCTGTTCAATTCGGGTGCGCGCCGCTTCAAAATGCGCATGACTCCAGCCGGCGCCCAATTGCGCCTGCGCCGCATCGCGCACCTGGCCCACGCGCTGGCTTAATTGCGTTTTGCCTGAGTTTTGCAGTAAACCATGCAGACGGGTGGCAAGGCCTATGATCGCTGCCGCATCGCCAGCCTTTTCCAGCTGCGCCAGCAGGGCAAACAGATTCGCCAATTCCAGCTCCGTCAACGTGGCGGCCAGTTCGGCGTTTTGGGCTTGTTGCTGCACCAGAAATTCCACATAGCCCCGCATCACCGCCTGCCAGCGTGGCGCCCATGCTGCGCTTTCTTCGCCAGACAATTGCCTGGCCAGGTAAGGACAGAGCGCCGCCTGCAAGCTCAGGTGCTGGTAAGGGTTCAGTCTGGCCAAGCCGGTTTGCACCAAGTCTTGCGCCAAATCGGCTATCTCTTCCTCGGGCCATTCCATCATCGCCCGCAGCATGTTCAATTGCACCGCGCCATGAAACAGCCCCAACACCCGCGCCCTGTGCCGGTTTGCCGGCGACAGGCGCGCTAATGATAATTCCACACTGGCGAACAGCGATTTTTCACGCTCGCCGGGGTAGTCGCGCGCCATTTTTTCCATTAAGGTTTGTAATGCCGCTTGAGTCTGGGCCACGCCGCAGGCGCGCAGATTAGGCCCGAGCAAGGCCAGGGTGCGCGCATGGCAATGCACGGTGTGCGCCAGAGCTTCGATTTGCTCCAGGCGCGCGCGCTCGGCGGCGCCGGCCCCGGCTGCCTCGCCGCCAAGCGCGGCTTCGATCAAGGCCACCGCATCGGCCACATCCAAATGCGCCAGATCCATGCGCGCCTCTGCTGCTGCAAACGGTGCGGGCAAGGCTTCGCGGCTGGTGAAAATCAGCCGGCTCTCACCCACCGCATTCAGGCGCTGCATCACACTGAGTATGGCGGCTAATTCCTGCCCGGCCTGCTCTTGCAAGGCGGGCGCGGTGTTTAACCAGGGCGGCGGCAAGATGCTTTCCATATTGTCCAGCAGCAGCAGGGTGCGGCGCTCGCGCAGGGCGCGTTCGATGGGGGCGCATTGCGCATCCAGATTGCTGTATTGCGCCACCGAATAGTCTGCGCCGGCCAGCTGGCGCCCCAGGGCATCCAGCACCGCTGGCAAATTCGCATGCAATTCCACCGAAACAAAGGCGACTTGCTGCAGCTGTTGCGAATGCAGCAGCCAGCGCGCACATTCTGCCGCCAGCGCGGTCTTGCCTTCGCCACCCTGTCCCACAATCACGCAATAGCGCATGCCGGCCCCCAGCAAGCGGCGCTGCAGCGCCAGCAATTCGCGGCTGCGGCCAATGAAGCCGCCGGGCGGGGCGGCCGGCGTTTCGCCCAGCCAATGCCTGAGCGTGGTTTGGTAATCCGCCACGGTTTGCGCTGCGGGCTGCTGGCGAAACAGCGCGGGGTCGGACTGCTCTTGATACAAGACCGGCACAAACCAATCCTGCAAATGAAAGTCGCCCTCGCCAAACACGCGCCCGCGCACGGTGTTGGCCGCCAGGTCTTGCTGCGCAGCCAGCATGGCGTCGCCGACGCGCTGACCGGCGGCCAGGCTGTGGTAAAAAGTTTCGACAAAGCGCCGCGCGGTGCTCACCAATACGCTATGGCTCATCGCCACCACCGAGGCGACGCCGGATTTTAATAAGGCGGTGGCGACGGAATCGGTGGCGTCTTGCGCGGTCGCACTTTGGCAGGCTTCTAAAAACACCAGGGCAATCCGGTGTTGATCCAAGAGCGGGCCGAGTTTGTCGGTGTAAATCAATTCGTGACGGCGTTGCTCCCACTTGGCGCTGTCTTCCGGGTGCTCAAAACACAGGCCGCCTAAGCCGACATGCGGGTCATACACGCCATGGCCGTCAAAATGCAGCACATGGTAGGCTTGGCCGGCCTGTTTGGCGCGGCGCAATTCGGCTTCCAAACCGGTGAATGATGGATTTTGCAAAATATGGATATCCACCTGGCCGGGCAAGGCATGCGCCGCCGCTGTCAATGGCTTTGCGCTGATGCGGTGGTCTATATAGTCGCAGCTGGCGTTTTCAGGGCGGGGACTGAGCACTAAGACCCTGATCGGCAAATCAAATTGCAGCGGTTTTTGCTGTCGCGTGCCGGGCAAGCGCCGCCGCACCCGGGTGGCGTGCGCGCCTTGGAAGAAAAAACGCCGGCCATCGTGCAATAACTCCCAGGGCAGGGCCAGCAAGGCGCCGGCCGCCTCGCGCGCCTGGCGCACCTCTGTTTCGCTGGCGCCGTGTTCGGCTTCGCCATCCACCCATACGGAAAAACGCCGGCTGACTTGATCGCCCAGCGCGGCCCAGGCGCTCAATACTTGTTGCGTCAGTTGCGGGGACAGCGCTGAGTCCGCCGCGCCGCATACCGCCTGTTGCATCGCTTGCTCGTACAACAAGCCGCCCCAGTGTTGCAATTTACTTTCAATCTGCGCCTTGCGCTCTGCAAACGCGCTGCCGGGCCAGATCGCGTATTTCTCCAGATACCAGCGCAAATCTTCAGCCTCAATCGGACCGATTGGCGCTTGCAAGCGCCAGGCTTTGGCGCTGATCACTTCAGCTTGGCCGGGCTTGGCCGGTTTGTATAGCAGCCGTGCGCGCGCGACGGCGCGCTGTTTGCCGTCTTGCTCTTGCATGCTGCAGTCAGTCAGTTCCAGCACCAGCTCTTCGAGCGCATCTTCAGCCTGGGGCGCAGCGGGGGCGCCATCAGCCGGCAGGCGCAGGCCGAGGGCGACCAGAATGGGATTGATGGCGGCGGCGACGCCGCCGGCTTGGCTGGATGCCGGGACATACAATATTTCTTCGCTGAACAAGGCTTCCAGCACGCCCAGGCGGGTGCTATCCAGCGACAGCGGCACGACGCGCCAATCCTGGCCGGCTGCTTTGCGCGCTGTTTGCACGGCAAGCGCATGCTTTAATTCTTTGCCCAGCCATGCCGATTGCAAACCCGCAGGGCTGACCACAGCTAAATAAGCATCACAGTTTTCAATCGCCGCCGCAATTTCCGACCACAAGCCATCGCCGCCGCGCAATTGCCGTGAATCTATCCAGCCCTCCACCCCATGCGCCGCCAATTGCGTGCGCAATTCCCGTACAAAATCATCATCTTGACTGCTGTGGGAGATAAACAAGCTGCTTGCCATATGCTCTCCTGCCTGCCGTTGTGGTAAGCAAGAGTATGGCATAAATAGACTGCCTGGCGATGGCTGCGGCGCTGAATCTGCCTGTCTTGCCTGCCGTGCAAGGCCAGAATCTGCGCAGGCGGCGCGCCCGGCCCGCAGCGGCTGGAATTCACGATTCTTCCACCGGCGCCACAATCAAGCGCCATTGCTGGCCGTCAAATGCGCGCACGCTTTGGGCGTCGGCTTGCAGCAGCCAGCCGTAGCGCCCGTCCAATCTGCCGCGCAAAAGTTTGCCGCTCCAGGGGTCGTTGACGGATGTCATGCGTTTGCCGTCCCATTGGCGCATGCAGTCCGGCGCGGCGAGCCACAAACGGTCAAGATGCCATTGCATGTCTTGCCAGGCGGCTGTCCAGCCGGCGCGCACCTGGCGCCATTTGCCGTCCCGTCCCTGCCACAGGGAACCATCGGCTGCGCCGATGTAGGCCACGCCATTGCCGCCGCAGGCCAGGGCGCACAGTTCCTGATCCAACTCTGCCGCCAGACGCCAGCGGCGGCCATCGCTTTGCCACACTTCGCCATAGGCGCCGATGGCGTAGATTTCATGACTGGAAAACGCATCCATATCGCGCAATTCGCCCTGCTCCGGGGCCGGGGCAAATTGCGGCAACCAGGTTCCGCGCTCGCTGCGCAGATACAGGCAGCGCGCGCCGATGGCCCAACTTTGTTCACGCACCTGACGCAGGCGGCGGATGTGCGGCCAGGCGCCGATTTCGATGAATTCTTCATGCGCATGCTCCCAGGCCGCCAGACATAATTGCCCGTCTTTATCGTCAGCTGAAAGTAAAACATGCGGTACGCGCTGGCCTGCGGGGTCAGTCAACAAGCCGAGTTGCGGCCCCGGCCAGGCGCTGAAGGTGTGCGCGCTGCACTGCGCTTCATCATTCAAATGTAAATGGATTTGCAAGAGGCGCGCCTGGATGCCGGCGTCGCCTTCTTTTTCCTGCGCGCTCAGACGCAAGGCGATGCGGTTGGGCTGCACCACCAGACAATCATCAATCTGCCAGCCGCGCACATGGCGGCGCCAGTTTTCCGGATTCAAATGGGCTTGCATCGCGCTTCTCCTTCAGAACAAAACTGCAGGAATTCCGGCAATGCGCCAGGGACAGGCGCGGGTTTGGCGCGCGCGGCTGGCGCGCGCTCAAGTTTAAAAACGCAGGGACAGGCAAGTCAAGCCGCCATCCATTTTGCGGAATTCGCTGGTGTCCAACACGGTGATCGGCAAATCCAGCGCTTGCAGTGCGGCCAGGGTTTTGGGATAACCGGCCGGGGTGATCAGGCGGTCATTGATCCACAAGGTATTGCCGGCATATTCCTCTTCCGGGGCCAGCACGATGTGGTTAAACGATGCAAAGGCCGGGTTGCGTGCGGCGTCTTCACTCACCGTCATGGTGTTTTTGCCAACATAGTTGACGATGGATTTCAAGTGCAGTCCGGCCCCGACTTCGATACTCTGCACGGTATAGCCCCAGGCTTCGACGATGCGCGCAAATTCGCTGATGCCGGCTTGATTGGTGCGGCTGGTTTCGCCGATGAAAAATTGCTTGCCCACCAGCAGCACATCGCCGCCATCCATTGTGCCGGCCTCAGACATGCGGTGCAGGCTGCGGTATGCGGCCAGGGCGCTGGCGACGCTCTCGACTTCGCCCTGGCGCGCCGGGGCGCCGGGATGGGTGATGATGGCGCCTTCCGGCATCACCACGGCGGTGTCTTCGACATAGTGGGCGTCGCCGAAACCCGGCAAGGGCGGCAAAATATCAATCTGCAAACCAAAGTCGCGCAAGGTTTGCGCATACGCGTCAAACTGACGCAAACTTAATTCTTTATCGGGCGCGCCCAGGGTGGCGGTGGTCAGGCCGCTGGCGGGATCGCCGGGCGTGCGCAAAATGGCGTGGCTGAATTGCATGATGGGTCTGGCTGTGTGGAAAACGCCAAAGTGTACCCGTTTTACGCCAGATTGCCGCAGCCGCTTGCATGAAATATCAGCAAACTTAACGCAAACGCAACAACTGTCCCAGATGCGCCAGCAGCCAGGCCCCATATAAAGCGCCGCCGCCCTCGGTGTGCGGGGCGCAGCCGAGCGGCAGGCCGGGGGTGTAGCACATCGGCTGCGCCAATTCTTTCAGATGATTTCTGCCGGTGCGGCTGTCTGCGTCAAAATATTGCATGGCGACCTCGCTGTTTTGTGTTGGAATGATGCTCAGTGTAGGGCCAGTTCAGATATCAACAAAATTTTATTTCCCAATGCTTGCAATTCGTTTTATGAATATCTCAAGCAGGCAGGCCGGTACAGTGACCAGCTGCGGGAAATGAGGCACATCACAGCTGTTTATGATGCGTAATACAGCGGACAAGTTTTGAAACAAAGCGGGGGAAATATATTACACTGGCGCCTGTACAAGCCAGTTAAACACAGGAAGATCAGATGGCCATTCTGACATCACAATTTCAACAAAAACGACTGGTTCTGCGCGCCACCCATACGTTTGGGCGAAATCCCGCCAGCGCTCAAACGGTATTGCTGGCAAGTGACACCTCGCAGATTCATGCCAGTATCCGCTGGAACAGCCAACGCTGGGAAATCATCGACTTGAGCCGCAATGGCAGCTTTGTCGATGGCAAGCGGCTGCCGGCCAATGTCTGGACCACGCTTGCAGCAGGCCAGGTGCTGCAATTCGGCCATGCGCGCGAGTCGCAATGGAAGCTGGAAAACCTGGATGCGCCGGCCACGGTGCTGGCCGCGCTGGATGATGACAGCGCGCCGATTCCCTTGAATCCCTTACACAATCTGCTGCCCGACGAAGAGCGCGCCACCGTGTCGCTGCACGTCAATCACACCGGTTTATGGGTGATGGAAGATGAGCATGGCGAAAGCCGCCTGCAAGACGGGCAGATCATCACCATTGATGATAAGCGGTATGAATTCGTCTGTTCGCCGCAATTGCAGGAAACGGTGGATATGCGCTCGGTGCGGCGCGAGCAGCAAGCCGCCGCGCTGTTTAATTTCTTAGCCAGCCAGGACGAGGAACATGTGCAGCTCGATGTCACGATCGGCACGCGCAAGGTCGAACTGGGTGAGCGCACCCATCATTACTGTCTGCTGACGCTGGCGCGCGAGCGCCTGTCTGACCATAAACGCGGTCTGGACGCCAGCAGCCAGGGGTGGATTGCTTTATCGCAATTGTCACAGATGCTGGGCCTGGAAGTGTCCCATATCAATATCCAGATTTTCCGGGCGCGCAATCAATTGATGCAAGCGCTGCCGGAAGCGCTGGCCTGGCCTGAACTGGTGGAAAGGCGACGCGGCGAAGTGCGTTTCGGCGCATTGGATTTCCGCATCGTGCGCGGCTCACAAGCCGAAGGTGAATTGCTGCACAACCAGCCAGCCGGGAGCGACAGCTGATGAACATCCAGCCGGAAGGCTATGAGTTATTGCAGTTATTGGGCGAAGGCGGGGCCGGCAGCGTGTATCAGGCGCGCCAGCTGAGCACCGGACAAATCGTCGCCCTCAAACTCTTGCGCCAGCAGGAAGGCGACGATGAAAAACGCAGCCAGCGCCAGATGGAGCGCTTTGTGCGCGAAACCGAGCTGTGCGCACAGCTGCATCACACGCATATCGTGCGCTTGCTGGATCGCGGGCGCTGCAACAACGGCCAGTTATTCGCCTGCTTTGAATATGTCCCCGGCGAAACCCTGCGTGAATACCTGACGCGCAAAGGCACGCTGGACGCGCTCGAAGCCGGCGAGCTGATGGGACAAGTCCTGGACGCGCTGGCGTGCGCGCATGCGCAAGGGATTGCGCACCGCGATTTGAAGCCGCAAAACGTGATGGTGATGCACACCGGCACGCGCGCCAATGTGAAGGTGCTCGATTTCGGCATCGCCACTTTTATCCCGGAACGTCAGCAGCAGGATTACCGCCAGCTGACCATGACCCAGGAAACCATGGGCACGCCCTCTTACAGCGCACCGGAACAGCTGCGCGGCGAGCCGCCCACCGTAAAGAGCGATTTATACGCCTGGGGCTTGCTGATGCTGGAGTGCCTGACCGGCCGCCCGGTGATGCAAGGTCTGACCCTGGCCGAGATTTTCCATAAGCAACTCAGTCCGCAGCCGGTGGCGCTGCCGCCGGCCTTAGTCGGTCATGCGCTGGGCGATTTATTGCGCCGGGTGCTGCAAAAAAGTCCGCATGAGCGGCCCGCGCACGCTTCCAGCGTGTATGCCGATTTCCGCAATATCCATTTAGCCAATCTGGTCGGCGCGCTGGGCGAGACGCTGGACACGCACGGCTACGCCAGCGGCGACACCACGCGCATCAATCCGCAATTGGCGCGCACCATGGAATTTTTACCGGGCATGTCGCTCAGCTTCGCCAGCGAACGCGCCCAGCTCACCGTGCTGTGCTGCCGCGTGCAGGTGCATGCGCATCAGCCGGATGCCGACCCGGATGTGCTGGAAACCCTGCAGCGCGAGCAAATGAGCCTGGTGAATGATATCGCGCAGCGCTATGGCGGCTTCCAGGCCGGCAGCCTGGGCGATGTGCAAATGTTTTATTTCGGCTATCCGCACGCCAGCGATACCGATGCGCGGCGCGCGGTGCGCACTGCGCTGGAAATGGCCAGCCAGGTGCGGCGCCGCTCCAGCCTCTTGCAGCAAAGCCAGGGCATAGGTCTGGAATTCGGCATCGGCATGCATACCGGTTTTGTGCTGGTGCGCGCCGGCGTCACGCCGTCCGGCAATACGCCCAATCTGGCGCTGCAAATTCAGCGTCAGGCCAGCGCCGGGCAAGTGCTGGTGTCGGCCAGTACGCGCCGTCTGCTCGACCAGTTCGCTGAATTTGACGATGGCCGCATGCTGCACGCGCGCGGCGCGGAAAGCACCCTGGCCTGCTATCCCCTGTTGGGCGAACACGGCTCGGAAGCCTTCAATTTTTCGCGCAGCGGGCAAGTGCGCAGCTTTGTCGGCCGGCAACAGGAATTGGCCCAGTTGCAGGAGGTGTGGCAGGCAGCGCAATTGGGCGTGGCCTGCGCCCTGGTCAGCGGCCAGGCCGGGATCGGCAAATCGCGTCTGGTGTATGAGATTTCGGTGGCGGCGCGCGCTGCCGGTTCGGTGGTGGCGGATTGCCGCGCTTTCCCGGAACATCAAAACAATGCGCTGCATCCTTTCCTGCATATGCTCAAGCAGCAATTGCAATTGCATCTGGAGCAGGATGATGAGCGCGCCGTGGCCCTGCTCTCGCATGCGCTCGAATTGGCCGGCTGTGCGCTGGAAGACAGCCTGGCCGTGCTGTGCTCCTGGTTTGCGCTGCCGCTGCCGGCGGCTTATCCGCCCAGCCAATTGTCGCCTGACCGGCAAAAGAAAATCCTGCTGGATGTGATGCAGGAATTGATTTTGCATCTGGGGCGCGGCAAACCGCTGTTGCTGGTGGTCGAAGATTTGCACTGGATCGATTTGACCAGTCTGGAATTGATTTCACAGCTGCGCAAAGCCAGCGGCCATATGATGCTGCTGATGACCTCGCGCGAAAACTATCCGGCGCAGATCGAGCAAAGCGAATTGGCCTTAAGCCATCTGCGCCTGCAACAATTGTCCGCCGAAGATTCTGCGCAAATGATAGGCGCGGCCCTGCCCGGCAAGCGTCTGTCGGCGAACGCCCTGCAACGTCTGTCCCAGCGCGCAGACGGGATTCCGCTGTTTGTGGAAGAGTTGGCGCGCATGCTGGAAGAGAAAGAACTCTTGCTGGCGACGCCGGATGGCAGTTATGAATTGTCGCCGGCGTTTGATTCGGCGCAAATCCCGATCACCCTGCGCGACTTTCTGGCGGCGCGTCTGGCGCGCCTGGGTTCGGCCAAGGAAACCGCGCAACTGGGCGCGGCCATCGGGCGCGAATTTGATCATGATCTCTTGCTGCAAATCGCCCCGGTGGATGACGCCACCCTGCAAACCGAGCTGGAGCAATTAATCGCCGCCGATTTGATCTACCGTCAGCGCCGGGTGCAAGGCGACAGCTATATTTTCCGCCACGCCCTGATCCGCGACGCCGCTTACGACTCAATGCCGCGCATTCAGCGTGAAGAAACCCATGAACGCATCGCGCAGGCGCTGGCGGCCGGCGGCAAGGCTGAGGTGGAACGCCGTTTGGCGCAACTGGCGCAGCATTATGGTCTGGCGCGGCGCTTTTCCCCGGCGGTCAAATATGGCATCGACGCGGCCAACCGCGCACTCTCGCAAGCGGTGTATCAAGACGCCTGCGAGCTGGCGGAACAGGTGAATGGCTGGGCCGAGCACTTGCAAGGCAGCGAGCGCATGGAAGCGCTGCTGGACGCCAACCGCATCCGCACCAATGCGCTGATGCAACAATTCGGCTGGTCAGATCCGCGCGTCAAAGCCAGCGCCGAGCAAGCCCAGCAATTGCTGGAAGCCGCACGCCATATGACGGATCTGGATTTGAAATATCCCATCGCCAATCTGTGCTCGCTGGCGGTGTATCACCATGTCGCCAACGACCGCGCGCTGACGCGCGAGATGTGCCAGCGCCTGTTGCAAATGGCTGAGCTGACCGGCGACCCGGATTTGCATTTGATTTATCACACCCTGCATGGCAATGCGAATTGGATCGACGGCGAACTGGAAGCCGCGCGCGCCCATTTTGAATATGTGGCGGCGCATTACGATCTGCAAAAGCACGGCCATCACGGCATGTTGTATGGCCTGGACATGGGGGTATGGTCCGCAGCGGCGCAGGCGAATATTGTGTATTTGCAGGATGCGCCGCTGGAACAAGTGTTCCGCCTGGCGGATGCCGCAGTTGAGCTGGCGCAGCAAACCGGGCATCCGGCCTCAATCGGTCTGGCTTGCATGTACAAGATGAATATGTTGCAAGACCTGGAAGCGCGCGATGAAATGCGCCAGGTGGCCGAAACCGGCCTGGCGCTGGGGCAGAAATATGGTTTGCCGGCAGTGCAGGCGTATTGCGCGATCCGGCACGCCTGGTGCAACCAGGATTTGGACGGAATTGATCAAATGACAGGCATGCTGCGCCATCTCGGCTGCATGCTGGGCGTGGCGCAATACAGCTCCACCGCCGCCACCCTGCTGGCGCAGCAAGGCGAGTTGCAACAAGCGCTGGCGCGGATTGATGAATCGCTGGCCTTATCGGTGCAATACGGCGAACATTATTTCCTGCCATTCTTGTATTTACTGCGCGCCGGCTTTCAGCAAACGCCGCATGCCGCACAAGAGGATTTACAGCAAGCCTGCCAGCATGCCGAGCGTATCGGTTCCTGGCGCGCCTTGCGCATCGCGCGCGAGCGCCTGCAACAGTCAGCGGCGTAATGCCGGCATGCATAGCGGGGTTGGTCTTGGCCAACCCCGTTTGCCATACAGACCTGAGCCAGCCGCCAAGGCCTGTACATTGCTTCACCCACGTTGCAAACACTTAAATAGTGTCACACCCGGTAGTTTATTCATTTATTCATGGTAGTGCCGAAGTTCTGTAATGAATTGTAATGGACTGTACTGCAGTACAGTTCAACAATGGCGGGGATTTGCCTTGCAGCAAGTCGCCAAACACAGCCGGTGCAACATGTTGATGTTAAACCGGCTTTTTAACCAGGGAGCAAGCATGTACCAACACACACCTCCATTTGAGATCGTCCCGGCAATGGGGATCTACGACAAATTCATGCAATTCCGCGCTGTGATTCTATGCGCCGTGGCGGAATGCTGGAGCAATCCGGAATTTGAGCAGGCAATGCTAGACAATACGCCCAAGGCGCTGTTTGATGCATTCGGTTATATCTATCCCTTCTCCTATCGCCTCACGGCGCAGCAAGGCGCATCGGAATACACGCCGCGCGAAACCTTAGGCTGGGTCATCAATAAGCAGGAAAAAATCCGCCTGCCGCTGCCGCCCAAACCGGTCGCCGCGCCTGGCGTCTCGCAGCCGGAACTGGAAGCGCGCGCGCTGGCGAATTACTATTTGCATCATATTTCCCTGGTGCAAACCCGCTCGCTCAGCAACACCCCGCCGACCTTCCCCAGCATCCTGCCGCACCCATCGCGTTAAGAGGAGAACATCATGCCATTGGATAACAGTATCCCCAGCTACGAAACCCTGCTTGAATTTCAATTGGTCTGGGTGCGCGCGGTCGCCTTGTCCTGGAAAGATCCGGAATTCAAACGCGCCCTGATCCATGACGCGCGCGATGCGCTGCTGCGTTATTTCGGCTATCAATATCCATGGGCTGCGAATATCAGCGCCTATGAGCCGCAAGGCAATTTCGGCTGGGACGATAATGCACGCAAGTGGACGCTGCCGAATGGTGAAATCACCATCAGCATCCCGAAAAAGCCCACCGGCGATCTGGTGCAGGATATTCCGCTGGCGATTGCCTCGTACAACGACTGCGGCCCGCTGTATCTGTTTACCTGCTGCTGATTTTTACGCGCAGGCGGATTTGGCGACGCAATGCTGCGTTGCCAGTCTGCAACAAGGCGCCGCATGCGGCGCCTTCGCTCTGTCCCCTCCTCCCCTCTCAAAGCAACGCCATGCCGCGCGGCAATCAAGAGTCAGCGCAACTAATGTGTAACAAACCAACACGTTTGCAACAAATTTGTTAAGATTTTCCTGCGCGCATGTCAGAAGCGCCATGAACCAGTGCGCGCACTTATCAAACATACAACTCCGGAACAAGGCATTCCGGGACGCATTCCTTCCAGCAGCATTACCGCATGTGCAGCAGAAAAGACCTCACTTCTGTCCCTTCGACAGTAGGCTTGCTGTTGCTTTGCGTAATCTTGCGTAATGGAAAGACAGCAGGCGGCTATGCGAGTATGCCGTCAGTTCGATTGTGAAGCAGCCGGCGGCCAAATCGCCGGCGCACGATAACAGCGGCGAATGCCGTCCACCGGAAACCGGCGCTTGCGCTGCGGCTTGGACCTTTGCCGCGCAGATGGAGAGTTGAGATGCGCAAAGCTGGCCCCTGCCGCAAAAAGTCACTGCGCCATTGCACTGCAATGGCCGGCAGCGGACTGCTGGCGTTCGGCCTGTCCGGCTTGCTGGCGGCCCATCCTTTGCAAATCCACAGCAGCGGCGCGCAAGGCGTGCTGGCGCATCTGGAATTGCCACAGGCTGCGCAGTATGGCGCGCATTGCTACCAGGCCAGTTTGCGCAGCGCCGATGGGCGCCTGCTGCTGAATTTACAGGTGGAGCGCAGCAGCAGCGGACTGCAACTCTCGACCCGCCAATGGCTGCAAGAGCATCAGGCGCGCCTGCTGGTGCGCAATCTCTGCAATGACCAGGAAAGTTTTGATTATCTGTGGCAAAGCCCGCAAGCCCAGCTCAAACCCCTGCCCGCTGACTACAAACAGGAAATCAATCAAACCGCACGCGATCAGGCGCGCGCGGAAAAACTGGCGCTCACGCGCGCGCGCATGGAAGCCTTGCGCGCGCCCGCGCCCAAGGCGCAGGAACACCCGGAACCGCAGCTGCAGCTCAGCGTAACCAAGCCGCAACCGCCGCGCGGCGAAACGGACAGCGCGCCAGCCGCCGACACCGCGCCAGCGCCGGAGCAGACGCCGGCGGCGCAGGCGCACTTGAGTCTGCTGCAAACGCAATTGCAAGCGCTGGAAAGCCGCATCAGCGCGCTGCACGCCAACAGCAAACAGGGTTGGGACAGTCAGCAACAATGGGCTTTCCTGCTGGCTTTATTGCTCTGTCTGGCGCTGGGCGCGATGGGCTGGCTGTTGCTTCATATGCGCCGCCTGCAGCAAAGCGTGAGTCAGGCCAAGACCAGAGTGGAAATGAGCCGATTCATGCTGCCGCCGGAAATTGAAGAGGATGACGACTGGCAAGCCCAGGCGGATGCGGCGGAAGATTTTCTGGTGCAGGAATTGCAAGAAGGGCCGGATGATTTCGGCTTGCAAATCGACGATCTGCCGGCCCTGCGCGATGAGGCCGGGCGGGATGGCGGCTGGCTCAAGCATGCGCAAAGCTTAAAAGAAAATCTGCGCCGCGAAGGCGTGTTTGATCACATCGACGAAGAAGCGCCGGCCAGCTTGAAAGCGGTCGATACCCAGATGGAAGTCGAGGAAATGCATGACGCGCTGACCGAGGCGCGCTTTTGGGCCAGTTTGCAGCAGGAAGATGTGGCGATCCGGATTTTGCAGGATGAGGTGGCGCAGCATCAGCGCGCCGCCAGTTGGCTGACCTTGCTGGAGCTGTACCGCAAACGCGGGCAGCAGCAAGCGTATATGGAGTTGCGTGAGCGCTGCATGCAAATCTTCAATTGCCAGGTGCCGCAATGGGAGGAAAATCCGCCGCCGCTGCGCTTAGCCGATCTGCCGCGCGTGTCTCAACAACTGCTGGCGCAAATTGAAAAACGCCAGGGACTGCCGTATTTGCAAAGCCTGCTGTTAGATGAGCGCGGCGGCCAGCGCCAGGGCTTTGCCTGGGGCGTGTATTGGGAATTGGTGGAAATGTTTGAAACCATGCAACACGGGCGCCAGGCACAGTTTGCCTGAGTTTTCTGAAATTTTTTTGCTGTTCTTCGTGCTGAGCACAGACATATGCTGCGCAAGGCAGTGAGTATGTGGCGAATTGGCAGGATCGTTGTAGCGCACCCGGATATCGCTGACCGCCTGGGGTAGCGAATCCGGCGCGCAGGTGCAATAGGGAAAAGCGTCAAACAAATGCGGCTGCGCCGCTAAAGCGCCAGCAGGGGCGCGATATTCAGGCCATGGGGCTTTGCTGGAAGTGTGGCGTGTCCCTTTCTTCGGGGCTGGTGGATAACAGGCCGATGGCAAGAGCGCTTTGGAAAAATCTTGGAATTTAGATTTTGTGGTTGAAAGGTTGGGGAATTTTCTTATGCTATAATTAACAATACTTAAAAATTACCAATTACCTGTTAAAGTTTACAGGTTGACGTTGTAATATGAAATTGTGGATAGTTAGCTATGAATATCTCCCAGTGGTTAATCGGCAAGCGTGAAGGAGATTGTAATGGATAGAAGGAAGTTTGTATTGGGTACTGCTGGCCTCATGCTTGTGGCCACGACAGAAGTTCTTGCGGCCAGAAAGGGGAAGAGCACCGACCGTGAAAATCGCGGTAAGAATGTGCCGAAGCAAAAGGAAGAGCATCGCCGCTCGAATCAGGGGCGTAGTAGCGGGCGTGGCGGAAGATAGTCTGGATTGTTTCTCTGACAAGGGTTATGCGATGGACGTCCACAAACAAAGTCTCTCAGTGCTAGGAAGAATATCATTTGCAGATTTTCACCAGGTAAAATATTGTGGATCTTTTTTATTGCTGCCCAGATACAGCATTAGCAAGTCAGGAGGAGCCTATGGAGAGTAACCCGAAAACCTTAACATGGGTGTCCATATGAACATATAGAAATTAACAATTACCAGTTGAAATAAATTTCTTCTATTTCAATCTTTTTATGATAAATATTCTCTATTAAATGCGAGAACTAATTTCCTCCCCTGAATTAGGGCGCTTCACACAAGGCGCTATATTAAACTGCCTCAAGGTTGCAGAAAAGCAAAAAGCCTTTGGACTAGTTATATCAGCGCGTTGCGATATTGCACATCGCAAATCAAAAACGATCCTTTGTCTTCCAATCTATTCGCTTACCGACTGGCTCGAACAGATTGGAAGATCTGAAATCATTGAATCAAGCAAAAAAGTAGTTGATGAAATCCCTCATACTGTTTTAAAAAAGTTTGGCCTTTCGACATCCTCTTTCCGTATTTATGGATATGAGACGACGATCGAGGTCTTAACTAAGAATGGTGCTACCCCAAAAGATATTCAGAATGTTGAAATGTTGCGCTCCTATCTAGAAGGCGGCCAGCTGAATCCTAAGGTAAAAGCTTTTAAAGATCCGTACAATAAGTTGCTTGAATCACTATGGCGCAACTCTAGGATGGACTCTCATTTTATCGAACGTATCCAATTAAATGAGCCAAGTGTGGGTTATATTGTCGATTTTACCCAGCCGATAACTTTAGCACGTTCATTGTTAGACGAACTTGCAGTTGGGATTGAAAAATTCAAATTTGACCGTGACCCTACTGGAGTGTATGGACAGCTCTTTCTGGATGATCTTGAACAAGGTGAAATTGTTTCGGTATTAAGGTCGCCATATATCGAACATATATTGCAACGATTCACACATTATTACTCCAGGATCGGCACAGCTGATATTGACATAACTGAGTTAACTAATCTGAAAGCTAGGTATGAAATTCGTTGATTATATTGGCATCACCGAAGGAGCCGTGAAGGCAATTGTCACAAACCGTGAATTCCAAAGCATAGACTTTGAAAATTCTCAGGATCTTATTTCCTTATTCAAAGGATCACCTGATAAATTTAACAATGAACTACTGGGAGTACGTTGCATCGAGTCTAAAAAAGGTGTTGTGCTAACCGCCGTTAACGAACAATTTTCTAGCGAAAAAAATACGCTGACACTTGACCTGGAATTCTTTGATCTAAATAAGGTTTCTGACCCGATGGTTCTTACTGCAGTTCAGAAATTGTTCCGCTTTGCAATTAAATATTGGAATAAATTAAGTCTCAACAATAATGAGTATTTGCCAGTAGGATCTACGAAGGCAATCATATTCCCGTATCCAATCAATCGTGCGAGCTCTTACCGGATTACGGTTGAACGTGAACCGAATGCTCGTCGTATAGCAAAGCGTTATAGTGGACAACACCTCCTTGCGTATAAGTTTGGGACTGTCGAAGGTGAAGGCATACGGGAAGAGTACTCTGAAACGAATTTTAACAAGGCAATTGATCAAATATTTTCTCACGAGATTTATGGACAGAAGAAGAATGAATACCTGCCCAATCCAACCTCAGTACTTTTAGGTGTTGACTTGACGGAATCGCCAGTCTCTTCATCAACAATAATCGGGCAGACAGATCCAATCTCCAAGCTATCGGTACGGCAACGTGAGTTTGTACTTCGTGACTATATGGAGCCGGCGAGGATTGAAGGTCCAGCAGGATCCGGGAAAACGATTTGCATGGTTTTGAAGTGCTTGAAAGGGATAGCCATAGCTAAAGCTAATGGCTCACCTGTGAAATTTTTATTCATTTCCCCTAGCCAAGCCATGGTTAAGAACGTGTCATACTTTATCGATGTTATGAGCAAATCTATGCAATTGCACGATGTTCATTCTATTTTGGAGATTAAAACGCTACAGGATGTTTGCCGTTCATTCTTGCAAAGTGATGTCCATGATTCTGAGCTTTTGGACGCTGATTCCACTGAGGCAAAAAATGCACAACTCTTGCATTTAGTCGGATTGCTTGAAGAAACAAAAATTGAAATGACTGGACATAAAGACTTCATCAGTAATGAACTCTATGAAACATTCTGGAAGGATGACCTTTTCCATATTGCTGAGTTAGTGCGCCACGAGATTAGCGTTGTTATCAAAGGGCGATGCGATGAAGAGTTTGAGAAATATAAAGTTGTCAATCGACCAAATTATGGATTACCGCTGCAAACGAATAACGACCGGAAATTTATTTTCGATATCTTTAAGCGATATAGTTCAATCCTAAATACAATTTCTCAATTCGACCCTGATGACGTAGCAATTTCCACATTGTCAAAGCTCGATTCACCAATTTGGCGAAGACGCAGGGTTCGAGACGGTTATGACGCAATATTTATTGATGAAGTTCATTTATTCAACATGAATGAACTTTCTTTAATTCATTATTTGACTAAAGATTCAAAGTCGACTCCTATTTCTTATGCGATCGACCTATCACAGGCCTTGGGCGACATTGCGTGGAATGACACAGATTTCCATCAATCAATTGGCATGAGCAATGAAGAGCGCCGTACCACCCTCCGAGCCGTGTTCCGATGCTCACCATCGATTACAGATTTAGCATTTTCCATCACATCGCATGGTGCAAATCTGTTTACGAATTTTGACAACCCAGTCTCTGAGGCTTCTTATGTTTTCGATACAATTGAAGACCCAACGCCACGCTATTATCTAATCAACAATGATGCTTCGCTATTAGAGCAGGGTTTTAAGGCGGCAGAGAAGATTAAGGCTATGCATGGTTTGAAAAGGCACCAAGTTGCATTGATATATTTTGATCGAGCACTTTTGGATGATGCGCTACGCTATGTAAATGGCAACAATAAAATGGCTATTGTATTGGAGGAGCGTGGAGATATCCAAGCTATAAAAATTGCCGAAAGAGCTAGCCAATTCTTGTTGGGGCATGCGGACTACGTAGGGGGGCTTGAATTTGAAGCTGTTGTATTGATAGGGGTTGATGATGGGCGAGTGCCAAACTCATCGAGTGTGACTTCAACTGCTAGCCGAATGTTCCAAAACTATGTTGCACACAATCGACTCTATGTTGCCGTTACCCGTGCCAAACGTTGTGTCTGGGTTCTTGGTGAAAAATTGCGAGGTCCATCAACCGTTTTGGAAGTTGCTATTGAAAACAAGAAAATTGAATTAATGGAAGGTAATATTGAGTAAAAATGCGACTAACACCATGATCCGTAAGTTTGCAAAAAAATCGCTCAATACTGGACAAAATATCATTTGCAGATTTTGTCCAGTAAAAGGCTGTGGATATGAGGCACCTGAATAGGTGAGGGGGGGGGTACCTCTCTGTTTCTTTGAAAGTGTCAACCAATATTAATCCTCAACGCTTTAATTTAATAGGGTGTTGATAAATGAAGGAGCTCAGAATTTTGACCACTATATCTAGCGGAAAGTCCAGAAAATCAACTAGGCTTCCGCCACAGGTAAAGCGTAGCCTCTGGCACGCCGCATATCTCAGCGACCTCGGCCACAGACTTGTTTTGTGGTGCGCTCATCAGCTTGAGCACATGTTCTTTCTTCTCTTGCGTGTATTTCATCATCGTCAGTTCCATCGCCCCCGGCATGGATTAGAACTCCAAATCACTGGAGGCGACAACTATTTTGACCAGGGGGGGGTAGAGATAACATGAGAAATCACCAAGTGTTAATTTTTTTCAACACCCTATTAAATCAATTAATATCTATGCAATTTCATTTCGACCGTTTACTTTTCCTGGTTCAAAAGTACAATTTTTGTGTCTATTCAGCCCCTACGAATCCCTGAAATTACCCTTTAAAATCAAATGGTTGCAAAATCACCAATGTTTTGCAAGAAAGTTTAAGAGATCCATATAAATCAATGGGTTACGAATTTTTACGCGAAATATAAGGCCTTTCTCGATTTAAAAAATGACTTCACCTGGAAATATTACCAAGGTAACTCATTGATTTGTATAGAAATTTTCACGCTGAACAGTCACCAATTAGAAAACGCTGATTTAATCAATTTCCATCTACGCGCCTATAAATCAATGACTTACGTTTGCAAATTATCGCTTCAGCTTCCTCTTGCTCTCATCGCACGGTGGCGCATTTAAGTCCCCTGCTCTTTCGTACCGTCCGCTTCGAGGCGGCTGCATAAACTGTCCAGCAACTCCACCCAATGCCGCACCGGCAGCGGGCTGGCGGCGGCCAAGTGTCCCTGACAGCCGATATTGGCGCTGACAATATATTCCGGCGCGACGGCAGGATCCTGGCTGTGTTGCAAAGCCGCCAATTTACGCTCCCGTAACTGGATTGACAGCGCCGGCTGCAACACCGACCAGCTGCCGGCTGAACCGCAGCACAGATGCGCATCCTGCGGCAAATGCACGCTAAAACCCAGTTCGCGCAAACAGGCTTCGACCAGTCCGCCCAGGCGCAAACCATGTTGCATGCTGCACGGCGCATGCCAGGCTAAGTGCGGCTTGGCGCAGGCTTGCAAGCGGGCGCGCCAGGGGGATGCGGCGATGCGCTGCGGCAGAATTTGCGCAATATCGCGCACCCGCGCCGAAAACAGCGCAGCGCCCGCCGCCAGCGCCGCATCATGCGCGAAATAGCGCCCGAATTCGCTCAAGGCCAGACCGCAACCGCTGGCGTTGGAAAGCAACAGCAAATCAGCATCGGCTTGCAATAGCGGTAGCGCGGCTTGCAACATATTTTGCATACGCGCTTGCGCTTGCGCCTCGCGCCCGCCATGCAAATCCAGCGCGCCGCAGCATTGCGGCTGAGGCAAACGCAAGGTCTGCACGCCCAGGCGCGCCAGCATGCGCGCGGTGGCGGCGTTCAGATTCGGATTGAGCGCGTCTTGCACGCAAGGCTCAAACAAGAGCACCCGTGCGACTGGCGCAACAGGTGGTTCGGGCCATGTGCCTTGGTTCGGAAAAGGCGGCGGCAGCTTGGCGCGCAAGGGGGCCGGCAAGATCTGCCGCACGGGACGGCCAAGGCGCAGCAGCGCGCCGAATAAGGCCGGGCGCGCAAACAGATTCAGCCACAAGGCGCGTTTGGCGCGCTCGCGCCAGGGCCGTTTGACTTGTTCTTGCGCCACTTTGCGCCCGATTTCCAGCAAGTGCGCATATTCAACCCCGGACGGGCAGGCGCTTTCGCAACTGCGGCAGCTCAAACAGCGATCCAGATGGGTTTGCGTGATCTGCGTTGGCGGCGCGCCTTCCAGCATTTGCTTGATCAGATAAATCCGCCCGCGCGGACTGTCGCGCTCATCGCCCAGCAATTGATAGGTGGGACATACTGCCGTGCAAAAACCGCAATGCACGCAAGCACGCAAAATGCGCTCAGCGTCTTGTCCCTGCTGCTGCGCCTGAATGAAATCAGCTAAACGGGTTTGCACACTTTAATCCTGCTCTAAACCGGCATACAGGCGCCCGGGATTGAAGATCAAGGCGGGATCGAAAACGCGCTTGACACGCCGCTGCAGCGCCAGCATGGCGGGCGCCAAAGGCGTGAAGGCGGGACAGTCTGCCGTCGCTCCGCGCATCAGGGTGGCGTGTCCGCCGCACGCTGCGAGCTGCTGGCGCAAGTGCGCACCAAATGCAGGGTCTGGCGGCGTATCCAGCGCCAGCCAGCGCAAAGCGCCGCCCCACTCCAGCAATTGCCGCCCCGGCAAGGCCGCTATCTGCGCGTCTGCCGGCGCCGCAAGGCGCCACAGGCTGCGCGCCTGAAGAAAGAAATCGAGTTGCTGCTCGCGCACATCGCGCCAGAATTGCGCGCCATTCACCACAATCGCGCCGCCAATCTCACGCTGCGCCGCCGCCACCACGGTCTCCAGGCCGGATAAGCGCAAGCGCAATTGCCCGTCAAAATAGCATGAGGCGTCCAGTGGCAGCCCGGCCAGTTGCCAGCGCTGTAAAGCTTGCAGCGCATGCGCTTGCGGCATGTCCAGCAACAGGCTGACTTGCGCGCGCGGCAAGGGTTGCAAGCGCAAGGAAACCTGCGTCACCAGGCCCAACACCCCCATTGAGCCGGGCAGCATGCGCGCAACATCGTAACCGGCCACGTTTTTCATGACCTGGCCGCCAAAGCGCAGCAAGTCGCCGCGCCCGTCCAGCAGCGCCACGCCCAGCACCGCATCGCGCAAAGCGCCGTAACGCTCGCGTCCCGGCCCGCAGAGGCCGGCGCACAGCACGCCGCCCAGCGTGGCGTCGGGGCCGAAATGCGGCGGCTCGCAGGCCAGCATCTGGCCGGCTTGCTGCAGCGTTTGCTCAATTTCCCTCATTGGCGTGCCGCAACGCGCGCTCAGCACCAATTCCTCCGGCGCATGCGCCAGGATGCCGCGCCAGGCGCGGGTGTCCAGAATCTCGCCTTGCAGCGGCCCGCCATACCAATCTTTGCTGCCGCTGCCGCGCAGGCGCAAAGGGCGGCGCGCCGCCGCTGCGCTGCGGATCTGTTCTTGCCATTGCGCTAACTGTGCATCCATGGGGCCTCAAAAACGCGGTAAATGGGGAAAGCGCACATCGCCGCGCGCAATATGCATGCGGCCATATTCGGCGCAGCGCGCCAGGCTCGGAATCGCTTTGTCAGGATTGCATAAATTGGCCGGATCAAAGGCCCGTTTGAGCGCCAGGAATAAACTGTTTTCCGCCGCCGAAAACTGCACGCACATGGAATCGAGTTTTTCCACCCCGACGCCGTGTTCGCCGGTAATGGTTCCGCCCAGCGCCACGCACAATTCCAAAATCGCCGCGCCAAAGCGCTCGGCGCGCGCCAATTCATCCGGCGCATTGGCGTCAAATAAAATCAGGGGATGCAAATTGCCATCGCCGGCGTGAAACACATTCGCGCAGCGCAAACCGTATTCCTGTTCCATTTGCTGGATGCTTTGCAAGACATACGCCAGATGACGGCGCGGAATCGTCCCGTCCATGCAGTAATAATCGGGCGAGATGCGGCCGGCGGCGGGGAAGGCGTTTTTGCGCCCGGACCAGAGGCGCGCGCGCTCTTGCTCGTCGTGTGAAATTTGCAGCCGTCTGGCGCCGGCGCGCAGCAACACCGCTTGCATATCCGCGCTTTCCTGCGCCACCTGCAAGGCGCTGCCATCGCTTTCACACAGCAAAATCGCGGCGGCGTCCAGATCGTAGCCGGCGCGCGCAAACGGCTCGACCATGGCGACTGAGGTGCGATCCATCATTTCCAATCCGGCGGGAATAATGCCCTCGGCGATCAGATCCGCCACCGCCTGCCCGGCCTGGCTCACGCTGTCAAAAGAAGCGACGATCAATTGCGCGCAAGGCGCTTGCGGCAATAAGCGCAGCCGCACTTGCGTGACCACGCCCAGCATGCCTTCGCTGCCGACAATCAGCGGCAACAGATCCAGCCCCGGCGTATCGGGTGCGCCGCCGCCGATTTCCAATACCTCGCCGTCCATGGTGAGCAGACGCAGGCCGCTGACATTATGCAGCGTCAGTCCGTATTTCAGACAATGCACGCCGCCTGAGTTTTCCGCCACATTGCCGCCTATGCTGCAGGCGATTTGCGAGGATGGATCGGGCGCGTAGTACAAGCCGTGGGCGGCGGCGGCTTGCGATACCGCCAGATTGCGCACGCCGGGTTGCACCAGCGCGCTGCGGGTGGCGGGGTCAATCCGCACAATCCGGTTTAAGCGCGCGGTGGAAAGCAGCATGCCGCCCGGGGCCGGCAGCGCGCCGCCGGATAAGCCGGTGCCGGCGCCGCGCGGGGTGAGCGGAATGCCGTGCTTGCGGCAAGCGCGCAAAATGGTCAGGATCTGCGCTTCGTCCCATGGCAGGGCGACGGCAAACGGACGCCGCCGCCAGGCGCTCAAGCCATCGCATTCATACGCCACCGTGGCCTCGCTGCCATGCAACAAGACATCCGGCGGCAAGGCTTGCGCCAATTCCGCCAGCAAGGCGCGCTGGGGCGCACTCAAGTCCGCTTCCTCCCGCTGTATTTCCTGCATGCCGCTTACCCTCCTGTTTTTACCAATGATAAACGCTTTTTTGCCCCTGTTGTTACAAGTTCAAAGCGTATTGCGGCTTGATGTGGCAAGATGGCGTTTGTATCTGCCGTCAAAAGCATCATGTTAATCTTTTCAATTTTATCAATATGAAAACAGTCAGCCTGAAAATTCTCGATTCCCGTATGCGCGATTATCTGCCCGCTTACGCCACGCCGGGCAGCGCCGGTCTGGATCTGCGCGCTTGCATTGATGCGCCGCTGGAATTGGCCCCCGGGCAAACCGTGCTGATTCCGACCGGTCTGGCGATTCATCTGGCTGATCCGGGCTATGCCGCCATGATTTTGCCGCGCAGCGGCCTGGGCCACAAACATGGCATCGTGCTTGGCAATCTGGTGGGTTTGATTGATTCTGATTATCAGGGCCAGTTAATGGTCTCGACTTGGAACCGTGGCGCTGCGCCGTTTGTGCTGCAGCCGCTGGACCGTCTGGCGCAATTGGTGATTGTGCCGGTGTTGCAAGTCGGTTTTGAGGTGGTGGATGAATTCGACGCCAGCGAACGCGGCGGCGCCGGCTTTGGCAGCACCGGAAAAGCGTAAGCGATTGCGCGCTTTGAGGCCAAGTTAAGGTACTGATGTTGTTTCAGATTCCGGCATTTTTCAGGTTCAAGGAGTTGCCTTATGTCACGTTTTTCGCCAGCCCCTGTTCTGCTCGCCCTGCTTGCCCTGGCCGGCTGCAATACGCCGCCCCCCGCCCCGCCGCAGGAGGCGCCGCAGCAGGGTACGCCGGCGCAAACTGTGACGGCCCCGCCGCAAGCCTCGCCGGCGGCGGAAAGTCTCAAGGCGCTGGTCGCGCAACAAGACCGGCTGGACCGCATCGCCGCCCCGCTGCTCTTGAAAAACGCCGAACTGTGCCGCAGCCAGGCGCGCAATCTGCTCGGTTTCACCGCGAAAAACCGTTATTCCTATTCCTCCGAATTCGTGCAGGCCGCACAAGAAGTGTATGGCTTGCATGACCAGTTGCAGATTATGAGTGTGCTGGGGGGCAGCGGCGCGGCGCTGGCCGGCATCAAGCGCGGCGATGTGCTGCTCAAAATCGAAGGCCGTGAATTGCCGCAGGGTATGAACGCCGAGCGCATCGCCGCCACCATTTTAGCGCCGCTGGTGACGGGCAAAACGCGGGTCAATCTGACCATTCAGCGCGATGGCGAAACGCTGCAGGTGCAAGCGCCGCTGACGCGCGCCTGCGGCATGCGGGTGGAATTGGGCAATGCGGATAATGTCGCCACCTATGGCGACGGGGCGCGCGTGATGGTCACGCGCGGCATGCTGGCGTTTACCCGCAGCGATGAGGAAGTGGCGTATTTGATCGCGCGCGAAATGGCGCACAATGCGCTCGGCCATCCGGGCCGCATCCGTGGCAATAGCGCCATCACGGCAATGATCGACAATCTTTTGCAGATCAAACCCGACACTTCGCTCTTGATCACGAATGGCGGCATCAAACCGTATCCGGCGGATTTGGATGCGCAGGCGGATTATCTGGCGATTTTCCTGCTGGTGCGGGCCGGCTACCCGATTGGCAATGCGCGCTTTTTCTGGAGCCGCTTAGCCGAGGCCCACCCGGCCACGCGCATTCCCGACCACACTGCCCTGCATCCAAACCTGGCGGCGCGCTTGTCGGCGCTGGACAAGGCGGCCGGCGATGTCCGCACCAAGCAAGCGCAGAAAAAACCGCTGACGCCATGAGGCTGGAGCTGCGCTATGAAGGCGGCAGCCTGCATGTGAGCGGGACAGATTGCGCGCTGCGCCGCGCAGAGGATGAAAGCCGCGCCGCGTTTGCGCAACGCATCGGCGACACCGTGCTGGCCCTGCTGGAAGCCGCAGATGCGCCGCCTGCGCCCGATGGCGCGGCTTTGTTTGCCCAGGCGCAAAGCTTGATTGCAGCCTGGCTGCAGGATCAGCAGACGGCGTCGGCAGAGCAGATTGAAGCCTTGTTGCGGCAGGCGGCACAAAGCGAGGTGGAGGCGGAAAATTATCTATTGGAGGCCTGGCCGCTGTTGTTGGATCACTATGCAGCCGACGCCGCTTGATCGTCAGACGCCGCCACACCGCACAACCATTAATTGAGACCCTGTTTTATTGAGACCCTGTTTTTTGAAAAGGCTCACTCTCCTATGATGAATAGATTCCGTACTGCCTGCTTTAGAGAGTTACTACGGTCAGGCTTGCTCGCCTTGAACTGCGACAAAGCGCGCCTTGGCGATTTGCATTTTTTCTTCAGCGCCGACTACGTGCCGGATCGCTATCTCGGCATCGATACCAACAGCTATCCGACACATCTCGTTGTATGGCAAGGCAAGGTTGCGGAGCACTGCTATTCTGCCGACCCGCGCGACCCGTACATGTGCAAACACTATGCTTCAATTGACGCCTTTGTCGCCGCTTACCTTGAAAATTTCGCTTTTAACAAGATAAATAGCAATATGATCATACAGCCTGACATTATGCGGGCATATCTGAAGGCATTCAGCCAGGATGAAGACAGCAGCACCTGGGTTGAAAGAGTGCGTAAATTCACGCAAACGATGGAAGCGTCTGAACAAAAAGCCAGAAGCGCGGCTGAACAGGCGGTGCAAGCCTATATGCGAGGCTTGCGTTACAGAGTGCTGCGTTGTTTTGTGTGAGCGTTGCAGCGCGGCCTTTGCACCAACGCCTGGTTTGGCCTTTGTGCAGAGGCTTTACTGCTGAGGTTTATTTGCTCAGCGATGGATCGCACACAAACAGGTGATTGACGGCTGGCGGGGGAATTCCTATTCATTTTGGGTTCCACCGGTGTCGGATGGGCAAACTCAAATTCCTTTTTGCATCAACAGGGGTCAGACGCCGGGTTATCGCTTTGCTCAACCCAGCCCACACGCCAAACCAGGCCGGGGGGGAGGGACAGGGCTTGATTGCGCCTACACGAGCAGAGGCGGCGCACCGCGTTTGATCTCGCGCCGCCAGCACTTTCATGCAGCGATTAACCCCTCTTCGGTCAAGCGCAAGATGCGGTCACAGCGGCCTGCCAGCTCCATGTCGTGGGTGACGATGACGAAGGCGGTGCCCAGGGTTTGCGCTAACTCCAACATCAGGGCGAACACTTGTTGCGCGTTGGCGCGGTCGAGGTTGCCGGTCGGCTCGTCGGCCAGCACGCAGGCCGGCTGCGTCACCAGGGCGCGCGCCAAGGCGACGCGCTGGCGCTCGCCGCCGGACAGTTCGCCCGGCAAGTGGCTGATGCGCGCAGCCAGGCCGACGCGCTGCAAAATCTGTTCAGCGCGCTGCGCCGCTTCGCTGTTTTTGAGGCGCTGAATTTGCAGCGGCATGGCGACGTTTTCCAGCGCGGTGAATTCCGGCAGCAGGTGGTGAAATTGATAGACAAAGCCAATGTGCTGATTGCGCCAGACGCCGCGCGCTTTTTCATCCATCTCAGCAAAATCGCGCCCCATCACGCGCACTGCGCCGCCGTTGGGCGCGTCCAGCCCGCCCAGCAGATGCAACAGCGTCGATTTGCCGGAGCCGGAAGCGCCGACAATCGCCACCCGCTCGCCACGCTGCACACTGAGTTCAATATTGCGCAAGACCTGCAAGCGCTGTTTGCCCTGTTCATAATCTTTGCCCAGGGCGCGGCATTCTAGAACGTGCATAGCTTTACTCATAACGCAGAGCCTCAGCCGGGCGCACGCGGGCCGCGCGCAGGCTGGGGTAGATGGTGGCGGCAAACGACAGCGCAATCGCAATCGCGGCGGTATAGATCACGTCTTCCCAGTGCAGATCGGAGGGCATGCTGGAAATCAGGTAAATATCCTTGGGTAAAAATTGCACCCCGGCCAGCCCTTCGATGAAGGAAACGATGGAGCCGACATTCAAGGCCACCAGCACGCCGAAAATCACGCCGCCGGCAGCGCCCAGCAGTCCGATCAAACTGCCTTGGATGATGAAGATTTGCATGATCGAGGCCGGCGAAGCGCCCAGGGTACGCAAAATCGCAATATCGGCCTGCTTGTCTGTCACCGTCATCACCAGGGTTGAGACCAGATTGAAGGCGGCCACGGCGACGATGATGGAGAGAATGATGAACATCATGCGCTTTTCCGTTTTAACGGCGGCGAACCAGCTGCGGTTCTGGCTGGTCCAGTCGCGCACATAGCTGGCCGCCGGCAGGCTTTGCGCCAGTTCTTTGCTCACTTCCGGCGCTTGTTGCATATCGGCGATTTTCACGCGCAGGCCCAGGGGGCTGGCGTCGCGGAACAGCTTTTGCGCGTCGCCCAGGGCGATGTAGGCGAAGGTGGAGTCGAATTCATAATGGCCGGAGTCAAATAAGCCCATGACGGTGAATTGTTTTAAGCGCGGGCTGACGCCAGCTGGCGTCACCTGGCCTTGCGGCGCGATGATGGTGATTTTATCGCCCACTTCCACCCGCAAGATGCGCGCCAGCTCGCGCCCCAGCACCACATGAAAGCTGCCGTCTTTGAGTAAATCCAGGCCGCCCTGGCGCATTTGTTTGTGAATCTCGGAAACCTTGGCTTCTTGCTGAGGGACGATGCCGCGCACCAGCACGCCGCGCAAGGTTTCGCCATTCATCAGCATGGCTTGCGCTTCGACAAAGGGGGCGATGCCGCGCACCTGCGGATGTTTGCCGATTTGTTCGGCCCAGGGTTGCAAGGCGGCTGGATCGGGCGCGCCTTCGCTGGCGCGGCCATCAAACACTTCGATATGCGCCAAAACCGAGAGCATGCGGTCGCGCACTTCTTTTTGAAAGCCGTTCATGACCGACATCACAATAATCAGCGCCGCCACGCCCAGCCCGATGCCCAACATGGACGACATGGAGCTGAACGAAATAAAGCCATTGCGCATACTGCGCTTGCCGGCGCGCGTGTAACGCAAGCCGATGCGCCATTCAAAGCGCTCTGTTGAAAAAAATCCCATGGGGTATGACTTGGCGCACAAGCCTGTCAGTGAAAAACGCCAGTTTGCCATACAATTGCGGCATGAACGATTTTGCCGCTGTTTGCCCCCCTCTTAGCCTGCCTGCACATACGCGCGCCTGCCATGTGCTGCTGCCTTTTTCCTTACCGCCAGCCGAATTGGCGCGCGATCTGTTGCGCGATTTGAGCATGCCGGCCTGCCAAACCCTGCTCAGCCACGCGCGCCAGCATGCGCTGCCGGCGGCGCCTGACTATGCGCGCTGTCTGCCGCATGAGGCGCAGCTGTGGCAGGCGCTGTTTGGCCCGGCTTGCCACGCCCTGCCCGCCGCCACGCTGGCGGCGCACTGGGGCGCAGCCGGCGCACAAGACGCGAATGCGGCCTGGTTTGTGCTGTCGCCGGTTTATTTGCACATCGCGCGCGATCATCTGGTGTTGACGGATGCGCGCCAATTAGCCTTGTCTGAGGAACATGCGCGCGCCCTGTTCGCCAGCGCGCAAACGCTGTTGCAGGAAGAAGGCTTGGTTTTGCATTGGGGCGATGCGCGGCACTGGCTGTTGCGCGCCGACGCCTGGCGGGAGTTGGATTGCGCCAGTCTGGATGCGGCTTGCGGCCACAATATTGAGATCTGGCTGCCCAAACATGCCGCCAGTCAAACCGAGCGGCGCTGGCGCAAGCTGCAAAATGAAATTCAAATGGCCTGGTTTGCTGATCCTGTGAATGAGGCGCGGCAGGAAAGCGGTTTGCCGCCGGTGAATGCGCTCTGGTTATGGGGCGGCGCGGCGCAGCCGCTGCAGGCG
The DNA here is from genome assembly GCF_037300705.1 of Massilia sp. W12. Taxonomy (NCBI): domain Bacteria; kingdom Pseudomonadati; phylum Pseudomonadota; class Betaproteobacteria; order Burkholderiales; family Oxalobacteraceae; genus Massilia; species Massilia sp. W12. The sequence continues at coordinate 1,127,758 of NZ_CP147776.1, read as the reverse complement.
CAAGCGCCCGCGCTGCAAGTGCGCCAGGGCGATGCGCTGTTGCAGGCGCTGGCCGCCTGTACGCCGCCAAACAGCGCCAATTTGCTTTTGCTGGATGACAGTTTGAGTCAGCATGCTTTGGCCGGCGATTGGGGCAGCTGGCGCGCCGCCTTTGCCGCGCTGGAGGCGTCTTTATTTGCGCCGCTCTTGCAACAGGCCGCCGGGCGCGCCATCCGCCTGGTTTTGTGCGATGAGCGCCAAGCCCAGGTTTGGGAATATCAGTCGTGGCGGCGGATGTGTTTTTGGCGCCGCCCGGATTGGCGCAGCCTGTTGCGCGCCTTGCCGCAGAATACGCGCGCGCCGATTGCCCCGCCCGCCCCTGGCGCCGATGTGCGGGACGTTTTATGACCCGCATCAGTCAGCGTCAATATTCACAGCGTCAGGCGCTGTTACTGCAGCAATCCGGGATTCATCCGGTGTTGGCGCGCATTTACGCCGCGCGCGGGGTGCAGCAAGCACAGGAATTGCAGCATGAATTAAAAGCCCTGCTGCCGCCGCAGAATATGTTGCAGTTGCAAGAGGCGGCGCAGTTTTTGGCGCAGGCGATTGGCGCGCGCAAAAAACTCTTGATTGTGGCGGATTATGACTGCGACGGCGCCACCGCCTGTGCGGTTGGCATCCGTGGTTTGCGCATGCTGGGGGCGCAAGTCGATTACATTGTGCCCGACCGCGCGGTGCACGGGTATGGCTTGACGCCGGAAATCGTCGCCCTGGCCTTGGCCAGCAAGCAGCCGGATATCATCATCACGGTCGATAATGGGATTGCCAGTGTGGACGGGGTGGCGTATGCCGCGCAATACGGGGTGCAGGTAGTGGTGACAGACCACCATTTGCCTGGGCAACGCCTGCCGGATGCTGCGGTGATTGTGAATCCAAACCAAGCCGGCTGCCCTTTTCCGAGCAAAAATCTGGCCGGTGTGGGCGTGATGTTTTATGTTTTGCTGGCCCTGCGCGCCGAGTTGCGCGCAGAGGGACGCTTTGACGCTGCGAATCAGCCGCGTTTGGACAGTTTGCTGGATCTGGTGGCGCTGGGGACGGTGGCGGATGTGGTGAAGCTGGACGCGAATAACCGGATTTTGGTGGCGCAGGGTTTGCAGCGCATGCGCGCCGGACGTATGCAGCCGGGCGTGGCGGCGCTGTTTCGCGTCTCCGGGCGCGAGGCGCGCCTGGCCGGGCCGTTTGATCTGGGTTTTGCGCTGGGGCCGCGCGTGAATGCGGCAGGCCGTTTGCAGGATATGTCACTGGGCATTGAATGCCTGATCACGGATGACGCCGAGCGCGCTCAGCAATTGGCGCAGGATTTGCACGATATCAATTTGCGGCGGCGTGAAATTGAAGCCGATATGCAGGAAAGCGCCTTGTTTCATCTGGATGATTTCCCCACCAGTCAGCATACGATTTGCGTCACTGACCCGGAATGGCATGCCGGCGTAATCGGCATTGTGGCGGCGCGCCTGAAAGAAAAATTTTATCGTCCGGTGATCACTTTTGCGCCGGGCGAGCATGGCAAATTGAAAGGTTCGGGACGCTCGATTCCGGGTTTTCATCTGCGCGATGCGCTGGATCTGGTGGCCAAGCGCGCGCCGCACATTATTGAAAAATTCGGCGGCCATGCGATGGCGGCGGGTTTAACGATTGCCGCAGAGCATTACGAGGATTTTGCGCGCGCGTTTGAACAAGTCGGCCTGGAGTGGCTGTCACAGGCGACGCTGGAGCGGGTGGTGGAAACCGATGGCGCGCTGGAAGAAGAGTGTTACAGCACCACGTTTTTGGAATTGCTGGAGCGTGAAGTCTGGGGCCAGGGTTTTGCGCCGCCGCTGTTTTGCGACGAATTCCGCATCACGAATCAGCGCATTCTGAAGGAAAAGCATTTAAAGCTGGTGTTGGAAAAGCGCGGCCGGCAATATGATGCGATCTGGTTTGGCCACAATCAAAGCCTGCCCCCGCAGGCGCAAGTGGCCTTCCGTCTGGACGCCAATACCTTCAACGGCCAGACCAAGGTGCAGTTGCTGGTGGAGTATGCGGAATAAGGCAAAGCCTGCGCCATGCTTGCCAGCAGAAAAGCCTTGCAGTGCGTCCGGCTTTGTCCTATTATCATTTCAACAAATTGCCGCAGAGCAATTTCCATGGCGCCATATCAATTCAGCTGATCAAGCTGGCGTTAAGCCTGATTTGCTGCTGCGCGTCAGATTCAAGTCTTTGGTTTCCCTGGTGTGTGGTCGATGCCGGGACACCTTTTGGTCTTCCCCGCTTTTCTGAAGAACCCGGTCGCTCACAGCCTGTGCTGTGCCTTGTTTTTAAGTCCACATCTCCCGGTTTCAAGGAAAACACATGCCTGCCATCATGACTGAAGAACGCAAACCGGACAGCGCCGCCACGCGCGAGCGACTGTTATTGAAATTTTCCAAGGATGTGGATTTGCTCTCCCTGGGCGTGGCGATTGCCCGCGTGGTCGAGCTGGCCTCCTCTGAGGATGAAGCCACGCACAGCCTGACTTACTATGTGCTGTCGGATACGGCGCTGACGCAAAAAATCCTCAAACTCGCCAACACGGTGTTTTACCGCAGCGCCGCCAGCAGCCCGGTGACAACCGTTTCGCGCGCCATTTTCTTGCTCGGTTTTGATACGGTGAAAAGCACCGCCCTGGCCTTGCTGCTGGTGGACAATCTGGCCAACCGCAGGCATGCCGATATGGTGCGCAAGGAGTTGTTGCAATCGCTGTGCGCCAGTCTGATCGGGCGTGAATTGACGCGCATGAATCCGCAATACGGCGGCGAGGAAGCGTCAATCGCCGCGCTCTTTCGCAACCTCGGCCAATTACTGGTGGCCTCATATGAAAACCCGCTTTACCGCCAAGTGCTGGAAAAGATTGAGGATGGCCTGGCCCCCGGGCTGGCGATGCATCAAACTCTGGGTTGCACCTACGAATTTTTAACCGAGCAGGTATTGCACGGCTGGAATATGCCGGACAGCCTGGCCGACGCCATGCACGCCCTGCCCGCCGGCCCCTTGCGCCCGGCCAAAAGCCGGCAGGAGTGGTTGCGCCAGGCGGTTTCGTTTGCGCAGGAAGTGGCGCCGCTGATTCTGAGCCGCGAAGCGCTCAGCAGCGCGCAGCTGCAGGCCTTGTTGGCACGCTATGGTCAGGCCTTGCATTTGGATCTGGACCGTATGAAAACCCTGTTTGGCCTGGTCGGACGTGAAATCGCCCAGGTCAGCAAGAGCTTGAATCTGGACAGCGCGCCGCGCGAAACCGCGCCGCCGCCAGCGGCGCCCGCCGGGCCAAGCTTGCCGGGGGTGTTGAAACTGGCGGCCATGGATAACCATGTGATTCAGACCGATGAGCGCTACCCCAGCGGCAAACCGCTGGCGGCGCGCGATATGCTCTTAGCCGGGATTCAAGTCGCCACGCAAATGTTGGCGCGCGCCAATTACAAGCCGAGTGAATTGATGACGCTGGTGGTGGAGACGCTGTACAGCAGCCTGGGCTTCCGTTTTGCCGCAATTTGCGTCAAAGACAGCCGCTTACATTGTTATCGCGCCGTGCTGACCATGGGCGAGCAGCATGTCGCGCGTCAGCAGCGCTTTTGCTTTCCATTTGATTCGGCCTGCGATGTGTTTCATCTGGCGATGGAAAATAGTGCGGATTTGATGATTTCCGATGCCTGCACGCCGAAAATCCGCGAATTGCTGCCGGATTGGCATAAGCAATTGCTGCCGGATGCGCGCAGTATGATGGTGCTGCCGATTGTGGTCGAAAAAATGCAATTCGGCCTGTTTTACGGCGACCGCCGCGACACCGCACCAGAGGGCATCAGCTCGGATGAGGCGGCCTTGATCAAGACTTTAATGGGGCAATTGGTGACGGCGATGAGTACGCGCTGAGCTGTTTTGCAGCCAGCGCGGTTCACGCTTTACACTGGGGTGCGCGGCTGCAGATGCGCTTGCAATTCCTGCCGCAGCATCTCACATTGCGCGGCATTCAACGAAGCCGCCATACGCTTAGGCTTGCCTTCGTAGTCAAACACAAGCTGGCCACGGCCCGCGCCAAAGACAGGCGGCCACCATGAGAAGCTATATTGCGCACCGCCGCCGGCCACCGGCGCCACCCGAAGAAACTGCAGCTTGCGCAATGCATATCGCCTGCTCCAGCCGAGTCCGAAAACCTGTATGCGGTAATGCAAACAGTCGCGCTCAATGCTGATGATTTCTTTGCCGCCAAATTGCCAAAGCAAGCCCAACAACATACCCAAACTGCACAAGGTCATCAGGAGAATGAAACCCGGTGTCATGACTTCAAGGGATGCAGGCTGCAACAGCATCTTGCTGACTATCCATATCCAGATGAACAGCCAGATACTATAAAAGATGGTAACCGGCCAGAATGTGCGCACGGCAATCACAGTGCGCAAGTCCTGCGCCAACATTTCGCTTGAAAAACCAGGGCTGGCAGAAGTGAGATGCATGATGAAGCCTCATGAGATAAAAAACCGCGCCACCACAGGCGCAGGCTGCATTTTTTGCTTTGAAACCGATGCGAATCAACACCAAAACATCAGCAAAATCAAAAAACTCAGAATGCAATTTTCACATATATGGCTACGCGCAGCAAGCAAAACCGGCGCCCCGCCCCAAGCACAGGATGGCTGCAGCCTTAAGGCATATCCGCCCAAACCGTGCTGCCTTTGGCCTTGAAGCGGGTGATATTCTCCGCCGGAATCGGTGTCACAAACGCGACTTCGCCGGTATTCACGCGCAAGTCAATGCCTATGATGGTGGCCAAATCCATTTTCGGATTATCCATATACAAAGTGAATGTCTTGTCACGCCCGAAACCGGCATTGGCTTTTTTCACCATATTGTTAAAGTGCTCTTGGGATTGCATCACATCCGCAGTAAACACATAGGGTTTCACTACATTTTCATCAAATTCGATTTTGTAGATATTGCCGGAGTCATAGCCGCCGCACCCTTCGTCCAAGGCGGTGGAAATTGTGGGGCGGCCAGCGTCTTTGGCGTTGATGATATGGCGCTGCAAATCCACCCCATTCATCTTATTAAACCAATTGTGCAGCATGAAGGTGTAAATATTGCCGGCTTTTTCGACTGCGCTGATGGCTTCGCCGCGCATGCCAAAACCGCTGGCGGCAAGGGTGGCGGGGCTGCGGGTGTCGCCTCGGTAAAAGGTGTGCATAAACATGTCTCCAGATGAGTGGATTACAAACGGTGTAAGGGAAATGGGGCAGCATGATGTGCATTGGACATGCTCCAATGACGCCTTCCAGTATAAGCAATCCGCATCCCACACCCTTGCACTATGCCGCCTGCTTACACTCTTAACATGCGAGTAACATAGCACAGGCAAATCCCGTATACTGCGGCAAATTGACGGTGACAAATACCCCATCGCAGGAGCTTCGCATGCGGCACCCCTTTGAACCTGTGTCTCAACGCAGGCGTTTTTTCCTGGCGGCGGGCGCGGCCTGTCTGACGCCGTGGCCGGCGCGGGCCGCGCAGTCAAGCGCGCCGCAGGTTTTTCATCATCCCTCCGCCGAGTCCAGTCATGACAGCCGCTATCAATATGACTGGGAAGTTTTACGCATGGCGCTGGAACGCACCGAAGAGCGTTACGGCCCGTATGCAATGGAAGCCAGTGAGGAAAAAATGACGCCGGCCCGCGTCACGCAAGAAATGCTGAGCACAGCGGAGCAATCGCGTTTGAATGTGATGGTGCGCGCCACCAATCCCGGGCTTGAACAAAAACTGCGGCCGATCCGCATTCCGGTCGATCGCGGTTTGCTGGGCTTTCGCATTTTTCTGGTGCGCAAAGCCAATCTGCCCCAATTCGCCGCTGTGCGCACGCTCGATGATTTGCGCCGTTTGCGCGCAGGTCAAGGGCGCGGCTGGGTTGATGTGCAGATTTTGCAGGCGGCCGGCCTGCCCGTGGTGGAAGGCAGTAATTACGAAGGTTTGTTCGGCATGCTGCAGTCGCAGCGCTTTGATTATTTTTCGCGTGCGGCGGATGAGGCTTTGCGTGAATTTCAAGAGCGCAGCAGTCATTTTCCCGAATTGGCGATTGAACCCAGCCTGCTTTTACACTATCCCCTGCCGCGTTATTTCTTTGTGCGGCGTGATGCGCAAGGCGGGTTATTGGCGGAGAGAATCGAAAGCGGCCTGGAAGCCATGCTCAAAGAGGGCAGCTTGCAAGCCGTGTTTTTGAAACATAAAGCGGACTTGATCGCGCGCGCCGGCTTGAGCCAGCGCCGCGTATTGAAAATTCCCAATCCCACCCTGAGCGAACAAACCCCTTTGGCGCGCAGCGCGCTATGGTTTGATCCTTTCAGCGGCAAGACGCGCCAGGGTTGAACCTGACGCAGAACTCAACGCTGGTTGCCGGGTTGCAGGCGGCGTTGAATCGCACTGCGCGCCAGTGCGGCTTTACGCAAGGCGCGCCGGGCTTGCAGACCGGCAATCATCGGCGCCGAGAGCGGCAAGGCAAAGGCCAGGAATTGCCACAGCACGCCGGCGCCACTCAGCCAGGCCAGGGTCAACAGCGCAAAGGCGCTGACAAAAGCAGCTTGAACGATCTTTTGTTGACTGGCTTTGGTTTTCATGGCGGCTCCTGAAAAAATGCAGAGTTTTCAGCATATCAAAAAAATTTCCGCATGGAAAGAATCCAATGCGGAAATTTTCATCTTGCTGTTTGCTGCATTACACCAGTTTCACCGCATGTTCGCGCGTATTGTGGAATTGCAATTGCGGCCAGCGTTCCTGGGTCAGACGCAGATTCACCGAGGAGGTGGCGAGATACGCCAAATTGCCCGAGGCGTCATAGGCGATGTTCGGCGCCAGCGAGCGCTCAAAATCGCTCAGGGCTTTTTTATCGTCTGAAGAAACCCAGCGTGCGCTGGAAATGCTGGCCGTCTCAAACACGGCATCCACCCCGTACTCATTCATCAGACGGCTGGCCACCACTTCAAACTGCAGCACGCCGACCGCGCCCAGAATCAAATCGCTGCCCAGCACCGGCTTGAACACCTGCACCGCGCCCTCTTCGCCCAATTGCTGCAAACCCTTGTGCAATTGCTTGATCTTGAGCGGGTTGCGGATGCGCACGGTGCGGAAAAAGTCCGGCGCGAAATAAGGAATGCCGGTGAATTGCAACAACTCGCCTTCGGAAAAACTGTCGCCGATTTGCATATTGCCGTGATTCGGCAAGCCGATGATGTCGCCGGCAAACGCCTCTTCCACCTGTTCGCGGCTGGAGGCCATGAAGGTGACCACCGACGACAGTTTGATCTCGCGCCCCAGGCGCAAATGCTTGATCTTCATGCCGCGCTCGAAATGCCCGGAGCAAACGCGCAAAAAGGCGATGCGGTCGCGGTGCGCCGGATCCATATTCGCCTGGATTTTAAAGACGAAGCCGGAGAATGGCGCTTCCTGCGGTTGCACCTGACGCAAGGTGGCGTCGCGCTCACGCGGCGGCGGGGCCCAGTCAACCAGGGCGTTTAAAATTTCGCGCACGCCGAAGTTATTAATCGCCGAGCCGAAGAAAACCGGAGTTTGCACACCTTCCAAAAAGGCTTGCAAATCAAACGGATGCGATGCGCCGTGCACCAGCTCGACTTCCATCTTCAGCTGTTCCATTTCCTGCGGGAACATTTCCATCAGGCGCGGATTGTCGATGCCTTTGATGACTTCATAGCTCTGGTCGGCTTTTTCTTCGCCGGCGGTAAACAGCAGCACTTCATCGCGCAACAGGTGATACACGCCACGGAACACTTTGCCGCAGCCAATCGGCCAGGTCACTGGCGCACATTGAATCTTGAGCACCGATTCGAGTTCGTCAAGCAACTCCAGATTGTCGCGCGTCTCGCGGTCGAGCTTGTTGACGAAAGTCACAATCGGGGTGTTGCGCATGCGACAGACATTGAGCAGCTTGATGGTTTGCTCTTCCACACCCTTGGCGCCGTCAATCACCATCAGGGCCGAGTCTACCGCCGTCAGCACGCGGTAGGTGTCTTCCGAAAAGTCCTGGTGGCCGGGGGTGTCGAGCAGATTGATCACATGGTCGCGGTAATCAAACTGCATCACCGAGGAGGCGACCGAAATACCGCGCTGCTTTTCGATTTCCATCCAGTCGGAGGTGGCGTGCCGCCCGCTTTTACGCGCCTTGACCGTGCCGGCTAATTGAATCGCGCCTGAAAACAGCAGCAGTTTCTCAGTCAAGGTGGTTTTACCCGCGTCGGGGTGGGAAATAATGCCAAAAGTGCGGCGCCGCGCGACCTCACGCGCGATGCGCTCGGGGGCCGGGCTGGCGGCTTGTTGCTCGTTGCCGGGCTGGTTGTCAGCGTCCATGCTGTATCCCTGATGTGCTCACAAAAAGGGCAAGAGTATACCGGCTGGCGGCATTTCTGTCGATGCCGCACCCGCCGCTTACTTGTCCTGGCTGATATGTTGCGCTTTGATGTCCTTGTCAATGTCCATGTATTTCCAGGCATTGGTGAGGAAGGGGTGGATTTTATAGCCCAGCAGACGCGGTTGCAGCAAATGGCTTTCGACCCGGTGCACGCCCATATGCCAGACGCCATACGCCACCGCCAATTGTTGCATTTCCAGATACAGGCGGTCGCGCGCCGGCCCATGCGGCAGGCCGGCGGCTTTTTCATAGCGTTGATTAAACGCCGGCAAATCAAAGCGCGCCAGATTATTTGCTTCTTTATTCGGGCCGTACAGCAATTGCAAATAGGTGTCGCCGTCCGGGATCTGGGCGGCCCAGCCTATGCCCCAGGTCGGCAATTGTCCCTGGCGCGCCATTTTCAGTAAATCGGGCCATTTCTGTTTGATGAAGCGGATGCGGATACCCAGCGCATCCATGCTGCGCTTCCAGACTTCATCAAGCACCTGGTCTTGCGAGCTGGGAGTGGAGCCGCGCACCAATTCGAGCGGTTTGCCGTCCGGCGCCTCGCGCCAGCCGTCGCCATCGCGGTCTTTATAACCATAGCGCTCCAGCAAGGCGCGCGCCAATTGCAAATCCTGACGCGCGCTGCGCCAGGCCGGGTCATAGCCAAGCACGCCCGGGCTTAACGGGCCATGCGCCGGCATCGCCATATTGCTGTAGTAATGCGCAATTTCCTCATTTAAGCGATAGGCGTAAATAATCGCGCGGCGCAGGGCGATGCGTTCCGGCGTATAGCCGCCGAATTGCGCGTCGTCGAGATTGAAAAAACTGTAAAAAGTGCCGGGCGCGACTTCTTTTTGCCAGATGATGCCGGCTTGCTTGAGTTCCGGGGCCAGCTGCCCGCCGGGGAACACGCGCGCCACAAAATCAGAAGGCACGATGGTGTAGTCCAGATCGCCGGCCAGAAACGCCAGCCAGCGCGGCTGAGATTCATCCATCACCGCAACTTCGATGCGGCCAATCTGCGGCAGGCGCTTGCCCTGCATCTGGCGCATGATCTGCGCATCCTGCGCATCGCCGGCCTGCGGCGTGGCGTGGAAGATCTCTTCGCGGTAATCCGGGTTGGCTTCGAGCACCATTTTGGCGCCGCGCACCCATTCCTTGAGCTTATACGGGCCGGTGCCGACCGGATGCGCCATGATGTCTTGCAAACTGTAGGCCTGCACCACTTCGCGCGCCACCGCGCCGGTATTTACTGTCGCCAGCAAAAACGGCAATTTGAAGTCTGATTTGTTGAGTTTGATTTTGAGGGTATAACGCTGCGGCGCCTGCAAACCGGCCATCGGCGCGTCGTAGTCAAATTTTCCGCTTTTGCGCGCCGCTTCGATCAGGGCGTCGGCGCCGGCGAACTTGCCCTCAAACATATACAAATTCGGCGAACGGGTGGCCGGATCCAGAATGCGCTTGATGCTATAGACAAAATCAGCCGCCACCAACTCCCGCTTTTGGCCCTTAAACACAGGGTGATCAGCGAAATAAATACCCGGTTTGATCTGGAAAGTGTATTCGGTCGCGTCCTGATTCACTTGCGGCAGGCTGACGGCGACATTCGGAACCAGTTTCGCAGGCCGCGCCAGCCAGTCATACGTCAACAAAGGGTCAAAGATGGCGCGGATGATGTCGTTTGAATAGACGTCTGAGACCTGGGCCGGGTCAAAACCGGTTTCTGCGGTTTTGAACGCGGCGCGCAGCGTTTTTCCCATATCCGCCGCCTGCGCGGGCTGCATGATGCATGCCTGCAACACAATCAAGCCAGCTGTCAGAATTTTTTTTCCTGATGAAAAACCCGCTTCAAATAACTGCGCGATAGAAGAATGATGGACTGGCATGAATGTTTTTCGGGGTTGCACGGTGGAAAGATCGGGGAGTCAAGCCCATGAGTATGACGTATTCATTTTGCGGCGGCAAGTCAGTCCCCGCCGGCAAGGGCCGAATCAGGCAAGCAATGCCTTGACAGCCGCAGGCCGCAGGAAAAAAATAGCTTGAGCTTGAAACACAGACAGTCATGCAACATCAGCAAGATCCATCGCCCGTCCGCCATGCCGCACCGGATGCGATGTTTTCAGTGCAACACCCGCAATACCAAGTATGCCCTGCGCCAGACTGAGCAGTCTGGCCGGTTTGAGGCTCCAGCGCAGCACAGCTTGTCCGCGCCGGGGCTATGTTGCCGTACAGCAAGCCGCTCACACCAGTTGTTTGCGCCGCCTGTCGGTTCCGGCTGGCAATGTCAGGGGCTTGGTTTAGAGTGAGCTTACGCGAAAGGATTTGCCATGAACACGTCCAGTTTTTACTCCCGCTCCAAACCTGTCATGCGCTTCAGCCCGGCATTCACACTATTGGAGCTGATGATCACCGTCGCCGTGATCGGCATCATTATGGCGGTTGCGCTGCCAAACTACGCCGACCATGTGCGGCGCGGCAAAATTGCTGAGGCCACCTCGCAACTGGCGGCCAAACAGGCGCTGCTGGAGCAGTCTTTCCAGGATAACCGCACCTATGTCGGCGCACCGGCCTGCACCTCTGACACCACCACCAGCAGAAATTTTGACTTCACATGTCCTGCCGACAATTTGGGCGCCAGCACCTATCGTTTGCTGGCCACGGGCAAAGACAGCATGCTGGGCTTCTCTTTTGCGCTGGATCAAACCAATACGAAAAGCACAGTCAGTGTGCCCGAAGGCTGGTCTCTTCCTTCTCCTAATAATTGCTGGGTGCAAAAGCGGGGTGGGGAATGTTGAAATCAGCGACACAGGGCGGATGGAGCCTGGTTGAGTTAATGGCGGCAATCGCTATTGTGGTGTTGTTGATTGCCGCCGCCAGTCCAAATATCAGCGCCTGGATTAATAATGCGCGCATCCGCACAGTGGCTGAAGGTTTGCAAGCCAGCTTGCAATTCGCCCGTGCTGAAGCGGTGCGGCGCAACACTACGGTTTCACTGTATCTGACCAACAATGTGGGAAGCGACTGCGCCCTTTCCGGGACTGTGCCTTTCTGGGTGGTGAGTCAAAACAGCCCGGAAGGCGCTTGTGACAACAACACCAATATTTTACAAAGAGCCGAATCGAGAGAAGGCGGTTCACTGGTGCAACTGTATTCAAACATGAGCACCATCAGCTTTGACGGTTTGGGCCGCGCCACCACCGGCGCAGCCCTGATTTGCGCAGGCATCAGCGCTGTCAACGCCACATGCCTTGCAGAAAAACCGGAGCAACAACTGGCGCTGCAAATCAGTGCAGGCGGCCAGGTTCGTATGTGCAGCAATTCCCGCCCGGCAGGCGATCCGCAAAGGTGCTGAAATGAAAACCCGTCCAACTCTGCGCACACTTCAACGCGGCTCCATGCTGCTTGAAGCGGTGTTTGGGATTGTTATTTTCTCACTCGGCATTCTGGCGCTGGTCGGCTTGAATGCGGCATCCGCAAAACAGGCAGCGGCGAGCAAATACCGCACTGATGCGGCGCTGTTGGCGAATGACTATATCGGTCAAATGTGGGCCAGTCAGCGCGGCCAGGATTATATGAGCAGTAATTTTTCAGGCGGCTTGCCGCTGCGTGAAAATGAGCCGCCAGTGATCACCAATCCTTTTTACAGCAGCTGGTATGCACGGGTGGTGGCAAACTTGCCAGGCGCCTCCGCCAAACCACCGGTTGTGACTATCGCCAACAGTTTCAGTGGAGTCAGCGTGGCGACCTTGACGATTTATTGGAAACATCCGGGCGAAGCCAGCAGCGCGCCCTACCACCAATACACGGTCTCCGCTCAAGTTTCGGACTTATGAGGACTGCCATGCACGCAACAGCCACATATCCAGCAAAGCATCGCAGCGGCTTCAGTTTGATTGAAGTTCTGGTCGGTCTGGCCATCGGCATGTTGGGCATGCTGGTGATGCTGCAGGTGTTTAATTTGACTGATTCCGGCAAACGCGCCACCACCAGCGGCGACGATGCGCAAACTTCCGGCGCACTGGCGATTTACTCCCTGCAACGCGATATCCGGCAAGGCGGTTTTGGCTTCACCGCAAGAAACTTGCTGGGCTGCAGTCTGCGCTTGGAGTCAGGCGTCACACTGCCGGCTATCGGCGCAACAATTATCAATCCCGGCACGGATGTGATTCCTGCGGGCGACAGCAACTCTGACACTTTGCTGGTATATGTGGGCAATGGCATGGGCATTCCAAGCGGAGATCGGATCAATGGCCATCCCTCCCCGGATAACTTCCGGATGGTCAGCCCTGCGCTGTTTAACATCAATACACGGGTTATTCCAGGGCCTGACTCAACCGCATTTCCCTGCGCCCGCACGATGACGCGCGTGGTTGCAACTGATCCTGGCGGAGTCACGACCGCCGCAGGGGACGCTACCGTAACTGTCAGAGATTGGCTGTTTGATGTCGGCCTGTCGCCCCGGATTTTGGCATATGCGGTGCGCAACAGCCGCCTGATGCAATGCGATTTTATGCAAAACGACTGCCGTACCGGCTTAAGCGATCCGGCAATCTGGCAAGCTGTGGCGGACAATGTCGTCAGCATGCGCGCGCGGTATGCCAAACAAACCGTCAGCCGTGGCGGCGCCTCACAATGGGATCAAGTCACGCCACTGCCGACAGAAAGCTTCGCATCCTGGCAAAACATTCTGGGGATTCAACTGGCCCTGGTGGCGCGCAGCGCACAATACGAAAAAACCGCTGTCACACTCGCCACGCCAAGCTGGCAAGGCAGCGCCACCCTGCCCTTGAATTTGAGTCATTTGAGCGATTGGCAACACTATCGCTACAAAATATTCGAGACCACCATCCCGATTCGGAATATTACTCAGTAAATCGGAGCGCATCATGCAAGCTATTCCCGATAAACGGCCTGTGCAGCAAAGCGGCGTGGTCCTGCTGATCACCCTGATTATGCTGGTTGCAATGACGCTGGGAGGCGTCGCACTGGTGCGTTCTGTGCATATCACCACGATGATTGCCGGCAATTTGGCATTTCAACAAGCCACACTGTTATCCGCAACCCTGGGACAGGAAACTGCGGTTAACTGGTTACAGCAAAATGGCGGCACAGTTGTATTAGACAACAACGACTTCAGCCGTGGCTACAGCGCCACTCTGCGCACCCCGCCTAATGGCACCAGCTGGAGCGCGTATTGGGATAACACCCTGCGCCCGGCAGGCGTCGTCTCACTTGGCGAAGACAGCACCGGCAATACGATTGAATATGTGATTGACCGGGTATGTACCTCAACCGGCGCATCTCCTGGTTGCGCACTGCCGGACTTGATGCAGGATTCAACAGAGCAAAGAGCAGGCTCCAGCCGGCGCGGGGGAGACGCAAAACCCTCGTTTACCGGCTCCAAGTATTACCGCATCCTCACCCGCGTACAAGGTCCGCGCAGCACGGCGAGCTTCGTGGAAACCATGGTCATGTTATAACAGGCGCCCGGCCTGGAAAGAAAGAGGCAGTCATGAAAATCTCACGTCCGTCCCACCGCCGCCTGCCCATCTGGGCGTGGCTCTTACTGCCGCTGGCGACGCCTCAGTTAGCCCAGGCAGCCCTGGCGGATATCTCAAATGCGCCGCTGGTGACATCCGCCACCTCATCGGTTCTGCCGAATATTATGTTTATCCTGGATGATTCCGGCAGCATGGATTGGGATTACATGCCGGACCATGTCAACGACAGCTATTGCAAAACCACAGGCGGGGCCTACAATGCCGCCTGCTGTGGAGATAGCGCCAGCAGCGGCGGTTCGGGCAGCAGTGCCTGCTGGCATAAAAGCACATCGACTGCGGCGCCATTTGGCACATGGCGTGCGCATCCTCCATTTTTAGCGGCGACATTCAATGGCGTGGCATACAATCCGGCCATCACGTATACCCCGCCGATCAAAGCCGATGGCAGCAGCTGGCCGAATATCACCTCCTGGACTGCGGTGAAAAATGACGCCTACAACGTGCAAAACACACAATCGACCAACCTGCTCACGCAGTTTCCGGATCTGGAATGGTGTACCGACACCAGCTATACAGACTGCCTGCGCAACGATAACTATATTCTGCCCGGCACTGTGAATGGCAAGAGTTATAGAACTTTCCATGCCACGACCGGCTCCGGCACAGGTTTTGTCGCCACCGGCAGCCCCGCCGCTTCTACGGTCAGCGCACGCACATTCGGCCCTCATTTTTATACTATTTTGCCCGGCGAATACTGTGATTCGCCTCAACTGAGAAACTGCCAAGCTACGCAAGGCGGCGCCTTCGTGCATCCGGCTTATGTGCGCTGGTGCAGCACCAGTGCTGCAACCACCGCCGCCAGCGCCAATCCAACCGCCACCGCAACCCTGTGTCAGGCGACCCGTACCGGCACTTATCAGTATGTGCGCTACCCGACAAAATTCTTCACGCCAGGCACAGCCGGTTCACCTGAGGTGCCGGGCCAACCCTATATTGCCCCGGTGGCGGCTGTAAAAGCCACAGTCAATATCACTTTTACATTGAGCGGAACCTGTAACGGCAGCAATAAAGTGACCGTGACCCAAGTCAAAGTGAATGGCTCAAATGTGATGACGTCCAGCTCTTCCGCGTCCACCTCATCCAGCAGCCTGGCTGACAGCGTACGCAGCAAGATCGGCAGCGGATATACCGCAACTGTCGCCGGCAATGTGTTGACCATCTACGGCACCCTGGCGCAGGGCAATATCACGTTTCCAGTCAGCATCAGCCATAGCAAAACCGGCTCACTGTGCAATCTGGCCACCAGCCCTGCCAGCCCGGCGTTTTCGGGCGGGGTGACCGCCGTAACCGGCCAGCCGTATATCCCTTATCAGCCGGCAGTGCCCGCCACCCCTACGCAATACTACGGTTCCTTCGTGCGCACCGACATCGTGCCTGCGGTCAACAGCTATCCATTCCCGGGCACTGCCGCCAAAGCAGCCACCCGCACTGACTGCGCCGGCGCAACCTGCACCTACAACGAGGAAATGACCAATTTTGCAAACTGGTGGACTTACTACCACACACGGATGCAAATGATGAAATCGTCCACCTCGATTGCGTTTAATCCTATCGACAGCCGCTATCGGGTGGGCTATCTGACCATTAACAACAGCTCAGGCTCCTCTGATTTCATTAATTTGAATACCTTCAACAGCAGCCAGCGCAGTTCCTGGTATGCCAAGATGGTGGCGGCGCGCCCAAGCGGCTCGACCCCCTTAAGAAAAGCATTGACCAATGCTGGCCGCCTGTATGCAGGCGCCTTGAACGGCGGCTCACTGAATGGCGTCACCGTGGTTGATCCAATGCAATACTCCTGCCAGCAGAATTTCACCATTCTCTCCACTGACGGCTATTGGAATGAGAGCGATCCCGGCGGTTATCAAATCGATGGCGTGACTGCAATTGGCGATCAGGATGGTGATTTACAAAGACCGCAATTGGACGGGGACAGAACAGCAAATACCTTATCCGATGTGGCGGCTTATTATTACAAAACTGATTTGCGAACCTCCAATTGCACCGGCTCGCCTGTGCCGCCGGCAAGCAGCGGCAATGATGTCTGCGCCAATAATGTGCCGATCAGCGGCCTGGATGCGGCAGCGCATCAACATATGACGACATTTACTGTCGGTTTGGGAGCGAACGGTCAAATGCAATACACGGCTGGTTATGCCAGTGCGACCAGTGGCGATTACTTCAACATCAAAAACGGCAACAGCGCCAGCCCTGCTGCCGGTATTTGCACCTGGCAAACCGGGGGCATTTGCAACTGGCCAAAACCGACGAATAATGGTCAAACCACGATTGACGATCTGTGGCATGCGGCTGTTAATGGCTACGGCACATATTTCAGCGCCAGCAACCCGTCCTTACTGACTTCCGGCATCTCATCCGCCTTGGCAGGGGTATCGGCCCGCACCGGCTCTTCATCAGCGGCAACGACGAGTAATCCGAATATCTCCACTGGCGACAATTTCCTGTTCAGTTCCACTTTCACCTCGGTGAATTGGGATGGCGAGATGGTGCGTAATCAAATCGATATCAATACCGGCCAACCGTCATCGGCAGCAGACTGGTCAGCGCAATCTTTGCTCGACGCCAATACCAGCCGCACTATCTACACCTATGCGCCGGGCCAGACCAATAATTTAAAAATCTTTAACTGGTCGAATTTGAGCGCCACAGAAAAAACTTATTTCACCACCCCGGCTATTTCGGGTCTGAGCCAATTCTGCGCATCCGGCTCCACCTGCCTCTCGGCAGGCGATCAGACGAGCGCCGCAGGAAACGCATTGGTGGAATATCTGCGCGGCGATCGCAGCAATGAAGGCCCGGCGACCGATGTCAGTAAATTTTTCCGCGCCCGCAATCATGTGCTGGGCGATATCGTCAACTCGGAAGCGGTGTACACCAAAACCCCGCAATTCAATTACAACGATTCCGGCTATTCTTCCTTCAAATCCAGCGCAAGCACACGCCAGGGTATGGTGTATGTCGGCGCGAATGATGGCATGTTGCATGCGTTCAATGCTGAAACCGGGGTTGAGGCTTGGGCCTATGTGCCGAATCTGGTGATGGCGAATATGTATAAGCTGGCCGATAAAAATTACGCCACCCAGCATATTTACACCGTGGATGGCACCATTGTGCAGGCTGATGTTTATGCCGCCGGCTCCTGGCGCACCATCATTATCGGCGGCTTGAATGCCGGCGGTCGCGGCTACTATGCACTGGATGTGACCGATCCCCTCAATCCCAAAGCATTGTGGGAATTCACCTCTGACACCGGGAAAGGCGGCGGCTACAGCAGCGACGCCAATCTTGGCTACAGCTTCGGCAAAGCCACCGTTGGCAAGCTCAAAGACGGCACATGGGTCGCCTTGATCAGTTCCGGCTACAACAACGTTTCGCCAGGCGATGGCAAAGGCTATGTATATGTGCTGGATGCCTATACCGGAAGCATCAAGAGCAAAATCAGCACGAATACCGGATCAAGCGGTACGCCAAGCGGTCTGGGGCAAATCGCCACCTGGGTGGAAGATTCAGATTTGGACAACACCATCGTGAGGGCATATAGCGGTGATTTACTGGGTAATGTCTGGCGCATTGACATTGATGACAATGTCGAGCCTGCCGGTAACGAAGCGCAAAAACTGGCGACAGTCAGCGGCCCGACCGGTGTAACGCAACCGATTACAGCAAAACCCGAAATTGCATTGGTTGGCAATTATCCAGTGGTGTACGTCGGCACCGGCCGCTATCTTGGCGCCAGTGACTTGGCGGACACAAATGTGCAATCGGTTTATGCGATAAAAGATCTGCTCACCGCCAGTGCTGACTGGGGCAACCCGCGCAGCGGCAGCAAATTTGTCCAACAAACCATCACCTCCGGCACATGTCCGTCCGGGGTGCCGTCATCAATCTGCTCACTTGGCCAATCCGTGCGTAACGCCACCAGCAACCCGGTCGATTTTACGACGATGGCCGGCTGGTACCTGGATTTGCCTGATCGTGGCGAGCGTATCAATACAGATCCGCAATTGATCTCAGGAACGCTGGTGCTGACCACGAATGTGCCGAATGCGAGCGCATGTACTATCGGCGGCTACAGTTATGTATACTTCCTGGACTATAAAACCGGCGGCCCGGTGAATTCCAGCACTGGCGGCGTGGTTGGTAAAAACCTCGGCAATACCATTGCCACCCGTCCGGTGGTGGCGAAACTGCCGAACAACACCATCATCGCCATTATTCAGATGTCTGATGGCACACGTACGGTTGCCGCCCCGCCGATTCAATCTCCTTCGGGAAAAGTTAAACGGGTAACCTGGCGTGAACTTATCGACCATCGCTAAACACCAAGGGCGTGTGCGCATCCCGCGTACACGCCCATCCGCTGTTTCTGCATCTGACCCAATGTTGTTCCCAGTCCAGGGTAAGACCTGGACTGCCGCCCGCAGCATCTGCCTCGCGACTGTACTCTTATCCCACCTCTTACTGTTTCTGCCGTCTTATCCTGAAAGCCTGGCGCCAAAAACCAGCCCGGACATCATGCTGGCCGATATTCTTTCCGATGAAGCACCACAGCAAATCGCTCCAGCCATTGCCGATGCCAGCCCGGCCAGCGCATCGCTTGCCGAGCAGCAAGAAGCACAAGCAAGCGAGCCAGCGCCGCTTCTGAGTACAACGCCCTCCCCGGCGCCCCGCGCAGAACCGCTCAGCCCGGCCCAAGCCACAGAGGGAGATCAAGCGATGTTTCGCAATCTGGGGGCCTACTATTTCAGCCGCCAGGAATTAGACCAAGCCCCACGCCTGCTTGAAAACGTCAGCAATGAATTAAGCATCGCGATTCCCGGCATTGATGGGCAAATCCTGGTTTTACAATTGATGATCAATGAAGACGGGGCAATGGACCGGGTGGAAGTGCAAAAAAGCAGTCTGAACCGTGAACAGGCGCAACAAGTGGCTTTGCATTTCATGCGTCTGCGTTTTACCCCGGGACGCGTGGACGGCATGGATGTGAAAAGTAAAATGCTGATTGAAGTACAGCTTCTGAACGCCGGCCCATCCATGAACAGTCTGGCGGGAAAAGGCGCGCCGGCGGCAAACGATGCGCCGGCGGAGGCAAAACAGGATTGAGTATCTGCCAGACAGGCCGCCCGCCGGGTTGGGCAAAGGGCAAGCCGCAGGGCAGGCTATATTTCACGTCTTTTGCCAGATATGCCTGCGACTTGCGGCGCCATCAGTAAATGCGCCCCGCCCTGCCCTGTTTCAATGCGTTCAAGCAAGCCCTACAGGCTGCCAGCCGGCTGCTTGCCAAGCAAATCAAGAATGGCGTGCAGCTCGGCGCGCAGCTCTTCCGGATCAAGCTTGAATTCCGGCTCCGGCGGCAACTCTTCTTGACCGGATAAACGGCTATCGAGTTTGTTGCGCGCGCCGCTGATGGTGAAGCCTTGCTCATACAACAATTCGCGAATGCGCCGGATCAACAGCACTTCGTGATGCTGATAATAGCGCCGGTTGCCGCGCCGCTTGACCGGTTTTAACTGCGTGAATTCCTGCTCCCAATAGCGCAACACATGCGGCTTGACCGCGCACAGCTCACTCACCTCGCCGATTGTGAAATAGCGTTTGGCGGGAATCGGCGGCAATTCAATCAGGTCGCTCTTTTGGTTTTTGTCGGTCATGGCAAGCTTTCGTCACATGCGAAAAATTACTCAGGCCAGCGGAGTGGCGACTTGCGCCTCCCCCTCCACCATCGCCTTCAATTTCTGGCTGGCATGAAACGTTACCACACGCCGCGCGGTAATCGGAATTTCCTCGCCGGTTTTCGGATTACGCCCGGGGCGTTGCGGTTTGTCGCGCAGCTGAAAGTTGCCAAAGCCAGACAGCTTGACTTCTTCGCCGCGCTCCAAGGCATCGCGGATCTCATCAAAAAAGGTTTCCACCATATCCTTGGACTCTCGCTTATTCAAGCCGACCCGCTCAAACAGCATCTCGGCCAGCTCCGCCTTGGTCAAGGTTGGCAATTCCTTTTCGGCCTGCAAGCGCGCATTCGCGGCTTGCATGGCGCGCTGCAGATCATGATCCAGATCCACGCTCATGCTCTTTTCCTCCTCGCTTTAACGCAAACGCGCGCCGCAACGCTCAGCCGCCAGCGCGACCAGTGCGCTCACCGCCGCCTCCACAGCCTCATCTTGCAATGTCGCTTGCGCATCTTGCAAGGTGACGCTGAAAGCCAGGCTCTTTTCCTGCTCGCCCAAGCCCTTGCCGCGATATTCGTCAAACAAATTCATGCTTTGCAAAATCGCGCAAGCCGGGATGCTTTGGCGCGCGGCGTCAAATACCTTGATCAAATCCGCCGCTGCAGTCTGCTGCGTGACGACAAAGGCCAAATCGCGTTGCACCGGCTGGAATTTCGGCACGTCCTGATATTTGGGCACATGGCGCGCTTGCAAGGCTTGGACATCCAACTCAAACAAGACCGGCGCCAGCGGCAAATCATAGTGCTGCTGCCAACGTGGATGCAATTCGCCCAAGACGCCGATTTGCACACCATCCAACATCACGGCGGCAGAGCGGCCCGGGTGCAGCGCCGGATGCTCGGTGCGCACAAATTCCGCTTGCGCCGGCGCCAGCATGGCTTCCAGATCGGCTTTCAGGTCAAAGTAATCCACATTGCGCGTGGCCATACCCCATTGCTCATCAAAGGCCGGGCCATACGCCAAGGCCGCCAAGCGCTTGGGCTGGGCAAAGCCTTTGATCGTGAGCGGGCCGTCTTGCACGCTGTCATCACGCAAAAACACTGCGCCCAACTCAAACACGCGCACGCGGCGCTGTTTGCGGTTGAGGTTGTAGCACAAATTACCGACCAGACCGGAGAACAGATTGCTGCGCATCACATTCATCTGGCTGGCGATAGGATTGAGCAGACGGATCGGGGCCTGATTGCCGGCCAGATTCGCCTCGTCCTTATCATCCACGAAGCTGTAATTCACCACTTCCTGGTAACCCTGATCCGCCATGCGTTCGCGCAGCGCAAACACGCCGCGCCGGCTTTCCGGCTCGGCCCGCATTTCACTGCGCGCCAAGGGCGGCAAGGCCGGGATATTGTCAAAGCCGTAAATGCGCGCCACTTCTTCGATCAAATCCTCTTCGATTTCCAGATCGAAACGGAAAGATGGCGGGGTCACCTCAAACACGCCATTCTCCAGCGTGAAAGGCAGTTTCAAGCGTGAGAAGATATCCGCCACTTGCGCGTCAGTAAACGGGATGCCGATGATTTTGGCGGCGCGCGCGGTGCGCATCTTGACCGGTTTGCGCTGCGGCAGGTTGACAATGGTGTCATCCACCGGGCCGACCCGGGTGTCTGGCGTACCGCAGACTTCCACGATCAAAGCGGTGATGCGCTCAATATGTTCGACCAGGTTTTCAAAATCGACGCCGCGCTCGAAACGGTGGCCGGCATCGGTTGAAAAATTGAATTTACGCGAACGCCCCTGCACCGCCTGCGGCCACCAGAAGGCGGCTTCAAGATAGATGTCGGTGGTGTCATCGCTGACTGCGGTATAGTCGCCGCCCATGATCCCGGCCAGCGATTCAACCTGCTTGGCGTCAGCGATCACGCCCACCCATTCGTCGAGTTCAATCGTATTGCCGTTCAAGAGTTTGAGCTGCTCGCCCTTGCGCCCCCAGCGCACTTCCAAGCCGCCTTCGATCTTGGCCAGATCGAACACATGGGACGGACGGCCCAGTTCAAACATAACGTAATTGGAAATATCCACCAGCGGTGAAACCGGGCGCTGGCCGGAGCGCTCCAGGCGTTGCTTGATCCAGTCCGGGGTTTGCGCTTTGACGTTCAAGCCGCGAATGATGCGACCGGCAAAACGCCCGCACAAATCCGGCGCGCTGACCTTGACCGCCAGCTTTTCATCCAGCGTCACTGCGACAGGATGGATTTCCGGCGTCTTCAATTCGCAGCCGGTGAGCGCCGCCACTTCGCGCGCCACCCCCAGCACAGACAGACAATCCGCCTTATTGGGCGTGAGTTTGATGGTGAACTTGAGATCGTTGAGTTCCAGATAGTCGCGGATATTCTGTCCCACCGGCGCATCTTCCGGCAGTTCCATCAAGCCGCTGTGCTCTTCTGATAATTTGAGTTCGCGCGCAGAACACATCATGCCTTGCGATTCAATCCCGCGCAGCTTGCCCACTTTGATTTCAAACGGTTTGCCATCATCACCCGGCGGCAACACGGCGCCGGCTTTGGCGCACACCGCCTTCATGCCGGCGCGCACATTCGGCGCACCGCACACGATATTCAACACAGCACCGGCGCCAACATCGACCTGGCACACGCGCAGGCGGTCAGCATTCGGATGCGGCGCCACTTCCAGCACCTTGGCCACCACCACATTTGAAAATGGCGGAGCGACCGCCTCGGTTTCTTCCACTTCCAGCCCCGCCATGGTCAGCAGGTGGGACAGTTCATCCGAAGTCAGCTTCGGATCGGCCATCGTGCGCAGCCAGTTTTCAGAGAATTGCATGATCAAAGCCTTCCTTGCGGCGGCACGCTGCCAGCCGCATGTTTTTTCATTTCCCGGATCAATTGAATTGCTTCAAGAAGCGCAAATCGCCTTCGTAGAACAGGCGCAAATCATTGATGCCATAGCGCAGCATGGTCAGACGCTCAATGCCGGAGCCAAACGCAAAGCCGACAAATTGTTCCGGGTCCAGACCGAAATTGCGCACCACCGTCGGATGCACCTGGCCCGCACCCGAGACTTCCAGCCAGCGCCCTTTCAGCGGGCCGCTGCCAAACGCGATATCGATTTCCGCCGACGGCTCGGTAAACGGGAAATAAGAGGGACGGAAACGCACTTGCAAATCGTCCGTTTCAAAGAAGGCGCGCACAAAATTCAGATACACGCCTTTCAAATCGGCGAAGCTGATGTTGTCGGCAATCCACAAGCCTTCCACCTGGTGGAACATGGGCGAGTGGGTGGCGTCGCTATCGACGCGGTAAGTGCGTCCCGGCGCAATGACTTTAATCGGCGGCTTATTGTGGCGCGCATAGCGCACCTGCACCGGGCTGGTATGGGGACGCAGCAGCAAAGGCTTGCCGCTGGAATCCTGGCCGTCGATGTAGAAAGTGTCTTGCATCGAACGCGCCGGATGATTTTCCGGGTTGTTGAGGGCGGTGAAATTGGTCCAATCGTCTTCGATTTCCGGGCCATCCGCCACCGCGAAGCCGATTGATTTGAAAATTTCCTCAATCCGCTGCCAGCTGCGCAGCACCGGGTGCAGACCGCCAATGCTGCGGCCACGGCCCGGCAGCGTGATGTCGATGCTTTCCGCATTCAGACGCGCCAGCATTTGCGCATTCGCCAGTGCGTCGCGACGCGCATTCAAGGCTTGTTCGATTTGTTCTTTGGCGGCATTAATGACTGCGCCTTGCGCTTTGCGCTCGCTTGCTTCAAGCTGGCCCAGCCCCTTCATCAAGGCGGTGATCTGACCAGTCTTGCCGAGATATTTGGCCTTGGCGTTTTCCAGCGCTGCCGCATCCGGAGCCGCCAGAAAATCAGCTTGCGCCGAGTTCACGAGTTGTTCTAGGGAATCCATATCTTTGATCCTGCCAGTGGCAAAACAAACATTGTAGGGGAATGGCGGAAAAACTGCTGCAGTCGCACAAGCGCGTTGCAACCCGGTGTCGCGCCCTCCCAACGGCGCCTTGGCGCCGGATGTTGCCGCAACCATCCGCGTGCGGCGGCCCTGCAAAGCAAAAAACGGGGTCAAGGATACCCCTGCCCCGTTCAGTCTGCGCCAGCTTAACGCCGGCGCGGCCTTGGCGCGCCTGAATCAGGCAGCGCGTGCAGCTTTGACTTGATTGACGATAGCAGCAAATGCCGCCTTGTCCATCACAGCCATATCGGCCAGCACTTTACGATCGAGTGCGATCGAGGCTTTTTTCAGGCCGTTCATGAATACGCTGTAGGTCATGCCGTGTTGACGCGTTGCAGCGTTGATACGGGTGATCCACAGAGCGCGGAACACGCGTTTCTTGTTACGGCGATCGCGGTAGGCGTATTGGCCTGCGCGCATCACCGCCTGCTTGGCGATACGGAATACCTTGCTGCGGCGGCCACGGTAACCCTTGGCCAGATCCAAAACTTTCTTATGACGGGCACGTGCTGTAACCCCACGTTTTACTCGAGGCATATTGACTCCTTGTGTGGTTAGGCGGTGGGCATCATACGCATCACGGATGCGACGTCGGATGCATGAACATTAACAATACCGCGCAGCTGGCGTTTGTTTTTGGTGGTTTTCTTGGTCAGGATGTGACGCTTGAAGGCGTGGCCACACTTGACGGTGCCACCCGGACGGACACGAAAGCGCTTCTTCGCAGAGCTCTTTGTTTTCATCTTAGGCATAACAATTCTGTCCTGTTGGACAGCTCCATTTTTGGCATGATTGCAGGTGGCAACGCCAGTTGCTCTTGGATGCCTGCTTTCACTTATTGTGCAGCTTGCGCTGCTCTCATCTGCAGCATGGGCTGCGGATGTTCTGTTTAATCCCGGCGCCGCCGCTGGCGGCGTCAGCATTATTTTTTCTTCTTCGGCGCCAGCACCATAATCATCTGGCGGCCTTCCATCTTGGGAAACTGTTCGACCTGGCCATACGGTTCCAGATCAAGCTTCAAACGCTCCAACATGCGCATACCGATGTCTTGATGCGCCATTTCGCGGCCACGGAAACGCAAGGTGATCTTGGTTTTATCGCCATCCTCAAGGAAGCGGACCAGATTGCGCAACTTGATGTTGTAATCGCCATCATCCGTACCCGGGCGGAATTTGACTTCCTTGACCTGGATAACCTTTTGCTTGAGCTTGGCTTCATGCGCGCGCTTTTGCTCTTGATACTTGAATTTGCCGTAATCCATCAGGCGGCAAACCGGCGGCTGCGCATTCGGTGCGATTTCGACCAGATCCACGTTCGCCTCTTCCGCCATGCGGAAGGCTTCAGTCAAGCTGACGATGCCGATCTGTTCATTATCAACCCCGTTCAAACGGATTTCCTGGGCCGTGATCTCGCCATTAATGCGATGCGTCTTTTCGGTAGCTATTGCCGTTTCCTTCACAAAAGGAAAGTCTGCATGGTGCGCCGCTGCTCTTTATATGCGGCGCCTGGCCCGACATCCCTGTTAAAAATGAATAAACCGTGCGGATTGCGCAGAAAGCTCAGACCTTGTCCGCCACTTCCTGTATGAGTTTTTGCAGCAGGGCTTCAACATCCATCACGCCCAGATCCACATTGCCTCGCGCCCGCACGGCCACCGTATTTGCATCACGCTCTTTATCCCCCACCACCAGGAT
Source organism: Massilia sp. W12 (assembly GCF_037300705.1). Lineage (NCBI taxonomy): Bacteria > Pseudomonadati > Pseudomonadota > Betaproteobacteria > Burkholderiales > Oxalobacteraceae > Massilia > Massilia sp. W12. Next base: position 1,102,400 of record NZ_CP147776.1, on the reverse strand, counting down.
GTAGGGTAATTTCTGCATGGAATGCTCGCGTATTTTATAGGTAATTTTCTCGTTACGCAAATCAGCCTGCGCGCGCAGGCCGGCGTCGCGCAAACGGCGCACCAGTTTTTGCGCATATTCGGCTTGCGCATCGGAAATATTGAGCACCGAGACCTGAACCGGGGCCAGCCACAGCGGCAGTGCGCCGGCATGGTTTTCGATCAAAATACCAATGAAGCGCTCAAGCGAGCCGACAATCGCCCGATGCAACATGACCGGGATTTTGCGGGTATTGTCCGCCGCCACATATTCGGCGCCAAGACGTTCAGCCGTATTCCAGTCCACCTGCATGGTGCCGACCTGCCAGGGGCGGCCCAGGGAATCTTTGAGGTGGTATTCGATTTTCGGCCCGTAAAAGGCGCCGTCGCCCGGCAACTCTTCCCACTCCACGCCACAGGAACGCAAGGCATCGCGCATGCCGTTTTCCGACTTATCCCAAATCGCGTCCGACCCCACCCGGTTATCCGGGCGCAAAGCCAGCTTGACCGCGATGTCTTTAAAACCGAAGTCGGCATACACCTTCATCGCCTGCTGATGGAAAGCCACCACTTCTTTTTCGATATGCTCTTCGCTGCAGAAAATATGGCCGTCATCCTGGGTGAAGCCGCGCACCCGCATGATGCCGTGCAAAGCGCCGGAAGCCTCATTACGATGGCACTGGCCGAATTCGCCGTAACGCAAAGGCAGATCGCGATAGCTGCGCAGATCGGATTTGAAAATCTGCACATGGCCCGGACAATTCATCGGCTTCAATGCATATTGCCGGTTTTCCGATTCGGTCGTAAACATATTGTCACGGTAGTTATCCCAGTGCCCGGTGCGCTCCCACAGGCTGCGGTCGAGGATTTGCGGCCCCTTCACTTCCTGATAGTCGCCAGCCTGATACACGCGACGCATGTACTGCTCAACTTGCTGCCACACCGTCCAGCCCTTCGGATGCCAGAACACCAGGCCCGGCGCCTCTTCTTGCATATGGAACAGATCGAGCTGACGGCCAAGCTTGCGGTGATCGCGCTTTTCGGCCTCTTCCAGCATATGCAAATAGGCTTCCAGATCTTCTTTCTTGGCCCAGGCCGTGCCGTACACACGCTGCAGCATTTCATTTTTGGAGTCGCCGCGCCAGTAAGCCCCGGCCAGCTTCATCAATTTGAAGACTTTCAACTTGCCGGTGGACGGCACATGCGGGCCACGGCACAAATCGGTAAAGTTGCCCTCGGTATACAGCGACACATCCTCACCCGCCGGAATTGAGCCGATGATTTCCGCTTTATAGTGCTCGCCAATCGATTTGAAATACGCCACCGCCTCATCACGCGGCAAGACTTTGCGCGTGACCGGCTCATCTTTTTTGGCCAGCTCAGCCATTTTCTTTTCAATCGCCTGCAAATCCTCAGGCGTAAACGGACGCTTATAGGAAAAGTCGTAGTAAAAGCCGTTTTCAATCACCGGCCCGATAGTGACTTGGGCGTCCGGGTACAATTCTTTAACAGCATAGGCCAGCAAGTGCGCAGTCGAGTGGCGCAGAATATCCACGCCATCCGCATCTTTTTCAGTCACGATGGCCAGCTCCGCATCCTGCTCAATCAGGTGCGAGGTATCAACCAGCTTGCCATTCACACGGCCAGCCAGAGCGGCTTTGGCCAGACTGGGGGCGATGGCTGCCGCCACCTGCGCCACCGTGAGCGCGCCATCAAATTGACGCACAGAACCATCGGGAAGACGAATTGCAGGCATGATGCTCTCCAAAGTTATATGCCATTGAATCTATGCGGCAAGACCGGCAATTTTCAGGCTGCAGACAAGAAAAAAGCGCGGACTCGCCGCGCTTTTTTGCTGATGCTGCTTTCACAAAAAACTACGACCAAGCCTTAGCCAAGCAAGGTGGTCGTGGTAGTTCGGAATGCGCGCATCATATGTCCTTTGCAAAAACGGCAAGCCAGTCTGAGACATGGCTTGCCGGAGTATTCTGGTGGGCGGTGAGGAATTCGAATCCCCGACCCCTTGGATGTCGACCAAGTATTCTAACCAGCTGAACTAACCGCCCGAAGACGCTATTATAGGAGACCCATTTTTGAAATGCAAGGCGAATCCGGATTTTTGTGAAATTTTTCTTTGTTTTGCGAAGCCGCTGCGTTTTTTTCCAGCGCGCCCCGCATATATTTCTCCGCCTGCCATCAAATACCAACAGGACTCAAACGCCTCACCCGCGCAGCCTGATGCCTACTGCCGGCGCGCCTCACGCACCCCGCGCACCTCATGAATGTTTTGCAAAGCCTTTTGCAATTGCGCGGTGGAACCGATTTCACAGGTGAAATTCATACGCGCCAAGCCCTTGCCGCTGTGCGTATTGACATCGGTGACATTGATTTTTTCGCGCGAAAACACATCCGAAATATCGCGCAGCAAACCCTGCCTGTCATTCGCCAGCACATGGATATCCACAGGGTACACGGTGTCGCTGCCGGTCTTGCCCCAGGTGGTGGCGATCACGCGCTCCGGCATGCGTGATTGCAGTTGCGCGAAGTTTTTACAGCCGATGCGGTGAATTGACACACCCTTGCCCTGCGTCACAAAGCCGATCACCTCATCCGGCGGCGCCGGTTTGCAGCATTTGGCCAGCTGCGTCATCAAACCGTCTGTCCCCACCACCAGCACGCCGGATTTAGCGCCGCGCGCCACTGAAGAATGGCGGCTCTTATTCACCACCGCCGCTTCTTCATCCTCCGGCTCTTTCGGATTCACATCGGCATGCAAGGCCTGCTCAATCGTGCGCAGCGAAAACTCATCCTTGCCGACCGCCAAATACAGCTCATCAACACTCTTAAAGCCGAGTTTTTGCGCCAGCAATTCGAGATTGACCGAAGTCTTGCCTTCGCGCTGCAAGGTTTTTTCGACCTGGCCGCGACCATCGGCAATGGTTTCCTGTTGATCAATCGCATGGAACCAGGCGCGCACTTTGGCACGGGTGCGCGGACTGGCGGCGTAACCCGGACTCAGCCAGTCACGCGAAGGGCCGGCAGTGCCCGGCGGCCCTTTGGCGGTGATGATTTCCACGGTTTGCCCGTTTTTCAAGACCGTATTCAGCGGCGCCATCACGCCATCCACCTTGGCCCCACGGCAGCGATGGCCGACATCGCTGTGCAAATAATAGGCAAAATCAATCGGGGTTGAGCCGACCGGCAGTTCGAGCACGCGCGCCTGCGGCGTCAGCACATAGATGCGATCGTCCAGCGTGGTGGACTTCATCTGCTCGCTCCAGTCCGCCCCGCCGCCCTCCTGCGCCTCGCCGGCGACATCATTTTTCCACGCTAAGAGCTGGCGCAGCCAGGCGATTTTTTCATCAAACTTTTGCCCTGCGCTGTTGCCGCCTTCTTTATAGCGCCAGTGCGCCGCCACCCCATATTCGGCGAAATGGTGCATCTCTTTGGTGCGCACCTGCACTTCCATGGCGCGCCCGTCATCCGCCACCACCACCGTGTGCAGCGATTTATAGCCATTCGGCTTGGGGCGCGAAATATAATCGTCAAACTCTTTGGGAATCGAGGTCCAGATATTGTGCAACATGCCCAGCACGGTATAGCAGGTGCGCTCATCATCCACAATCACACGAAAAGCGCGCACATCGTACAACTCGGAAAAATCCACCGACTTGCCGCGCATCTTATTCCAGATGCTATAGATATGTTTGGGCCGGCCATACACTTCCGCCTTGATGCCAGCGCTATCAAGCTCAGACTTTAAGCGCGCAATCGCCTCCTGCACAAAGCTTTCGCGCGAGAGGCGCTTTTCTTCCAGCATCTTGGCGATGCGCTTGTATTGCTCAGGCTCCAGAAAGCGGAAGGACAGGTCTTCCAGCTCCCATTTCAATTGCCCGATGCCGAGGCGGTTGGCCAGCGGCGCATAAATATCCAATGTTTCGCGCGCGAATTGGCGCGTCACCTCATCGAATTGCTTGGTATCGGCGAAATAGCGCAAGCTGACTAAGCGCGCCGAGAGCAAAATCAAGACCACGCGCATATCCGGCGCCATCGCCAGCAGCATTTTGCGCAAGGTCTCGATCTGGCTGCCGGCGGCTTGCGCCGCGCCCTTGCCCTTGCCCTCAACCGGCGCATCCCGCACCATAGTGGCCAGGGTGCGCAGGCGCAACAACTGGCGCATGCCCTGCACCAAATCCTGCACATCTTTGCCAAACTCCATGCCGATGCGCTCGCCCAAGCCGGCGTCGATTTCCAGCGCCTCAAACAAAAGTGCGGCGATGCGGGTCGCCGCATCGCTGCGCAAGGTCGCCACGGTAGCGGCTGCGCCCAAAGCAAAATCCAATGTGTCCTGGCCGGCAAATACGGTCTTCCCCTCATATAAAGGGGTGGCGAAATCGAGTGCGGATTGCACCCGCGCCGCTTCCGCTTCACTCAAGCCTGCAAGCAATTGCGCCTGATGTTCAGTGCGCGCCAATGCGATCGATACCATATTCCCTGACGTCCATGCCGGCCTGTGGCCTGTTTATCTCAATATTGCGCCGCCGACAACACCACTTCCACGCGCCATGCCGGATTGGCCAATTTGGCTTGCACGGTGGCGCGCGGCGGCGCATTGCCGGGACTGACCCAGGCATCCCAAGCACGGTTCATGCCATCGTAATCGGCCAAGTCCGGCAAATAAATCTGACACATCAAAACCCGGCTCTTATCACTGCCGGCTTGCGCCAACAAGCTGTCGATTTGCTGCAAAACATTCTGCATCTGGCCTTCAATATCCAAAGCCAGGCTGGCGTCATCCGGCACCTGACCAGCCAGATACACCACGCCATTGAAAATCGCCGCTTCCGACAAACGCGCGCCGACATGTAAGCGGCTCAATTGCGGCTTGGCTTGATTGTTTTCACTCATCTTGCTCTCACTTTTTTTGGGACAGGAAAAATTCTTGTGCAATAGCGATTTGATCGGCATGCACAAAGGTCGGCGCATGACCGACTTCGGGCAACTCAATCATACGCGGGCGCGGGCCGCGTTCGCACATGGCGCGCGCCGTCTCCAGCGTCAGTAAATCAGATTGTGCGCCGCGCACAAGCAGCGTCGGGCAGCGGATCGCATCCCAGGCCGCCCATAACATCGCCTCGCCCTGCTCTGCGCTTTCCTGCGTCAGGTTTTTAAAGGTTTGCGCCAGGCGCACATCGTAATGTTTGCGCCATGTGCCATCGGGCTGCTGGCGCAAGACATCGCGCGCCATTTTTTCCCATTGCGCATCAGTATGCGCGCCAAAGCTCTGCGACACCGTGCGCACATAAGCCAGGCCGGCGGCAAAATCCGGGAACACCGGGTCTTGCCCGATATAGTCGGCAATTCGCGCCACCGCTTCAAAATTCAAGCTGGGGCCGACATCATTCACCAGCATACTGGCCAGCGGCGATTCCGGCAGCGAAGCCAGGCCAAAACCGATCAGACCGCCCATCGACGTGCCCAGCCAGTGAACGCGCGGCTGCGGCGCATGCGCCGTGACGCGCGCAATCAGGCTCACCATATCGCTGACATATTGCGGGATTTGATATAAAGCGGGATTGCGCAGATGGCCGGAGCGGCCACGGCCGACCACATCCGGACAAATCACGCGGAAATCATGCCCCAGTGCTTGCGCTAAGGCGTCGAAATCATCCGCGACGCGGGTCACGCCATGCACACAAATCAAAATCTCCGGGTTATCACGGCTGCCCCACTCTTTATAGGCCATGCGGTGCAAGCCCGCGCTGGACAAACATTGCAATTCTTCAATCCGGGGCTGGAGCTGCGGCAAAGTCATGGCGACCTCCTGTATAGACCCGCTCATTTTAAGGGATAACCGGGGTAAAATCCCGGCTTGCGGCGCAACATGGCGCAGCAGTTTGCGTCCATGCCGCTTTCGATGAACTTCAAAAAGGATGCTGCGATGTTGCAAGGAAAAACCGCACTCGTCACCGGTTCCACCTCGGGAATCGGTTTGGGCATTGCGCGCGCATTGGCGCAACAAGGCGCGAATCTGATGTTAAACGGCTTTGGCGATGCGGCGGAAATCGCGCAATTGCAAGCTGATCTGGCCGCCGAATTCAAGGTGCAAGTTGAGTATGACGGCGCAGACATGTCCCAGCCGGCGCAAATCGAAGCGATGATGGCGCACGCCGCCGCACGCTTTGGCCGGGTTGATATTCTGGTCAACAATGCCGGCATTCAACATGTGGCGGCGCTGGAAGATTTCCCAACGGAAAAATGGGATGCGATTCTGGCGATCAATCTGAGTTCCGCCTTCCACACCACCCGCCTTGCGCTGCCGGCCATGCGCGCCGCCAACTGGGGCCGCATCATCAATCTGGCCTCAGTGCACGGCCTGGTCGCCTCGGCGCAAAAATCGGCCTATGTCGCCGCCAAACACGGCTTGATCGGCTTAACCAAGGTGACTGCGCTGGAAACCGCGCAAAGCGGCGTGACAGCAAACGCGATCTGTCCCGGCTGGGTGTTGACGCCGCTGGTGCAAAAACAGGTGGATGCGCGCGCCGCACGCGATGGCCTGTCTGGCGAAGAAGCGAAACGCGCCCTGCTGCTGGAAAAACAACCGTCCGGCGAATTTGTCACGCCGGAGCAATTGGGCGCGCTGGCGGTGTTTTTATGCAGCGATGCGGGCAGCCAGATCCGGGGAGCGGCGTGGAATATGGATGGGGGGTGGGCTGCGCAGTGATTGTGACCGGAGTTTTGGGGCGGCTTGGGCATTGGATTGCTGCGCGCTTGCGTGGTGGTAAAAAACAAGGCCTGAGCTTGTCGAACTTACTTACACTCTGACGGAATGCAAGCTTGGCAGCAGGAAAATACCTTGGTAAATGCATATTTTTATTGAAATGCAAGCTGAAAGAAATAACAGCTTGCTGCTAAAATTCAAGGTTTGTTATTATTACCTACAAGCGCTGTTATTGTTTCAGAATGGCAAGGATGGAGAAGTGGTGTGAGCGGCAGCACTCCTTCTTGCAAGATTTGAGACGTAAAGGCGCGAATAATTGAGGAATGTTGGAATGTTAGAATGTTAGAACTGACCCCGCCCCGCCCAGGCAACGTGATCAGCAAGCGCTTCAGTTTGTGACAACGCTGCTTCTTCCTGCGCCATGAATCCAACCAATCATTCCAGCGGACTCTCAAAGGCTACTTTTTTGCCATCCTCTGAATCCAAACGTTAGGCTTCATTTACTAATGCCGTGATGGACAGCTATCAAGACCCGAAGCCAGGAAAGACTTACATCAGTCCTAGGCTTGACGCATTCGGCGATTCCGAGCGGAAGGTTCGCATAGCTACAAAGCTTATAGAGCAGCCGGAGACATACGCTTTCGCCACGATAAAAGGCGAACTTGTGCTTCGTCACAAGGAAGATGCCAAGACTTGTATCAAAGCGAAGTTCTTCGAAGACGACCGAGGAATCTTTGTCCTTAACTGTAAGCGCCCAACCGCCCCATCTCCCCAAGCCCACAAAACCCGCGCATGCTGTGCCCATCAAACAGGAGGGGCAAGTATGCAAAGCAAATCACCGAAGAAAAGCAGAGAAGAATGGCTCGCGCACGTGCGGGCGTGGCGCATGAGTGGGCAAACGCAAAGCGCGTATTGCCGGCAGCACGAAATCAATCTGCCGGTCCTGCAATACTGGATCAAGCGCAGCCGCAGCGGATCTGAAAGCGCGCCGCTGACCTTGGTTGCCGCACAAGCGCCAACTGGCGCCATTTCTGCCCCCATCAGCGGCAATCTGACGCTGGAATGCGGCGCGCAGCGGCTGCATATTCCGCTGCATGTTCCGGCGCAATGGCTGGCTGCTTTATTGCGAGAACTGGCGTGAGCTGGCCGCAGCCTAAGCAAATCTGGCTGGTGCAAGAAGCGATGGATATGCGCGCCGGCATCGATAGCCTGGCCGCGCGCATTCAGCACAGCTTGGGACGCACGCCGTCGGATGGCGCTGCATACGTGTTTCGCAACCGGCGCAACAATCGCCTCAAGGCGCTGGTGTTTGACGCCAGCGGCATTTGGCTGTGCCAGCGCCGTCTGCATCAAGGCGGCTTCACCTGGCCGGAACCGGGCGCGCAAGTGTTTCTGCTCAACACAGAACAATGGGAATGGCTGTGTAAAGGCGTGGATTGGCGCCGTCTGAGCGCTGCCCACATCCCCGCCTGGCTGTATTGAAATGCGCTTTGGCAACGATCCGACTGGTTCTTGATCAGGTAAAAAAATCCCATGAAAGAAACCGCAAAAAAGATGGTGTTTACGCAGGAAAAAGCGCTTGAAAGCGTTACACTTCAGGCATGGATTTCATTGCGCAAAAACACCGCTTGCAACACACCGAAGGCATCCCGTCCCCGCTACGGGAAGAGCTGTTGGCGCTCATTGAGCAAGCCACGCAGGCAGAGCAAAAAGCTGCTGCATTCGCACAACGCGCCACACATGCAGAGCAGCAAGCCGCACAAGTGCAAAGCTATGCGGATCAACTGCGCCAGCAAAACGAAAAACTCCATCAAGAAGTCACGTACTTGCGCCGCATGCGTTACGGCATCAAGAGTGAGCGCATGGCTGACAGCACGCAGCGCGATTTGTTTGAGCAAGATTTGGATGCCGATATTGAGGCGCTGCAAGCCGAGTTGGATAAGCTCGCAGCAGCGTCCCCAAAAAAAGAAGCGGTCAAACAAAAGCGCCCTGGTCGCCTGCCGCTGGCGGCGCACTTGCCGCGCGAAGACGTGTTGCACGAGCCGGCCAGTTGCGACTGCCCGGAATGCGGCAAAGCGATGCGCAAAGTTGGCGAAGATGTCACAGAAAAATTATCGGTGCAGCCGGCAGTGTTCAGCGTCAAGCGTCACCGCTATCCGAAATATGCCTGTCAGGCTTGCCAATCCATTCATCAGGCGCCCAGCGCACCGTCGATTATTGACGGCGGCGGCGTTGAGCACGATGTGCTGGCTTGGTTGCTGGTGTCGAAATATCTCGATCATCTGCCGCTGTATCGCCTGGAGCAGATCGGTGAGCGCCATAATGTGCCCCTGTCCCGCACCAAGCTGGCGCAGTGGGTAGGACGTACAGGCGTGGCGCTGGCGCCGTTGGCGGATCGCTTGGCGCAATTGTTGCGACAGCGGCGCTGCTTGCATGCCGATGAAACGCCGGTGGCGCAATTAGCGCCGAAAACCGGCAAAACCGAGCGCGGCTATCAATGGGTGTACCGCAGCAACGATATGGAGCCTGGGCCACGGATTGTGGTGTATGACTATCAGCCATCACGCCAGGGACAGCACGCGCGCAACATGCTGGCGGGCTGGAGCGGCTATTTGATGGCGGATGCGTATTCCGGCTATCAGGCATTATTTGCTGGCGGCGTGGTGGAGCTGGGCTGTATGGCGCATGCGCGGCGCAAATTCTTCGATTTGCACGCAGCACGTCCAACGCCCATCACCACCGAAGCCTTGCATCGCTTTGCTCAGTTATATGAAATTGAGCGCGAAGCAAAAGACATGTGCGTAGAACAACGCGCGGATTTGCGACGGGAAAAAAGTCTGCCTCTGTTAGCGGAATTCGAGACCTGGCTGAATGAAACCAGCGCCCGCGCCAGTCCGTCCTCCGGCTTGCAAAAAGCGATCGTGTACACCCTCAGCCGATGGCCTGCGCGGGTGCGCTATGCACACAGCGGGGATTTGCCGATAGATAATAATGCGGCGGAAAATGCCTTGCGCCCGGTGGCCATCGGGCGCAAGAACTGGCTGTTTTACGGCACAGAACGCGCCGGCCATCGCGCCTCTTGCATCATGTCTTTGCTGGCCACGGCAAAGCTTAATGGCCTTGATCCATACGAATGGCTGCTTGATACGCTCAACAAATTGCCCACTTGGCCAGCCAATCGCTTGGATGAGCTATTGCCGCTTGGGTCTGTGATTCAGGTCTGATCGAGATGGGGGCGTTGGGCGCTTACCCTTAACTTGCAAGGGTATACGGTCGCCACCAGCAAACCTCACAACGCAAGCTTCGCATTTGTAGGCGACGAGATCGGAAAGTTGGTTGAATTCCTAACCAATATCCAGGCAATACCGTTCAAGGGCTCGGGGCCAGTGAAGATCGCTGACGAGGATCTTCGGCGAATCACCCTCTCCAACCAGCAGGCTCAGACCATCCTTCAAGATAACCAGGAGCTCTTCGCTGAGGTACTGCGTTCTGCAATAACTAAAGAAGATGTGGTTGCTGTCGGCTATCGAAAGCGCCAACTCCAAGTGTTTGAGCGCTTGCTTGAGGAGCAACCCTACTTCGACGAAATAAAAGCCAAAAAGGGCTGCAGTAGTGAGGTCGTCTGGCAGCTCTTCTTCGAGAAGAATCCTTGGATCTTTGGCTATGGTCTCACCTACCTCCATCTGTCAGGACTGAATGAAAAAAAATTAGAGCAGGTAGTGCATGGGTATACTGTCTCTGAGCATGGAAAGCGCGTAGATGCGCTGCTTCGCACTCGGGGGATCATCTCCAGTCTATGCTTTGTTGAGATCAAGACCCATCAGACGGAACTTCTTCAGAAGAAACCCTATCGCGCCGGGTGCTGGGCGCCGTCTGACGAGTTGGCAGGGGGCGTATCTCAAGTTCAAGGCACTGTGGCGCTCGCATCCGAGTCCATACGCACGAAGCTCACATTGAGAGATGACGAGGGCAACCCAACCGGCGAAGAGGCCTACAACTACAAGCCCAAGTCATTTCTTGTTGTTGGTCGCCTTGGAGAATTCGTGGGTATCCACGGAGTGAACCAAGAACGATACCGCTCGTTCGAGCTATTTCGCAGAAATACGACCAACCCGGAAATCATAACTTTTGATGAGCTGCTTGAGCGTGCAAGGTTCATCGTCGGTCAGCATGAAACCTAGCTGTTCCATTGCGAGGATACCTTCAAAAAAAGCTGTTAACTTTTTGCACCTTATGTTAGAACGGCCTCCGTTGTCACGCTTGCGAAATCCAGTACGATTACGCAATGATAAAATATAATTTTTTATCCATTTCCTTCTTTTAACAATAGATGCAAGTTCCACAGAGCATCTATCCCTCCGATTCATGTCAGAATCTGAAAGGTACTAATGGCTGGTCATTCTCTACTTAATCAAGTTCGGACAAAAAGCGAAGTCGTTGTTGTAGATGACGCTTCATACAATGTTATATTGAGTTATAACAAAGTTATCGGCATTGATGGCTATGTTGTTGGTGTAAAATTTACTGATGGTACTGGAAGTATGGATTCCTCGCTAGCGAAGTCTGCGAATGGGATTCGACTATCATTAGCGGTTTCCCATAAAACTATACAAATGTTGAAGCCAGACCTGCATCAGATTGCCATCTTGGGCTTCTACCTTCTTACCGATGATATAGACACTAATCGTCCGGGTGGTGGTGATGTAAAAATATGGGCGTACACTAGGCAAGCACGCACCATACATAAAGCATGTAAGGACAAGCTTCAATATCTCACTCGGTTTGATGTCCAAGGAGGAACCGCTTGGGCGATAACAGAAAAGCCTTACAGCGCCTATGAGCACATGAGTGTACTTGAAAACGAAATTGCTAAACAATTAAGGATTTCATTATGCTAATCAGATTGGCAAACGACGATTTGGTTGAATACCCCGATGAATTAGGTGCTTTGGTTCTTGCAGACCCTAGCTGTGGCGATGTGCCGGATTTTTCATTGGAGGAATTAAATTGTGTCATTAGCGGCGCATTAGGCGTTATGTTTGATGAATCTCTCACCTTAGAACAAAATATTGCAGATGCCATGGCAGAGTACACCCAATGGGGAACTCCCAGCGCTGCTAATATGGAAAAGGCGCGGAGATTGATCAAATACTACAAAGAAAAAATTGCCTTAGAAGATATAGGCTATTCCGATAGAGCGTTATTACATGCTGCTTATGGCATTATTAGTCCTGAACAAGCCCGCCGGAAAATATTTAATGCCGATGGATCCGATTCAGGTGGTAAAACTACATTGTTAAATGACTCAGCCTCACCAGATGCAAAGAGATAAGACAAGCAGCGAAAGCGGGGGCAGCTGCGCAGCGATCATGATTGCACGCTGGTGGATGCGTGTGAGCACAAATACGTTCCCACCCTGCCATCACAGCGCCGGAAACCTGGTGCGGTAACAAGTGCCGCAAGGAAGAAACCCATGGCCGTATTTTCCGCCAAACGCACAGCCCCCAAACCAGTGGCGCCGCTACTGCATCAAGGAATACGTTATGAGACAACTTTTGATGGCACAGAATTGGGCTTTAAGCAAAAAGCTGGTGTATTGATTGCCTATGATGCACAAACCAATGAAAAATTGTGGGGACTGGTGGTGTATCAAACCATCATCAACGAAAAATTTGAGCGCGATGTACAGGATTGCCATATCACGAGCATTGCGCTGGCTGAGGATGGTCAGTCACTGATTATTAGCAATGAGCGGCGCAAACGATTTGCCCTGAAACTGGCAGACCAGTCCGTCAGCGAGTTAGCGGACTGAGGATATCAATGTGATCAGACGCAAATAAAGGAAAGCGGGGTCCGTTCTCACATTCCAACATCTTTCAAAAATCGTTGAAACTCCATTTATGCCCCCCGTTGCTCAAGCGACCCACATTAAAATAAGGATATATTCGGTGATTAAACAAGTTTTATTTCGTACCCGCTGGCAATGCGGCTTGCGATTAGGGCAAATGATTGTGCCCTTGTTGTTGTTCTGCGCACCTTGTCATGCCCAAGTCAGCACACCAAATCCAGTTTTCGACATCAGCAATGACGCCGATTTTAGCAACCACCAACAAGTCATCAGACAATACATCCAAAAACGCCAAACCACGAAAAGCACCCAGGTTTGCCTGCTGGGAAAGTTGGCAGCCGATTCATCCAAGCTGGCATGGGTGATATGGGATGCTGGACAGGAAATCATCCTCTATGAGCCAGGTGAGACTGATTTGAAGTTATCGCGGCGCAAGTTGAATTTAAAAAAAGATGTGGTCGAGAATGAAGCGGCGCTGCATGGCAGCACCTATCTGGTAACACGCGATTGGGTGACGCAACTTCGTGCTGAATGCAAGCAGTCAGGCAAAAAGCTTCAGATTGAAAAACAGCGGCGTTAATGCTGCCAGGGAGCGGCACTTTTATTCACTTAACTTTAGTCTTGGAGTGGGAATGATCGTTTTACCTAACAAAAATGAGACCGACGGCTGTGAAACACGGCTGCTGCTGGCCGAATGCCGTGGCCCATCCAACTCATCCTACACACTTGCCGATGCCAAATTGGCAATGCAATATATGGATAGGGTTTTGTATAACCGGCTGGCAGATCCAAAACCATACGGTGCGCCAGGGGCCAAGACCATTGCCGATGTGGTTCGCGCAAAGGGCCAATTTGCCGGCTTTCAAAACTACCCGAATTATGACACGGGCATTGTTCATCGGATTCAAGCCGCGCTTGATATTGCCAACAGTACAAAAGATCCACGGCAAGCAGTTTACGCTGCTTTCATCATGACAGCCATTGAAGTGAGCAAATCCAATTCAATTACTGATCCCTCGCCTGGAAAATTAACCGGGTGGCGCACGGCAGGTTCTACTGCACCGGGTGGGTCATTTAAATTTTTCAAAACCTTTTTTGGCAATGATTTTTATTATGTATAACGCAGGATCAATGCGGATCAATAAGGGCAGCCGTGCATGGTGGGCACGGCTGTATCGCTCCCACGCGGCGCAAGGATCATGATTGCGGGCCGGTGGCTAATGGGTAACAACATCGCAAATATGAGCGACCAGGAATTTGAGGATTACCGCAAAGATATCTTGCCGGAAATGGAAAAAGAAGCGGCGCGATCTTTTGCTTCCCTTGAGATACTGGCAGATCAGGATGGTTTCGACGAGCCTTTGGGCTTGGCGCATGGCCCAATTGCGGGCAATGGACAGATGGTCTTGCCTGCTTTGGATGCGGCAGATGAAGTCAGGAGCGAAGATGAATAATCATGAATTGCGATTCAGCGAAAAAGAAAAGCAAACCTCGATTTTATCCGGCGAAGTGAAATATAAGACGCTTGCTGACTTGCAGAGAATTGCAATTCAGGAGGCGGGCAAAATCAACTTGAGCGAAGTGGATTTTTCGCAAGCAGCACGCAAAAGCTGAGGCATTAACGTTCTGCAATAAAAAATGCGGCCTTGCAACAAGCCGCATTTTTTACACACCTCCCAGGGGGCGTGGGCACAAATGCGTGCCCACCCTGCGCATCACAACGCCGAAAAATCCAAACTCACCCCAGTCGCCGCCGCCACTTCCTCACGCGACACGCCTGGCGCCAGTTCCACCACTTTCAAGCCGTTTTCAGTCACATCCAGCACCGCCAGATCGGTAATGATGCGGTCCACCACGCCCACGCCTGTCAGCGGCAGATTGCAGGCCGGCAGGATTTTGTGCGAGGTGCTGCCGTCTTTAGCCTTTGCCACATGTTCCATCAAGACCACCACGCGCTTCACACCTGCCACCAGGTCCATGGCGCCGCCCATGCCTTTGACCATCTTGCCCGGAATCATCCAGTTGGCCAGGTCGCCTTTTTCTGAGACTTGCATGGCGCCCAGGATCGCCAGATTGATTTTGCCGCCACGGATCATGGCGAAGGAGTCAGCCGAGGAGAAGAAGGACGCACCCGGCAAGGCGGTCACGGTTTGTTTGCCGGCGTTGATCAGGTCGGCATCCACTTCGTCTTCAGTCGGGAATGGGCCGATGCCCAGCAAGCCGTTTTCGGATTGCAGCCAGATGTCCATTTCCGCCGGCACAAAATTAGCCACCAGGGTCGGCAGGCCAATGCCCAGATTCACATAAAAGCCGTCTTGCAGCTCTTTGGCTGCGCGCGCAGCCATTTCATCACGGTTCCAAGCCATGTTTTGCTCCTTATGCAGCTCTGACGGTACGTTGTTCAATCCGCTTTTCCGGGCTGGCATTGATCACAATGCGGTGCACGAAAATGCCCGGCAGGTGGATTTGATCCGGATCGAGTTCGCCGATTTCCACCAGTTGCTCGACTTCGACCACGGTGATCTTGCCGGCCATCGCCACATTCGGATTGAAGTTGCGCGAGGTTTTGCGGAATACCAGATTGCCGGATTTATCCGCTTTCCAGGCTTTCACCAGCGACACATCGGCCACCAGCGAACGTTCCATCACATATTGTTCACCATCAAATTCGCGCACTTCCTTGCCTTCCGCCACCACGGTGCCAACGCCGGTTTTGGTGAAGAAAGCCGGGATGCCGGCGCCGCCGGCGCGCAGCTTTTCCGCCAGCGTGCCTTGCGGGGTGAATTCGAGTTCGAGTTCGCCGGCCAGATATTGGCGCTCAAACTCTTTGTTTTCACCGACATAGGAGGAAATCATTTTGCGGATCTGGCGCGTGGTGAGCAATTGGCCCAGGCCAAAACCGTCCACGCCGGCATTGTTCGAAATCGCGGTCAGATTTTTCGCGCCGCTGTCGCGCAAGGCGGCGATCAGGGCTTCCGGAATGCCGCACAGGCCAAAACCGCCGACGGCGATGGTTTGCCCATCCTTGACCAGTCCGGCCAGTGCGCTGGCCGCATCAGGATAAACTTTATTCATAAGCTGCCTCTTGGTTGATAAAAACTGAAATGATGTGGTATGCCGCCATAAGCGTGAGATGCTTACGTGACAGTGGCATGACCGGCTGCCGGCAACAGCGCGCGTATGCGCTCCGGCAGCGGACAGGATTTGCCTTTGGTGAAATTAACCCAGACGATTTTGGAGCTGCCTTCGGCATGCAGCATGCCGGGCATGCCTTGCGCATCAAGCAGGCGGATTTCATAACGCGCCTCAAAACTGCTGGAACCCGGCGGCCCGACCAGGGTGCGCACCTCGATCTTGCCGGGGTAAGTCAGTTGACGCAAAAAATTGCATTGGGCATTGATGATCACCGGGCCTTCCCCCTCGGGATTGGGGGCAGCCTCAATCTGTTGCAGCCACTCTACCCGCGCATGTTCCATATAGCGGAAATACACGGTGTTGTTGACATGGCCCATGGCGTCCATATCGCCCCAGCGGATTTCTATCGTGCAGGTGTGCACGTGCAACCACGGCCCGCTCATTGCGCCATCATGCCATCGTCGGCATTGATAATCGCGCCATTGATGAAGTGTGATTCATCAGCAGCCAATAACAAGAGCAAGCCGTCCAGGTCCTGTGGTTGTCCGATGCGCTTGCGCGGCAGCATATCAATCAGTTTTTTGCCATGCTCGGTGGCAAAGTGATCATGATTGATTTCGGTTTCGATATAGCCGGGACAGATCGCATTCACATTGATGCCGTAGCGGCCCCATTCGCTGGCCATGGCGCGCGTCATGTGCACCACCGCCGCCTTGCTGATGCAGTACACGCCGATTTGCGGCAAGGTGCGCAAGCCGGCCACGGAAGCGATATTGATGATGCGGTGTTGGCGTTTGGGGTCGCCTTTGACGCGCGCCACCATGCGTTTGGCGACTTCCTGCGCGACAAAGAAAGCGCCGTGCAAATTGGTGTTCATGACGAAGTGGTAATCGTCCGGAGCCACGTCGAGCAGGCGGCCGGTGTGTGAGACGCCGGCGTTATTGACCAGGATATCAAGCGGGCCGGCCTCGGTTTCAGCATGTGCAATCGCTGATTTGATGCTGTTGTGGTCAGTCACATCCAAGGACACCACATGCGCTGCGCCGCCTTCCGCTTCGATTTCCGCTCGCAGCTCTTTCAAGCGTTCGGTGCGGCGCGCCGCCAGCACCACTTGCGCCCCGCCCAATGCGAGGATCTTTGCAAATCGCGCCCCCAGACCGCTGGAAGCTCCGGTCACCAGCGCGATTTTTCCTTCCAGATTGACTTCGACACCCACGATGGCGCTCCTTTTTCCTGCTCCAAGCACGTTTTTGCACAAAAATTATGCAAAAAACTGCATTTCCGCTCAGCAATTCTGTCGCAAAGCCTGCTTCTCTCTGCAGAACCGTTATCATTACACGAATCCGGCTTGATTAGATGCTGACGCCTAATAAAGTGCGGCAAAATCAACGACAATTGTCCGCAAGCAGCTAAAAACCTTACCTATGGTGAAACAATGACTACAACCGCTAGCATACTCGAACAATACGGCCCGCGCGACACCATGGAATATGATGTCGTGATCGTCGGCGGCGGCCCTGCCGGCCTCGCTGCAGCCATCAAACTCAAACAACAGGCCGCCGAAAAAGGCAGCGAAGTGTCGGTGTGCGTATTGGAAAAAGGCGGTGAGCTGGGCGCACACATCCTGTCCGGCGCGGTGATGGATCCGCAAGCCCTGACTGAGTTAATTCCCGATTGGAAAGAAAAAGGCGCGCCGCTCAACACCCCGGTGAGCGAAGACCGCTTCCTGTTTCTGACTGAAACCGGGGCGATTTCCACCCCGCACTGGATGCTGCCCTCCTGCTTTCGGAATGAAGGCAATTATGTGATCTCGCTGGGCAATGTGGTGCGCTGGCTGGGCCAACAGGCGGAAGCGCTGGGCGTGGAAATTTTCCCCGGCTTTGCCGCCGCTGAAGTGCTGTATGACGAGACCGGCGCGGTGAAAGGCGTGGCTACCGGAAATATGGGCGTGGGGCGCGATGGCGAACCCATGGATTCCTTCCAGCTCGGCATGGAATTGCACGCGAAATACACGCTGTTTGCCGAAGGCGCGCGCGGCCATCTGGGCAAGCAATTAATCTCCCGCTACAAACTGGATGAGGGGCGCGATCCGCAAACCTATGCGATCGGCTTGAAAGAATTGTGGGAAATCGATCCGAAGATGCACAAACCCGGCTTGGTGATGCATACCGCCGGCTGGCCCTTGGAGCATGACACTTACGGCGGTTCCTTCCTGTATCACCTGGAAAATAATCAGGTGGTGGTCGGTTATGTGGTCGGCTTGGCTTATGAAAATCCGTATCTGTCGCCGTATGAAGAATTCCAGCGCTATAAAACGCACCCGGAAATCCGCAAATTCCTGGAAGGCGGTCGCCGCATATCGTATGGCGCGCGGGCGATTACCGCCGGCGGCTTGCAATCGCTGCCCAAGCTGACCTTCCCGGGCGGCGCCTTGATCGGCTGTGACGCCGGGTTCTTAAACGCCAGCCGCATCAAGGGCAGCCATGCGGCGATCAAGAGCGGTATGCTGGCGGCGCAAGCGGCGTTTGAAGCCTTGGGCGCGAACCGCCAGTGGGACGAATTGAGCGCCTACCCGCAAGCGTTCGCACAATCCTGGCTGCATGAGGAATTGTACAAAGCGCGCAATTTCAAACCCTGGATGAGCAAGGGCTTGAAGCTGGGCACGCTGATGGTGGGGATTGATCAAATCGTGTTCGGCGGCAAAGCGCCCTGGACGCTGCGCCACAGCAAGCCGGATCATGCCTATCTGCGCCCGGCGGATGACTTTGCGCCGATCAATTATCCGAAGCCGGATGGCAAACTGACCTTTGACCGCCTGTCTTCTGTCTTCATTTCCAACACCAACCATACTGAAGATCAGCCGATTCACCTGACGCTGAAAAATGCGGATGTGCCGGTGCAAACCAATCTGAGCAAGTACGCCGGCCCGGAAAGCCGTTACTGCCCGGCCGGGGTGTATGAATTTATCAAGACCGATGACGGGCAGGATAAATTGCAGATCAATTCGCAAAACTGCGTGCACTGCAAGACCTGCGACATCAAAGATCCGACGCAAAACATTGTCTGGATCACGCCGGAAGGCGGCGGCGGGCCGAATTATCCGAATATGTAAGCCCGATGCAAATCACGGCCTGCTTTTGCAGGCCGTTTTTTCTAATATGTGGACAGCTTCAAAAGCAAAGTGTTACAATTATGCACACATGTGATATGGAGGATTAGATATGCGCCACACTTTAATGAAGATTGGTGTCTTACTATTGCTTAAATTTTCTGCCAGCATAGGAATTGCCGCTGACAAGCCCTCAGAATACAATTTGAACGAAGGTGGTGATATTCGATCCGCCTTCCCCTTTCCCTATGAGTCAATCAAAAACAGTAATATCAGCTTAAACAAAAGCTGGGACGAATTGCCTGAAAAAGAAAAAAATATCGTGCGCGGCTACTACGAGAAAATGCCTGCAGGCGATGAACCGCCCTTTCCACTGGAAGGATTGATGCCTCTGTACACCGCATTTTCCGGAGCGCATCGGAAAATGGGCATTGCTGGCGACCTCAATCTGATTGCCCGGATCGGCAGTGATGGCACAGTGCAGGAAGTAAAAAATTACAGCAGACTTTCCAGTCAAGCTGTGAGCGTGTACGCCAAAATTGTTTTACTCACAAAATTCAAACCAGCCAAGTGTGCCGGACAAGCATGCGTCATGGATTTCCCGCTTCATTTTTCATTTGTGCACAATTAAACCTGAGAAAGTGCTAGCTGAAATCGGAAATCACCTCAACAAGAAAACTGAGGCATGTGCAACAGCATGCCTCATTCCACCACCAAGGCAGAGAATACTTCCCTCCCAGCCACTCAAGCATCACAACACTCTCATACAATCCAACTTAATATAAGCTGGTGCTATACAACAGTTTCCTGCGCAATTCGTTTGGCCTTCCTCCATTCTTGCTACACTTGCTTATCCGCCACGAGGAGAATGTGAAATGCGTTTACCTGCCACTCTGGGAATGGTGTTGGCGCTGTTCGCCACGCTTGTGCAGTCAGCTCCCTTAAATGCTGAATTGCAAACTTGGCTGAAACAACATCCAGAAGCCACCTGGGCGCCGGAAGCGGATTACGGCCCCTTTATCTACCTCGACAAACAAAATAAGCCGGTTGGTCTGTCGGCTGATTTTTTGGAGTTGGCGGCGCGCAAAACCGGTTTGCAATTGCGCGCACTGCCGGCGGCCCCACTCTCGGATAATCTGCAAAAAGTCAAACGCGGCGAAGTTGATCTGCTCACCTCTTTACGTCCGACGCCTGAGCGCGCGCAATTTGTCTCCTTCAGTTCAGCCTATGTCTCGATTCCCGCAGTGCTCGCCTTGCACCCCTCGCGCACGGAAACCGGCTTGCAACAACTCAGTGGCGCGAAATTGGGGGTGGGCAAAGGGTATGCGGTGGAAAGTTTTGTGCGGGAAAATTATCCGCAGGTGAAATGGCTGGCCGTGCCTTCCGATGGCGCTGCGCTGGATTTGCTGGCGCGCGGCGAAATTGACGGCTTGGTGGCGGATGCCGCCAGCCTGCATTTTTTACGCCAGGAAAAAAATCTGAAACTGGATTTGCGTATTGCCGGTTCAATCGGCTTTGATTACCCGCTGTCCATGGCTTGGCGTAAAGATATTCCGCAATTGGGCGAGATTATCCAGGCCGGCTTGCAGGAAATCACCCCGGTCGAGCGTGACGCCATTTTGCAGCGCTGGATGCCGAGCCAGCAAAACACTCCGGCGCAGCAACAAAACTGGCTGTATATAGCGACTGGCGGCTTATTCGCGCTGGCATTGATGTCTGCCTTCTGGCTGCGGCGCAAGGCTGGCTGATGCAAGCCTCGCCTCAATTTTTACTGATGTTGCTCGGTTTATGCGGGCTGCTGTTAGATGGGCTTGGCCATTTGCTGTCAAACCAGCCGGGGGCCTTGATTTGGATCAATTTCATACCGGCCTTTTGCATCAGCATTTTGGCCAGCAAACGTTATCCCCTCATACAAGCGCTGAGTTGCATGCTGGTTTTGGATCTGAGCGCCAACTTTTTGCAAGGGATGGTGTGGCAGGACAGCTTGCGTGAAAGCGGATTAAATTTATTGCAGATACTGCTGGGATTGCCGCTGGTGCGCTATTTTGCCAAGGAAATCGAGCAATCGCCCAAGCGCTTGCCGCTGTTTGCCATTCTGGTTTGCTGTTTGCCGCCTTTCGCCGGCGCCTGCGTCAATGCCTTGCTGCATACCGACACCAATACGCTGTTGCGCAATTGGAATGCCTGGTTCAGCGGCAATTGCCTGGGCATGCTGGCCTTGCTGCCTCTGGGTCTGCAAATTGCGAAGTTCGGCTGGCAGCCGGTCTCCAGGCAAATCGAGCCGGGCATCTTATTGCCGGTGGTTTTCTCTCTGAGTGCGATTATTCTGATCACTTACGCCAATTTGCCATTTCCATTTGTGTATGCGATGGCGATTCTGGTGGCGGCGGCGCTGTGGCTGAGTTTTGTCGAAGTCTGCATCCTGAATTTCATCTTTGTTGCGCAATCGCTGCTGATGATGGCGTTTGGTTTGTTTGTGCCGCCGCCGATGATCAGCTATGCCCAGATTCTGGTTTTATTTTTACCGCTTTTCTTAGTACAAATCCCGCCCATGCTGCTCGCCGCCAGCTTGCAGCAAGTTAAATTGCGCAGCATGGGTGAGCAAACTGCGCAAGATGAAAAGATGCGCATTTATGAGGATTTATTAAGACAGCAGGATGTGCGGCGCGCCAATCTGGAGCAAATGGCGGCAATCTTGCAATATGCGGCGGACGCTATCATCACTTGCGACAGCGCAGGCGTAATCATTTCATTTAACCAGGCTGCGCAAAGTATTTACTTATGCCCGGAACAAGATGCGCTGGGCAGCAATATCAGCATGTTTGTGCAAGGTGCGACGCTGCAAGATTTATTGGCGGACAAACAAGCGCGTCAGCATCAACGTTTTGATGGCGCTTTGTTTCCGGCTGAATTGCGCATCAGCCATTTTCAACCGCCGCTGCAGGGCGAAGATGCTGCGCCGCACTGGATTTTAGTGGTGCGCGATCTGACCGAAAGATTGCAAGCGGATAAATTGAAATCTGAATTTGTCGCCACGGTGAATCATGAATTGCGCACCCCGCTCACCTCGGTGATTGGCAGTATTGGCTTATTGCTGGGCGGGGCCGCTGGCGCATTGTCTGCGCGCCAATTGCAATTGCTGAATATGGCCGGCAAGAATGCGGAACGCCTGTCGCGGCTGGTGAATGATTTGCTGGATATGCAAAAAATGGAAGCCGGCATGCTGGCGCTGAATCCGGCGCGCTATGAATTAAAGCAACTGCTGCATGAAGCTTGTGAAAGTCATCAGAGTTTTGCGCTGCAAAGCGGCGTCAGTTTGCAACTGCGCGCCACGCCTGCCGCGCATTTGTGGGTGGATGCCGACCGTTTTCAGCAAATTATGGCGAATCTGATTTCAAACGCCTGCAAGTTTTCAGATCCAGGCAAAGAAGTGGTCTTGAGCGCCAGCCTTGAAGGCAAGTGCGTGCGGATTGCGGTGCAGGATCACGGCTGCGGCATCAGTCAGGAATTCACGCCGTATGTGTTTGAGCGCTTTACCCAGGCGGATTCTTCTTCAACCCGCAATAAGGGCGGCACCGGTTTGGGCCTGGCGATTTCGCGCACGCTGGCGCAGATTATGCACGGGAAATTGTATTTTGAATCGACGCCGGGCAGCGGAACCTGCTTTTTCCTGGAACTGCCGCTGGCCGCTGAATAAATGATTACGGCTGCGGCATGGCCGGCAACGTCCAGCTGCCGTTGAGTATTTTTTCCAGCCAGAAAATACCGATCACCGTTTTCACATCAGTGATCTGGCCTGTCTGCACTGCCTGCAATAATTCCGCCAGACTCATGCTGCAAGTATCGAGAAATTCCTCTTCATCCAATTGGCGCTCGCCGGCATGCAGTCCGCGCGCTAAAAACAGATCGAGAAATTCATCTGAATAGGCAATCGCATTATGAATGCGGCAGACGAACTGCCAGCTATCGGCGCGATAACCGGTTTCTTCCCATAATTCACGCCGGGCGCAAACAAGTGAAGATTCACCGGCATCGATTTTACCGGCTGGGAATTCGGTAAACACGCTTTGCAGGGGGTAGCGGTATTGGCGCTCCATTAAAATGCGGCCATCCGGCAAAATCGGCAGCACGACCACAGCGCCGGGATGGCGCACATACTCGCGCGCAGCGTGTTTGCCATTTGGCAATTGCACGATATCGCGTGTAATGCGCAGAAAATGGCCTTGATAGACGTCTTCGCCGTCCACCCGGATTTCACGCAAATGCTGATCCTGGTCTTGCTCCACCTTGCAGCCTCATCTCAGAAATGAAATTGCCCGCCCTGCCGGCGGGCATGTTTTTACTGCCAAAAGCTTGGCGAATGCTCAGCGCTTGACCAGATAGCGGAACACAAATCCCGGAAAGGCAAACACCAGCATTAAACAAGCCGTGATTACATAAAACTCCCAGCCTTGCGCAGCGCGGTTGCCGATTGCGCCTTCCAGCGCTGCGCCCAGCAGACCGAGCAGCAGATAAAACACAAACCACTCCAGCATATGGAGGGCGAAATTTTTCTGCTTATCCAGTTTGAACACGCAAAACAGACGCCGGGTGAAGAAAGGCAGATTGGCGAAAAAAAGCCCGGCCAGTATGACCAGCCAGGCTGCTTTTGAGGTATCCATCAGGTGGACAGGGTTTTGACGACGGCGTCCAGACAAGCCGACATCAGACGGTTAGGCATCAGGCCAAGCACTAAAATCGCCAGACCATTGAGCGACAGCAAAACGCGCATATCGACATGCGAAACGATGGGATTGTTATCCAGCGGCTTGTCGAAATACATCACCTTCACCACGCGCAGGTAGTAGAAAGCGCCGATCAGCGATGCCAGCACGGCAAACACCGCCAGCCACATGCCATGCGCATTCACCACTGCCGCCAAAATCGAGAACTTGGCGTAGAAGCCCACCAGCGGCGGAATGCCGGCCAGCGAGAACATCAAGAGCAGCATGACGAAGGCAAACCAGGGGCTGCGCTGATTCAAGCCTTTGAAGTCATCCAGATTGTCAGCTTCAAAGCCGGTGCGCGAAAGCAGCAGCACCATGCCGAATGTGCCCAGGGTCGCCAGCACATAGGAAATCACATAGAACATGGCGGAGCTGTAAGGGCCGGCCATGGAGTTCCAGCTGTTTTCCTTGCCTTCCAGCACGCCGGAAGCCAAGCCCAGCAGCATGAAGCCCATTTGCGAGATGGTGGAATACGCCAGCATACGCTTGATATTGCTTTGCGCGATTGCCGCCAGATTGCCGATCGCCAGCGAGAGCACCGCCAGAATCAAGAGCATATGCTGCCAATCCACCGCCAGCGGCGACATGCCTTCAATCAGCAAACGCACGCAGATGGCGAATGCGGCCAATTTCGGTGCGCCGCCCAGCACCAGCGTGACCGAAGTCGGCGCGCCCTGATACACGTCCGGCACCCACATGTGGAAAGGCACGGCGCCGAGTTTGAAGGCCAGACCGGCCACCAGGAACACAATGCCGAACACCAGCACGATGCGGTTGGCAGTCGGCGACGCCGCCACTTGCGCCACTTCAGACAGATTCAGGGTGCCGGTGGCGCCATACATCATCGAGATGCCATACAGCAGGAAACCGGAAGCCAGCGCGCCCAGAATGAAATATTTCATCGAGGCTTCGGTGGACACCGGCGCATCGCGGCGCAAGGCGACCAGGGCGTACAGACACAGCGACATCAATTCCAGGCCCAGATACAGGGACAGGAAATTGCTGGCGGAAATCATCACCATCTGGCCCAGCAAGGCAAACAGGGTCAGCACATAAAACTCACCGCCCAGGGTGTCGCCCAGCATGCCTCGGTAGTAGCTGTAACGGCGCGAATAGACCAGGGTGACGCCAACCGCCAGATAGGAGAACATTTTGAGCAGGTCGGACATCGGGTCAACCACAAACATGTGGTTGAACAGATAACCGGTTTGGCCGGATTGCCAGCTGTTCCAGCTCAGCATGCCGGCGATTGCCAGCACGCCCAGGGTCAGGTAGTAGGTGATATAGCGCTTACCATCGCGCAAATACATATCGATGAGCAGAATCGCACACGAGGCGACCAGCAAGAACAGCTCCGGCGCCATCAAGGCCAGATTTAATTGTTCAGTATTGAGACTGTTATTCATTCGCTTTTCCCATCATGCGTCATCAATGCGCGATATGGTTGACATGCTCAAGCAATTGCTTGACCGAAGTCTGCATCACATCGGTGACCGGAGCCGGATAGCAACCCATCCAGATCGTGAAGATCGCCAGTACGCCCAGCAGGAAGAATTCACGTTTGTTCAAATCCTGCAGCTTGCGCACTTCTTCATTGCCGATTTCGCCGAAGATCACGCGCTTGACCATCCACAGTGAGTAGGCGGCGCCCAAAATCACAGCGGTGGCGGCCAGCAGACCGATCACGAAATCGTATTTCACTGCGCCCAGAATCACCATGAATTCACCGACGAAGCCGGAAGTCGCCGGCAAGCCGCAGTTGGCCATGGAGAACAGCACAAAGAAGAAGGCAAAGCGCGGCATGGTGTTGACCACCCCGCCGTAATCGGCGATTTGACGCGAGTGCACGCGGTCATACAGCACGCCGATGCAGAGGAACATCGCGCCGGAGACAAAACCGTGGGAGATCATTTGCATGATCGCGCCTTGCACGCCCAGATCATTGAAGGTGAAAAAGCCCAGGGTGACAAAGCCCATATGCGCCACCGAGGAATACGCCACCAGTTTCTTCATATCGGTTTGCACCAATGCCACCAGGCCGACATAAATCACCGCCACCAGGGACAGGGTGATCATAAACGGCGCAAAGTAATGGCTGGCTTGCGGCAGGATGGGCATGGAGAAACGCAGGAAGCCGTAAGCGCCCAGTTTCAACATGATGGCCGCCAGCACCACCGAACCGCCGGTCGGCGCTTCAACGTGGGCATCCGGCAACCAGGTGTGCACCGGCCACATCGGCACTTTCACCGCAAACGCGGCCAGGAAGGCCAGGAACAGCAATTTCTGCACATCCAGCGGCAGCGACAGCTTGTGCCATTCCATGATTTCAAAGGTGCCGGAAGTGCGCGCCAGCACGATCAAGGCGATCAGGGTCAGCAGCGAGCCGGCCAGGGTGTAGAGGAAGAACTTGAAGCTGGCGTACACCCGATTCGGGCCGCCCCAGACGCCGATGATGACGTACATCGGGATCAGCGTGGCTTCAAAGAAGATGTAGAACAACACGCCATCCAGCGCGCAGAACACACCCACCATCAAACCGGACAGGATCAGGAAGGCGCCCATATATTGGGCCACCTTCTTTTCAATCACTTCCCAGCCGGCAATCACCACCACCACGGTGATGAAGGCGGTGAGCGGGACGAACCACATCGAAATGCCGTCCAGCCCCAGGTAGTAATTGATGCCGAAGCTTTGAATCCACGGCTGTTTTTCAACGAACTGCATGCTGGTCGCGGCAGCGTCGAAGTTGGAGATCAGCGGCAGCGTGACGATCAGGCTGATCACAGCGCCGATCAGCGCCAGCCAGCGCGTCATTGAGGCGCGCTCGTCACGCCCAAGCAGCAAGACCAGGCAGCCAAACAGGATGGGACACCATATTGCCTGGCTGAGAATCGAGTCGGATAAAGGAAAATTCATGGTTGTTTTGCCAATGCTTAGCTGATTTACTTCGCCACTGCGCCTGCGAACATGAACAGGTGCTCGTGCCACATGAAATACGTCAACAAACCGACCACGCCCAAAATCATCAGGAATGCGTAGTGATAGATGAAACCGGTTTGGAAGGTGCGCACCAGACGCGCCACCCAGCCGGTCAAACCTGCCGCGCCATTGATCAGACCATCAATTAACGCACGGTCGCCGAATTGCCACAAACCGCGCCCCAATAAGCGGGCGCCGCCGGCAAATACGACTTCGTTGAATTTATCCATGTAGTACTTATTGTCCAGAACCGTGTACAGGAAGCTGAAACGTTCTTTGATTGCGGCCGGAATCGACGGCTTCTTCATATAGAAGTACCAGGAGGTGGCGACACCTGCTGCGGCCAGGAAGAACGGCAAGGTGGTAAAGCCGTGCAGCGCCATCGCCAGCGGGCCATGGAAATGTTTAGCCAATTCAGCCATTGCCGGATGGTGTTCATTGTCCACCATGATCACGCCGTCAAAGAAGTGTTCAAACAGCATCGGGCCATCGGTGAAGAAGCCGATGAAGGCGGACGGAATCGCCAGCAAAATCAAAGGCAGCGTCACCACCCATGGCGACTCATGCGGTTTCTGACCCGGGGCCAGACCGTGGTGATGGTCGTCATGATGATCGTCATGGCCGTGGCCGTGATCATGCGCCTTGCCGAAACGCTCTTCGCCGTGGAACACCAGGAAGTACATACGGAAGGAGTAGAAGGCGGTGACGAACACGCCGGCCAGCACCGCGAACTTGGCAAAGCCTGCGCCCGGAATATTGGTCAGCGCCACCGCTTCAATAATCGTGTCCTTGGAGTAGAAGCCGGACAGGAAGGGGGTGCCGATCAGGGCCAGCGAACCGATCAGGGAGGTAATCCAGGTAATCGGCATATATTTGCGCAAGCCGCCCATGTTGCGGATGTCCTGATCATGGTGCATGCCGATAATCACCGAACCGGCAGCCAGGAACAGCAAGGCTTTGAAGAAAGCGTGCGTCATCAGATGGAATACCGCCACCGAGTAGGCGGAAGCGCCCAGCGCGACCGTCATATAGCCGAGCTGCGACAGGGTGGAGTACGCCACCACGCGCTTGATGTCGTTTTGGATGATGCCCATAAAGCCCATGAACAGCGCGGTGATGGAGCCGATCACCAGCACGAAGGACAAGGCGGCGTCGGACAATTCAAACAGCGGCGACATGCGCGCCACCATGAAAATGCCGGCGGTCACCATGGTCGCGGCGTGAATCAGGGCGGAAATCGGGGTCGGGCCTTCCATCGAGTCCGGCAGCCAGACGTGCAGCGGGAATTGGGCCGATTTACCCATCGCGCCGATGAACAGGCAGATACAGGCGACCGTCACCACCATCCAGGTGGTGCCGGGCAACATCGCCTGCACCATCGCGTTTTTCTTGTCGAACACTTCGGCGTAGTTCAGGCTGCCGGTGTAGGCCAGCACCAGACCGATGCCGAGAATGAAGCCGAAGTCGCCCACGCGGTTGACCAGGAAGGCTTTCATATTCGCAAAGATCGCGGTCGGGCGTTTGTACCAGAAACCGATCAGGAGATACGACACCAGGCCGACCGCTTCCCAACCGAAGAACAGTTGCAGGAAGTTGTTCGACATCACCAGCATCAGCATCGAGAAGGTAAACAGCGAGATGTAGGAGAAGAAGCGGTTATAGCCTTCGTCCTCTTCCATATAGCCGATGGTGTAAATATGCACCATCAGGGAGACGAAGGTGACCACGCACATCATGGTGGCGGTCAGGCTGTCCACCAGGAAGCCGACTTCCAGCTTCAAGCCGGCTACTGTCATCCAGGTATAAATGGTCTCGTTGAATTTCGCTCCGGCTAACACATCCTGCAGAGTCAGGAAGGACAGCACGAAGGCGATCAGCACACCGAGAATGGTCGCACTGTGCGAGACCTTGCGCCCCACCAGATTGCCAAAGAAGCGGGTGCCAAGCAGGCCGGCCACCATGGCGCCGGCCAGCGGCGCCAGTGGGATAGCAAGCAAGAGGTTAGGGTTAAGTTGCCCTGCCATATCTGTACTTTCGTGTTGTTATGTTGAGCCGATCAGCCTTTGAGGCTATCCAAATCTTCGACGTTGATGGTATCCAGATTACGGAACATCACCACCAGAATCGCCAGACCAATCGCGGATTCCGCCGCCGCCACGGTAAGTATGAAAAAGACAAAAATCTGTCCAGCCGCATCGCCCAGATAGTGCGAGAAGGCAATGAAATTCATATTCACCGCCAGCAGCATCAATTCAATCGCCATCAACAGCACGATAATGTTCTTGCGGTTCAAAAAGATGCCGATCACCGAAATCGCAAACAGAATTGCGCCCAGGATCAGGTAGTGTGTCAGAGTCAATGTCATAGCGTCTCCCGGTCCTTATTGCGCACTGTCGGCGCCTGGCGCGCGTTCGACTTCGGCTTGCATTTTCACCACGCGCAGACGGTCAGCGGCTTTCACCTTGACGGCATCGCCCGGCGAGAAGTATTTGGCGTCTTTACGACGGCGCAAGGTCAGCGCGACAGCCGCGATGATCGCCACCAGCAGCACCACCGCCGCCACTTCAAAGGCGAAGATGTATTTGGTGAAGATTTGCAGACCCAGCTCCTTGGTGCCGCCGATCGTGGCCGCCGCCGCCGGGGCTTGCTGATCCGGGCTCCAGAAGCCGCGCAGCAAGACCGCCGCCATTTCCAGCACGATGATCACGCCGACTGTCGCCGCCAGCGGGAAGGATTGCCAGAAGCCTTCGCGCATCCGCGCAATATCAATATCGAGCATCATCACCACGAACAGGAACAGCACCATGACCGCGCCGACATACACCAGCACCAGCACAATGGCCAGGAATTCCGCTTTCAGCAGCATCCAGATGCCGGCGGCGGAAAAGAAAGACAGCACTAAAAACAGCGCCGCATGCACCGGGTTTTTGGCTGTGATCGTGCGCAAGGCGGCGATGCACAGCACCAGTGCAAATACATAGAACAAGGCAGTTTTGAAGTCCATAAGCCTGTGATTCCCGGTTCGGTTAGCGGTATTGGGCGTCCGCTTGACGCGCCGCCGCAATATCCTGTTCGTAACGGTCGCCAATCGCCAGCAGCATTTCCTTGGTGTAGTACAAGTCGCCGCGTTTTTCGCCGTGGTATTCAAAAATATGCGTTTCCACAATCGAATCGACCGGGCAGGATTCTTCGCAGAAACCGCAGAAGATGCACTTGGTCAGGTCGATGTCGTAACGCGTGGTGCGGCGGCTGCCGTCAGCGCGCTGCTCGGATTCGATGGTGATCGCCATCGCCGGGCAAACCGCTTCACACAGTTTGCAGGCAATGCAGCGTTCCTCGCCATTTGGATAGCGGCGCAACGCGTGCAGGCCACGGAAGCGCGGCGACATCGGCGTCTTCTCTTCCGGATATTGCACCGTGATCTTGCGTGCGAACAGATAGCGACCGGTCAGCGCCAGCCCCTTGAACAATTCAAACAAGACCCAGGTGCGGAAAAAATCCCGTATTGCATTCATGATTTTCCTCGCATTATTTCCAGATATTCCATGGGCTTTGCATCCACGCTGCGACGAACACCAGATAGCCCAGCGTCAGCGGGATGAAGATTTTCCAGCCTAAACGCATGATCTGGTCATAGCGGTAACGCGGGAAGGAAGCGCGCACCCAAAGGAAAATCGAGACCACGAAGAAGGTCTTCAGACCCAGCCAGATCCACCCCGGGATGAAGTCCAGGAAAGCCACCGGGGCCATCCAGCCGCCCAGGAACATCAACACGGCCACCACGGAAATCAAAATCATGTTTGCGTATTCCGCCAGGAAGAACATGGCGAACGACATGCCCGAGTATTCCACCATATGGCCGGCGACGATTTCCGATTCGCCTTCCACCACGTCAAACGGATGGCGGTTGGTTTCGGCGATGCCGGAAATGATGTACACAAAGAACATCGGCAGCAACGGCAACCAGTTCCAGGACAGGAAGGTCAGGCCATTTTCCGCACCCCAGCCGGCGCCTTGCGATTTCACGATGTCGATGAAGTTCAGGCTGCCCGACACCATCAATACGATCACCAATACAAAACCCATCGGGATTTCATACGACACCATCTGCGCCGAAGCGCGCATGGCGCCCAGGAAAGAGTATTTCGAGTTGGAGGCCCAGCCGGCGATGATCACGCCATACACTTCCACCGAGGCAATCGCCATCAATAACAGCAAACCGGCGTTGACATTCGCCAGCACGGCTTCCGGGCCGAACGGGATCACCGCCCAGCACGCCAGCGCCGGCATGATGGTCATGATCGGGGCCAGAATGAACAGCGCTTTATTCGAGCGCGCCGGCAAAATGATTTCTTTGAGCAGCAGCTTGACGCCGTCTGCAATCGGTTGCAGCAAGCCGTAACCGACGCGGTTGGGGCCGTGACGCACTTGCATCCAGCCGATCATTTTGCGTTCCCACAAAGTGAGGTAGGCCACGCAAATCATCAACGGGGCCACGATGGCCACGATTTTGATCAGCGTCCACAGCGGAATCCAGAGCGAGCCAAGATTGTCCAAGCCAAACTTGTGCACCAGGGTCAACAATTGATCCATTACGCCCCCTTCCCTTTTTCCAGCGTCACAGCGCCAAACATGGCACCCAGTTGCGCCGTGCTTTCATGTGCGGCGGCGATACGCACCACATCATCCGGCAGGCCGGCGTGCAATGCGGCCAACAGACTGGCGCTGCCCTGCCCTTGACGCACGGTGACGGCGTCGCCGGCTTGCAGGCCATGCTTGGCGAGGGTGGCTTGGTTCATCAGGGCGCGCGGCGCTTTGGCGTCGGCGGTGGCTTGCAGCGACGGCGCGCGGCGCACCAGCGCATCGGCAAAATAAATCGGCACATCGGCCAGACGTTGCAGTCCGCCGGCGGCTTGCCCGGCTTGCGGTGCGAGGCCGGATTGGTTGTTCAGGCCGCTGATCAATTCGCCATGCGCAACCTTGGTGATTTCGGCGCGCACCTGCTCTGCGCTGTCGTAATCAAAACCCGGTGCGTCGAGCAGATTGCCCAGCACGCGCAAAACTTTCCATGCCGGACGGGTTTCGCCCAGCGCCTTGACGACGCCCTGGAAGCTTTGCAAACGGCCTTCGCAATTCACAAAGCTGCCTGCGGTTTCCGTGAACGGGGCCACCGGCAGAATCACGTCGGCATAGTCCATGCCCTGCTTGAACGGCGACATCAGCACCACCATTTCCGCTGCCTGCATGGCTGCTGCGGCGGCGCGCGTGTCGTGGCAATCGCGCTCGGCTTCGGCGTGCAACACCAGATAGGCTTTGCGCGGCTTGGCGATCATGTCGAATGCGTTCGCGCCCTTGTCTTGCGGCACGGCTTTGGCCAGATAGGCGCCGACGCTGTTGGCGGCTTCACCCAGTACGCCGAATTTGGCCCCGCTGTTGGCGGCAATCCATTCGGCGGCGGCATGCAGCTTGGCGTATTCGGGATGGGCGACGGCGGCATTGCCCAGCAAGATGGCGCGGCCTTCGCCGCCATCCAGCAATTCGGCGATTTTGTGCGCGGCGTCATCGGCTTGCACGGCGTCAAAGCCAGCCGGTGCGGCGATTTGTTTGCGCGCCGCCAGGGCGACCACGATTTTCGATAAGGCCGCCAGCCAATCAGACGGCGCGGCAATCATCTTGGCGGCAGCCGGGATCAGATTGTCGTCGTCGCAGCCATGCACCAGCATCAGCTTGGCGCCGTGTTTCACGGCTTGGCGCAGGCGCGCGGACAAGAGCGGATGATCTTTACGCAGGAAGGCGCCGATCACCAGCACACGTTCCATATGGCCCAGTTCTTCGATGTGCATACCAAGCCATGGCTTGATCTTGCCATCCAGCGAAAAATCAGACTGGCGCAGGCGGCTGTCGATGTTGTCGCTGCCGATTGCGCGCATCAGTTTCGCCGCCAGGGCCATTTCTTCCAGCGTGGCATGCGGGCTGACCAGGGCGCCGATTGCGTCCGCGCCATGTTCGTGGCGGATGTTGCGCAAGCCGTGCGCGACGTATTCGAGCGCGGTTTTCCAATCCACGGTTTGCCATTGACCGCCCTGCTTCAACATCGGCTGTTGCAAGCGTTCTTCGCTGTTCAAGGCTTCGTAGGAGAAACGGTCTTTATCGGAAATCCAGCATTCATTGACCGCTTCATTTTCCAGCGGCACAACGCGCTTGACCTGGTTGTTTTTGACTTGCACGATCAGATTCGCGCCGACTGCATCATGCGGGCTGACCGATTTGCGGCGGCCCAATTCCCAGGTGCGGGCGGAATAGCGGAACGGCTTGGAAGTCAGGGCGCCGACCGGGCACAGATCAATCATATTGCCCGAGAGTTCGGAATCGACCGTTTTGCCGACGAAGGACGTGATTTCCGAGTGCTCGCCGCGATTGAGCATGCCCAGTTCCATCACGCCGGCGATTTCCTGGCCGAAGCGCACGCAGCGGGTGCAGTGGATGCAGCGGCTCATCTCTTCCATCGAGATCAGCGGGCCGACATTCTTGTGGAACACCACGCGCTTTTCTTCCTGGTAGCGGGAAGCCGAGGGGCCATAGCCCATCGCCAAGTCCTGCAACTGGCATTCGCCGCCCTGATCGCAGATCGGGCAGTCCAGCGGGTGGTTAATCAACAGGAATTCCATCACGCTCTTTTGCGCTTGCACCGCTTTTTCGCTGTTGGAACGCACGATCATGCCGGCTGCGACCGGGGTGGCGCAGGCAGGCAATGGTTTCGGCGCTTTTTCAACCTCGACCAAGCACATGCGGCAGTTGGCCGCGATGGACAGTTTTTTGTGGTAACAGAAATGAGGAATGTATGTGCCCACCTTGTTGGCAGCATCCATCACCATGCTGCCGGGTGGCACTTCCACCTTCTTACCGTCGATTTCGATTTCAACCATGGTTTTACTTTGGCCTGACAGCTTTATACGTAAGCGGGAACCAAGCACCGTTTGTGCTCGATGTGGTATGCAAATTCTTCACGGAAGTGCTTGATCATGGCACGCACCGGCATTGCCGCCGCATCGCCCAGCGCGCAAATGGTGCGGCCCTGGATGTTGTCGGCGATACGGTTGAGCATGTCCAGATCATCCGGACGGCCCTGGCCGTGTTCGATTCTGTGCACCATCTTGTACAACCAGCCCGTGCCTTCACGGCATGGGGTGCACTGACCGCAGGATTCTTCAAAATAGAAGTAAGACAAACGCAGCAGCGATTTCACCATGCAACGCGTTTCGTCCATCACGATCACCGCGCCCGAACCCAGCATCGAGCCGGCTTTGGCGATTGAGTCGTAATCCATGTCGGTGGCCATCATCACATCGCCCGGCAGCACCGGCATCGAGGAGCCGCCCGGGATCACAGCCTTGATCTTTTTACCATCGCGCATGCCGCCGGCCAGTTCCAGCAGATCGGCAAACGGGGTGCCCAGCGGCACTTCATAATTGCCCGGCTTGGCGATATCGCCCGACATCGAGAAAATCTTGGTGCCGCCATTGTTGGGCTTGCCCAGCGCGGCGTAATTCTCACCGCCCATGGCGATGATGAAAGGCACGGCGGCGAAGGTTTCGGTGTTGTTAATCGTGGTCGGCTTGCCATACAGGCCGAAGCTGGCCGGGAACGGCGGCTTGAAGCGCGGCTGGCCTTTTTTGCCTTCCAGCGATTCCAGCAAGGCAGTTTCCTCGCCGCAGATGTAGGCGCCATAGCCATGGAAGGCGTGCAGCTGGAATGAAAAATTGCTGCCCATGATGTTGTCGCCCAGCATGCCGGCGGCGCGCGCTTCTTCCAGCGCTTCATCAAAGCGCAGGTAGTCGGCAAAAATTTCGCCGTGGATGTAGTTGTAGCCGACCGTGATGCCCATCGCAAACGCGCCAATCGCCATGCCTTCAATCAGGGCGTGCGGGTTGTAGCGGATGATGTCGCGGTCTTTGAATGTGCCCGGTTCGCCTTCATCGGTATTGCACACCAGGTATTTCTGGCCAGCGAATTGACGCGGCATGAAAGACCATTTCAAGCCGGTCGGGAAACCGGCGCCGCCGCGCCCGCGCAGCGAAGAGGCTTTCAATTCGGCGATCACCTGTTCCGGGGTCATGCCTTCGGTCAGGATTTTGCGCAGGCTTTGATAGCCGCCGCGCTTGACATAATCTTCCAGATGCCAGTTTTGTCCGTCCAATCCGGCCAGGATCAGCGGTTTGATATGGCGTCCATGCAGGCAAGTCATTTCTTGCCTCCTTTCAATTCATCCAGCAAGCCGTCGATCTTTTCGTGCGACATGAAGGAGCACATGCGCTTGTTGTTGACCAAGAGCACCGGCGCATCGCCGCAAGCGCCCATGCACTCGCCTTCGATCAAGGTGAATTCGCCATCAGCCGTGGTTTCTTTGTAATCCACGCCCAGCTTTTCCTTGAGGTAGTGGGCGGCGCGCTCGCCGCCGGACAGGGCGCAAGGCAGATTGGTGCAAACCGAAATCTTGTGTTTGCCCACCGGCTTGGTGTTGTACATATTGTAGAAAGTCGCCACTTCCTGCACCGCGATAGCCGGCATGCCGAGATAGTCAGCGACATCCTGCAACACTTCCGGCGGCAACCAGCCGGTTTCATCCTGAGCGATCGCCAACGCCGCCATCACCGCCGATTGCTTTTGCTCGGGCGGATATTTGGCGACCTCGCGGTCGATTTT
Source organism: Massilia sp. W12 (assembly GCF_037300705.1). Classification (NCBI taxonomy): domain Bacteria; kingdom Pseudomonadati; phylum Pseudomonadota; class Betaproteobacteria; order Burkholderiales; family Oxalobacteraceae; genus Massilia; species Massilia sp. W12. The sequence goes on along the minus strand of NZ_CP147776.1, from coordinate 1,067,122 downwards.
TTTATAAGCAAGCTCTGATAACAACATTATTTGCCTCTGTTCGCATGCGCGCATGCACTGGTTAGCGGTCAATTTCGCCAAACACGATATCCTGGGTGCCGATGATGGTCACGGCGTCGGCGATCATATGCCCCTTGGCCATTTCATCGAGTCCCTGCAAATGCGGGAAGCCCGGGGCGCGGATCTTCAAGCGGTAAGGTTTATTGCCGCCATCGGACATCAGATAAATCCCGAATTCGCCCTTCGGATGCTCCACTGCCGCATAAGCTTCGCCAGCCGGCACATGGAAGCCTTCGGTGAACAGTTTGAAGTGATGGATCAGCTCTTCCATATTCGACTTCATGTCCACGCGCGAAGGCGGCGCCACTTTGTGATTATCGGAAATCACCGGGCCGGGATTGGCGCGCAGCCAGTCCACGCATTGCTTGATGATGCGGTTGGATTGACGCATTTCCTCCACCCGCACCAGATAGCGGTCATAGCAATCGCCATTCGTGCCCAGCGGAATATCAAAGTCCATGCGGTCGTACACTTCATACGGCTGCTTTTTACGCAAATCCCAGGCGATGCCGGAGCCGCGCAGCATGGGGCCGGTGAAGCCCATCGCCATCGCCCGCTCAGGCGACACCACGCCGATGCCGACCAGACGCTGTTTCCAGATCCGGTTATCGGTCAGCAGGGTTTCATATTCATCGACATAGGTCGGGAAACGGCGCGTGAAGTCTTCAATGAAGTCGAGCAGCGAACCTTGGCGGTTGGCGTTGAGTTCATCAATCGCTTTTTGATTGCGCATGATGGAGGCTTTGTGCTGCGGCATCTTGGCCGGCAGATCACGGTACACCCCGCCCGGACGGTAGTAGGCGGCGTGCATGCGCGCGCCGGACACCGCTTCGTAGCAGTCCATCAAATCTTCACGCTCACGGAAGGCGTACAAAAACACCGTCATCGCGCCCACGTCCAGCGCGTGCGCGCCCAGCCACATCAGGTGGTTGAGCAGGCGGGTGATTTCGTCAAACATGACGCGGATGTATTGCGCGCGCAGCGGCACTTCGATGCCCAGCATGCGTTCAATCGCCATCACATACGCGTGTTCATTACTCATCATCGACACGTAGTCGAGCCGGTCCATATAGGGAACGGATTGCAGGAAGGTGCGCTGCTCAGCCAGTTTTTCGGTGGCGCGATGCAGCAGACCGATATGCGGATCGGCGCGTTGAATCACTTCGCCGTCAAGTTCAAGCACCAAACGCAACACACCGTGCGCAGCCGGGTGCTGGGGGCCAAAGTTCAGTGTGTAGTTTTTAATATCAGCCATTATTTGACCCCGTAAGTTTCTTCGCGGATCACGCGCGGCACATTTTCGCGCGGTTCAATTGTCACCGGTTGGTACACGACGCGCTTCAATTGCTCGTCGTATTTCATTTCTACATAACCGGAAACCGGGAAGTCTTTGCGGAAGGGGTGGCCGATGAAACCATAGTCAGTCAGAATGCGGCGCAGATCGGCATGGCCTTCAAACAGGATGCCGTACATATCGAAGGCTTCGCGCTCATACCAGCCGGCGGCGGCCCAGATGCCGGTCACCGACGGCACCACCGGCATATCGTCGTCCGGCGCGAACACGCGCACGCGCAAACGCCAGTTGTTTGCGATCGACAGCAGATGCGTGACAGCGGCAAAACGCGCGCCATCCCAGACTCCGTCGCCCCAGGTTTGATAATCGAGGCCGCACAGGTCGATCAATTCTTCAAAGCGCAATTCCGGCAGGTCACGCAATTGCTGCATCACGTCCAAATAGTCAGCCGCTTTGACTTCTATCGTGACTTCGCCCAATGCGCTCTTGATTTTTTGCAGGCGCGACCCCAGATGCTGTTCAAGCCGCGCCGCCAATGTTTCGATTTTCGTCGTCATGATGGCCCATCAGATACGCGCAATGGTGTTGGTGCGCTTGATCTTGTTTTGCAATTGCAGAATGCCGTACAGCAGCGCCTCGGCGGTCGGCGGACAGCCCGGCACATAAATATCGACCGGCACGATGCGATCACAACCCCGAACCACGGAGTAAGAATAATGATAGTAGCCGCCGCCATTGGCGCAACTGCCCATCGAGATCACCCAGCGCGGTTCAGACATTTGATCATAGACCTTGCGCAGGGCCGGCGCCATCTTATTGCACAGCGTGCCGGCCACGATCATCACGTCCGCCTGCCGTGGCGAGGGACGGAACACGACGCCGAAGCGGTCCAGGTCATAGCGCGAAGCGCCGGCTTGCATCATCTCCACCGCACAGCAGGCCAAACCGAACGTCATCGGCCACAAAGAGCCGGTGCGCGTCCAGTTGATCAGCTTGTCAGCCGACGTGGTGATGAAACCTTGGTTCAATTTACCTTCAATGATTGACATGGCTCACTCCCAATCCAGGGCGCCTTTCTTCCAGATGTACCAAAAACCCACTGCAAATTCTGCAATGAAGACCAGCATCGTGACAAAACCGCTCCACCCCAGCTCGCGCATGGAAACGCCCCAGGGGAAGAAAAACGCGGTTTCGAGATCGAACAGAATGAAAAGGATAGCGACCAGGTAGTAGCGCACGTCAAACTTCATACGCGCATCTTCAAACGCTTCAAAGCCGCATTCATATGGACTGAGCTTGGCGTCATCCGGCTTATGCGGGCCAAGCAAACGCCCCAGGACCTGGGGCAGCACGCCGACGGCGACGCCGACGATGATGAAGAGGAGGACTGGAAAATAATTCTCGAGGTTCACAATAAAGTCCCATCGTTGAACATTACATACGCAAAAACCGCAACCGCGCACATGATACACCTGCTGCCGGTCTTTGCATCCGGCTGGCTTGCAAAGCAAGCTGGCTTTGTATGTACGTTGAAGCCTTTGTTTCGCCTCTTCGTTGCCGTAAAAAAGCCAGCTCGGCGCCGCCTTGCTGGCTCGACTGGACAATCTCAGCCGCTGTTCCAGCTTGCTGTCATATCCCCTTTACGTATTTTCATACCTGCTTTCATGCAGGCTTTTTTTGGTGCCGACGGCGAGACTCGAACTCGCACAGCTTGCGCCACTACCCCCTCAAGATAGCGTGTCTACCAATTTCACCACGTCGGCTTCAAAGGTCAGTATTATAACGCCTTGCAGGGCGATTTTCAAAGCTGATCCAAACTTTTTGCATGCTTTACGGCAAAAAAAGCGCTTTTTGCCGTAAAGCGGGACACATCATTTACCACTTGCAGCAGAAGCTGCGGACGCCGCCGGGGCAGACGCCGGGACAGAAGCGGCAGGCGCGGCGGGAGCCGCCGGCACTGCGGCCGAAGCAGCCGGAGCCGGCGCGGATGCGGGCGCAGTCACCGGGGCCGGCGCTGCCACACGCTCAGTCACGCTGCCGCTGTGACGGTTGGAGCCGATGCCGGCCAACACCAGAGTGGAAATGAAAAACACGGCCGCCGCCAGCGCGGTCGATTTGGTCAGAAAATTCGAGGAGCCGGAAGCGCCGAACAAGCTGCCGGAAGCGCCGGAACCAAACGATGCGCCCATATCCGCGCCCTTGCCATGCTGCAACAGCACCAGGCCAATGATGACCAGTGAGGACAGCACCTGCAATACCACCATCAAACCGTAAAAATTATTCATCCTGCTATTCCAATGTAAATGAATGCCGCGCTCAAGCTTGCTGCGCCGCGTCGGCTATCGCCAAAAACTGTGCCGCCACCAGGGCCGCACCACCAATCAAACCGCCATCAATATCCGGCATCGCCAACAGCTGCGCCGCATTGTCCGGCTTCATACTGCCGCCATACAGAATTTGCAAACCCTGCGCCACCTCCGCGCCATGCGCCGCCGCCACCTGGGCGCGCAACATGGCATGCACTTCCTGCGCCATTTCCGGGGTGGCGGTCTTGCCCGTGCCAATCGCCCACACCGGTTCATACGCCAACACCGTTTGCCGCATACGCTCAGCCGACAGGGTTTCCAACACCGCCGCTAATTGCGCGCCAACCACGGCGGCGGTTTGCCCCGCCTCGCGCTCGACCAGGGTTTCACCCAGGCAGATAATGGCTTGCACGCCGCGATTGAGCGCCGCTGCAGCTTTACGCGCAACCTGATCCGAGCTTTCCTTGTGCCAGGTGCGGCGCTCAGAGTGGCCGACAATCGCGTAGCGGCAAGCGAATTCAGCCAGCATGGCGGCTGACACTTCGCCGGTAAAGGCGCCGGACGGATGTTCCGATACATCCTGCGCGCCCCAGTGCAAAGCGCTGCCACCCAGCAATTGCTGCGCCTGCGCCAGATAAGGGGCGGGAATGCAAACCGCCACCTCCACTTTGTCACCGGCCAGATGCGGCCAGCGCATAATTTCTTCCAGCAAGGCTGCATTGCTGCTCAACGAGCCATGCATTTTCCAATTTCCAGCAATCAGTTTTCGGCGCATGTGTAGTCTCAGGGGCTGTGCGCCCCGTATCTGTATTTATACGAGCCGCCCGGCAAGAGAAGGCCGCGCGGGCAATAACCCGCTATTTTAGCCTGATGCGGACAAAGCGGTCAAACCACGCGCAACAGCAGCTTGCCGATATGCGCATTGCTTTCCATCATGGCGTGCGCGGCGCCAGCCTGCTCCAAATCAAACACCTGATGAATCACCGGAATAAATCTGCCATCGGCCATCATCGGCCAGACCGACTGCGTGACTTCCTGCGCCAATTGGGCTTTGAATGCCAGATCGCGCGGGCGCAAGGTGGAGCCGGTGACATGCAGACGGCGGCGCAGGATCTGCCCCATATCCAGGGTGGCGCGGGAGCCGCCCTGCAGCGCGATAATGACCAGACAGCCATCATCCGCCAAAATACGCAAATTGGCATCCAGATAATCGCCGGCCACCATATCCAGCACCACATGCACCCCCTGCCCGCCGGTGATTTCTTGCACGGCTTGCGCGAAATTCTGCTGGCGGTAATTGATGGCGTGCTGCGCGCCGAGCGCCAGACAGGCGCGGCATTTTTCCTCGCTGCCCGCAGTCACCAGCACCTCACAGCCAAGCGCGCGCGCAATCTGAATCGCAGTCACGCCAATGCCTGAACTGCCGCCATGCACCAGCACACGCTGACCGGCGCGCAAACCGGCGCGCTGCACCAGATTGCTCCACACTGTCATGCAGGTTTCAGGCAAACCGGCCGCCTGCAACATATCCCAGCCGGGCGGCAAGGGCATACACAGCGCAGCCGGAACCACACAATATTCCGCATACGCGCCGCCAGCCACCAGCGCGCAAACTCTGGTCCCGATTTGCAATGGGCCGGCAGGCGAAAACGCCGTTACATCGCCGCCCGCCACCTCCCCCGCCAACTCCAAACCCGGTAACAGACTGGCGCCTGGCGGCGGCTGATATTTCCCCATGCGCTGCAAGACATCAGGCCGATTCACCCCGGCGGCATGCACCCGCACCAGCACTTCACCCGGCCCGGCTTGCGGGATGGGCATGGAACATAGCCGCAGTACTTCCGGCCCGCCAAAACCTGCTATCTCAACAGCCCGCATATGCCCTTGACTGCTTTGCATGACGCCTCCTTTGCTGACATTTTGCTGCGAGACTATACAGCATCCACATGCGCACAAGCACAGAACGCCAATGTGGCTAATGTTTTATTTATCAAATAAATGTTTATATTTAAACGCGCGAAGAATCTAAGCGCCCGCCACACCCCGGTCATATGCAGGCGCAAGCCCGGAAAAGTTTGAAGGCATTGATAATTTTCCTGTTATAAGTTTTCCACAATCAATTTTTCCCTTAAGAATCATGATATTGCATCGCACAATGATCATTCCGGGACAGACATTTGAGGAGTGAAGAACTTCTTGCAGGCAAACGGACTCTGGAGGCAAATATATTTCAAAAACAATATTGATGTGGATAAAATTTTCTAATTTGCAATCTTTTCATTTCCAAGGGGAAAAATTTATCAGGAAAAATGATGCAGACTATATCAATTTAACGCAAATAAGCTTGTATTTTTACTTATATAATATTTGTTATATTCATAACAAATCGAGCACATGCTTGTTATGCAATGATACAAAAACACGTTTTCTGTTATTTTTATAACGCAAACAGGCAAGCAATTGCTTTCCTTGCAGAAATGTCAGGGCAGGCAGGGCAAATCCGGCGCTCTTCACAAATTCCCTGATTTAGGTTGTAATCTCGCCATCAACTTGCAACGAAGACAACAAAAATCAGCGTAAGAATTTCCAGTTGATATTCATCTGCCAGCATCCCAGCTTCCAACAGCCTTTACGCTCAAGAAGTGATACCGGCAATACGCCACAGCGTAAAACCAAAAACCTTATAGCGCCTGAGCGCACACTGTAATCACGCACCGTACCGATCTTGCCGGTATCGGGCCAAGCCCCCGCTCGCCCTTGAGCGAACAAAAACGGCTTGCCGCATTGCAGTTAAGCCAGCAAGCAAGAGTGGCTCAGCCACCAGCAGCATAGCCAGGGCCACCAGCCCAACTATTCACAAACCAACCATACAGAGAGACAACATGAACTTTGCACTGCAACAACTCGCCCGCCCCAGCCTGATGACCTTGATGCTGGCCGCAGCCTTCAGCACCCAAGCCGCTGACCGCGTTGATTTGGATATCGACAGCCAGGATCAGGGTATTGCAGCCCAAAGCATTCACGCCAAGCTTGGCTTGAGCGCGGATGATCTGAAAGCCAGCCGTAAAAAGACTTTCGCCAATGGCAATGAAGTAACGCGCTATGAACAATTCCATCAAGGCATCCCGGTGTGGGGTGAAGGCGTGGTGGAAACGCGCAGCAAAGCCCAAGGCATTACCGGCGGCGTGAACACAAATATTTCCGGCTCCCTGCTGAAAAATGTCGCGACCGACCTGCCCTCAGCGCGCCCGACCCTGAACGAAGCCGCAGCCCTGCGCGCGGCGCGCGCCGCTTCCGGCATCAATGGCAAAATTGAAAACGAACAAGCCAAGCTGTTCGTGAAGCTGGATGAAAACAAGCGCGCTCACCTGTTCTACATGGTGTCTTTCTACTCCGAGGCAAATGGCAAGCCGACCCGTCCGCACATGATGATCGACGCCAACAATGGCGCCGTGATGCAAAAATGGGATGGTCTGGCGCATAAAGATGCGACCGGCCCGGGCGGCAACCAAAAAACCGGCCAATATGAATACGGCAAGGATTTCGGCGCCCTGAAAGTGACTGACAACTGCGTGATGGATTCCACCAATGTGGCGGCGATCAATATGAATCACGGCACCTCCGGCTCCACCCCGTTCCAGTTCACCTGCTCGCGCAACACCTTCAAAGCGATCAATGGCGCATACTCGCCGATCAACGACGCTTATTACTTCGGCCATGTGGTCTTCAATATGTATAAAGACTGGCTGAACCTGCGTCCGATCAGCCAAAAACTGTTGATGCGCGTGCACTACAGCAACAACTATGAAAACGCATTCTGGAATGGTCAGGCGATGACCTTCGGCGACGGCGCCAACACCTTCTACCCGCTGGTCTCGCTGGACGTGTCGGCGCATGAAGTGTCGCACGGCTTTACCGAGCAAAATTCCGGTCTGGTGTATTCCGGCATGTCCGGCGGTATGAACGAAGCCTTCTCCGATATGGCCGGCGAAGCTGCAGAGTTTTACATGAAAGGCCGTAACGACTTCCTGGTTGGCGCGGAAATCTTCAAGCGCGGCACTGCCCTGCGTTACATGAACGACCCGACCAAAGATGGCGTCTCGATTGCCCACGCCTCCAAGTACACCAGCAGCATGGACGTGCACCACACCAGCGGCGTGTACAACAAAGCTTTCTACCTGCTGGCCACCACCAGCGGCTGGGACACCAAGAAAGCCTTCCAAGTGATGGCCGACGCCAATCACCTGTATTGGAAAGCCAACAGCACCTTCAATGAAGGCGCTTGCGGTGTGGAAAAAGCCGCCGGCGCACGCGGCTTCAATGTGGCGGATGTGACCAAGGCCTTCGCAGCAGTCGGCGTTTCCTGCAAAGGCGGCACCACCCCGCCGAGCGGCAATGTGTTGAAGAGCGGCGTACCGGTGACCGGTGTGGCGCTGGCCAAGGGCACGACCAAGGTGTTCACCATCGTGGTGCCGTCCGGCAAAACTTCGCTGACCTTCAAACTGTCCGGCGGCACGGGCGATGGCGACATCTACGCCAAGCGCTCCAGCGCACCGACCACGACTTCTTACACCAAGAAATCTGACGGCCCGACCAATAGCGAAACCATCACCATCAGCGCCCCGACTTCAGGCACTTACTACCTGCTGTTGAATGCGTATAACACCGTATCCGGCGCCACCCTGGTCGCCACGGTGCAGTAATCCTGCTTGACGCCACACGGGATGCCGCATAGCGGCATCCCGCGCCCGGCCCGACACAGATCAGCACACTATATAAATACAGGGGCCGGGCGCACCGCACCGGCCCCGCCTCCCCACAGAGCGAGACCCGAATGAAAAAGACCCTGCTTTCCCTGTTGCTTGCCTGCATTGCCATGCCCGCCGTTCATGCTGAAGAAAGCACCCTGGCCGGCAACAGCAAATTGCACTGGATCACCCTGTCCGACGCCGCCTTTCAGCAATTAAAGAAAATCAACCCGGCATTAAGCCCGAAACATAGCGCCAGCCTGGCCAGCGACGCCTCCGGTCTGCCGACCGGCAAATTCAGCGCACACACTGGCGAAGCGGAAAAAGTGCACGCAGTGCAAGTGACAGAAGCGCAAATGCTGGCGCTGTCAGAAAAAGTGCATCACGAATTGAAGCGCTGTGGCGGCTTTATGTTCCACCCGAATGAAGCAGCGGCGCGCACGGCGCTCAGCACACCGGTGAAGCAAGGTTTGGCGGCCACCCGCCCCTCTTACAAAATCGCCAATCAAGCCCTGGTCAAAGCGATTCTGCCGACCATGCAAGACAGCAATATCGCGCAGACCATTATTGATCTGACGAATTTCACCAATCGCTATTACCAATCGCAAGGCGGGGTGAATTCTTCCAACTGGCTGCTGCAGAAATGGAAAACCATGGCGCAGGGCCGCAGCGACATCAGCGCGGTGCAATTCAAACACAGCAGCTGGGCGCAACCATCGGTGATCTTGACGATTCAGGGCACAGACCGCGCTTCAGAAGTGGTGGTCTTGGGCGCCCACCTGGATTCGATCAGCATGAACGGTACCAGCGAAACCACGCGCGCGCCCGGCGCCGATGATGACGCATCCGGCATTGCTTCCATGACTGAAGTCTTGCGCGCCATGATCGCGAATAAATACAAACCGCGCCGCACCATCAAAATGATTGCGTATGCAGCGGAAGAAGTCGGCTTGCGCGGCTCGCAGGAAATCGCCACCAGCTTTGCCAACGCCAAGACCAATGTGGTCGGAGTGATGCAGCTGGATATGACCAACTACAAAGGCGGCGCCAACGATATCTATCTGTTTACCGACTACACCGACAATGCGCAAAACACCTTTATCGGCAATCTGATCGCCACCTATCTGCCGGGCGTCAAAGTCGGCAGCGACAAGTGCGGCTACGCCTGTTCCGACCATGCTTCGTGGAGCCGCCTGGGCTATGCCGCGAGCATGCCGTTTGAATCGCCGATGAATGCGCACAACCCGCACATCCACACCGCCAACGACACCTTCGCCAATAGCGGCAATCAGGCGCAACACGCCTTGAAATTTGCCCGTATGGCGGCAGCGTTTGCGATTGAATTGGGCAGTGAGGGTGCGGTCACGCCGCCAAGCGGGACAGACAAAACAGAAACCTTCAGCGGCAGCTTAGCGCGCGGCGCCAAGAAGAGCTTCGGCCCCTTCAAAGCGGCGGCAGGCAGCTTGAAAGCCATCACCAGCGGCACGGGCGATATTGATATGTATGTCAAAAAAGGCAGCGCCGCTTCAAGCAGCAGCTACGATTGCCGCTCAGTTGGCAGCACAGCCAGCGAAAGCTGCAGCGTGAACCTGACGGCGAATGGCGATGTGTATCTGCAATTGACGGGTTACACCGCAGGCACATACAAATTGAGCGTGACCTACAAGACGCAGAAATAATGCCAGCGCCCTGCCGGGCGCATAACGATTCATTGCAAGCACTCACGCGATCATGTGAGAGGGTTGAACGCGGGACGGTTTTGGCCGTACCCGCGTTTTTTTCGCAGCCACGCCGCCTGCCCCGGCGCGTCCCGCACCCGGGGCGGTGCTCCGCACCGCCCGCGCTGTGTCCCACAGCGCAGGGCCAGCCCGCTGGCCCTTACCCCCCCTGGCCTGCCGGGAACCTCAGGGCCAGCCGGAAGCCAGCGAAGTAGTCGCGATGCCCGCAGGCGCAGGCGTACCGGAACGCAGAGCGCGCGAGGCGGGCATCGAGGATCCAGGCGCCACCACGCAGGGCACGTCTTGCTGGCTTGGCCGGAGGCGCCCGCGCCTCCTCCAAGCCAGGGTCTATCGCCAGTTCCGCCGCATACGCACGCCTATTGTCTGCACACCATTCCCACACATTGCCATGCATTTGGTATAGGCCCCAGCCATTTGCTGGCAGGTCTTTCACCGCGACGGTTTTTTCCCGATATTCGCCTTTTGCACCCGCGCCATAGCGATAGTTTCCGTTATAGTTGACTTGAGCGGGATTCACCGTTTCCCCAAAGTAAAACGGAGTTGTCGTCCCCGCCCGGCAGGCATATTCCCATTCCGCCTCAGTCGGTAAAGATGCAGTGCAACCCGGCAAAAGGGTATTGAGTTTTTGCAAAAACACTTGCACATCCAACCAACTGATTCGCTCCACCGGATGCTCTGGCCCACCATGGTTTGCCGCATTGAAGCGGGCCGGATTCTCACCCATGATGGCTTGCCACAACGCCTGGGTGCACGCCGTGTCCGCTAACCAAAATCCCTGGCTGATCTGTACTTCGTGTTGCGGCTTTTCGTCATCATTGCCAACTTCATCTTCAGGCCGCCCCATCGCAAAACTGCCTGCTGTAATCCAGCGCAGCCGCTGCCGCACCTCATCAACCGTGAATTCAAACCACAGCCCATATTCATCATCGCCAAAGGCGCTGGCCCAGGGCGGAGGAAAAGGAGTGGGCAATAAGTCTGATCGACTTGCTAAGGGATCACGCATGCTGTTTCTCCATCCTCAAAAAAGGCGGCAACCCGGTGGGCGTTCGGCTTCGCGCCTACCAGCGCACCGGGCGCCTTGGACATTGCGCAACGCGCAGCCTGCCAGATAATGCTTCCTGTCAAACCGCCCACTACGCACGACAAGCACGCTGGTTCAGCCGGGCCGGCATCCACCGGTGCGCCAGAAGCTCAGAATCGTAGGGTGCAATAGCAGCGTTTTTTGCTGCGTATTGCACCGAGAGTACGCCGAATTCTTTGCCCTCGCGCAAGACAATCCCACGCACCACGACTGCGGCGCAATGCGCCTTCGGCTTATTGCGCCCTACGATGTTTGGGCGCGTCCCGCATCAAAGACACTGTAACGCTGGTGAATCGTAGGGTGCAATAGCAGCGTTTTTTGCTGCGTATTGCACCGAGAGTACGCCGAATTCCTTGCCTTCTCGCAAGACAATCCCATGCGCCACGACTGCGGCGCAATGCGTCTTCGGCTTATTGCGCCCTACGATGTTTGGGCGCGTCCCGCATCAAAGACACTGTAACGCTGGTGAATCGTAGGGTGCAATAGCAGCGTTTTTTGCTGCGTATTGCACCGAGAGTACGCCGAATTCCTTGCCTTCGCGCAAGACAATCCCATGCGCCAAGGCTGCGGCGCAATGCGCCTTCGGCTTATTGCGCCCTACGATGCTTGGGCGCGTCCCGCGTCCAAGACACTGTAACGCTGGCAAATCGTAGGGTGCAATAGCAGCGTTTTTGCTGCGTATTGCACCGAGAGTACGCCGAAGTCCTTGCCTTCACGCAAGACAATCCCATGCGCCACGGCTGCGGCGCAATGCGCCTTCGGCTTATTGCACCCTACGATGCTTGGGCGCGCCCCGCGCCCAAGGCGCTGTGTCCCACAGCGCAGGGCCAGCCCGCTGGCCCTTACCCCCCCTTGCCTGCCGGGAACCTCAGGGCCAGCCGGAAGCCAGTGCTGTCGGCGCGCATCTCGCTGGCGTCGACACACCGGATCGCAGAACGCACGTGGCGGGCAAGGAGGCCCCAGGTGCCACCACGCAGGGCACGCCTTGCAGGCTTGGCCGGAGGCGCCCGCGCCGCCTCCAAGCCAGGGTCTATCCACCGCCCCGCCGCATACTCACGCCTATCGTCTGCACACCATTCCCACACATTGCCATGCATTTGGTATAGCCCCCAACTGTTTGCGGGCAAGGCTTTCACCGGCACAGTTTTATTCCGATATTCGCCTTTTGACCCATCGGGATAGGGATAGGGATAGTTGCCATCATAATTGACTTGCTCGGGATTGACCGTGGCGCCAAAGTGAAACGGTGTTGTTGTGCCCGCACGACAGGCATATTCCCATTCCGCCTCGGTCGGTAAAGATGCGCCACAGCCCGGCAGCATGGCATTGAGCTTTTGCAAAAACGCTTGCACATCCAACCAACTGACCTGCTCCACCGGATGCTCTGGCCCACCGCCGTTTGCCGCATTGAAGCGTGCCGGATTCTCACCCATGATGGCTTGCCACAACGCTTGCGTGCACGCCGTATCCGCCAGCCAAAAACCCTGACTGATCTGCACCTCGTGTTGCGGCGTTTCTTCATCATAGCCGTCCTCATCGGCAGGCCGCCCCATCGCAAAACTGCCTGCAGCGATCCAACGGAAAACTTGTTGCGCGCGGCCATGCGGCCCCACTACTTCCAGATTTGCATACAAGCCAATTGCATCCAAGGCAAGGCTTTGGCTAAGCATGAAATGCAGTTGATGCGACTGTTTGCGCTTCTTCTTTGATGAAGTGGCGTGCGCGCTTATTGCTGTCTGACTTTCCACCTTGAACACAGCCCCCACCACCGCATCCAAGGGCAAGCCAACACGCACCGCCTCCCCCCATGGATTTGGCGCCAGGGCATACCCTCCTTGTACATCGCGTCCCACTTCCAGCGCCCAAGTTGGCCTTGCAACTGGCTCCACTGTGCAATATCTGTCACCAGCGCGTATTTCCACAGTCTGCGCCTCAGACAATGGAATTTGCGCCCACAATATACCCCCCTCCTCTGGCGCCTCCACGCTTTGCCAAGCCCCGCCCTCGACGCGCCACTGCAATTGCGCCGGCCCTTGCCAGCGCGCAAGTTCTGGCGCATATCTTGGCGGCGCTGGTTCTGTCAAGGGATGCGCATACACCCAGGCTTGCCCGTCGCATTGCAGCACGCGCCACAGGCATTGCCCATGCTCAGGCGCTGGCATGCTGATACCCAGCGCTGCGCACAATGGCGCGCGCATGGCGAGTGGAAATTCCGGCGGCAAGCTATCGCCTTGCTGCAAATCTTTGCGCTGTGCGATGGCCCATGCCAGCGTAAATTCTGCTGAACCGCGCCAGGCCAGGCTGTCGCTGCGCCAGCCTTGCCGCCCGAGAAAGGCGGCGCTCTCGCGAACTGTACGCGCTTGCGCCGGCGGCAAATCTGGCGTGCGCAAGTCTTGCGCCAGTTGCGCATACCAGGGCGCGGGATCAAATGCTTCCCCACCCGGCGCATAGTGGGTAGCGCACAGCGCATCTTCCAACTGCAAACCGAATGAGAGATGCGCATGATGTTGCGCGATCAGGCGCGCCGCCTGCTGCCGAAGTTCCAGTGGCAGGTCTGGCAGTTGGCGCAGATACTGCGGTCGTATATCGTGGCGCAGGGCCAGGGCCAGCCCGTCTTGCAGCACATCCGCATGCAGCCAACACACGCTTTCCGCCGCTGGCGGTAAGCACATCAGTTGGCGCAAGGCGCGCAGCAAGGCGATTTCCACATGCGCGCTCAGGCTGCATAAACACAGGAGCATGTGGATTTTTTCTGGCGCGAGTTCAGCCCAGGCCGGCGCGCGGCGCTGTGGCGTCAGCGCGGCGCTTTCACGCCAGGCGATCAGGGGCAGGCTGGCGGATGGCGGCGGGTTCGCGCTCCACAGCAAGCGCCAGGCGCCGGCGCGCAAGGCGGCGTCGCCTGTCATCGGGTCTTGTCCGAGCACAATGCCGGTCTGCCCCTTCAAACGCGGCGGCTGCGGCAAGATTTGCCATTCACGGTGATCTTGATAGCGGGTTTTGACAAACCAGTCATGGCCTTGCAGAGATAAATACACCGGCGTCTGCCCGCCTGAGCAACGGTAAGCCACGCGCGCCACGCGGTAGTAATCGGTTTGCTGCGGCATATCCGCCTCGCCCAGATGCAAGACCAGGCAGTTAGGTCGCCATGCCGCTTTGTGCTGTCGCATCTTGCGCCAATCTATGTCCTGACACAGGGCCAGGCTTTGCGAGATTTTTTGGATGTCCAGTTGCGTCCCCATGCGCGGCTGGCGAAGCTGGCGCGCGCAGGCGGCGGCTAAGCGGCGCGTGCTGGAAAGCGGGGAGACGGCGCGCGCTGGCGCCGGGCTGGGAGGAATCAGACGCGACTGGTTTTCTGTGGCGGCAAGCAATGCTTGCCAGTCCACACTGTCGGACGGGGTTGCCTCGGGCTGGTGCAATACGGCGTGGTATTGCTGCGCGCGCAAGTTCTGCACAGCGGGGGATGTGGAGGGCGCGCCGCCTTCCTCTGCGCCGACCTTGCTGAGTATCTGCTCTGGCGGCGCGGCAGCTTGCGGCGGCGCGCTTTCGCCTTGCCAGGCATAGCCGCACATATCCCCCAGGCTGGCGCTGGCCCTGGCAGCGTCCGCGCTATCGGCGCCAAATTGCAGCAAGAGGCGCAATAAATCCGCGCGCCCGATTTGCTGTCCCAGGCCGCCGGATTTCATGCGTCCCCTGCTTGCAAGTCTGGCTGCTTATCAAAATAAAAGCGTTTTAATGCCGGCAATTGCGCCAGCGCCGCCTCGCCCAATTGGTCGAGCGTGCGCAATAAATCCAGATATTCCGCCAGGCCCGGTTTGTATTCGGCAGCGGCACGGCGGTCTTGGATCAGCATCTGCGCACACTCGTGCAAAACTTCCTCCCTTTGCTGCGGGTAATGCCATTGGCCGCGCGTCACCAGCCAGTTTTGCAGCGCCGCTTCCTGGCTGGGCAGGCGCAAGGTCAAACTCAGGCAACGCCGCACAAAGGCGGCGGGCAATTCGCGCTCTTCATTGGTGGTGATGATGATCAGGGGCGCGGCCTGCTGCGGGTCTTGGCGCACGGTGTCGCCCAGCAGCGGGACTTTAAATGCGCGGTTGGCGAAGACTTCCAGTAAACCATTGGGAAAATCCGGCTCGGCTTTGTCGATTTCGTCAATTAATAATACGCAGCCTTGTTCCCGGCGCCACTTGTCCGGTGTTTCGGGGGCCATGTTTTCGATATGGCGCAGCTTCTCTTGCTGCTGCTGTGCGCTGTGCCAATTCAGCGCCCACCAGAGCGGGCCGGGTTGTATGTAATGGCGCAGCGCCAGATTGCCGGCGCAGGCGTCCGCCCCCTGCTGCAAAATAGCCGCCATTTGCGCATCCGCCAGCCGCGCCACCGCATCAAATTTCCAATGCAAGTCTTGCGCCTGCGCCTGGGCATCCACCACCACAGGCAAAAACGCGCGCTGGCTGGCGAAGGCGGCGGCATGCGCGAGCTGGCTTTTGCCTGTGCCGGGTTCGCCGCGCAGCAACAAGGGCCGGCCAGACGCCTGCGCAGCACGCAGCGCAAGGATGTGTTCAGACTCAAAATGGTGACGGGTCGCAGGCCAGGACGCCATGGCCGGTAAATCAAAGGCGGCGTCGGCATAGGCGGCGAGTTGGTTTTGGAAAATCTCGTGCTGTGAAGAAGTCATGATGTCGCCTGGTATTTGATTTTGTTGCGTAACTGGGATGAATACTCATTTGGGCGGTGCAAACACTTGAAGCACATTGAAAATCTCATCCAATGTGGCCGCCCACATGCCTTCATCCCATTCAAAAATCAGATTTTCTGCCGAGGGATCAGTCAATTGAATCACGTCTACATGAATATTGCGCAAGCTGTGCAGCACATCGGCGGTGAGCAGTGGGTTATGTTGATTCAGGCGCAAGCTGAGAATGACTTGTTTTTGATTTTTCTTGCGTTGCTTCAGCCAACCATGGATGCGGCCGATTATCGCCGCATCGACTTTTGCCAGCCGCTCAGCGGTGGGAAATAGGACTTTGTATAGTCGTCGATATAACTGCCCCATGATGCCTTCAGCAGGGTCGTCAGACATCTCTCCCAGCTCTGGCCCACTTAGTGGCATCAGATTGCAGTCGCGATATTCGATAGGTTTGCCATCCTGAATGTCGGCATCAATATGCGTGCTGATGCGAGGACGCACCAGAATGGAAATCGAGAGTTCCAAGAGCAAAGGCCAGGCGTTTTGGGGGTCTTCAGTTTGGGGATTCGGACGGCGTACCGCGCTGAGCAAGATAAGTTGTTGCGCGGCGTCGATCAGATTGGCGCGTATGTCCGCTTTGCGCTGGGTGGACAGCGTTAGTCCGTCGGGCTGCCGGAAGGTGGTAATGGCTTGGCACAATTCCAGCAGGCTTTCCAAACTGCTTTCGGCGCGCGCTATGCGCGTGTCGTCAGCCACCAGGGCAGAATGCACCTCACGCGGCAAGGCGTCGGCGTCGTCTTGTTCGGCGTCGCTCAGGCCAAATGCAATGGTGGAGAATTCAGACAGTTGGGCGCGTCCAATCAGGGGACGCAATGCGGCAATGGTGGCGGCGATGCGGGTAGCGTCGTCAAGTAATGGTGGGACAGATGACATGTCAGGGGACGCAGGCTCAGGCTGCCCGGCTCCATTCAGATTGACGGACACAATCGAACTGCTCCCACCCAGTTTCGCGCCCGGCTGAACCGGCTTGTCCGTTTGCGCCAATTCCCGCAATTTATTTTTCAGGCCAGCTTTCAGGCAAGCGCTAATGTCCCATACTCCCTTGGGCGCTTTTCCCGCAATTGGTTTGATAATCCAGTCATCGCGAAAAGCATGCAAATACACTTTCGCTTGCCCATCATCACCTATGCGCACCAAATTCAAGCCAAATTCATCGAATGTTTCAGCGCCCACTGCGCCTGCCGCCACTTTCACATGCTCGATGCCATCTTCCACCCAGGCATGATGGACATGCCCGCTCAACCAAAAATCGTATTGCGTTTGAATCTGTGTTTTGGCGTAGCTATGTTCGGCTGCACACAGCCAATCTGCCGGATGATGCATCATGCCGATTTTGATATCAGCATCTTCCAAAGCGGTTTGTGCATTCTCGAATTGCCATTGTCCCCCCAGCCAAATATGCCCATGATCGTGCGGACCGGCGCAGGTCCATGCGGAATTCAACCCGGCAATGCCGACTTGCAAGCCATTAATTTGCAATACCTGCGCATAGTGGCAGCGGCCTTCGGCGTCATGTTGGTGCGGCAGCCAGGTTTTGACAAACATGCTGTAGGCTTGCAAGCGCGCCATTGCGTTGCAAAACTCCTTGCTGCGTTGCGCGATTCTGTTATTCATATTCTTGAAGTGCTCATGCGAATTTTTCGCTTTGGCGATTAATGCTTCTTGCGCATCTTCGTCGGTTTCATACCGGTTCACATCATGATTGCCCGGCGTCACAAACAAGCGTTCGCGTGCCAGTGGCTGCCCCTCTCCACAAACCGTCAACAGTGCCTCAAAAAATTTTTGCGCGCTTTGATATTGCTGCGCCAACGGTTCATCACCCTTCTCGCCAAACGCGATATCCCCCGTACAAAACACCAAATCAGGCCGCAAATCGGGCTGCTCCTCGAAGCGCTCGCGTAAGTATTTGAGCAATTTTTTGCGCGGCCCGTCATCGCGCCATGCATGTTTGCCTTCAAAATGCAAATCAGAAATATGCAACCAGGATAAGCCCATCCGACCACCTCGCGCCTGACTGTTTGATTGGTTTCGATTATGACTGAAACGCTGCCACATGATTCAGCAAGCTGCAAAAAAAGCGTGAATGTTGCTTGCCTGCATTCTGCTGACTTCTCTGCGCGGGCATGGCGGCGGCGTTTGCGATTGAATTGGACAGACAAGGCGCAAAAGCAAGCTGGCGGCAAACGCTGCGCAACAAGTTGATTGCATGCATTCACACCATCATGTGAGAAGCTTGAGCACGGGTGACAAAATTATGTCCGCGCATTTTTTACAACTAAGCCGGGATGCTGCAAGCACACAATCAAGAGCCGATCATGGTTTTTTATGCAATATAAAAAGACCTGTTTTCGCCATATAAAATATGGCAATTTCAAAGAAAGATAAATTTTTCGACTTTTATATTGCCATCTCTCCTCTTTTTTGAACTGTGACAAGAGTGAAATGAAATTTCAACGCAAATAGAAACTGATCAACGCATTAATCAAAAAACTATTTATCGCTTGCATTTTAAAAAAACGCTATTCGTCCAACAACAAAGGAAAATTTGCCAACACCCGCCGCCTGCGCAATCCCCGCAGAATCCCATTCCCTCATAGAATATTCATATTTATCAATTACTTGGATGAAGTGGCAGTCTCCTGCCCCGGCTCGCAAGGGGGGGGCAGAATGTCACAGCTGTGGCGAGGATTGATTGCATCAATGAAAGAAAATGCTGGAAATTGATAATCATCCCTTGCCTTCACAAGCTTTTTTCCAACACTGCAGCGGTTTTATTACATCAACGAAAGTAAAAACTTCTTTTATTATTACATTCACTTTACGTTATATTTGAAACACTTATGTGAAGAATGATTGAATTTTCCAGCCTCGGCATTAAGCTTGTTAAAACTCATACAGAATTTATTGCGATGCAGCTTTCCGCATGGACACAGCGCAAATTCCCCCCTCTTTTCCAAGTTCGCAAAATCAGGTGTAATGCAGTCATCCGCTGCATACAACAAGGCCGTAAATCGGGACAGGCCAGTGTGCATAGGAGGCAGCCATAGCACCATCCTGCGCATGGCCGTCTGTACCGGATCTCCGATGCCATACCGGAACAGCGACGCAAGCAGCGCATGGCAAGCATACGGCGCAGAAAAAACGCTACCAGCGTATAGAGCGAGACAAGGCCTGACACCCACGCAACGCCACCGCCACCTTTCAAATGGGCAGCCGGCGACACAGCTTCTCACCCTCAGAACGATGTGAGACCACATAAACCGGGACACAAACCCGGGCTAAACCGGGACAACACCCCATCTGTATCCGGTCGGGAAAAGGCGCAATTAAACCATTCTATTTTCCGGAGACACACATGCAATTCATCAAATACAGCGCGCTGCTGGCCGCTCTCTTGGGCGCTTCCCTGGCCAATGCCGCCACCGTCAACGGCAGCTTCATCAGCAAAAGCGCCAGTGAAATCCGTGGTCAGCTGGGCGGCTATGCGCAACCGACGATTTATCTGAATCAATATGCCTGCGGCGAACGCCAATTAAGCGCCATGGCATGCGGCCCTTACACCATCAGCGTCGGCAGCCAATTCCTGCAAAGCCAGGAAAATCAACATGGCAACTATGCCGCCAAAATGGTTTTAGCGCACGAATGGGGACACTCAATTCAGTTCACCCGGAATATCCGCAAGAGCGCGCCGTATCAGGAATTGCAGGCGGATTGCACCGGCGGTTCGTTCATCAAATATGCGCAAACCAGGCTGGGTTACGCCAGTTTTCTGGAAGCAGCAGTCAGCAGCGCACGCGCTGCGGCTGACTGGGCTGAGCATGGCACGCCGTCGCAACGCGACTACTTTACGCGCTGGGGTTACGCCAATGGCGTGACGAAGTGCTTAAGCGCCTTGCCACGCTGAGCATGACTTGACGCGGCAGGCCTGTGGCCCGCCGTGTGACCGATGGAGCGTCCCATGATGAATAAAGTTT
The DNA here is from genome assembly GCF_037300705.1 of Massilia sp. W12. Taxonomy (NCBI): domain Bacteria; kingdom Pseudomonadati; phylum Pseudomonadota; class Betaproteobacteria; order Burkholderiales; family Oxalobacteraceae; genus Massilia; species Massilia sp. W12. The sequence continues at coordinate 1,047,176 of NZ_CP147776.1, read as the reverse complement.
CTGTCGCAGCAGGCATTTTGACGGTCGGCGTGGTCGGCCTCAGCGCTTTCTTTTTTTTGCAAGGCGCTGCTGAATCCGGCGCCGCCGCCAGCGCTTCCACTTTGCCGCAGCAAGATACGGCAGGCGCGCTCAGCCATACGCATGCGGCGCAATCCGCCGCCGGCAGCGCCGCGCCGCAAGTGGCGCAACTTGATGCGGAATTAAGCAATCCCTGGCGCAGCGGCCCCGGCCTGATGGCCGCTGCCGGCGCACAGGGACAGGCGGCGCCTGATCCGGAAGTCATCCCGCCACAAGAGGCGGAGCGGCGCCGGAAAATGAAACAACTCGGCTATATGGTGCCGACCGAATACTACAGCAAGGATTTGCGCACCTTGCGCACGCTGGCGCAAAACGGCGATCAGTGGGCCATGGTGCACTTGGGCGAGAAATATTATTTCGAGCTGAAAGATGCGCGCCATAACCCGGAATTTGATGCCGGCATGGATTACGCGCAGGCGGCGCGCGCTTCTTTTCAAAATGCATTGCTTGCCGGCAATATCCGCTCCGCCGGCATTATCGCGGAAACGTATTTGCAAGAAAACAAGCGCGTGGATGCCTATGCCTGGCATCTGCTGTCTGAGCGCTTGGGCGACAGCATCAGTGCTGAATGGTTTAAGCGCACCGCTTCTTATCAAGCGTTGAGTGAGCAGGAGCGTAAGCAGGGCATGCAAAAAATGCAGCAGTTATTGCAGGAATTGAATTCACTTTCCCATCAGCGCACAGGGAAAGGATTAGGAGGGTTGCCGGTTTGACTAAATAATTTCCACACGGAAATTTTTAATATGTATTCCACGATTGAATAAATGCGTGGCTGGCTTATTACGCCTTTTGCATTTATATAAAACTGTATTGATGGGATAAATCGAAACAGATGATATTGCATTGCAATATCGCTTGATTTGCACCATTACAGGGTGAGGAGTATGTGCAATTTTGGTGAATCCGCTCCAATATTGCGCATTGCAGCATAAGACTTGTTGCATGTGTAAAAAATTTTTTCGAAATTTGAAAAAATCACTTTTCAAACATGTCGGGCTTGTTTATATTATCCCTGCGCTAACGAACAAGGAACAACAAGGCGCCACACAGTGCAAGCCGCCCCTCAAGTGCGGTTCTGCCAGCGACAGACAACGCAGTTTCATTCATTTTCAAATTGCGTTGCCCCGGCTGAGTCAGTCTGCGTAATCCCGGGTTTTTCCGCATGCAACGCTGATACGTTGCACGCTGTAATCGACCGCAATGTCAACTCTGGATTATGTTTTTGCACAAATATTTTGAATCCCCGGTTTTTTACCATGGAATAAACAGCATCAACTTGAACACCTCTATCCAGAGTGATAAAGGCGCGTGTGCAGTTTTACGCGTTTATCCAGGAAGCGGCTGTTTGTTTGATGCGGCAAGAATTTTGGCGCTTTTTAGCACCTGTGCGCCAATACAAACCCATACCGGTCACCTATGTCGTGGCGGGAGGGGAAAGCGGCAGTCGTCAGCACATCCGTCTGGCGGCCGCCAAAGATGAGGAATCATCCTCACAACCTGAAAAGAGAGAGACATCACCATGAAATTCGCACTGCAAAATGTGGTTCGTCCGGCCCTGCTGCCGGTTCTGATTTTCAGCGCCTTCGCAGCCCAAGCTGCTGACCGCGTGGATTTGGAATCCGTTCCGGTGGTTGCCGGCATCGCCGCCAATACCGTACACAGCATCACCGGTCTGAGCGCGGACGAACTCAAACCCCTGCGCAGCGCCACTTTCGCTTCCGGCAAACAAACCACCCGTTTCCAACAGTACTACCAAGGCATCCCGGTCTGGGGTGAAGGCGTGGTCGAAACCCGCGACACCAACGCAGGCATTGCCGCTTCGGCTCCGCAACTGTCCGGCACCATGCTGCGCAATCTGGCGCAAGATCTGCCGTCCACCAAGGCTGCCATGAGCGAAGCTTCTGCTCTGTCCCGCGCAAAAACCCACGCTGGCGTGAATGGCAAAACTGAAAACGAAAGCGCCAAGCTGTTCGTGAAGATGGGCGACAACGGCAAAGCCCAACTGTTCTACCTGGTGTCCTTCCTGTCCCACCAAAATGGCAAACCGAGCCGTCCGACCATGATGGTTGACGCCAACACCGGCGCAGTCATGCAAAAATGGGAAGGTCTGACCCACAAAGATGCAACCGGCCCTGGCGGCAACAGCAAAACCGGCCAATACGAGTACGGCACCAACTACGGTTTCCTGCAAGTGACTGACAACTGCGCAATGGATTCCACCAATGTGATGGCGGTCAATCTGAACCACGGCACCTCCGGTTCCACTCCGTACCAATTCGCTTGCTCGCGCAACACCTTCAAGGCCATCAACGGCGCTTACTCGCCGATCAATGACGCTTACTACTTCGGTCATGTGGTGTTCAACATGTACCAAAGCTGGCTGGGCGTGCGCCCGATCAGCCAAAAGCTGACCATGCGCGTGCACTACAGCAACAGCTATGAAAACGCATTCTGGGACGGTTCCGCCATGACCTTCGGTGACGGTGCTTCCACCTTCTACCCGCTGGTCTCGCTGGACGTGGCTTCGCACGAAGTGTCGCACGGCTTTACCGAACAAAACTCCGGCCTGGTGTATTCCGGCATGTCCGGCGGTATGAATGAAGCGTTCTCCGATATGGCCGGTGAAGCTGCTGAGTACTTCATGAAGGGCAGCAACGACTTCCTGGTCGGCGCTGACATCTTCAAAGCCAGCGGCGCTCTGCGTTACATGAACAACCCGACCCAAGATGGCCGTTCCATTGATCACGCTTCCAAGTACACCAGCGGCCTGGACGTGCACTACTCCAGCGGCGTGTATAACAAGGCCTTCTACCTGCTCGCCACCAAGGCCGGCTGGAATGTGCGCAAGGCGTTTGAAGTCATGGCTGACGCCAACCGTCTGCACTGGAAGTCCAACGAAACGTTCAACAGCGGCGCTTGCGGTGTTGAAAAAGCTGCAGCAGCACGCGGCTACACCGTGGCAGACGTGACTGCAGCCTTCAGCGCAGTCGGCGTGTCCTGCTCCGGCGGCAGCACTGGCGCCACCGCTCTGGTGAATGGCCAAACCGTGACCGGCATCTCGCTGGCGCGCGGCGCAAGCAAGCTGTACTCCCTGGTGGTGCCGGCTGGTAAGACCAGCGTCACCTTCAAGCTGTCCGGCGGCAGCGGCGATGGCGACATCTACATGAAGATGGGTTCTGCTCCGACCACCACTTCTTACACCAAGAAGTCGGATGGTTCGACCAACACCGAAACCATCACCGTGACCAACCCGGCTGCTGGCACCTACTACCTGCTGGTATACGGCTACAGCGCTGTCACCAACACCACGCTGAACGGCACTCACAAGTAATTCTGTGCTGCGGGACGGGGCTGCCCCGTCCCTTCAGATGATGTTCCGGGCGGCAGACGGTTTCGTCTGCCGCCTTTCCGCAAGCTGTAACAGCACAGCGCGCCAGGGTGCGGCGCAGCAAGTCTGTTTCATCAGCACCCGCTCCGGCACGCGATTGCCACGCTTTACCGCAACAAAACACAATACCCGCCCCGCCGCCATGTGCGACGGAGGAATTCAAATACTAGGGATAGAGAGAGACACGACATGGTAAAGAAACTGATTCCGGCTGCAGTCGCAGCCTTGTTGCTGGCGTCCGCCCCCAGTTTTGCAGCAGACAAGCTGCACTGGATCACCTTGGGTGACGCGGCTTATAAACAATTGCAAAAAATGGCGCCGCAAGCCATCGCCAAACACAGCGTGATGGCCGACAACGGCGCGCAAAGTCTGGCCGATGGTGAAAAAGCGCATCTGGTGCAAGTCAGCGAAAAACAAATGTTTGCGCTGTCACATGCTGTGCACCATGAGCTGAAACGCTGCGGCGGCTTTATGTTCCATCCGACCGAAGCCGCTGGCCGCGCCGCGCTGGCCGGCCGCAACAATCTGCTGGCGGTGAAAGCCAGCCGTCCGAGCTATGCGATCACGCAACAAAGCACGGTCAACGCAGTGCTGCCGAATATGCAGGCAAGCAATATTGCGCAAACCATCAATGATCTGTCGAACTTCGTCAACCGCTACTACCAGACCCAGGGCGGGGTGGATGCTTCGGCCTGGTTGATGAATAAATGGAAAACCATCGCCGGCAGCCGCACCGATATCAGCGTGGCGCAATTCACGCACGCCAGCTGGAAGCAAAAATCGGTGATCGTGACCATTAACGGCACGGACAATCCGAATGAAATCGTGGTGCTGGGCGGCCATCTGGATTCGATCAACACCAGCGGCACCACTGAAACCACGCGCGCCCCGGGTGCGGATGATGATGCATCCGGCATCGCCACCATGACCGAAGTGCTGCGCGCGCTGGTCGCGAATGGCTATAAACCGCGCCGCACCATCAAGATGATGGCGTATGCGGCGGAAGAAGTCGGTTTGCGCGGTTCGCAGGAAATCGCCAACAGCTTCGCCAGCAGCAATGCGAATGTGGTCGGCGTGATGCAACTCGATATGACCAACTACAAAGGCGGCGCGAACGATATCTATCTGTTCACCGACTACACTGACGTGCAGCAAACCGCTTTCGTGAAAAACCTGATCACGACCTATCTGCCGGGCGTGACGGTGGGCAGCGATAAGTGCGGCTACGCCTGCTCGGATCATGCCTCCTGGTTTAACAAAGGCTATTTCACGACGATGCCGTTTGAATCGCCGATGAATTCGAGCAATCCTTACATCCACACCGTCAACGATACTTTCGCCAACAGCCGCAATCAGGCTGACCATGCGCTGAAGTTCGCCAAGATGGCGGCGGCTTTCGCAATTGAGCTGGGCAGCCAGGGCGCTGCGCCGCCGTCGGGCGATCGCACTGAGACCTTCAGCGGCTCTTTAGCGCGCGGCGCCTCGAAGTCTTTCGGCCCCTTCAAGCTGGCGGCGAACGGCACGTTTAAAGCCTCGACCACCGGCAGCGGCGATATCGATCTGTATGTGAAGAAAGGCGGCGTGCCGACCACCACCAGCTACAGCTGCAAATCGGATGGTTCGACTTCCACTGAAACCTGCAGCACCACCTCAACCACCAATACCGATGTGTATGTGCTGGTGTATGGGTACACGGCAGGCAATTACAACCTGACTGTGACCTACAAGGCGCAGTAAGCAATTTTACCGGCTGCCTGCCCGCAGCAGCCGGCGGCCCTGTGCACAGGGCCAGTGCAGTGCATTGCCGGTCAGCCGCAAGCTGACCGGCTCTGCTGGAGAGAGTAGTGAGAATGAGAGTTTTACGCGGGCAGCAATGCCCGCGTTTTTTTTCTTTTCCGTCCCCCTTCAGTCACCGCCAAGCCACGCTACCCCCCAGTTTTTACTGTGCCGTGCGCCTGGCGTTTTGCCGGCATCCGCCGGCGCCATCGCCCGCCTGTTTGGGCGGAGAATCCAATTACAAAGGAAATCCATGTTTGTCAAACGTTTGCTCCCCGTTGCACTGGCAGCCGCCTGCCTGACCTCCCCCGCTTTCGCCCAAGAAAAATTGCACTGGATCACGCTGGGCGACGCCGCCTTGCAACAGCTGCAGAAAATCGCGCCTAAACAACAAGTGCGCCGCTCGGCCCAGATCCTGCCGGGGGCCGGCCTTGCCGCTGTCGAAAAAGTGCATCTGACCCAGATCAGCGAAAGCCAGTTGCAGGAATTATCCGATCTGATCCACAAAGATTTGAAGCGCTGCGGCGGTTTCATCCTGCATGACAGCGAAAGCCAGGGGCTGGCCGCTTTGCAAGGCCCGCGCAAAACATTGCTGGCGGCAGGCCGTCCGAGCTATATGGTGGCGCAGCAGGCTGTGGTGAAGCAGGTTCTGCCGGAACTGCAAGCTTCCAATATCGCGCAAACCATCATCGATCTGTCGAATTTCACGAATCGCTATTACCAGACGCAAAGCGGGGTCGCCGCTTCCAACTGGCTGCTGCAAAAATGGCAAACCATGGCCGCTGGCCGCAGCGATATCACGGTGGAACAGTTCAACCACAGCTGGCTGCAAAAATCTGTGATTCTGACCATTAAAGGGACGGATAACGCCAGTGAAGTGGTGGTCATGGGCGCCCATCTGGATTCCATCGTGCAAGGCGGTGTGAATGAAACCACGCGCGCGCCCGGTGCGGATGACGATGCTTCCGGCGTGGCCTCGCTGACTGAAGCGCTGCGCGCCATGCTGGTGAAAAACTATAAGCCGCGCCGCACTATCAAGCTCATGGCGTATGCCGCAGAGGAAGTCGGCTTGCGCGGTTCGCAGGAAATTGCGACCAAATTCGCCAATGAGAATGTGAATGTGGTCGGGGTCTTGCAGTTGGACATGACCAATTACAAGGGCGGCGCCAACGATATCTATCTGTACACCGATTACACCGACAATTTGCAGACCAATTTCCTGGCCAATCTGATCTCGGCCTATCTGCCGGGCATCAAGATCGGCTATGACAAATGCGGCTATGGCTGCTCTGACCATGCATCCTGGTATGCCAAAGGTTATGTCACCTCGATGCCGTTTGAAGCGCCGATGAACAGCTATAACCCGAACATCCACACCGCTAATGACACCTTCGCCAACAGCGGCGGTCAGGCTGAGCATGCATTGAAATTCGCCAAACTGGCGGCTGCGTATGCGGTGGAGTTGGGCAGCCAGGGCGCCACGGCGCCATCCGGCGATCGCACCGAAACCTTTAGCGGTTCGCTGGCGCGCAATGAAACCAAATTCTTCGGCCCCTTCCGCGCACAGGGCGGCAACCAGGTGCGTGTCAGCACCAGCGGCACGGGCGATTTGGATTTGTATGTGCGCAAAGGCGCGCCAGCCAGCATCAGCGTGTATGACTGCAAATCAGATGGCTCAAATTCGACTGAAGCTTGCAACCTGCTCGAAACCTCCCCCACTGATGTGTATGTGATGATCAATGGCTATAGAAGCTCGACCTATACCTTGAATGTCACCTACAAACCGATGTAAGCATTCCGGCTGAGGCCTGCCTCAGCCTTACTCCGCCGCCCGCACGGGCGGCATTTCCCCAGCCCCACACTGCCGCGCTGTATGGCGGCAGCATTTCACCTATCTCACAGGAATCGATATGCAAAAACAACAACGCTGTTTCCGCTTGCGCCACAACACCCTGCTGTGCGCCCTGGCCCTGGGTGCCCTCTCAGCCCATGCCGCACAACGCGTGGATTTGGAGCAAGCCGCTAAAAGTCAGGGTTTGCTCTCCCCTGCCGCCACCGCACATAGTGTGACCGGTCTGCACGCGGAAGAATTGAAGCCCTTGCGCCGCCAGCATTACGCTGCCAGCGGGGTTGAAGTCACGCGCTATCAGCAATACTGGCAAGGCGTGCCGGTATGGGGTGAGGCGGTGGTGGAAAGCCGCAAACAGCAAGGCGCGCCACAATTCTCCGGCGCCATGTTGCGCGATCTGTCCCAGGATATCGGACAAGCCAAGCCGGCGCTGTCCGCTCAAGCGGCGATTGCGCTGGCAAAGCAGCGCGCCGCCATCAGCGCCAGCAGCAATGAGCAGGCCAAGCTGTATGTGCGCTTGGATGCGCAGCAGCGCGCGCAACTGTTTTATCTGGTTTCCATACTCACCCATCAGCATGGCAAAGCCAGCCGCCCGACTATGATGGTAGATGCGATGAGCGGTGAGATTTTCCAGCAATGGGAAGGCTTGGCGCATAAAGATGCGCAAGGGCCGGGCGGCAATGGCAAGACCGGCAAATATGAATACGGTGTCACGTATGGCGCGCTGCAGGTGAGCGATGATTGCAGCATGAGCAATGCCGATGTGAAGACCTTGCATATGCGCAACGGCAGCAGCGATACCCCGGCGCCCTATCAATTCAACTGCCCGCGCAGCGAGGCCGACGCGGTCAATGGCGCGTTTTCGCCCTTGAATGATGCGCACTTCTTTGGCAGTGTGATTCAGAATATGTACAAAGCCTGGGTCGGCGTGACGGCAGTCAATCCGCCGCTGGTGATGAAGGTGCACTATGGCAATAATTATGGCGGCGCATATTGGGATGGCGGCGCGATGGTGTTTGGCGATGGCGACGCCAGTATTTACCCGCTGACCGTGCTGGATGTGGCGGCGCATGAAATTTCACACGGTTTCACTGAACACAATTCGGGCCTGGTGTACTCCGGCATGTCGGGCTCGATCAATGAGGCGTTTTCGGATATGGCAGGGGAAGCGGCGGAATACTATTTGCGCGGCAAAAATGATTTCCTGGTTGGCGCCGAAGTATTGAAAGCGGATGGCGCTATCCGCTATATGGCGGAACCGGGCAAAGATGGGAAATCGCTGGATCATCAGAGCAAATTCAGCAGCACTACGGATGTGCATTACGGCAGCGGCATTTTCAATAAGGCATTTTATCTGCTGGCCACCACGCCGGGCTGGAACACCAAGATGGCGTTTCAGGTGATGGCTGACGCCAACCGCCTGCACTGGACGCAAACCAGCACCTTCAATGCCGCCGCCTGCGGGGTGGAAAAAGCAGCGCAAGCGCGCGGCTGGCAAGTCGCAGCGGTAAAAGCCGCATTCCAGGCCGTCGGCGTCAGTTGCGCCACGCAAACGCAAACTGTGACCTTGATCAATGGACAAAGCGTCAACAGCGGCAGTTTGGCCAGCGCAGCCAGCCGTTTGTACAGTCTGTCCGTGCCAGCAGGCAAAAGCAGTTTGACCTTCAAACTCTCGGGCGGTACGGGAAATGGCAATCTGTATCTGCAACGCGGCAGCGCGCCCAGCGTCACCAGCTATTTGCGCAAATCAGACGGCAGCACGAACACGGAAAGCATCACCATCAGCAGACCGGCTGGCGGCACATGGTATCTGTTGCTGTCGGCCAAGCAGGCGGTGAATAACGCCACCTTGGTGGGCAGTTATAAATAAGCGGGAACAAAAAAAACGGCAGCGCAATCGCTGCCGTTTTTCATGTTGTGCAAATCACAGGCGGTTTAATACTCATTCCCGTATTCATCACGCACCGGCGGTTCTTCTTCGATTCGCTTGGCGATTGCCACCATGATGCGCTCTTCGCCGGTGCGGCGTGCGGCTTGCCAATGGATTTCCACCGGGACTTGTTTATCATCGCGCCGGCGCAATTCACGCCGCTGGAATTGATGGCCCTGTTCGCCAGTGACGATTTCATCAAACACCTGGTCCAGCACATCGCGTGAACCCATGCCCAGCGCCGCAGGCCCCAGGCCCAGCAATTGTCCCCGGCTGTAGCCGACCAGCTCGCAGGCGGTGTCGTTCACATCGACGAAACACATGCTGTTGCGGTCGAGCAGGAAAATTGCGTCGGAAATCACTTCCATGGCGCGGCGGAAACGGCGCAAGCCTTCTTCCGGCCGCATACGCTCGGTGATGTCGATGCCGATGCCGCGATAGCCCATGAAACGGCCTTCATCGTCATACATCGGCTCGCCCGAGGTTTGCAGATATTGATGCGAACCGTCCGGGTTGGTGCGTGAATACACAAAATCGAGGAAGGGCTTGCGCTCGGCCAGCGCCTGCGCCAGGGCGGCGCGCTCTTCGCGGTTCCAGGAAGCATCGTCTTGCGCATCGGGATCGCTCACAATGCCCAGCATTTCCAGCACCGGGCCGGAAACTTTGGTGAAGCGCCCATGCTCATCCTGTTCCCAATACCAGTCGGAAGACAGTTCAGTCAGGCGGCGGAAACGGGCCTCGCTGGCGCGCAACTCTGCAGTGCGCTCCAGCACGCGCTGCTCCAGCATGCGGTTGTAGTTTTCCAGCTTTTTGTACAGCAGCCGCACTTCCAGCATATTGTAGATGCGGGTCTGCACTTCCAGCAGATCGACCGGCTTGCTGACAAAGTCTTTGGCCCCTTCTTTCAGAGCGCGCAACTTGTGCGCCGGTTCGGCGGTGATCACCAGCACCGGCAGATAATCGTCCGGCGCATCCTCTTTCAATGCCTGCATCACTTGGAAGCCATCCATGCCAGGCATCATCAGATCAAGCAAAATCAAATCGTACTGATAGATCTGATGCATGCGCGCAACTTCCTGCGGCGTCATGGTCGAGGAAATATTGGTGTAACCGGCCTTGCGCAACATTTGACGCAGCAAGGTCACATTGGCCGGTTGATCGTCCACAATCAAGATGCTGGCGTTCAATATTTCGCTTGCTTCGAGCATTATTCTTTCCTGTCAATTCCGGGTTCAGGTCACGCTTGGCAGCCCCTGCGCTTTTATTGTACCTGTTTGCAGCCGGCAACAAACAGTCCGGGACCAGGAAAAAAATGCGAAAACCGCAAAATTTCATCTCAATCTTGCCGCATGGATGCATTTACCGCAAAAAGATTAGTGTTACGGCATTTCAAATCGATAACCAACACCATACACAGATTGCAAGCAATCCGTGTCGGGCAGGCGCGCACTGATTTTTTTACGGATATTTTTCACATGGGAATCGACCGCGCGGTCACTCGTGTCACGCTGATCTTCGTGCAACAAGTCCAGCAATTGCATGCGTGAATAGACACGGCCGGGATGCTCAATCATTTCCGCCAGCAAACGGAATTCAACCGGGGTCAGCGGCAGCGCCGCGCCATCGACCAGGATGCGCAAGGCGTCGCGCTCGACTGTGAAGCCCTGCGCCGGCGGCGGCGCGCTCAGCTTGCCGGTGCGGCGCAAATGCGCTTTCACGCGCGCCACCACTTCACGCGGCGAAAATGGTTTGCATACATAGTCGTCAGCGCCCATTTCCAAACCCAGCAAGCGGTCGATTTCATCAATCCGCGCCGTGATCATGATGATCGGCACTTGCGAAAACATGCGCACCCCTTTGCATACTTCCAAGCCGTCCAAGCCCGGCAGCATCAAGTCCAGCAAAACCAGATCAAAGCTTTGCCGCCGCAGCAAGTCAAGCGCGTCCTGGCCGTTTTCAAGGTGCGTCACGCCGTATTCGCTGGCGCGCAAATAATCGATCAGAATTTGCGCGATTTTCACATCATCTTCAACGATCAAGATCTGTTGCATGCCTTCCCTCCCCTGTCTGCAAAAGCCCGGCATGATACCGTATCAAAGCGGGCCTGGCCCGGTATCGCCGTTGCCCACTGCGCGTGCGCGCGGCTGGCCGGCGCTGTCTTCTGGCTGCTTTTGCGACTGCGCTTCCAAAGCTTGCGCCTGCTCAAGCCGCTCGCGTTCGCGCGCCTGCTCCACCATCTGCGGCGGATACACGGCGCGCCCGCCGACCACTTTCAATTCAACCGTTTCCAGCATCAAACCCTGCCCGGCCTCCTGCGCCGCACGCGGGCAGGGCGGCGCGCACAAAGGCAAATGTATGCTCATGCGCACGCCTTGCAAGGGCGATGGGCCAGCCTGGATTTTACCGCCATGCGCCTGCACCAGCGCCTGGCAAATCGATAAGCCCAGACCGCTGCCGCCGCGCGCCCGGCTGCGCGCGCGATCGACCCGGAACAGGCGCTCAAACAAGCGCTCATGCGCGCCGGCCGGCACGCCGGGGGCGGAGTCGTCAATCGTGATGTTGGCCCAGGCCTCGCCGATTTCCACCTGCAACACAATGCGCCCCGGCGCATCGGTGTAGCGCACACTGTTTTCCAGCAAATTGGTGATGACCTGGGTCAAGCGTCCGCTGTCCGCTTTCAGCGGCGCATGCAAGGGCGGCAGTTGCCAGTGCAATTCCAGACCTGCCTTGTTGGCGCGCAGCTGATAGCGCAGCAACACCGGTTCCAGCATTTCAATCAAGTCTGTTTCTTCAAATTGGAAATGCAAATCGCCCACATCGGCCAAGGTGAGTTGATGAATGTCGTCCACCATTTTATTTAAGCGCAGCACTTCAGTATGCAGCGATTCCATGGCTTTTTTGTCGAGCTTGCGAATGCCGTCGAGCAGGGCTTCAATCTCACCGCGCACCACCGTCAGCGGGGTGCGCAATTCATGCGCAATATCGGCCATCATTTGCCGTCTTTGCTGTTCGGCCTGTCCCAATGTTTCGGCCATCTGATTCACATGCTGCGCCAGTTGCGCCAGTTCATCACTGCCCAATAATGGCGCGCGCGCATCAAATTCGCCGCGTGAGATTTTTTCCGTCACTTGGCGCAGGGCCATAATCGGGCGCAAAAAATGCCGCGCCAATGCCAGCGCCAGGAGAATCGCCAACAGCGCCAGCGCCAGCGCCAGCCAGATGGTGTCGCGCATCTGGCCGCGCACGAAATTGAGCGCGCTGGAAGGATCGGCTGCGGCGCCGATCTGATCCAGACGCGCCAGAAAAATCGTGCCGACCTGCTTGCCCTCAACCACAATCGGCATACTGCCGGAGCCGGGAATTGGATCGGGGCCGATCACCTTGCGCCCCTCGGCATCGACGATGCTCAAACGTCCGCCATATCCCAATGGGTCATGCGCAGTTTGGCCCGGCAGCGGGCCGCGCCGCTGCTTGCCATCGCCGCGCGGGCCTTCCGCGCCGGGCGGCGGTAATTCATGCGGCGGCGGATCCGGTGGTGCGCCGCTGTGCGCCAATTGCGGCGGCGGGCCATCCCTTCCTGGCGCGTGCGGCGGCATGCCGCCCCAGTTATCCGGCCCGGCCTGGCCCGGCCCCGGCCAGCCGCGCGGCGCAGCGCGCACGCTTTCCATGATTTTGCGCATTTCCGCACGATTGTGGCGCAGCCATTCAAAATTGCCTTCGCTTTGAAAGCGCGCCATGATGGCGTCGCGCAGCGGGGCCGCTTCACGCAGTTGCATCACATCGGCATCGGCCAGATAAAATGTGCCGACCTGTTTGCCATTCGCCATCAGCGGCATGCTGCCGGCGCCTGGCATGGGATCAGGGCCGATGACTTTCTGGCCCTGTTCATCCAAAATCGTCACCCGCTTCCCCATGCCGGGGCCACTGACCGGCTGCGCGGGTGGCGGCCCCGGCGGGCCATCGGCCAGCTGCGGCGGCGCGCCATCGCGCATGTCAGGCCCGGCGCCGTCACCCGGCGATGCGCCGGCGGCGCCGGATTTGCCGGGGTTGCCGCGCACGGAGTCAAAGATTTTTTTCATCTCCAGCCGGTTGCGCCGCAACCAGTCGAAATTGCCTTCGGTTTTATAACGCTCGGCGATCACATCGCGCACCGGGGCGATTTCGCGCAATTGCAAATCGTCCAGATAGTTCAAAAAGCCGCGCTTCAAATTAGAGCTGGTGATCGCCGCCATCGCGCCGACGCACAGCACCACAATCGCCACCACGGCCAGACTGATCTTGCGTGAAATTGTCATGCGCAGCCAGCCGCGCTGCATCTTGCTGTTGGCTGCTTTCATCTTTTCTCCCCTGTGGCCTCAAGCCTGAGCAAATTCTTGCCCCGTCCAAATCATTGTATGCGTGAAAAATGGAGCAAACGTGGATTTCTGCGCGTTTTCAGCCCGCCCCGCCGCATCTGCGCAGGGAATGCGCAGGCTTGCCGGGTTTGACTATGGCGTCCATTGTTCCTCCACATTTGCTGCGCAATCTGCACATATGGCGCAAGCCGCTTGCTTGCAGCACGCCAGAAAACAGATCACTCTGAGGAGCACACAATGAAAAATACAATTTTGCGCCTGTCCGGCCTGGCTTTGCTGCTGTGTCAGGGCGGCGCCAGCGCACAAGTCAGCACGATTTTGCAACCCTTCCCAAACGCTGCCGGCAACGTGCAGACATTTTCCACCACCGGCGCAATTGATCCCGCGAATCCTTTTTTTAAGCCGTTTGGCAATGGCCGTTCCTGCGCTTCCTGCCATCAAGCCAGCCAGGGCATGAGCATCACCCCGGCTGGGGTGCAGAGCCGGTTTGCGCAAACCCAGGGGCTGGATCCGATTTTCCGTTTGATTGACGGGGCCAATTCGCCCAAGGCGGCAGTTGGCACGCTGGAGGAAAAACGCAACGCCTACAGTATGTTGCTCAACCGGGGCGTGATCCGGGTCGGGCTGGCGCTGCCGCGCAATGCCGAATTCAGTATCCTGAAAGTGGAAGATCCCTACAATTTCGCCAGCGCGCAAGAATTGTCGCTGTTCCGCCGCCCGCTGCCCTCCAGCAATCTGCGTATGAATGCCGCGTTTATGTGGGATGGACGCGAAACCCTGCGCGATTCCGCCAGCAATATCTGTATTTTGAACAGTAATCCTTTGCGCTGTTTTGCGCCGCTGGATGTGAATTTGCAACATCAGGCCAATAGCGCGGTGCGCGGTCATGCGGAAGCGGCGCAGGATTTGACCGCCGCCGAGCAAAAGGCGATTGTGGATTTTGAAAAGACATTATTCACCGCGCAAGTCAGTCACGGCACAGCCGGCAGCTTGAATGCGGCGAACGCTTTGGGCGGGCCAACGCTGCTGGCGCTCCAGCCGTTTTATTTTGGCATCAATGATCCGGCGCAAGGCGATTATCAAACCCGCGCCCCATTCAACCGCAATGTGTTCAATTTGTTTGGCGCCTGGCGCGGGCTGGATATTCCGCGCCCGCGTCAAGCGCCGCCGGATGCGCAAGCGCGTGCGCGCGCCTCGATTGCGCGCGGCGAGCAGATTTTCAATAACAAACCCTTTATCGTGACCCGGGTGGGCGGCTTGAATCAAGTGCCGAATACGCCGCAACGCGCCAGCTGCGCCGCCTGCCATAATGCGCCGAATGTCGGCAGCCATTCGACCCCGCGCTTTTTCAACACCGGGGTGGCGGATGGCGCGCGCCGCACGCCGGATATGCCGCTGTACACACTGAAAAACAATCTGACCGGCGAAACTGTGCAAAGCACCGACCCTGGCTTTGCCATGCAAAGCGGACGCTGGCAGGATATTGGCCGCTTCAAAACCCCCACCCTGCGCGCCCTGGCTGCGCGCGCGCCATTCTTCCACGACGGCTCAGCGCGCAATCTGGAAGAAGTGGTGCAGTTTTATGAGCGCCGTTTCGCCATCGGTTTCACGCCACAGGAAAGAGCGGATTTGACGGCGTTTTTGTCGGCGCTGTGATCAGGGGCCTGCGCCAATTGCTTGGGTGACCGGGCGGTGTTGGAGGCTGGGTATGCGCTTCGCCTTACCCGGCCTGCGGTTGTGGCTGAATCAGTTTTTTTGGCGGGTGGCGGCTTGCGCTTGGGCCGCTTGGGTTTTTTTGTGGTTTTTTCTGAATTGCAAGCTTTACCAGTGCCTGTTTCACGCCACGGCATGCCGGTTTTTCCCTACAATGGATTGCACCTATCCGGGACGCGCAAAGCGCCCGCCCTTTGTGGAGCAAAAGCAATGGCAAGCAACTATGGCAACCTGACCGTTCTGATCGTTGATCCCAACGTGGGTATGCGCGGAAATCTGCACAATATGCTGAACCAATGCAATATCACCAAGATAGAGTATGCGGTCAGCTCCGGCACAGCTGTCAGGCAATTGCGCAAGAAACCGTATGATGTGATTTTATGCGAATACGATCTGGGCAATGGTCAGGATGGCCAGGACGGTCAGCAATTGCTGGAAGATTTGCGCACCCATAAACTGATCGAGCTGTGGACGATTTTTTTCATGATCACCTCCGAGCGGGTGTACAGCAAGGTGATGGGCGCCGCCGAACTCTCTCCCACTGATTACATTCTCAAACCCTTCACGGTGGATATGCTGATGCAGCGCATTGTGCGCGCATTGGAAAAGCGCGCCGATTTCTTCACCATTTACCAGGCCATGATGCAGGGCAATCTGCGCGAGGCGATCCGGATTTGCGAGCTGGGCCAAAGCAAGATTCCACGCCATGCGCTGGAGTTTGTGCGGCTGCGCGCTGAATTGCTCTTGAATCTGGGCGAGGCTGAGGAGGCGGAAGCAATTTACAGCCAGCTGTGCGAAACCGACCGCCCGCTGCCCTGGGCCACGCTGGGCCTGGCCAAAGCCTGGATTCAACTCGACAAACTCGACGACGCCGAGCGCATTCTGTCGCAATTGGCAGCGCACAATCATAAATTCATCAGCGCTTACGATTTGCTGGCCAAAGTGTATGAAAAAATGGGCAAGCTGCAAGCGACTCAGGAAGTGCTGACGGATGCGGTGTCCAAATCGCCGCATGTGGTGAAACGCCTGCGCCGCCTGGGTGAAGTGGCGATTGACAATAAAGATGCCGAAACCGCCGAGCGCTCTTTAAAGCAAGTGGTGGCGAAAGCCCGCTATTCCGAATTCCGCGACCCGGAAGACCATTTGAAACTGGTGCAGGCGCTGGTGCAAAAAGGCGACGCCACCCAGGCCGCCGGGGTGATCCGGGACTTGGAAAAATCCTTGCGCGGCATCCCCAAAATGGAAGCCTGCCGTTTGATCTCAGTGGCGATGCTGTATGACGCCACCGGCAACCCAAGCAGCGCCGCCGCCGAATTGCAGCGCGCAGTGCAAGTGGCGCGCGATACGCCCGGCTTATCGCAACGCAGCATGGTGACGCTGGCGCAAAATTGCATCGCCAAAAAAATGGATGATGAGGCGACCTCGGTGCTGATGAGTCTGACCGGCAATATGGAAGCCGATTTCACCATGCGCGACGCGATGTCGATTGCGG
Source organism: Massilia sp. W12 (assembly GCF_037300705.1). Taxonomy (NCBI): domain Bacteria; kingdom Pseudomonadati; phylum Pseudomonadota; class Betaproteobacteria; order Burkholderiales; family Oxalobacteraceae; genus Massilia; species Massilia sp. W12. Next base: position 1,030,595 of record NZ_CP147776.1, on the reverse strand, counting down.
AACGCTCCGGGCGCCCGGATCTGGCGCAACATCTCAGCCGCCAGCTGGCGCAACAGGTCAAAGATTTGCTGCGTCAGGCGCAGGAAAAAGCCAGCCTGGGCGATATCCGTGGCGCGGTGCAATTGATGCAGGAAGCAGTGCATATGGCGCCGGAAAACGCCGAAGTGCTGTCACAAGCGGCAAATATGACTATGCGGCAACTCGATATGCAAGGCTGGGAACATGCCTTCGGCGAGCAGGCGCGGCAGTATCTGGATCAGATCAAACGGCGCGAACCGAACCATGCGCAATTGGCGGAAATGCTGAAAACCTATCAGGCGGTGCAACGCAAATACGGTATTGGCGCCAATCAGGCTTAAAGCCCGGCGGCTGGCGCAGGCGGGCTTACAAATACGGTTTGAGCAATTCCGAGAAACGGTCAGCCTCATGCGGCTGACCGATGGCGCAAAACTGCCAGTCCGCGCCATCGCGCCGCAATTCGGCAAAGGTCAAGGCGCAGCTGTGCGCCAGCGCCGGCGAGTCGCTCAGATCATAGCGGCACAAACTGCGCTCCTGGCTGTCGAGCACGCGGATATACGCATGGCCGACCTGGGCGAAATTCTGCCGCCTTTGATGCGCCTCATTGATGATCACCAGGAACACGATGCGCTGATAAGCCGCATCCAACGCTGCCAAATCAACCACGATCTGCTCTTCATCGCCATCGCCGCTGCGATTGTCGCCGCTCAGCCAAATCGCCCCGCTGCTGTGACGTCTGACGCGGTGATACACCACATCGCCGCTGGTGCGCACCCCATGCACGGTCTCATGATTGCCCAGATCAGCGATTTTGCCCTGTTGATTGAGCAAAATAGCGACCACATCCAGATCAAAGGCGGTGGATTGCGGTTTGGCGCCGACATGCATTTCCGGGATCTCCGCCGGCAACCGTCCTTCCCGGTTCCAGCCGAGACAAACATGAAAACGGCTTAAATCGTGTTCCGTGCGGGCAAGGCGCAACGCCTCCCCTTGTTTCAAACTGGTCGCCATGGATGGTTCCTGAGTAAATATGCCTGATTCGTCAAGTATTGTAGCGCAAGCGCGCGGCGCGTTTTTTTCAGCACGGCAGTTTCACGCAAAAAGGCTACAATGCCGTTTTGCCCGCACAAGGGCTGTTTTTTTTGGAGAAATGCATGCGGGAATTCCGTTCTTCGTTTGTGGTGACCGGGGTCGCGATTGTGGCCGCCGGATTCTGGGGATATTCGCGTGGCGGCATCGGCGGCGCCGCCAGCGCTGTGCTGCTGGCCTCGATTCTGGCGCTGATGGAAATCTCGCTTTCCTTTGATAATGCGGTGGTGAACGCCGCAGTGTTACAAACCTGGAACGCATTCTGGCAAAAACTCTTTATGACTGTCGGCATGCTGGTGGCGGTGTTCGGCATGCGGCTCCTGTTTCCCTTGCTGATTGTGAGCGTGGTCACCGGCCTGGGTTTGCTGGAGACCTTTCAACTCGCCTTGCAACAGCCGGACACCTATTCCAAACATTTGAGCGCACACCATGCTGAAGTTTCGGCCTTCGGCGCTGCGTTTTTGCTGCTGGTGACATTGCAATTCCTGTTTGATGAAGAAAAAGAAATGCACTGGTTTCCCTGGCTTGAAACGCCGCTGGCGCAATACGGATCGGTCTTGCTGTCCTGGGTGGTGACGCTGGGCGCAGTGTGGCTGGCGAGTCAATTAATGCCGGAAGCAGAACGCGGCGCGGTGCAATTGGCCGGATTCTTCGGCGTGCTCTCGCATGTGGCGGTGCATGGTTTGAGCGTGCTGCTGGAGAAAAACGAAGCCAAGGCAGCCGGCGATGCGGTCAAAGGCGGCTCCATCGGCGGTTTTATGTACCTTGAATTGTTAGACGCCTCGTTTTCTTTCGACGGCGTGATTGGCGCATTCGCCATCACCAATGACATCATCATCATCATGCTGGGGCTGGCGGTCGGCGCCATGTTTGTGCGTTCGATGACGATTTTCCTGGTGCATCGCGGCACGCTGCAGCAATTCGTCTTCCTGGAACATGGCGCGCATTATGCAATTGGCGTGCTGGCGCTGCTGATGTTTGTCAGCGTGCGCTACCATGTGCCGGAATGGATCACCGGCTTATCCGGGGTGGCGTTTATCGGTTTATCGCTGTACTCATCGGTGCTGTACCGCCGCCGCCACCCGCAAGCAGAGCAGGAGCAGCTCAAACATTAAAGCAAGCGCGCCGCCGCCCCGCCGGCGGCGCGTGTTGTTTCAAGTGCGCAAGCCATGCGCAAACAAGACCGCACCGGTCAAATTCACCAGCCAATGCAAGGCGGACACCGCCCACACGCTGTCGCCGCTGGCGCGATACATCGCCGCATAACAGCAACCGGCGATGCCGGCTAAAAAAGCATAGGTCTGGCCGGATGACCAATGCGCCAGACCAAACAAGGCGCCAGTCACCAAAATCTCCAGCACCACGCCCAAGCCGCTTAAATGATCTTGCACAAAGCGGCGGAAAAAGAAATCTTCCGCCAGCACCGAAAACAGATTATTCAACGCAAACCAGAGTAAGGCCGCAGAAACCGCCGGCTGCCAATGCAACAGGCCCATTTGCCAGCCCAGCAATGGCAGGCCGGCCAGGCCGGCGCACAACCAGGCCCAGGCTGCTTTGCTCCATTTCACAGGCGAAGGCAGGATCAGCGCCAGCGTGAAAAACACCAGCACTTTGCCCAGATTCAGATTCAGCCCCTCATACTGCCAGCGGCCAACGCCGGGAATGACGCCGAGCGCCAGCGCCAAGCCCAGCAAGCCGCCAAACAAATAGCCTGCCGCACGGGTACTGCCCTGCCCCAGCCGCGCGACCAACACCAGCAGCACAAAAATACAAGAGACAACGATTGGAATGAAAAGAGGATGGCGCAAGACTTCCATGAATTTTCCCGGGATGATAAGTGCGAAGCAGCGGCGCACAGCACAATCACCGGGCCGCCAGCGGCAGCGATTGTGCGGCATGCAGGGACATTGCGCAAGCGCATCCACGCCGGGCGTACGAAAAGTGCAAGATTGGGGGTGGCACGCCAATTTCAAGGGCTGCGTGGATGACGCTTCCTCTTGCCTGAACTTCCGTTTTTCCTGACTGAGTTATTCAATTTATCCCATAAAATCATTTCATCGCATGAGGAAAAAAACTCATTAAGCGAAACAATATTTTTTCTTACTAATTAATGGAGCATCATCATGGCAATCTCTCTGCAAAAAGGCGGCAATGTCAATCTGTCCAAAGAAGCCCCTGGCTTATCCAAGATGGTGATCGGCCTGGGCTGGGATCCGCGCCCGACCGATGGCCAGTCGTTTGACCTGGATGGCAGCGGTTTTCTGTTAAAAGAAGATGGCCGCGTGCGCAGCGATGCGGATTTTATTTTCTACAACAATCTGAAAAGCGCATGCGGCTCGGTCGAGCACAGCGGCGATAACAAAAGCGGCGATGCGGCTGGCGATGATGAGCGCGTGACCTTGAATTTGCAAAATATGCCGCAAGACGTGCATCGCATCAGCTTCGGCGCGACGATTCACGAAGCCGATACGCGCCGGCAAAACTTCGGTATGGTGGGCCGCGCTTACATCCGCTGCGTCGATGGCAACACCAATCAGGAAATTGCACGCTTCGACCTGTCTGAAGACGGCTCGACGGAAACCGCAATGATTTTCGGCGAAGTGTATCGCCACAACGGTGACTGGAAATTCAAGGCCGTGGGTCAAGGTTTCCAAGGCGGCCTGGGTGCGCTGGCGCGTAATTTCGGCGTCAGTGTTTAAGATGCGCCGCATAACAAAACCGCAATTGACGGCAAGCCGGGACGCAGACACCGCCAACACACAATTATTGTCCCAACCAACAAGGAGCTTGTCATGAGTATCAATTTGAGCAAAGGGCAGAAAATCTCCCTTAACAAAGAAGCCGGTTCGTCCCTGTCGAAAGTGGTGATGGGGCTGGGCTGGGATGGCGTGCAATCACGCGGCCTGTTCGGTTTTGGCGGCGGGCGCGCCGAAATCGATCTCGACGCTTCCTGCGTCATGTTTGACGCCGAGCGCAACCCGATCGATACGATCTGGTTCAGACAACTGCAGTCGCGCGACGGCAGCATCCGCCACAGCGGCGATAACCGCACCGGCGAAGGGGACGGCGATGATGAGCAAATCAGCGTCGATCTGGGACGGGTGCCGGGCAATGTGCAAAGCCTGGTGTTTACCGTCAACAGTTTTACCGGACAGAATTTTTCGCAAGTCGAAAACGCCAGCTGCCGTCTGCTGGACGGCGCCAGCCAGCGCGAAATTGCGCGCTACAACCTGTCTGCGCTGGGCGATCACACCGCGCAAATCATGGTCAAACTGTATCGCCATGAAGGCGAATGGAAGCTGCACGCAATCGGCGAACCCGGCTATGGCAGCACTTTCCGCGAACTGACGCCGCATATCAGTCAACATCTGTAAAACATGCTTGCTGTCAGTAAGGCGCGCCGCAAACTGCGGCGCGCAGGGAGAACATGATGTTTGGCAAAATACAGGCGCGCGCGCAAAGTGTGCGCGCGAATTATCGCAAATGGTTGTTAGCCGCTGCGGCTTTGCTGGCAGCAGGCGCCGCCGGCTACACCTGGCTGACTTTAAGCTGGTCGTTTTCTGACGGTGATCGCGCCGGACACTTGCAAAAATTGTCAAAAAAAGGGTGGTTGTGTAAAACCTGGGAAGGTGAATTGCTGCTCAATCCAGTTCCTGGTTCTGCGCCCGAGAAATTTTATTTCACTGTGCCGGATGAAGGGGTGGCGCAGGAATTAAATCGCCAAATCGGCAAACGTATCACCATTCAGTACACGCAGCACAAAGGTGTGCCCAGTTCCTGTTTCGGCGACACCCCGTATTTTGCACGGGCCATACGTAAAGAGTGAAATGCCTGGAAAACACTTCTGAAATAAAGAAGTATTTCGCGTTAATTAATCCGTAAAATCTGATTAAACGCTGCATAAGCACGTCAAGCCAAGCGCCCGGCGGGGGGCGCACTGAAAAAGGAAAATAATCATGCCAGTTTTTACCGTGAATGGTGCAGATGACCCGATGCTGCACGTCGCTTTACGCCAAGGCGAAAGCATTTATTGCGAATCAGATGCCATGGTCACCATGGAATCAACGCTGGATTTGAAAGGCAAGATGAAAGGCGGACTGGGCGGCGCCCTGATGCGCACCTTTGCCAATGGCGAATCGTTCTTCCAGCAAACCATTGAAGCCGTGCGCGGCGACGGCGACTGTCTGCTTGCGCCGACTCTGCCGGGCGCGATGGCGGTGATCGATATCGGCCCGCGTCAATACGTGGTCAGCGACGGCGCTTTTGTCGCCGCCACCCAGAATGTCGAATTGAATGTCAGAACCCAAAATGTCGGTTCCGCGCTGTTTGGCGGGAATGGCGGTTTTTTTGTGATGGAAAGCTCAGGCCAGGGGCAGCTGGTGGTCTCCGGTTTCGGCACTCTGTATCAAGTCGAAGTCACGCCGGGTAAAGACATGATCATCGACAATGCGCATGCGGTCTGCTGGGACAATACCCTGCACTATGAAATCTCTGTCACCACCAATGGCGGCAAACGCGGCGGCCTGTCCGGCCTGTTTGGCAGCATGGTCAACAGCGTGACCAGCGGCGAAGGCATGGTGTTGCGTTTCTCCGGCAGCGGCAAAGTCTGGGTTTGCTCGCGCAACCGCAATGCTTTCGTCGGTTGGCTGGCCAGCCGCATCAGTCCGTCCGGCCAATAAGGCGCGGCAAAATCGGTTAGCATGCTTTTTTTAAAGAATGCATGCGATGCCGATTCCACCCTCTCTGCCCCTGCCCTTGCTGGCGGCGCTCTGCCTGCCGCTGGTGTTGCTTGGCGCCAGCCGCCTGCCGCGCCTGCGCCGCCGCTGGCGCGCGCAACGCACACTGCGCGCCATGCTGCAAGCACAGCAGGGCGCCAGCTGGCCCCTGCAAGTCTGCAGCCTGTCCCATTTATGCAGCCCGGCATGGCTGCAACCCTTCCTGCCGCTGCATGCTCCGGCCTGGCTGTTACGCGAAGCGCAGCAATGGCGTTTGCTGATGCTGACGCCGCGCGGCGATTTGTATCAGGGCTGTGTCGCGCTGGACGGCTTGCAATGGCTGGAAGCCGATGCCGGCCAGCAAAGTTTGCGGCGCCAGGCCTGGATTGCGTTTGATGACGGACGTCAACTGTTTTATCTGAGCGCAGCCGATGACACGCGCCGCCTGTGGCATGCCTTGCAAGCACTGCCGCCGCCGCGCCGCATGCGCGCCTGCCCGCCCGCCCCTGTCGGTGCGCAGGCGCAACGCTGGGCGGCGCTTGGCGGCATGCTGTTTCTGTTCGCGCTTGGCTGCGCCTGGCTCAATCCATATAGCATGCGCGGACAGATTGATTACCGCTGGCTGGATCAAGCCTGCAATCTGGGCGGCATTTTATTGCTGTGGCGCAGCTGGCGCCTGATGGGCGGGACAGGTTTGCATTGGCGCAGCCGCCTCCTGCCCTGTCTGGTATGCGCCCTCGGCCTGACCTTGGCGCTGCGCAATGGCATCGCGCTGCTGGATGTCGCCATCAGCGCGCCCGGCAGCGCACAAGCCTGGCGTTTGCAGCAAGGGGCCTTGAGCACGCCGGCGGCGCCGGGCTTGAGCTGGCGCCTGCCGCCCGCCCGCCGCAGCCCGCATTTGCCGGCACAAGCCGTGCTGGGACTGACCACCTTGCATGGCCGGCTGGGCACCCTGCAAACCGATTACCGCGATGAATTGCAGCAAAAGCTGCGCCAACTGCAAAGTCCGGCTGAGCTGTAATCAAGCGTAAGCGCCTGCAATGGATTACAAGCCCGCTCCTGCTTAAGATGCGCATATCGGCTGCTCCATGTTTGCTCCATATTCAGCAGGCATGATCCAGCCATCGCAGACGAATAACAGGAAACATCATGCCAACGATCCTCTACACCCCGACCGCCCGACCGGTCACCATGAAAGATGATGTCGCTGTAGCCAGCAGCATGCGCCAATTGCAAAGCGGCATCTTTTCCGATGCGCGGCGCGCCTGCCATGACAGCACAGCGAATCTGGCCGCACTCTGCGATGGCGGCACGCTGGTAATCGTGGCGCATAGCGACGCCGGACAAAAAATCGGCGCACAAGGCATGCCCGGGCTGAATGAAGCGCAGTTGTTGCAACAGTTGCTGGATGAGGGTTTACCGCTGGATCCTTCAGAGAATATCGAAATTCACCTGATCTGCAGCCTGAGCGGGGCCTGCGTGCGGCGCGACTATGTGTGGGAACACCAAGCCCCCTTTGCCGAACGCTTAGCGCAAGAATTGGCGCGCGCCGAAGCCAGCCGCTTCCTGGTGCATGGCTATGCCGGTTTTCTGGGCGAAAGCGCGGCCTATACCCAGGATTTAAACACCACCGATGAAAGCAAAAACATCTGGCGCCAGCACGCTCCGCGCCTGCAGTGGCAAGTCGAACAGGGGCAATGGCAAAGAATCGGCAGCGAAGTCTGGCTGCAAGAACGCGCCATCAAAGTGGAATTGCGCCGCAAGTTTTCAGTGCATCTGACGGTGCGCAAGGCCGCATAAACCGCAAGCCGGCCCGGACCACTGTAAAAAAACTGTATATTTTCAAAGTCTTACAGCAAAAAATGCTTTACAGCCCAGGCCCGCGCCTGAGTCTGCTGGCACAATAAGCATTGTTATCAATGCTGATTTGGAGATTTACATGTTATCCCTGCTGATGCCGCCGGCACATTCCGCACCGTTCGCCCTGCCGGGCGCTGCGCTGCTGAGCTGGCGCGCCTGGCGTGAACACTGTCTGGCCCTGCGTCTGCAAACGCGGCTTATGCGCGCGCACCAAGGCTTTTGCGTGCGGGTCGAAATCTGTACGGAAACCGGCAGCGAAAGCGGCTTGCTGTTTGACGATGGCGGCCAGATTCTGCTGTGGCGTCTGCAAGCCGGTGGCCGCCACAGCTGCATACAAATCCCGAAACGGCAACTGCGCTGGCATCACTGCGGGCAAGCCGGCGACGCACAAATTATCTGTGGCCGCGCTGCTGACAGCCTGCGCCTGCGCTACGCCTTGCCACATATTTTGCCGTCCGCCACCCAGGCCCGCTGGAGCGACAAGCGCACCCGTGGACTGTGGCAAAAACTGCATCGACTGCAAGCCGACTGACGCCCCCCGCCTTATCAGGAAATATCTGTCGCAGGCGCGACGCGCATCCTTTGGCTCAGTATGGTTTCACGCATCATTGCTCCACAATTCAACTGCATCATTTGCCATCTCCAACACAGCCGGGAGCAGATCATGCAAAACATCTCCGCCAGCGCCGCCCAGGCGCCCGCCCATCGTGCCGCACACCAGCAATGGCATGCCAAACCGCTGGCGCGCGCAGGCCGCATCGTGCCTTACTTCACCGAATAAGTCCTCGCCACGGGGGCTTATTCCGGGCAAAAAAATTTGCACAAAATTTGTTCAATTAAATTCACAGGCAAGGCATTATTTGCTATAGTGCAATGCAATTTGCATCAGAAAAATCGAGCGCTCGCTCGAATTCCCCTTTGTTTTAAAGCTGGCGTGCTCCCCTCTTTGCGCACGTATTTCTTCCATCCTGTTTCAGGAGGTAATGATTCATCTGTACCACCCATAGCAACAACGCAGCACAGCAATACCGTAACACATAGTACCAACACAATAAGATTTACCCTTATGGAGGCTTTTACTATGAACACGCAAGCACTTACCCCGTTGCAAAAACTGTTGTCCACCCTCTTCCTGCTCAGCCTGGGCGCGCAAGCCGGGGCCAGCACCTTGAATCAAAACGTATCCTGGACCATCGACCGCGCCAACACCACCAGCAAATACCGCATCGTGGCTTACGGCGATTCGATCTACGCCGGCTATAACGGCTCGATCACCAGCGCCGCCAAATACGCCGCCCCGACCATCAGCGCAGAATATCTGTCGGCACTGTGGAATGCCGATATTGAAAGCGTGCGCCGCGCCAAATCCGGCGCCGTGGCCAAAGATGTGTATGAAAACAAAATCGTCTCCGAGCGCTCCTACATGCAAGCCAGCAGCACGCGCGCGGTTACGTTTGAAATGTGCGGCAATGACGGCCTGCAAGCGCGCAGCGCATTCAAAGGCCAAAGCGGCACATGTGATTACAGCGTGCTGACGAATGCGGAAAACAATTGCCGCACCTATGTCAACGCCGCCATGGACTACATCAACGCCAATGCCTATTCCGGCGTCAAGCTGAAAGTCATTTCCAATCTCTACTACCCGGGCTATGCGGCTGACAATGTGCAAAGCAGCTGCCGCGACGCCGCCACCGGCGCCACTGTGAATATGCAGGAAAAATTCCTGCCGGTGATGGCGCGTATGAACCATATGATGTGCGATTCCGCACGCCAAAAAGGTTTCCAATGCACTGACAGCTTCGCCCAATACATGGCGGCGGACTATGACAGCAATGGCGATGGCGTGATCGACTCGGAAGCCATCCGCTACATTCCGGGCGAAAGCCAGGCCGCCTATGTCACGCGCATCACCAGCACCCTGCGCTCCACCCTGCGTGACGCAAACACCCATTTCACTTCCGCCGGCAGCAGCTACGACTACATCCAGTCTGACGACGTGCACCCGACCTACAATGGCGGCACGGTGAGCGCCGGCCTGTTTGGCGGCAGCAGCGGAACCGGGGCGCCGCGCTATACCAGCTTCAACAATGGCAAAAACCCGATCTGGAATCAATACGGGCATGAGCGCATGGGCTGGTCTGTGTCGAGCAACAGCCCGGCCACGCCGCTGAAAGCGACTGCGCTGAAGAAATAAGCCATGGCCGCGCCAGACTCAGCAAACCGGGACAGCCTGTGGCCGTCCTGGACCGGCTATGCCGCGATTGCGGCGGCATTGCTGGTGTGCGGGGTCGGCGGCGCCTGGCTCAATAGCATGCAGACGGGTTTGGCGCAGCCGGCCACAGCCGTCGCCGCCAGCGCCACCGGGCCTGCGCCAGCCGCCGCGCCGGCGCTGCCGGCGCAGGCAGCGCTCAAGCCGCCATCCCCGGTGCAAACCGCTGCCGCCGCGCCGCCTGTCGCCGCCGCCAAACCGGATTTAAGCCAGGATATCCGCCACTATCTCAAACCCGGTGAAACGCCCAGTATGCAAGAAGTGATTCAGCGCTTACACGCCGCCGGCATCCGCGAGGGCTTGGGCGCCTTTAATCCGCCGGGCACGCGTCCGCCCTTGATCGGTCTGGCAGTGCCGGAAGATTTTGCGCTGCCGGATGGCTTTGTGCGCCACCATCAGGCCACCGATGACGGGCAGCGGATTGAAGCGATATTAATGTTTGCGCCGGATCGCACTTTTTACGACCGCGAGGGACGCCCGATCAAAGTGCCGGAAAATCGCGTCGTGCCGCCGCAATATGCGCCGCCCGGCATGCCCTTGCGTCAAATCGTTTTGCCCAAACCCTTGCAACCCTGAGCGCCGTGCCGGCTTGGCAACGCCGGGCCAGGCGCTTCCACAAAAAAAGGTTGAAATATGTCCCGCGCAGCGGGTTTTGCAGTAGATTTTTTCAAAGTCCGACAAGCAGTCAGGCTCAGCTCCTCATTTTGAAACAGCGGATTGTTGCTTCATGATCAAATCCATACTGCATACGCGCTTGCGACGCAACGCCCTGGCCCTGCTCGGCGGCGCGCTGCTGTGCGCAATTTGCGGCCAGGGCGGCGCCAGCTGGCCGCTGGCTTTTGTGTTTATGCTGCCCTGGTTGCTGGGGCTGCATGGGCAGCGCGGTTTCTGGCCGCTGCTGGCCTGGGCCTGGGCCATCAGCTGCGCATTTTCATTAGCCGGTTTTGCCTGGTTCGGTGCGGCCATCGGCGCCTACACCGGGATCGGCGCGGGGGCCGGCATCGCCTTGCTGGTTTTGCTGGCGCCGTTGTTTCAGCCACAGATTCTGGCCTTTGTGCTGCTGCGCGGCTGGGCCATGCCGCGCTATGGGCATGCCGGGGCCGCGCTGATCGGCGCTTCGGCCTGGCTGGCCTGCGAGTGGCTGTATCCCAAATTACTGGGCGATACGCTGGGCCATATTTTGTATCCGGCGCGCCTGTTGCGCCAAGGTGCGGAACTGGGCGGCGCAGCCAGCCTGACTTTGCTCATTTTGCTGGTGAATGAAGCGCTGTGCGGCGCTTGCTTGCAACGCCGTCAGGGCTGGCGCGCCTGGTCTGCTCAACTCGGACTGGCGGCTCTGCCGCTTGCGCTGCTGACAGGCTTTGGCCTGTACGCCTTGCAGCGCGCGCCGGCCCCGGTGGAAGGCGCGCCATTGCGCATCGCCCTGGTGCAATCCAATCTGACCGATTATGAAGCACAGCGCAAAGCGATTGGCGCGCAAGCCCTGACCAGCAAGATTCTCGACACCCATTTCGCGATGTCATATGACGCCCTGGTGCGTCAGGGCGCACATGCCGTCATGTGGTCAGAAACCGCCTACCCCACCACCTTCGGCCAGCCGAAAAGCGCAGCCGGGGCGCACTTCGATAAGATGATTCAAAGCATTGTGCGGGAAGCGAATGCGCCTTTTGTGTTTGGCAGTTATGAGCGTGATAAGCGGGGCGAATACAATGCCGCGATCTTCCTCGGCCCGGATGGCGGCAAAACCGGCAGCTATCGCAAAACCCGCTTATTTCCATTTACAGAATATGTTCCGGCCTGGCTTGACAGCCCCTGGCTGCGCCGCGCCCTGCCCTGGAGCGGCGCCTGGCAAAGCGGCGATGGCGCACGCGTCTTGCCGCTGCGCTTGCGCGATGGCCGGGAAATCCCGGTGCTGCCCTTGATTTGCCGCGACGATATGGATGTGCAATTGGGCCTGGCCGGCGTGCGTCTGGGGGCGCAGGCGATTTTGACGATGTCCAACGATTCCTGGTTCAGCGCCTGGCCGCAGGGCGCGCAATGGCATCAGGCGGCGGCGGCGTTTCGCAGCGTCGAAACCCGCTTGCCGCAATTCCGCGTCACCACCAATGGCTACAGCGCTTTGATCGATCCGTATGGCGATGTGCTGGCCGCCAGCCGGATGGGCGAAGCGGGTTTGGTGGTGGGTGAAATCAGCCTGCGCACGCCGCCCCCGACCTTGCTGGCGCAGTGGGGCGATTGGATCGGGCCGGCTGCCGCCACAGTATTGCTGCTGTACGCGCTGCATGCAATCAGTGTGCGCCTGGGCTGGCATGCGCCGCAAATGCGCCGCCCTGATCTGCGCCAGCCGATCGCAGTGAGCCTGCTGCCGCCGGGCGTGCGCGCCGGCGCTGCGCTGCTGCGGGTTGGCGCGCGGCTGGGTTTGTTGTGGCTGGCCTGGCAGCTTTGGCGCGACGAAGCCTTACGCTTGAACACCCTGGCGCAAATGCGCAGTTTCGCCGCATTTTGCATCTTGCCGGAAGCCTTAGCCTGGGCTTTGCTGCAATTGTTTCGCACCCGCCTGACGTGGGACGCAGAGCGTTTGCAGTTTCAGCGTGGCAGCCGCTGCCTGTCGCTGCCCTTGGCGCAGATTCAACGCTGGCAAAACTGGCGCCTGGCCTGGCCCGGCCCCGGCCTGACGCTGCACATGGCCGATGGCGCGCGCTACACGCTGTACAGCCGCCAGATTGCCGTGCTGCACGCGCTGCTGCCGCCAGCCGGCGCCCCCGCCAGCCGGCTGGCGCGCTTTCAGCACCTGAAACAAAGTCTGTCACCGGGATTATGGGACGCGCCATTGATGAAATACGCCCTGCTGCCCTTGCTGCTGGCGCTGCCGGCCTATTACTTGCACCAGAACATTACGTTTGGCAGCGGTTTTGGCGAATGGCAATATCTGGGCGCGCAAGCCTGGTTGCGCGGCATGACGCTATGGTGGGCGGCCTGGGTCATCGGCATCACGCTGTGCGGCGCGCTGCTGCGTCTGGCGATAGAAGTCTGCGCCATGCTGGCCATGTTATTGCGCCCGGCGCAAGCGCTGGCGCAGCGGCAGTATTTTGAATGGCTGGGCAAACTGGCTTTATTCGCCGGCGCCCCGGGCTGGCTGTTGTTGCGGGTGTTCGGCGCGTGATCTGCGCGGGCCGCGTTATTGCAACGGCCCGTCCATGCCTTCCAGAATGGGTAAAGGCAATACGGCGATGCCCTCGTCCAATAAAGCCTCGCGCTCATCCGCGCTGACTTTGCCACGGATATTGCGCGCCTCGCTTTCCTGATAATGCATTTTGCGCGCTTCTTCGGCAAAGCGCTCGCCCACGTCTTCGGTATTGGCGATCAATTCCCGCGCCAATTGCAGCAAACGGGCTTGCGCCTGCAGGGCCGGCGATTTTTCCTCTGCCTGGCTGTGGCCGCCTTTCAAATTCAAACGCGGTGCGGATAGCGTTTTTTCGACTTGCGCGCTGCCGCACACCGGACAGCACAGCAAACCGCTTGCTTTTTGCTGTTCATAATCGGCTTGCGAAGCAAACCAGCCTTCAAAGCCATGGCCGCCCGCTTCACATCTGAGGTTATAGACTTTCATGCAAACTCCTGCGCACTGCTTGCGCCAACGTTTCAGTGTAATCCGAAAGCCGGCCCGCGCCAGCACAGATTGACACGGATTCAGGCACAATATAAAAATGTTTGATTTTTTGCGTTACAGCGCAATCCCGCCAAATAAGGCTGGCGCGCCACTTTTCAAGTCCTTATGTCCAAGCCTTCCGCTACCACCGGCCAAGCGCAGGAAACCCCAGAGCAGGCCGGCAGCGCCTTGAGCGTGCTGCGCCACAAAAATTTCAGCCTGTATTTAAGTGCGCGCGTGCTGGGCACGCTGGCGGTGCAAATGCAAAGCGTGGCGATTGGCTGGCAGGTGTATCAAATGACGCGCAATGTGATGGATTTGGGTTATGTCGGTTTAGCCCAGTTCGCACCCTTCTTTTTATTAATCTTGATCGCCGGCCATGCGGCTGACCGCTACCCGCGCCGCCGCATCATCGCGCTGTGTTTTGCGGTGCAATTATTGTGCGCGGCTTTGCTGGCCTGGTTCAGCCATGCCGGCTTGCGCAGTGTGACGCCGATCTTCGCCACTCTGTTTTTATTTGGCTGCGCGCGCGCTTTCATGATGACGGCGAATCAAGCGATTTTGATCAATCTCGTGCCGCCACAGCATTTCAGCCGCGCGCTCGCCTTGTCTTCCTCATCCTTCCATGTCGCCGTCATCGCCGGCCCTGCGCTGGGCGGTTTGCTGTATCTGGCCGGGCCGCTGACGGTGTATCTGAGTTCCGCCGCGCTGCTGCTCTTGTCTTGCGCGCTGATGCTGTGCACGCGGCCGAATGCGCAAGCGGCGCCGGCGCGTGCGGCCACCTGGAGTTCGCTGCTGGAAGGGATTCATTTTGTGCGCAAGCGTCCGGTGGTGTTGGGCGCGATGTCGCTGGATTTATTCGCAGTGCTGTTTGGCGGCGTCACCGCCCTGCTGCCGGCGTATGCGCATGATGTCTTGCAGGCGGACTCAAGCGCGCTGGGCTTGATGCGTTCCATGCCTGCGCTGGGCGCGATTTTCACCTCCACGCTGCTGGCCTGGCGCCCGATTACACGCAAGGTCGGCCCGACGCTGTTTGCCGGGGTTGCGCTGTATGGCGTGGCGACGCTGGTGATCGGCCTGTCCGCCAGCCTGTGGCTGGCCCTGCCCATGCTGTTTTTATTAGGTGCCGGCGATATGGTGAGCGTGTATGTGCGGCATTTGCTGGTGCAGCTGGAAACCCCGGACGCCATCCGTGGCCGCGTCAGCGCGGTGAATGCGGTCTTCATCGGCGCCTCGAATGAGCTGGGCGAATTTGAATCCGGTTTGACCGCCAGCTGGTTCGGCTTATTGCCGGCGATTATCTTTGGCGGCGCCGCCACCTTGTGCGTCACCGCCTTGTGGGCCTGGCGCTTTCCTGCGCTGTCGCGCATGGACCGTTTTCCAGAACCCGTGCAAAACGCCGGGCACTGAAAAAAACCTGCCGGGAAAAACCACAAGCAGGTGAAAATTTGCTGCGCAATTACGGGATACGCCCGGCTTTAGGCGTATGATGAATTCAGCGCCAGACAGTTTTTCCAAGTCAAACAGCGCTGTCAAACACAGCACCGGCGTCTGGCGCATTTACCGTAAAGAGGATGCCATGTTGCAAGTAATTGTGAATGCCGATAACAGTGTCGAACTGCATGAGCCTTTGATGCAGCACGTCGAAAAAACTGTACGCGATGCCCTGCATCATTTTGCTGAACAAATCACCCGCGTCGAAGTGCACCTGTCTGAAGCGAATCGTGAAAAAGGCGCGGATGGCGAAAACCGTTGCCTGATTGAGGCGCGTGTGGCGCATCAACAGCCAATCGCGGTCAGCGACAACGGCCCCAGCCTGCATCAAGCGATTGCCGGCGCCGCCGACAAACTCAAGCGCAGTGTGGACAGCGCCTTGGGCCGCTTGCATGAGATGAAGGTGCGCAGCGGCAGAACCGAACACTGAGCACTGCCAGTCCCCCCTGTTGCGCCGCCTGCGGGCGGCGCAATGTTTTACAGCGCGGCTGCGCGCAAAGCGCGCAAATACTCCACCCCATACACAGCGCGGCTGCCGAACCAGGAAAACATCTCGCCATCCACCAATTGCACCGGCAAACCGGTTTGCTGCTGCAAGGCGTGCGCGTGCGGCAATTCAAAACGGTAGGGTTCGCTGGAGAGCAAAATGCGGGCCGGCGGTCTGGCCGCCACCTGTTCCCAGCTGAACACCGGATAACGCTTTTCCTCTTCCCCCGGCGCGACTGGCGGCTGCCAGCTTTGCCAGCCGATCAGGGACAGCATATGACTGATATAAGTGCCGCGTCCGATGCTCATCCAGGGATCGCGCCAAATGCAATACAAGACTTCCTCTAGCGCCGGCGCCGCTGGCAAGGCATCCACTCCGCGCTGCAAAGCGCGGCATAGATTTTCAGCCTGACGCTGACGCGAAAACACCTCGCCCAGAAAACGGTATAAGGTGAAATTATCGTGCAGGGTGCAAGGGTGTGTGACCAGTACATGCGGAATGAATTGCGCCAGCTGTTCCACGCAGGGCTTTTCATTTTCGTCGATATTCACCAGCAAATGGGTGGGTGCGAGGCGGCGGATTTTATCCAGATTGACATCCTTGGTGCCGCCCACTTTGGCCACGCTTTTGACGATGCGGCGCGGGTGCATACAAAAACCGGTGCGTCCCACTATGTACGGCCCCAGGCCCAAGGCGAACAGCAGCTCCGTCAGCGATGGCACCAGGGACACGATACGAACATCATCCAAACCGGGCTGGCAGGACGGGTGCGGCAGGCCCAAGGCATCACAATTGGGCGGCAAGGCGGCGTGTATGCTATCCATATGATTTATGTTTGCGGGCGGCGTTGCGCCCAGGGTTGCGCCAATTCCAGTTCATGCGCCAGTTGCAATAGCCGCCCTTCCTGCCCCATCGGCGCGACCACATGCGTTCCCAGCGGCAAGCCTTGCTCCGTCCAATACAGCGGCACGCTCATGGCCGGGTGCCCGCTCATATTAAAAGGAATCGTCCAGCCCAGATAGTGCATGACGCGGCCAAGATTTTGCGCCACCATATTGCGCATCGCCGGCAAGCGCAGCATCACGCTCCAACCCAGCCGCCCCAGCAGAAACTGCGCCAGCGCATCTTCATGTTTGCTGGTGGACAAAGCCCCGTGCAGGGCCGGCAGCTGATTGGTGACCGGGGTTAGCAACAGGTCATAGCGTTGGAAAAATGTTTGCAGAATGCGGGTTTGCCGCAACGCCGTGCTGCGCGCCCAGGCCAATTCGCCGGCGGACATTTTTTCTCCCATGCGCGCCAACACCAGATTGCCGGCCTCCACTTCGCGCCAATCGATTGTGCGGCCCAGGAGTTGCGGCGCGCTGCGCCACAAATTCGCCAGCTCGGCGCAAACCACCACCAGCATCACGCGGCATAATTCATCCGCACTGTCCAAGGGCGGGCTGGCAAGCTCGACTTCATGTCCCAGGCTGCGCAATAGATTGATGCTGTGCTGATGCGCCGCCACGACTTCGGGACATGGGGCGCCGCCCATGGGCGGGGTCAGACTGCAGGCGATCCGCAGACGCGGCAATTTGTGTTCGATTTGCTGTAAAAACGGCTGCGGCGGCGCCATGCGCACATGGGCATCGCCCCAATCCGCACCGTCGAGCATGATATCCAGCATGGCGGCGCTGTCGCGCACGCTGCGGGTAAGCACATGCTGCTCCACCAGACCTTGCCAGAATTCGGCAAACAGCGGGCCGCATGGCGAGCTGCCGCGCCCCGGTTTCAAGCCGAAAACGCCGCAGTTGGATGCCGGAATGCGGATTGAACCGCCGCCATCGCCGCCATGCGCAATCGGCACGATGCGGGCCGCCACTGCAGCCGCCGCACCACCACTAGAGCCGCCGCAAGTGCGCTTCACGTCCCAGGGGTTGCAGCTGACGCCGCTCAAAGCAGACTCGGTGACCGGCAGCACGCCAAATTCAGGAGTTGTGGTTTTACCGAGGAAAATCAAACCGGCTTGGCGGTAGCGGCGCACAATCTCGGCGTCTTGTTGCGGCGTCCATTGCGCTAACAGGCGGCTGCCGCTGGCAGTCGGATAGCCGGCCACGTCAGCTAACAAATCTTTGAGCAGAATCGGCAAACCGGCCAATGCCCCGTCAGCGTTGCGCGCCGCCGGCAGCATTTGCCGCGCCAGTTCCGGCATGCTGCGATACACCACATTCAAACGCGGATTGAGGCGCTCAATTTCGCCCAGCATGGCTTGCAGCAATTCTTCATGACCGAGTGCGCCGCTGCGCAGCGCCTGGGCTAATCCAATCCCATCCAGTGTTTGATAATCGGCCGCGCTGATCATGGCTCAGTTCAAGCCGCACTCGCGCAGAAACTTGCTGCGCTCAGCTTCACTGGCCAGATTATCCGCCAGCAAGTGGTAAAACTCGTGCGCATTCGCAGTCTTGCCGGCGGCGCGCTTACAGACAATTTTGGCGATCGGGCCGATGTAGGCAGTCAGGCGCTGTTCCGCCTGCGCTTGCAATTCCGGCGTCAGGGACGGGCCAAGAGCGGTGGTGTTGAGGCCGGTGCGCAAAATCCCGCTGCGATTCGCCGCCGCGCTGGTTTTCATGCCGCTGCCCAAACCGGACAAACTGCCGCCGCTGCGCATACCGGGCGAAGACATGCGCGAGGCCGAACTGAGGCCGGAATTAATCCCGGACACGCTCCCCCCCATTTTCTTGCGCAATTGCTGCACCCCTTGCAAAAACATGGTGCGCCCGCTGTCATGCGGAATGTGCTGCAACAGGTCTTCGCATAAGTGGTCCAGACTTTCCGCATTCTGCAGCGACTTTTTGACAAACACCTTGGCCACCGGGCCGATCTGGGTGGACAGCAGGGATTCCAGTTCAGGCAGAATTTCCAGCTTCCACGGCGCATCCGTCATATAGGTGGCGTTGAGCTGGCTGGCGTCCGGCAGGGCTTGCGGCGGCGTCGGCAGGATTTCTTGCAATTGCTCGGGCGGCACACGCATGGCCAGCACAGTCATATCTTCTTCACCGCCAGCCGCTATGCCAGGCTGACGGCTGACCCGATAGGCCTGCAACAGCGCTTCCATAAAGCTGCGCGCATTGTCATAGCGCACCAGCGGATCTTTGGCGATTGCTTTATTCACCACCAGATCAAAGAAATTTCCCAGGGCGGCATGATGACTCGATGGCGGCGGCGGATTTTCATTCAAGACCTGGTACATGATTTCATGCGAACTGCCATTGAAGGGACGCACCCCGGTCAGCAGTTGGTACAACAGCACGCCGGTCGAAAACACATCCGAGCGCCGATCTGCGGTCTGGCCCCTGAATTGTTCCGGCGACATATAGCAAGGCGTGCCCACCACTGCGCCGACCTGGGTCAGCGTGGAGGCTTCAATGCGGGCGATGCCAAAATCGGTGATTTTGAGATGGCCATCGCGTTCAATCAGCAAATTCGCCGGTTTCACATCGCGATGCACCACGCCGCGCGCATGCGCATAGTCGAGCGCGCGCAAGAGTTGCGAGATCCACGACACCACTGCCGCCACGTCATTTGGCCGCCCCTCATGCATGAGCGAAGACAGCGGGGTGCTGTGCACATATTCCATGGCGATGAAGGCATTGTCTTCGGTTTCGCCATATTCATAGACTGCGACAATATTCGGATGGGTTAAGCGGCCTGCCGCCTGCGCCTCATTTTTGAAGCGCGCGATCAGGCCCATTTCCGGGTGTTCCGCTAATAGTTGCTTGTGGATGCTCTTGATCGCCACCACCCGTTCGATGAAGGGGTCAAATCCTTTGTACACGACCCCCATCGCGCCCTTGCCGAGCACGCCATCGATACGGTATTTGCCAAGTTTTTCCAGACTCATTGTGTGTCCATCATTCATTCTTCAAGCATACGCATGGCGCTGGCCAGACTGGTGCGCATACGACCAAAAGATTGCGCCAGTTTGCTGACTTCATCGCTGCCGCCGGTGTTGAATTCCGCCGCGTCAAATTTACCCATGCTGACTTCATCCGCTAAATGCGCCAGTGCGGTGATGCGACGGGTCACGAAGAAATACACCATCACGTTTAACGCCACAAACAGGAAGGCGAACACGCCTAACAGGGAGAGCATGAAGCTGTTCCAGATTTCTGCGGCGCGCTTCATCGGCACATCCATCGGCACCGAGATGATCTGGGCGCCGACGATTTCATTGAGCTTCCAGCCAAAGCCATTATTCGGCCCATATTGCGCCACCATGGGCTTGGGCGCGGCTTCCGGCACGCTGTGGCAGATCAGGCAGGCGCCGTCTTTGATTTGCAAAGGCTTGGCCATGTACAAAGAGCGTCCGGTGGAGGAATCGCGCTCGCCGACGATTTCGGTGGTGGTGTTCTGCCGCCGCATTTCATTCACCACATCCGCTTCCCAATCGGCGGTGCGGTCACGCGGGTTGGTCGGATTCAAGGTCGCTTCTTTGTAGGAGAACGCAGGATACTTTTCCAGCAAGGCATGCAAATGCTCAGTGGCGGCATACGAAGGCACGGATTGCGGCAGAAAGGTTTCCGTCATCAAGGGTTTAATCAGGGGCAACACCTGCTTGGTGGTGTAGGAGCGGGTCGCCAGCGCGGAATCCATCAGCATACGCGCAGTGCGCAGGGTTTCTTCACGCGCATTGTTTTTCAATAGCCGGTCGGCGACAAAGCCGGCAGCGACAAAGCCAACCATGAACACCACAATAAAGACCAGATTGAATTTTGCTGCAAGTGAGAGTTTCATGGACTTGGCTCCACATGAAAATGGCTGGCGCACCAGCCCGGTTATTGGCGAATCAGACAGGATTCTACGCCCACAAATGGGAAAAAATATGGAGAACACGCGCAATGCTGTAAAAAAGCGCTGTCTTTATCGGGGAATATGAAAAAAAGAGAAGCTTTTATGGCAATGCGGCCAAATAATATTTCTACACGGAAATAATTCAGCTCAGCCCAGAATGTCGAACAGATTGCCGGGACGGGTCTGCCCTCCATCGCCGAGAACCCCGCTTTGCTGGCTGTATTGGCGCGCCAGCATATTCGCCTGCAAGGCCAGCGCTTTGCTCAGGCTGTCTTTCTTTTGATTCAAGCTGCTGATGTTTTTGCTGATATTACTGAGGTCACGGCTGATGCTGCCGCCATTGCCGGTCAAGGCTTTAATCTGGCCGTCGAGCGACTCTGCCAGGCCGGAATTGCTGCTGGTGAATAATTGCGCCACAGCGGCGGGATCGGCATTCACGGCGTTTTTGAGCTTTTCCTGATCAACCTGCAAATCGCCGTTTTTTTGCACGCTGATGCCGATTTTATCCAGCGTCAGGGAAAAGCCATCGCTGCCGGTCACACTGGCGGTTTTCAGGACGCGCAATAATTGATCTTGCACCAGGCCCGGCGCGCGTTCATTTTTCAACTCGTTTTGCTGCAGGCTGCGCACTTTGGCGTTCAGGCTGTTGAAACTGCTGACCAGATTGTTGACGTTTTTAATCACTTGCTGATTATCGCGGCTGACCACCACATCTGTCTGCCCCTTGGCGACAAGCTTCAGGCTGACGCCCTGCACCGCATCGCTGACGGTATTGCTGCTGCTGGTGAATTCTTTGCCATTCACACTCAGCTTGGCATCCTGCGCCTGCACGGTTTCGGTCAGCGCTTTGGCCCCATTCGGATCATATGCCAGCAGTTTTTGCAGATTGGAATCACCCGTGACGCTGATTTTCAATTCATTTTTGCTGCCGCTGGGGCTGGCCAGGGACAGTGCAAAACTGGCGCCGACTTTAACGACTGATGCTTTCACGCCGAAATTGGCGTCATTAATGCTTTGCACAATTGATGACAAGCTTGATCCGGTCGGATTGATGGTAATGCTCTTGTTTTCCTTACCGGCTTTGAAAACCCCGTTTGTGCTGCTGCCCAATTCAAACCGGATCTGGGTCGGCACATCAGCCGCCAGGGCCAAATCGGCATCCTTCACCGTTTTGCTCTGCAACACCTGGCCTTGCGCCAGCTGCCTGACTTGCACCGCATACGTGCCGGCAGTCGCCTTGGCCGAACCGAGCGCATTTAACACCTTGCTGTTGCCACTGACCGCGCTGGTGGACAAGCCCTCGCCGCGCACCCCTTGCAACACGTCCTGCAAACCGGAGAGCGCGCTTTGCAACTGCCCCAAGCCGGAGAGTTTGGCGCGATCTTGATTCAGGGCGGCATTCAGTTTCGGGGCTTGCGCGCTTTGCGCCGCCAGGGTGCGCGAGATGCGAGCCAACACTTCAGGGGAAACACTGGTGGGACTGCTGGAAGCGCCCAGGCTGGCCGAACTGGCCGCAGCGCCGCCCGATGAGACGCTGGAAGCGCTCAAACTGTTCATCACTGCGGTATTGTTGATATTGGCGACCATGGCAATCCTGAACTGAGACAAGCAGCGGCAGCAAGCCGGGCTGCCTTCAGTTTAGCAGCCGGATGCGGAAAAGACAGTTGCTTGCAATTGCGCCGCAAGCAGTATGAGGCGCGTCAAGCTTCCATATAGCGCGCAATGGCGCTTGAGCTTTGCAAGTCAATATTCTGGAATTGCAAGCCGACTTTAAACCCGTCGTGACTGCTGTAAATGCAGTACATCACCTTGGCGCGCGAGGAGACTGCATAGGTTTTACCATTAAAAAACATTTCAAACGCCACAAAACAATTCGCGCCGGCAGGTATCTGCACCGGGCAGCTCAGCGCCATCCCGTTTGCTCCCACATCCATAGAGCGCACCACCATGGGATGCGCACCGTCTATCGCAAAATTTGTTTTGACCCGCAGCACCTTGCGCGGGGTTTGCCTGTTTTCAATCATGCTCTTCTGCCTGACTTGACAGTAAAAAATAAAGAAACCACATCCAAGGCTGTTGCAAGTTGCATTATGCTGCTTGGCAGCAGAATGCGCAAATCCGGCAGACGGTCAAAAATTACAGCAAATCCAAGAGACGATACCATGCCATGCCCAAAACCAGGGCCGGGGTGCGCATCATGCGCCCGCCCGGAAATGGCAGATGGCGGATGCGCGCCAGTAAATCAAAACGCTCCGCCTGGCCGGCAATCGCCTGCGCGCACAACTTGCCGGCCATACCGCTCAAAGCCAGACCGTGGCCGGAAAAACCTTGCAGGTAATAAATATTCGGCGCCAGGCGGCCAAAATCCGGCGCCCGGTTGACTGTGATGTCAACAAAGCCGCCCCAGGCCCAGGGAACTTGCAGATCAGATAATTGCGGAAACACTTCCAGCATACGCGCGCGCATGCTGGCGGCCAGATTCATTGGCGTCGCGGTGCTGTAGCTGACGCGCCCGCCGAATAACATTCTGTGGTCAGCGGTGGGGCGGAAGTAGTCCAGCACAAAATTGGTGTCGCAGACCGCCGCACGCTTGGCGATCAAGGCATCTGCGCGCTCCTGTGTCATGGCTTCGCTGGCGATGATATAAGTGCCGACCGGCATGATGCGGCTTTGCAAACCCGGCGCCAGCGCAGGCGAAAACTGATCCAGATACACATTCCCGGCCAACACCACAAAACTTGCGCTGACTTCCCCCTGTGCGGTGCGCAGCAAGACGCGCTGGCCTTGCTGCATGCTGTTGACCGCACAGTTTTCGTAAATTTTCACGCCATGCTGCTGCGCCGCCTGCGCCAGTCCCAGGCAATATTTGAGCGGATGCAAATGACCGGACAGCGGATCATAGGCGCCGGCGTGAAAACGCTTGCTGGCAATCCATTGTGAAACATCCTGCGCCGGGATTTTTTGCATGCGATAGTCAAAACGGCGTTCCAATTCATCGCACCAGTCAAATAAACGGCGCGCTTTTTTGGCATTCACCGCCAGACTCAGATAACCTGGCGTGTAGTCGCATGCGATTTGATATTGCGCGATTGTGGCGCGCAGCAATTCCATGGCTTCGACGCTGATCATCCAGGCGCGCCGCGCATCTTCGCCGGAAAACTGCTGCAAAATCGCGTCATCGCTGGCATAACCGACAATCGCCTGGCCGCCGTTTCTGCCGGAGGCGCCCCAGCCCACACGGCGCGCTTCCAGCAGCGTCACGCTGTAGCCGCGTTGCGCCAGATGCAAGGCGCTGGCCAGGCCGGCATAACCGCCGCCAACCACGCACACATCGACCTGCTGCCTTTCCTGCAAAGGCGGCAGTGCAGGCGCGCGTTGCACGCTGGCTTCATACCAGGATTTTTCTGTTAATGCGGCTTCTTTATCGAGCAACATAGATCACCTGTGACCACGCATATGGCTGATGCGCCCCGCCAGATATGTCCAGACAAAGGCGGCTGCGGCCTGGGAAGTCAATTCAGCGTGATCATAAGGCGGCGCGACTTCCACGCAATCCATGCCGCACCACGGCAGATCAGCCAATTCCTCCAGCAGGCTCAAGACTTGATTCGTGCTTAAGCCACCCGGTTCCGGCGTGCCGGTGCCGGGCGCAAAGGCGGGGTCCAGGCAATCGATATCCAAACTCAGGTACAGCGGCAAGCCCTGGGCTTGCACACGTTGGCGGATTTCCTGAATCACGCCTTGCAATTGCGCCGGGCTTTCCAGGCCGCGCAATTCGCGCGCCGTAAATACTCTGCCGCCGACGCTGTTGACGTACTCACGCGCGGCGCGCTCGCCGGAAGAACGGATGCCGATCTGCATGGTGGCTTGCGGCGCCAGCAAGCCTTCCTGCAGCGCTTCATAGACCCAGGTGCCATGGCCGGAAGGTTCGCCAAAATGATCTGTCCATGTATCGCAATGCGCATCAAAATGCAGCACCGCCAACCGGCCATGCTTTTTATACAAAGCGCGCAGCAATGAAAGCGTGACCGAATGATCGCCGCCCAGCCAAACCATATGATGCTTGGCCAACAGGGCCGGCGCTTGCGCTTCGAGCGCGGCGCGGAATTCGCTCAGGGAAGTATTCGGCAAGCGCAAGTCGCCGGCATCCGCGACAAAACCTTGCAAACCGACATCGAAAAACGGATGTATTGCATCGCACAACATATGCGAAGCGCTGCGTATCGCTTGCGGGCCGAAACGCGCTCCCGGACGGTTGGTGACAGCGCCATCCCAGGCCAGGCCGGCGATGCAAAACGGCAAGCCGGTCTGCGCTGTGCGCATGGCGCAAGAGGCGAACGGCATGTGCGAAAGAAAAGCGAATTCATGTTGCGACATAGCTTGCTCCAACTGGCAGGGAGTGGTGTTTTGCATTGTGCCAGAGTGTGCGCGAAACGGGCGCATTCCGGCTGACTGCAAAAAAATAACGGCAGCCTCAGCTGCCGTTATCTGACGCATGAAAATTTAAGCAAACTGCTGCACAGCCTCATCATTGACCGGATTGCCGCCCAAGGCCTTGGTCAGCGCAGAGGTCACCACACCGCCGGTGCGCAGGACATGCACGGTTTTATCGCGGAAATGCTGCGCCAGTTGTTCCGCCGACAGCGAGAAGCTTTCCTGACGCTGGCCGGCAGAGAAAATAAACAGGCTGCGCAAAGGGCTGATCCAGGCCAGCTTGAGCCGGCGCACCACGCCGCCGTTTTCCTTGGCGGCGAATTCAAGCCACATGCCGCGCTGCAAACGTTCCACCGTTTCATTCGACTCGTCATAAACGGTTTCTTCATCTTCCTGCTTGAGCGCAGCGCGCTGCATACGCCGCTCGGCGGCCTGCTTGGCCACAGAAACCGCGATTTCGAGCTGGCGCTCCGGCGTCAATTCGAGTGGCGCGCGCACAATCGAGGCATGGGTTTCGGCCAATTCGGCAAAAAACTGCAGGCGCTCGGCATCATCCCACTTCACCACATTCAGCCATTTATTGAGCATCGCCAGCATGGTCGGCAATTTACCAATCAATTCTTTACGCTCTTGCGCGGTGATCTTGGGTTTGACGCTCCAGATCAGGTCATCCATGGTCTTGACAGCGCTCTTGACCGCTTCCGGCTTTTCATCCTGCACGCTGTAGGCGATGGTCAGCACATTCACCCATTTGTTTTCCAGGAAGGTTTCGACAAACGCCACCACCTCGCCGGTGCCAATGCGCATTTCCACTTCATTGCGTGCGGTCTTGTTGGCCTGCACCAGTTTTTCCTGACGCAAGGCAGCGGAAATCGGGGCGGCGATGGCGGTTTCCGTAGCCTGCTCATCTTCACGGATCAAGCTTTCCAGCTCATTCACCGCTTCCGAGAAGTGCGAAGTCTGGACATCGGTTTCGCGCTGGATACGGTCCAGGCTGCGTTGCAGCGCCTGATACATCGGATCTTTACGGCCTTGACGCTGTTCCCAGCCAATCGAGATCTGGGTCAACAATTCGATCAGACGGCGCGCCGGGTGTTCTTCCTGGTAGAAGAATTCCTTGTCCATCAAGGCGGCTTTGAGCACCGGAATCTGCAATACGCCAACCAGTTCTTTGATTTCCAGCGGAATCGCAGGATCACGGAACACCGTTTCAAAGATCTTGGCCAGCAAGTCGATGGTGGTTTCATCAATCCGGGTCAAAGCGCCTTTTGGCGCTTGCTGCTTGACCATGGGCAGATGCATCAGCTGTTGCGCCTGCGCGTCAAGTTCGGCGGGTGCGCCAAGTGCGCCGGCGCCCTGCGCCACGCCTTGTGCAGCACCGCCAACGCTGTGCTGCGCGGCATGCGCCTGTTGCTGCAGCATCGAGGCGCCGCCATTGCTGAACACTTTTTGCTGTAAATCGGCAAGGAAGCTGAACAACTGCTTGCTGGACTGCGCAGAATTCATGCCAAAGTCATGAATCGCCGACAAATCCGGCACGAAGTCGCCGCCGCTGCCGCCGGCGCCAGCTTCAGGCGCGGCTTGCTGCGCGCCCGCGCCTTCAGCCGCACCCGCCCCCGCAGCCTGATACGCCGCACCGGCGCTGCCGCCGGGAGCGAAATTGCCAAACGACGGCGCGCCATGTGCGGGGCCATTCTGGCCGGCGCTCCACGGGCTGCCATATGCCTCGCTGCGCTCGAACAGGCGGCGCAGCTGTTGCGACAATTGCAAAGGCGGAATCGCCTCAGGATCCGGCGCAAAGGCCGAAGGCGGCAAGGGCGCCACGGTAGGATGCGGATCCGCCATATCCACGCTTTTGCCGCGCCGGGCGTCCACGGCGCCGGGCAAAATCGCGCGCGATTTCAAAACATTGTTCAAGGCTTGATACACCGGCCCCAGATCAATGAAATTATCTTCAGTCAAAAACGGCAGCAACATCTGGTCGGCGTTGAGTTCCTCATCGAAACTCGACCAGGCTTGCTGGAAGGCAGCCAGGAAAATGTCGGGGCGGAAAGGATTTTGCGCGTTGCTGATCTGGTCGCGCTCCAGCAGGAAGGCCAGGCGGATATTCAGGGCGGCCAATTGATCGACATGGCGGATTTCAAAAGGCCGCGCCAGGCTCGATAGCATGACCTTGGATTCCATCTCATCGTAAGACACCAGCGACAGGCCGCCGCTCAGCTTGACCGGCGCGCGCGCCTTGACGCCATGTTCCAGCACCCCGACTTCCTGCAGCAACAAACCGCCCAGGGTTTGCAACACCAGCCCCAGATAGGCAGTGCCCTTGGCTTTCAGCAGATTATTGGCGCGGAAACAGAAGTTGGTGGTTTTGGCGTCAGCGCCTTTTTCGGCGCATTGCATCATGGCTTCGCACAGACGGGCGACAAAAGGGGCGTACAGCTCATTGACAGCGCGTGCGCTGACCGGAATCAGGCTTTGCAATACCTCCGTCTGGCGCGACGGGGGGCGCGGTTTGACAGCCTGCTTGCTTGCGACAAAATTCTCGACCATGGCATTACCCACCTGATTGTATATTCCGGCTGCGCGATTTCTCGCACTCTTGTATTGAGTCAATGTGCTCAGTCGCAAACATGCACGGCCGGCCTTGACTCTTATTGATGTGCGCATCCGCTCAGCGACGCAGACTCCGGTTGCCCCACTAGATAAACTGATGGCCCTGAATTGAACCGCCAAACCTCTGTGAGGCGCGGCAGCATGCGCGCAAACGCATACTTGTTCAGTCAGGTTACGGAATGATGTGCAAAGGACCGCAGGCAGCGCTTATTTTCTTGTTTCTGGGCTGGTCTGTTTCGGCACACCGCATTTCCTTACGGCAACTTTCATACCGTATTGTGGCATAAAATTTCCATGAGGCAACACCCAAATTGTAACAAGCGCCTGCCGCATAAACTTCCCACAGGCTGTGCAGATTGCCATGCAAGTATCGCACAAAATTCAGGCAAAAAACATAGATGCATGCTCTAGCATCTTACCAAAAAAGCATTTATCTTATGTGCATCTGCAGCAATAAAGCGCTTTGAATGACATCATCCGCGCCGAATCCGGCACAGAGATGGTAAATATTTGACAGCGCGCCAAACTACCCCTATATTGCGGGTTCCCATCCAGGAGAGCGCAGGAAAATCTGCCGCCGAAGGGGCATCACCCAAAAACTCTCAGGCAAAAGGACTGGACGGGAGGTTCGCGCAGCGTATGCTGTCATCAACCAAACTCTGGAGAGCGAGTACGCCGCAACACACGGCGGGTTCCACCGAAGGGGCGCACGGGGCAACCCGTAATCTTTCAGGTATCAAGGACAGAGGGGTACAGTTGGCAGAGCGAACCAGGGAGCCTGCCGGGAATAGACAAAATCTACTGCAAAACCAGCAAGCCGGGCCATATTCCACCGCCTTTTTGATCAATAGCGCCACTATTGATACTGCAAAGCCGGTAAAATCTTACCTCGACCTGCTGATTTTTCGCTACGATTATCCATCCCCGCCAGACTCCAGCGTCTGCCATCCCCTATTTCAAACTTGGTGATGAGGTCTTTCCATGACGCAAAAAACTCCACTCAATTCTGTCCATCGTGAGCGCGGCGCGCGCATGGTCGATTTCGGTGGTTGGGACATGCCAGTCAACTATGGCTCGCAAATTCAGGAACATCACGCGGTGCGCAAAGATTGCGGCATGTTCGATGTGGCGCATATGTGTGTGGTGGATCTCGAAGGCGCAAATGTGCGCCCTTTCCTGTCCCGTCTGCTGGCCAATAATGTGGCTAAACTGCAAGTCCCCGGCAAAGCCCTGTATTCCTGCATGCTGAATGAAGCCGGCGGCGTAATTGATGATCTGATCGTCTATTTCTTCCGTGAAGATTGGTTCCGCCTGGTGGTCAACGCCGGCACCGCCGAAGGCGATATCGCCTGGATCCGCCAGCAAAACGAAGCCAGCGGCGCCAATCTCACCATTACCGAACGGCGCAGCGCCAATCAACCACTGGCCTTGATCGCTGTGCAAGGCCCGAATGCGCGCGCCAAAGTCTGGCAAGTGCTGCCGCAAACCCAGGCCCCTTCCGCTGACATGAAACCTTTCAACGCCGTGCTCGTGCCCGACACCGCATTTGGCGAAGTGATGGTGGCGCGCACCGGTTACACCGGCGAGGATGGCTTTGAGCTGGGCGTGGCGGCGGAACAAGCTGCGGCCCTGTGGCAAGCGCTGGAAGCCGCCGGCGTCGCGCCGGCAGGTTTGGGCGCACGCGACACTTTGCGTCTGGAAGCCGGCATGAATCTGTACGGCCAGGACATGAACACTGACACCAATCCGCTCGACGCCGGCCTGGCCTGGACGGTCGATCTGCAATCTGAGCGTGATTTCATCGGCAAAGCGGCCTTGCAAGCCAGGGGGCAGCAAGCCCAATTCCTCGGCCTTTTGCTGCGCGAATCCGGCGGCGTGTTGCGCGCCCACCAGCAAGTGCATTGCGCTGACGGCAGCGTCGGCGAAATCACCAGCGGCACGTTCAGCCCGACCATGCAAGTCGCGATCGCCCTGGCGCGCCTGCCGATGAGCGTGCAAATCGGCGATACGGTGCATGTGGCGATCCGCGATAAAAAACTGGCTGCAAGCGTGGTCAAACTGCCTTTTGTGCGCAACGGTAAAGTACTGGCTGCTTAATTTATTTTTTAGACAAGCAATTATTTTTTGGGAGCAAATTATGTCGAACATTCCAGAGGATCTGAAATACACCGAATCGCACGAATGGGTGCGCGTGGAAGCTGACGGCAGTGTGACCGTTGGCATCACCGACTATGCGCAAAGTTCGCTGGGCGATGTGGTGCACCTGGAATTGCCTGCGGTCGGCAAAGTGGTCGAAGCCGGCCAGGATGTGGCGGTGGTGGAATCGGTCAAGGCCGCCTCTGACATCTACTCTCCTCTGAGCGGCGAAATCATTGCCGCCAATGACGCGCTGGCCGGCAGCCCGGAACAGCTCAATGCTGACGCCTACAGCGCCTGGCTGTTCAAGCTCAAGCCGTCCAATCCGTCTGAACTGGGCGAATTGCTCAGCCCGACGGCCTACGCGCAAAGCAGCGACTGATCTTCAGCTGATTGCAACGCCCGCTGCTGCGGGCGTTTTTGCACGCCTGCGCGAAATTGATTTCCCGGTGGAAATATCGCCAGGCTAGCGCCATTTTCAGCGCCGCTTCATGCCGCGCCTACCGGATTCCTATTGTTTTTTGTACAGACCGCTATGAGCCGTACTTCTCTGAACCAACTTGAACAAAGCGATGCTTTTATCGCCCGCCACATCGGCCCTTCTGAAGCAGAACAAGCCGCCATGCTGGCCGCGCTGGGTTATCCCAGCCGCGCCGCCCTGATCGACGCTATTGTGCCGCCCGGCATCCGGCGTAAAGACCGCCTGCCGCTGGGCGAATTCAGCGACAGCCGCAGCGAAGCCGCCGCATTGGCGCGCCTGAAAGAATTGGCTGGCAAAAACAAAGTGCTGAAAAGCCTGATCGGCCAGGGCTATTACAACACCCTGACCCCGGGCGTGATTTTGCGCAATATTTTTGAAAACCCGGCGTGGTACACCGCTTACACCCCCTACCAACCTGAGATCTCACAAGGCCGCCTGGAAGCCATCCTGAACTTCCAGCAAATGATTGCCGATTTGA
Organism: Massilia sp. W12; assembly: GCF_037300705.1. Classification (NCBI taxonomy): domain Bacteria; kingdom Pseudomonadati; phylum Pseudomonadota; class Betaproteobacteria; order Burkholderiales; family Oxalobacteraceae; genus Massilia; species Massilia sp. W12. The sequence continues at coordinate 1,000,042 of NZ_CP147776.1, read as the reverse complement.
CCGGCATGGCGATCGCCAATGCCTCGATGCTGGACGAAGGCACAGCAGCAGCGGAAGCCATGACCCTGCTGCAAAGGGTGGGCAAATCCAAGTCGAATGTGTTTCTGGTGGCCACCGATGTGTTGCCGCAAACCATTGAAGTGCTGCGCACCCGCGCCGCGCCGCTGGACATTCAAATCCAAACCTTTGGCCCGGAAAACAGCCTGCAAGCAGCACAAGAGACAGAGTGCTTCGGCATGCTCTTGCAATACCCTGGCGCCAACGGCGATGTGCGTGACTACAGCGCAACCGTGGACGCGCTGCATGCGCGCGGCGCGCTGGTGGTGGCGGCTGCCGACCTGCTGGCGCTGTGCGCACTCAAAGCGCCTGGCGAGTGGGGCGCCGACGTGGTGGTGGGCAACAGCCAGCGTTTTGGCGTGCCGCTGGGTTTCGGCGGCCCGCATGCCGGTTTTCTGGCCACCCGCGATGAGTTCAAGCGCTCTATGCCGGGCCGCCTGGTTGGCGTGACCATTGACGCACAAGGCAATCCGGCCTACCGTCTGGCGCTGCAAACACGCGAACAGCACATCCGCCGCGAAAAAGCCACTTCAAATATCTGTACCGCACAAGTGCTGCTGGCGGTCATCGCCTCAATGTATGCGGTGTATCACGGCCCGCAAGGTTTGCGCACCATCGCCGACCGGGTGCAACGCTACACCGCGATTCTGGCGCTGGCGCTGCAACAACTGGGCTATCAGCGCAGCAACGCCAGCTTCTTCGATACGCTGACTATCAACACCCAGCACACCGCAGAGTTGCATGCAGCGGCGATGGCTGCCGGCTTCAATCTGCGTCACGACGCGCAAGACAGCCTGGGCGTCGCGCTGGACGAAACCATCACACGCGCCGAATTGCAAAGCCTGATTGACATTTTCGCTTCGGTGGCTGGTAAAGAAACGCTGAAAGTGGAAGCGCTGGAAGCGGATGCCGCCAAGGGATTTGATGCCGCCCTGGCGCGCAACAGCGCCTATCTGCAACACCCGACCTTCAACCGTTATCATGCCGAGCATGAAATGCTGCGCTATCTGCGCAGCCTGGCGGATAAGGATCTGGCGCTTGACCGCAGCATGATTCCGCTCGGTTCCTGCACCATGAAGTTGAACGCCACCAGCGAAATGATTCCTGTCACCTGGCCGGAATTTTCCAGCATCCACCCGTTTGCGCCGGCGGAGCAAACCATCGGCTATCGCGAAATGATTGTGCAGCTGGAAGACATGCTGTGCGCCGCCACCGGCTATGCTGCTGTGTCCCTGCAACCGAATGCCGGTTCGCAAGGCGAATATGCCGGTCTGCTGATCATTCAAGCCTATCACCGCTCGCGCGGCGAGGGGCATCGCAATATTTGCTTAATCCCCTCTTCCGCACACGGCACCAACCCGGCTTCGGCCAGCATGGTGAATATGCAAGTGGTGGTGGTGGCTTGCGATGAAAACGGCAATGTCGATTTGAACGATTTGCGCGCCAAAGCGGAAAAACACAGCGCCAATCTGGCTGCGGCAATGGTGACATACCCGTCCACGCATGGCGTGTTTGAAGAAGGCATTCAGGAACTGTGCAAAATCGTGCATGAACACGGCGGCCAGGTGTATATCGACGGCGCCAACATGAATGCGCTGGTCGGCGTTGCGGCGCCGGGACAGTTCGGCGGCGATGTCAGTCACTTGAATTTGCATAAAACCTTCTGTATCCCGCATGGCGGCGGTGGCCCCGGCGTCGGCCCGGTGGCGGTGGCTGCGCATTTGGCGAAATTCCTGCCGAATCATCTGAGCAGCGGCTATCGTCATAATGGCGCAGAAGAGAGCGGCATTGGCGCCGTGTCTGCCGCCCCGTTCGGCTCGGCCAGCATTCTGCCAATCTCATGGATGTATATCGCGATGATGGGCGCGGAAGGTTTGACCGCCGCCACCGAAACCGCGATGCTGGCGGCCAACTATGTCGCCCGCCGCCTGTCCCCGCATTACCCGGTGCTGTACAGCGGACACGATGGCCTGGTGGCGCACGAATGCATTCTGGATCTGCGTCCCTTGCAGCAGGAAAGCGGGATCAGCAATGAGGATGTGGCCAAGCGCTTGATGGATTATGGCTTCCACGCGCCTACCATGAGCTTCCCGGTGCCGGGTACGCTGATGATTGAGCCGACGGAAAGCGAATCGAAAGCGGAACTGGATCGCTTCATCGACGCCATGATCGCCATCCGCAAGGAAATCGACAAAGTGATTTCCGGCGAATATGACCGTCAGGATAATCCGCTCAAGCACGCACCGCACACCGCACTGGCCGTCACTGGCGATGAATGGGCGCACAAATACAGCCGCAGCGAAGCGGCCTACCCTGTCGCGTCCCTGCGCAAGCAGAAATATTGGCCGCCGGTGGGCCGCGCCGACAATGTGTACGGCGACCGTAACCTGGTCTGCGGCTGCCCGCCGATCACGGATTACGAATAAGCTGTGAAGCGTTGAAAAATGAAAAGGGAGCCGGGCAGGCTCCCTTTTTATAAGACATCAGTCTCGACAGCCCCAGACTAACTCAAGCATTCAATCTGATGGAGGGTTGTTTGCGACCACCGTCAACCTTGCCCCTTGCTGTACCGCCTGCGCTTTTATCGCTGCGATTTCATGATCGACGATATCAGACAAGCGCTGCAAGTATTCGATATCATCTTGGATGTCCGAAAACCCATCTTCACCAACACCAGGATCATCCTCTTCAATTGCAGAAAGTTTGTCGATATGGCTTAAGAGGGCGACTCTGATGTACGTTAAATCCTTATAGTTAAACAAAGCACCCCTCCGATTAAGAATTAGAAACTTTATACATGAATTCAGCAAAAGCCTTCAGCTTCTCTACAAAATCACTCAAGGGCATATCTATTGCAGGCTCAATGCTATAGTGCGTAAGTCCATTTGAATTTGGTTTCGCATCTTTAGCAATAATAATGTCTTTAGGCATCTGACTTCCCTTGGGGATACACCACCAACGATCAGAACGCCCCATCTTTCTCTGGTGGTTCATACCATCAAAGAGTGAGATGCCACCAGACCCCGCTTTTACTTTGAGAACGTTTCCGGCTAAGTATGTGAGAATATCATTCGACTTTGGTGGCGGGCGGTCATCCTCTTCGTAACGAAGTTTAGTCATACCAGGATAGATTTCTTTACCCGCACGGAAAATATCAACATCTGGCTGATAAATATACAATACCTCTTGCGTTCTGCCTTCTACTATTCTTTTTACTGCATTGCTCATACCGCCCCCCCCCCTGGAGAATACAAAGATCAGCACAAAAAACATCGCGGAGCACTCTCTAAGTATTAGAGAGTAAACAACAAGAATTATTTATAAAAAAACCCGCTTCAGCAAAAACTGAAGCGGGCTTCTCTATTTTGGCGCGGCTGGCAGGAATCGAACCCACGACCCCTTGGTTCGTAGCCAAGTACTCTATCCAGCTGAGCTACAGCCGCAAAATGGTTCGGTGTCGTTACATGTTAGCAAATGGCGCGGCTGGCAGGAATCGAACCCACGACCCCTTGGTTCGTAGCCAAGTACTCTATCCAGCTGAGCTACAGCCGCACTGCTAAACATAAACAACTTGCTTGCATCGTCAATCTTGCGATTAACATCCGGTGCAAACGCCGGAATTTGGCGCGGCTGGCAGGAATCGAACCCACGACCCCTTGGTTCGTAGCCAAGTACTCTATCCAGCTGAGCTACAGCCGCAAAAAACTCTGGCGGAGACGGAGGGATTCGAACCCTCGATACAGGTTTAAGCCCGTATGCTTCCTTAGCAGGGAAGTGCCTTCGACCTCTCGGCCACGTCTCCACACTTGCTCGCTTTACTCTTCAATTGCTTGCGTTGTGCAGCGAAAGACAAAATTATAGGATGGCTTTTTAGACCGGTCAAGCCGAATCCAGGAATTTCGCGAAAATTTATGCGTTTTCGAGTTCAAACGCCTTGTGCAAGGCGCGCACAGCCAATTCCATGTATTTTTCGTCAATCAAAACCGAGATTTTGATTTCCGATGTGGAAATCATCAGAATATTGATGCCTTCCTTGGACAGGGTTTCAAACATCTTGGAAGCCACGCCCACATGCGAACGCATGCCCACACCCACCACCGAGACCTTGGAGACCTTGTTGTCGCCCACAATATTGGCTTCGCCCAGATGACCGCGCACATGTTCGTTCAAGGCGCGCACAGCCTTGTCGTAGTCGCCGCGCGGGACAGTAAAGGTGAAGTCAGTTTTGCCATCCACCGATTGATTCTGGATGATCATATCCACTTCAATATTGGCGTCCGCCACCGGGCCTAAGATCTGGTAGGCCACGCCGGGACGGTCCGGCACGCCCAATACCGTGATCTTGGCCTCGTCGCGGTTGAAGGCGATGCCGGAAATGACTGCTTGCTCCATATTTTCTTCCTCAAACGAAATCAGGGTGCCGGAATTCGCTTCTTGCTCCAGATCCATCAGCGGATCGGTGAGCGAAGACAGGACACGGGTCGGGACACGATAGTTGCCGGCGAATTCAACCGAACGGCTTTGCAGCACTTTGGAACCGAGCGAAGCCAGTTCCAGCATTTCCTCAAAACTGATGCGGGACAGGCGCCGGGCTTCAGACACAATGCGCGGGTCGGTGGTGTAGATGCCATCAACGTCGGTGTAAATCAGGCATTCATCCGCTTTCAGCGCGGCGGCCACCGCCACTGCTGAAGTATCCGAGCCGCCACGGCCCAGGGTGGAGATATTGCCGTATTCATCAACGCCTTGAAAGCCGGTAATGATCACAATCTTGTTGTCTTCAAGATCGCGCCGCACTTTCTGATCGTCGATCGATTGAATGCGTGCTTTGGTATAGGCGGAATCGGTGAGAATCGGCACTTGCCAGCCGGCATATGACACCGCCTGCTTGCCGATTGCCTGCAAGGCCAGCGACAACAAGCCGACCGAAACCTGTTCGCCGGTGGAGGCGATCATATCCAGCTCGCGCGGATCGGGTTGCGGTGTGATTTCTTTTGCCAAACCAATCAAACGGTTGGTCTCACCTGACATGGCGGAAGGCACAACGACGATGCGGTGACCGGCATCGTGCCACTTTGCTACGCGCTTGGCGACATTCTTGATGCGTTCGATTGAACCCATCGACGTGCCACCGTATTTGTGGACGATAAGAGCCATAGAAATCTACTAACCTCACTTAAAAAAATCATAAAAAAGGCTTTTGATTCTACCCGCGCAATTTCTCACTGACAAGCTGCAACAAGCTTGCAAATTGGAAAAAATCCTTTATTTTTCAGGTAATTAGCATATAACTAATGAATCTTTCTTTTTCTTGCTGCACAGCAGCATAAATCCCCCTAATCCGTGCAAAAACGTGTAAAAATGGACGGTTTTGCAATCTTTTGCAAATCCGTCCGCAAGCGAAGCGGCAGCCGCGCGGACGCCGCCTCACAAGACACCCCGTTACCGGGGCCTTATCGCAAACCTTGCCAGCGGACTGTTTAATACAAATCATCCGGCGCAAACGGCATTTCCTCAGGCATGCCGGCAGGCGGCGGCAAAGGCAAATTGCGTTGCAAACGCTGCAACTGCTCTTGCGTCAATAATCTGGCCAATCTGGCGTCCGTCTCGGCCTGCAGCGCCAGATGTGCTTCATGTCCGGCATGCGGCAAGGCCATATGCTTTTCATGGTTTTCGCGCAAAATGCCATCCACTTGCTGCGCCAGTTTTTCATCCAAGCCCAGCATGACGCGCAAATCCGGTTTGGGCATGCCGCGCTGCGCGCAATCCATCTTCGGTTTTTGCCGCGCCTGCGTATCCTCCGCATTCACCCGGTCCGGATGCAGCACCAGCGCAGCGCAAAAGACGGCGGCAGTCATTGCCGGCCAGCGCCAGGATGCGTTGTGATTCCTGTTTTTGTCCATTTTCCTGCTCCTCATCTCAGTTTCAATGCATGCCAGTGTGGCGCGCAAATGCGGAGCAAAAATGGAGCGGCGGCGGCAGATAAGCTGAAAACAGCTTTTTTTAACTGATGAAATGCTGGAAATCAGGCTTGCATCATCGGCAAGGCTGTAAAACTGCTGTCAAATTCCGCGATTTGCGGCAAAATCACTCTTTTGCACGCAAGGTTTGTCCTGCCTGCTGCGCTTTGCCAGGACATGCGCAGACAAGCGGCAAGGCAAGCAGCCCACCGATTACGAACGCTACGGATCTATGAGTCACGACAATCACGCCGCCAAACCGGCGGACAACAGTAAAGAAGCCGCCCCCAACTTTCTGCGCGCCATCATCGAGCAGGATTTAGCCGAGGGCAAACATCAGCGCCCCGGCCTGCCTTCAGTCATCACCCGTTTTCCGCCGGAACCGAATGGCTATCTGCACATCGGCCACGCCAAATCCATCTGCCTGAATTTCGGTCTGGCGCGCGATTATCAGGGGCGCTGCCATATGCGCTTCGACGACACCAATCCGGCCAAGGAAGAACAAGAGTTCGTTGACACGATTTTGGACAGCGTGCGCTGGCTTGGCTTTGACTGGATGTATCCGGGCGACAACGGCGCGGAAAGCTATTTGCATTACGCCAGTGATTATTTTGAAAAGCTGTATGAAATGGCGCAATATTTGATCCGCGCCGGCTTTGCCTATGTGGACAGCCAGACTGCGGAAGAAATGCGGGCCAATCGCGGCGACTTTAATCAGCCAGGCGTGAATTCGCCCTGGCGCAACCGCCCGGTGGAAGAATCGCTGGATTTGTTTGCGCGCATGCGCGCCGGCGAATTCCCGGACGGCAGCCTGGTGTTGCGCGCCAAGCCTTCCGAAGATGCGATGTCTTCGCCGAATATGAATATGCGCGACCCGGCGATTTACCGTATCCGCCATGCGCATCATCACCGCACCGGCGACGCTTGGTGCATCTACCCGATGTATGACTACACGCACCCGATTTCGGATGCGCTGGAACAAATCACGCACTCCATCTGCACGCTGGAATTCCAGGATCACCGCCCGTTCTACGACTGGCTGCTGGAAACCCTGGCCGAAGGCGGCATGTTGCAACGCCCGCTGCCGCGTCAATATGAATTTGCGCGCCTGAATATGACCTATGTCGTCACCAGCAAACGCAAGCTGCGGCAAATGGTGGAAGAAGGCATTGTTGACGGCTGGGACGATCCGCGCATGCCCACCATCGTCGGCCTGCGCCGGCGCGGTTTCACGCCGGAAGCGATCCAGCTCTTTGCGGAACGTTCCGGCACCAATAAATCGGATGGCTGGATTGATATTTCTGTGCTGGAAGGCTGCCAGCGCGAAGACCTCGACCCGAAAGCGCCGCGCGCGACTGCCGTGCTGAATCCGCTCAAGCTGGTGATCGACAATTTCCCGCAGGATCTGTCAGTGGATTGCACTTCGCCGGTGCACCCGCATCACGAAGAGATGGGCGTGCGCCACTTCCCGATCACGCGCGAAGTGTGGATTGAGCGCGACGACTTCATGGAAGTCCCGGTCAAAGGTTACTTCCGCCTGTATCCGCCAATCGACGGCAAACCGGGCAACCGGGTGCGCCTGCGTCACGGCTTTGTGGTGGAGTGCACCGGCTATGAAAAAGACGCAGAAGGCAATGTGACAACAGTGCATTGCAATTATTTTGAGGACAGCAAATCCGGCACGCCGGGCAGCGCCAACTACAAGGTAAAAGGCAATATTCACTGGGTCAGCGTGCCGACCGCGCTGGCTGCGGAAGTGCGCTTGTATGACCGTCTGTTCCTGGATGCGATGCCGGATTCCGGCGGCAAGGATTTCAAAACCCTGCTCAACCCCGACGCCAAACAAGTGGTGCAAGCCTGGCTGGAGCCGGGCATGCGCGAAGCCCAGCCGGATCAACGTTTTCAATTTGAACGGCACGGTTACTTTGTCGCTGACCGGGTGGACAGCCAGCCCGGCAAGCCAGTCTTCAACCGCATCGTGACGCTCAAAGATTCCTGGGGCGCCGGCAAATAAATCCCTTTCAAAGCCCCCGTCCCAGCCAGCCAAACAGGCTGGGACGGGGCCGTGCTAAAGCGCGCCCTGCGCAATCAAATATTGCGCACTGGAAATAGCAAAAATCCAGTCTCCCGCAAGCGCTTTGCAACCTTCCTTTTTGCAAGATATTATTCTGCATCTATACCTTTCCACTTACAGGCTTGCAGATGCCACACCTGCATTCTGATTCCCCATCGGAGCCCCTATGTCACTCTCTTCCCCTTCACGCCGCCTTTGCCTGACCGGGCTGGGTCTATTGAGTTTATCCAGCCTCTTGAGCGCTTGCGGCGGCAGTGGCGGCGACAAAAGCACGGTTGCGCAAACGCCAAGCGCAAGCCAACTATCCCGAATTGAATTGCTTGCCGGCGACACCGGCGGCGACGGCAATGTGGATGGAAATGTGGCGGATGCGCACTATTTCAATCCAGGGCCGATGGTGTTTGATGCGTCCGGCAAACTGTATCTGTCTGACAGCGGCAACCATACCATCCGCGTGATTGGGCGCGATGGCAAGGTCAGCACCCTGGCCGGCTTGGCCGGGGTGGCTGGCAGCAGCGATGGCTTGGCAAACCAGGCGCGCTTTGCCCATCCGGATGGCATCGCCGTGGACGAGGCCGGCAATGTTTATGTGGCTGACCGCGACAACCATGTGCTGCGTAAAATCAGCCCGGATGGCATGGTCAGCACCCTGGCCGGGCAAACCGGGGTGGCGGGAGTGGCCGATGGGGTGGGCGCGCAAGCCAGTTTGAGCCGGCCCGGCGCCTTGCTGTTTGGCCCGGATCGGCGCTTATATCTGGCCGACAGCGAACACGGCCTCATCCGCACCATCGACCTGTCTGGGCGGGTTGGCACGCTGGCCCTGAATGGCCCCATCCACAGCCCAGACAATGGCGTACCGTTCAGCCGGCACTTTGGCGCAATCAGCGGCATGGCGTTTGACCGTGCAGGCAATCTGTATGTGTCCGATAGTGAATATGCCGTGGTGCAACGCATCAGCCCGAGCGGCGAACTGAGTTTATTTGCCGGCAAACCGCAAAACAATGCCCAGGCGCTGCGCGAATCGATCGACGGCCAAGGCCGCAATGCGCAATTCATCGCACCGGCCCGGCTGGCCCTTGATCTGCAGGGAAATGTACTGTTGAGCGACCTCTACAGCCTGCGCAAAATCGCGCCCGACGCCACCGTCTCCACTCTGAGCCAGGCGACACAGCAAATGCCATTTTTGAGCGTGCAAGGGATTGCCGTGCGGCCGGACGGCGAAGTGCTGCTCAGCATCGCGAATTATTCCGTTGACCGTATCGCCAGCAATGGCATATCAGGTCTGTATAGCCGCGCTGGCGGAGCTGATTTCAAACCGCTGTCGCCTGCGCGCGTGGAACGTATCCTGCGCAGCAACAACGTACAGATTACGGTGGATTTTTCCAGACCGGGCTTTGGCAGCTCCAGGTTTTGCCTGGGCAGCGATGGCGCACTCTACTTGACGGACGGCCAAGGTGCGGTGCACCGGCTTGATGGCAATGGCAGCATCAGCACCCGCACCATGATTGGCGAACCGGCGCGCAACGGCATCACGCAAATTCCCCATCCCGGCGCAATCGCGCAGGATGGCGCGGGCAATATTTTTCTCAGCAGTGGCTACAACCTCTATCGCATCGCCGCCAATGGCATGGTGACGCAGATTGCCGGGCGGCGCGACGATGCCAGCCTGCCCGCGCACATCGCCCGGCTGTTTGAGTCGGTCAGCGGCTTGGCCGCCCTGCCGGATGGAACCTTGTTTGCCGCTGATGCGCTGTTGCACTGCATTTTCAAAATCACCCCGGGCGGCGCTGTCAGCATTTTCGCCGGCGCACCCGGCAGCAGGGGCGACAGCAATGGCCAGGGCCAAGCCGCCCGTTTCAAAAGCCCGCAAGGCTTGGCGCTCGATGCGGCTGGCAATCTGTATGTGGCCGATAGCGAAAACTATCTGGTGCGTAAAATCAGCCCGGATGGCCAGGTCAGCACAGCCGCCGGTCAAGCTGGCGTGGCAGGCGATACGGATGGCGTCAGCGCCAGCTTGGGCCGGGTAAGCGAATTGGCCCTGAATGCGCAGGGAGAAATTTATCTGCTCGAAGAAGGCAAGCAATGGCTGCGTAAAATCGGCCGCAACGGCAGCCTCAGCACGGTAGCCGGCAGCCGGGGAAAAATCGGCAATCAGCCCGGCCCATTGCCCGGCAGCCTGGGGAAAACCCTGCAAGGCCTGGCCGTGGCTGGCGACGGCACGGTCTATCTCGGTTCGGATCGGGCGCTGCTGGCGCTGCGCGCTTAAGACAGGGCCGCCAACAGAAGGCATGACTGCTGTGATGCGCAGGTTTTTACCTGCGCATCCTGAGCACAACGGGTGCGCGGCGCCGGCATATGCGCAGAACAAACAAAGCGCCCAAACTCAGCCATCTTCCCGCCACACATTTTCAAAACACACATCCTGCAAGCTGCGCCGTGTATCCCAGCCTTCTCGCTCCAACATCGGCTTTTGATAAAACTCAGCCACCTGCCCCACGCACAAAATGGCGACCGGCTTGCTGCCATCCGGCATCTGACACAGGCGGCGCAAAAATTCCGGCTCAAACAGCGAGACCCACCCCACCCCGATCCCCTCAGCGCGCGCCGCCAGCCAAAAATTTTGCAAAGCGCATGCGCAAGAAGCCAAATCCATTTCCGGCATGGTGCGACGGCCAAACACATATTCTTCGCGCCGGTCCATCAAGCTGACAATCAGCACTTCGGCGCACTGCATAATCCCTTCCACCTTGAGCTTCATAAAGGCGTCGCCGCGCTCGCCCAAGGCTTGCGCAGTGCGCACGCGCTCTTGATCCACATGCGCCTGGATTTGCCGGCGCATGTCCTGCCCGGTGATGCGGATAAAACGCCAGGGCTGCATAAAGCCCACACTCGGCCCATGATGAGCGGCGTCGATAAAACGGAGTAATTGTTCGGCGGGAATCTCGCCGGGAATGAAATGGCGCATATCGCGCCGCTCGTAGATTGCGCGATACACGCCTTCGATCTGCGCCGGGGTGAATTGATGCGGATTGGCGCTATGTGGATCAGACATCATGCTTACCTCCTGCCTGCTGGCCCAGCGCGATTGTACGCGCTTGCCCTGCCGGCTGCAGACTGGCCTGCGCTTTCACGCAGCCGCTGTTGCGTTTGCGCTGCAAGCATGCGGCCTGCACGCGCATGCATAAAAGCAAGTTCAGTTGCGCAAGCGCAACAATGCATCCCAGAGCGGGGCGCAGGCTTGCGCCAGCCGCTCAATACTCTGCTCACGCAATTGGTTCAAATCCGGCGCCTGTTGAGATTGCAAGCCGGCCCAGGCCAATAAGGCGTTGCTGGCTTGCGGCAAATCAAACAAACCATGCAAATAACTGCCCAGGATCGCGCCATCGGATGAAATCGCGCCATCTTGCAAGGTCTGCGCTCCATCCAGGCTGTGCAAATGAAACGCCGGCTGCATCAGCGCCGCGCCGGTGGAGGCGCCGAGATGAATCTCATAGCCCGCTACCGGCGCCGCCTGCGCTTGCGGCCAGGCGCATACGCCCTGCATGCGGCGCAAGGTTTTTTCGCCTTGCAAGACGGTAACGAGTTCGAGCAAACCCAGGCCGGCGCTGCTGCCCGGCGCCCCTTCCAAACCCTGCGGGTCGGCAATACTGCGCCCCAACATCTGCATACCGCCGCAAATCCCGATCACTTTGCCGCCATAGCGCAAATGGCGCTGAATTGCCGCGTCCCAACCCTGGGCGCGCAACCATTCCAAATCGGCGCGCGTGTTTTTACTGCCCGGCAGAATAATCAAATCCGCCGGCGGAATGTTTTGCTGCGGGCCGATGAATTGCAAATCCACACCGGGATGGGCGCGCAAAGCATCAAAATCAGTGTGATTTGAGATGCGCGGGAAAACCGGAACAACAATGCGGAATGTTTTTGCACCGTCCTGCTGCGCGTTTTGAATCGCATCCTCGGCATCCAATTGCAAGCCATGCAGATAGGGCAACACCGCCAGCACCGGCTTGCCGGTTTTTTGCTCCAGCCATTCGATGCCAGGCGTGAGCAGACTGATGTCGCCGCGAAAACGGTTGATCACAAAACCGATGATGCGCTTTTGCTCGCTTTCGGATAAGCAAGCCAGGGTGCCGATAAAGTGGGCGAACACGCCACCGCGATCAATATCCGCCACCAGAATCACCGGGCAATCCGCATCTTCGGCAAAGCCCATATTGGCGATATCGCGCGCGCGCAAATTCACCTCCGCCGGACTGCCCGCCCCTTCCACCATGACCAATTCATAGCGCTGCAATAAGCGCGCATGCGATTCGCGCACCGCCTGCATGGCCACGGTTTTATACAAATCATAGTCGCGCGCCTGCATATCGGCGCGCACTTTGCCATGCACCACCACTTGCGCCCCGGTGTCGGAAGAGGGTTTGAGCAAGACCGGATTCATATCCGTGTGCGGGGCCAGACCTGCGGCCTGCGCCTGCAGCGCCTGGGCGCGCCCGATCTCGCCGCCATCTTCCGTCACTGCGCTGTTCAAAGCCATGTTTTGCGGCTTGAACGGAGCCACCCGCACCCCTGCGCGCATCGCCAGACGGCATAAAGCCGCCACCACAGTCGATTTACCGGCATCTGAAGTCGTGCCTTGCACCATCAGGGTGCGCCAGGGTAAGGGATTCATTGCGCCTCCTGCCAACGGGCGATGATGTCGCTGATTTGCGCCAGTCCATGCGTGATGGCTGCCGGGCCGGGTGAAAGCAAATCCGGCGATTTGATTTCAAACACCATCTGATTGCGCACCGCCGGCATATCCTGCCAACCGGGACGGGCGCATAATTGCTCTGGACGGAATTTCTTGCCGCACCAGGAAGCAATCACAATATCCGGCGCGCGTTGCAAGACCGGATCGCCATCGGCCAAAATCCGGCTCTTGGCGTCGGGCGCGGCGGCATGCTCAGGAAAAGCATAACGCCCGCCAGCCAATTCCACCATTTCCGCAATCCAGCCAATGCCGGTGATAATCGGCTGATCCCATTCCTCAACATACACCAGCGGGCGGCGCGTCCAGCCCTGCGCACGGCTGACCGCCTGCGCCACCTGCTGCTGCAAATCGGCCACCAATTGCGCCGCTTCACTGCGCTTATCGACCAGGGCGCCGAGACTGGCGATCATGCGGTAAATGCCGGCGATATCACGCTGATTAAAGGTCAGCACAGTTTGCCCGGCGCGAATCAAATCGCGCGTCAAATCCGCCTGCATATCAGAAAACGCAATCACCAAATCCGGCTGCACCTGCAAAATGCGCTCCAGCTGCGCCGAGGAAAAGCCGCTGATCTTGGGCTTTTCCGCCCGCGCCCGGGACGGACGCACGGTATAGCCGGAAATCCCGGCCAGGCAATCCTGCGCATCCAGCAAATACAGGGTCTCCACCGCCTCGGTGGAAAGCGCGGCGATGCGGCGGTAGAGCGGCGCGCTCATGGCTTGGCCTGCCTGGCGCGCGCCTGCTCCAGGGCCTGGCACAGCTGGCGTGCGCCTTGCAGCATGCGCGGGCCGGCGCGCGACAGCAAAGCGCCGTCAATTTCATACAAATTCCCGCTCTTGACCGCTTGCAGCGCACTGTATTGCCGCCAGATCTTGATGCCGCCGGTGCTTTGCTCCCCCTGGTCGCCGGTGATAATCACATCCGGGTTTTCTTTCAACACTGCTTCTGTGCTCACTGCCGGGGCCAGCACGGATAATTGATGAAAGATGTTTTGCGCGCCGCATAAGCGCATCGCGTCGCTGACAATATGCTGCCCATTCAAGGTGTACAACGGTTTGTCCCAGACTTGATAAAACATGCGCAAGGGACGCTTGCCGGCATATTGCTTTTGCAATTGCGCCAGCTCTGTGCGGAATTGGCGTGCAGCCTCACGCGCCGCGCCGGAAGTGCCGATTAACTGCCCCAATTTTTCCAGGCTGTCGGCAATCTCCGCCATCGTTTTCGGCTGACTGTAATACAGCGGAATTTTAAGGCGGCGCAACTCCTCCACCTGGCGCTCGGCATTGCCATGCTGCCACACCACCAGCAGATCCGGCTTCAAAGCAATGATGCGTTCCATATCCCATTGCCGGTTGTCGCCGATGTTTTGAATGCGCTTGGCTTCCTCGGGAAAATCGCTGTAACTCACCACCCCCACCAGCTTCTTGCCGCCGCCGGCGGCAAACACCAATTCCGTGGCATGCGGCGCCAGTGAAATGATGCGCTGCGCCGGTTGCGCGATTTGCACCTGACGTCCGGCGTCGTCTGTCACGCTGATCGGCTGCGCCTGCGCACTGCAGGCAAAAAGCAGCATGCCCAGCCAAATTGCCTGTTTCATTCCGGCTCCTGATCTGGTTTATTCGTCTGTCCCAACTGGCGGAAAAATTCCTGCACCACCGGCAATTCACGACTGCGCTTAAACGGCGGCAGGCTTTGCCAAATGCGCCGGCCATATGGTTTGCTGATAATGCGCGGATCACAAATCATCAACACGCCGCGATCATCCTGGTCGCGGATCAAGCGCCCCGCGCCCTGCTTCAAATTGATAATCGCTTCCGGCAATTGATGATGCATAAAGCCATTCAAGCCTTTTTTCTCCATCACCTCGATGCGCGCGGCTAACACCGGATCATCCGGCGGCGCAAACGGCAATTTGTCGATGATAACCAGCGACAGCGCTTCGCCGCGCACATCCACCCCTTCCCAAAAACTCTGGCTGCCGATCAAGACCCCGTTGCCGGACGCGCGGAAGCGATCCAATAATTCAGTCCGTCCCGCATCGCCTTGCACGAACAGCGGAAAATCCCAACCCTGACGCGCAAACTCCTCATGCAGGCGCTCAGCGGTGCGCTTGACCGCGCGCAAGGTGGTGCATAAAAAGAAGCAGCGCCCGCCCGCTGCGCCGATCACCGGCAGCGCGGCGTCAATCACCGCATCGGTGTAATACATTTGATGCGGCTCCGGTAAGCCGGTCGGCACATACAGCAAGCCCTGATTGCCATAATCAAACGGACTGGGCCACACCCGCGCCTCTTCCTGGGACAGTCCGAGTTGGGCGGCAAAATGGCGGAAATCATTTTTCACCGCCATCGTGGCGGAGGTGAAAATCCAGGCGCGTGGAATGCCGGCGCGGGTTTTGGAAAAAATCGGAGCCACCGACAAGGGGCTTTTATGCATTTGCAGCGAGCTGGTGAAAGCTTCAATCCACAACACCGCCTCGCCTTCCTGCGCCTCGTCCGCTACAGCGGCATTCGCGCTGCCGGCGGTAATCGCGCGCTGGCTTTCTTTCTGCCATTTCGCCAGCCGCTCATCCAGCTCAACCGCACGGTCGCGGCATTGGGCTAAGGTTTCCGCGCGCTCAGCCTGCGACTCCAATAAGCCCAGCACCTTATCCAATTCATCGCGCAGGGTTTGCAAAGCCGGAAAGAAATCTGATGAAGGCGCCAATTGCGTGACAGACATACGCAGCGTATCCAGCCCGACGCTCAAACGTAAATCACGCGCAGCTTTTTCCAGCGGAGCCAGGGTTTGCTGCCATTTACAGGCATCGCTGGCATGCGTCAAACCCTCTGCAATGCTGTCGCGGCAGAGTTCAATAATTTGCGAAGTGGATACGGTTTCGCCAAAAAACAGCGTGGCGACTTCCGGCAATTGATGCGCCTCGTCAAAAATCACCGTATTGGCGACCGGCAGCAATTCGCTGACGCCGCTTTCTTTTAAGGCCAGATCAGCAAAAAACAAATGATGATTCACCACCACCACATCCGCCTGCTGCGCTTCTTTGCGCGCCTTCATCACAAAACAATCCTGATGGTATTGGCACTGCGTCCCCAAGCAATTGTCGCGCGTGGAAGTGACCAGATTCCAGACCAGCGCGTTTTCCGGCACCCGCGCCAGCTCAGCCTTGTCGCCGCTTTTGGTGGTTTTGGCAAAACGCGCAATATCGCGTAAATAACCGGCGTCTTCACGCGAAGTCAAACGCCCGTTTTCTTTCACCCGCTCCAGATGATAGTGACAGAGATAATTCGCGCGTCCTTTGAGCAAGGCGATCGAAACCGGGGCCTTGAGCGCTTTGCGCACGGTGGGAATGTCGCGCAAAAATAACTGGTCTTGCAAGTTTTTGGTGCCGGTCGAAACAATCACCTTGCCGCCCCATAACAGGGCCGGAACCAGATAGGCGAAGGTTTTGCCGGTGCCAGTGCCGGCCTCAGCCAGCAAAGTGCGTTGACTGGCGATGGCTTGCGCAATCGCCTTCGCCATTTCAGTTTGCGACGCGCGCGGGGAAAAGCGCCCCACCGCACCGCCCAGCGGGCCGTCGGCGGAAAAAATCTGCTCAACTTGCGCATCATGCACCCCTTCGGGCGGCGCAGCGAAGTCAAGCGGCAAATCAGATTCAGTGGGCGCAGGCGCCGCTGGTGGAGTGGAATCAGTCAAGATGAGATACGCTGCAATCGGGGTCATGCGCGCCGCTGGCGGCGCACGGATTATGAATCAGGAAGAAAAGCTGCTTACACATCAGGCCGGAATATCCGGCACCAATTGCATTTTCAGCAAGGTGATATAGTCTTTTAACTGCAGGCGGCGCTTTTTCAAACGGCGCAACTGCAATTCATCGCGGTGTCCCTCACGGCTTAAGCTGTCGATCACGCTATCGAGATCACGATGCTCCACTTCCAATTCAATGATACGGTTTTGTATGTCTTTAATATCAGTCATGATGTCGTCCAGAGACGGAAGTCTGTTGCGGCATACCACTTTATCTTGCTGCCGGGAAACCAAGCAATTCGCGTATAATTGTTGCATTTAGAGCAATTCCGCACACCAAAATGCAACAAATCGGCAAAAGCATTGGCAAGCTGTGTCGCGCGCGCTAAGCTGAACACTGAGCTTGAATGCGTTTGCAGAGCATAGTTTAATCCAGCCAGACCCATGAGCCAATACAAGATCACATACAAGATAGAAGCCGGAACCGCACAGCACATAGGCAACCGTCCTGAACAACTGGACCGCACCGGCTTATTTACTTCCGCCACAGCGCCCGGATATCTGCTGGCGGTGCTGGCGGACGGCATGAGCGGACACGCCGGCGGCAAATTGGCGGCGGATCAAGCCTTGCTGACTGCGCGCAGCCTGTTTGAAGCCTGGAACCCGGAGCGGGTCAAAATCCGTGAGTTATTGGAATCCATGGTGGATGAAGCGCACACCATGATCAAACTCAACCGCATCAGCCTGCGTCCCGAAGGCGAAAGCCAAAGCGAACCGCATTCCACCTTCGTGGTGTTGCTGGTCACCCCGCAAGGCCAGGCGTATTGGCTGCATATCGGCGACTCGCGGATTTATTGCTTTCATGGCAAACAATGCACTGAGCGCAGCAACGATGAAGCCTATATTGAAGCCTTGTGCGCGGACGGGCGCATTTCGCGCGAAGCGGCGAAAAATCACCGGCGCTCGGCCCTGCTCATGAATGCCTTGGGCAACACCCTGAAAAATCCCTTTATCACCTATGGCAAAAATGAAGCGCTGCAAGCCGGCGATGCGTTTTTGCTGTGTTCTGACGGTTTGTGGCGGCATTTTGCCGACAATGAGCTGGCGGCGGCAGTCGCACTCAAAAGTCCGCGTCAGGCCGCAGAAATGCTGATTGAAAAAGCGCAGGAGCGCGCCAAGGGCAATGGCGATAACTGCACCATGGCGATTGTCAAACTGGTCAAGCTGTCAGACACTGAACTCGGCTATAAAGTCGAAAAACTCACGCGCGCAGTGTAAGCTTGTTTTTTTCAGGAGAACCGCAATGTCCGCTTTCAACACCCTGCACCGCGCCGGCGCCCTGTTTGTTGTTTTGAGCATGCTGGTCGCCGGCGGCGCCTGCATCACCACCCGCAACTCAACCCGGCTGGCGGAAGTCGATCTGAGCCGACAAAGCCTGGCGGCGCAAGCCACCCCGGCCCAGATGCAAGCGGCAAGCCAGCCCAAACGGGATGCTGCCGGCGGGCAATGAAGCCAGCTTCCAACAAATTCAAAAAAAATTTGCAGAAATTTGCTGGAACATCTTCCCTTTTTTCAAAAATGGCCTATAATGCTTAGCTTCTCGCAACGCAAAACGTTACGAAAAAACTGGAGAGGTGGATGAGTGGTTTAAGTCGCACGCCTGGAAAGCGTGTATAGGTTAATAGCCTATCGGGGGTTCGAATCCCCCCTTCTCCGCCAGAACATAAGCTGTTGATTTTACAGGAAATAAAGCCGCCTTTGAGCGGCTTTATTTTTGGCAATTTCCTATCCGCACCCGGTCTGCCTATTGAAAAGCCGTGATACAACTGAATGTTTCACGGCTTTTCTGTTCATGGTTTCAAATTCCTTTTGCAAAAAAATCGACCTTCCGGCTTGCGCGCGCAGCGGGAAAAGGGCTGTTGGCGCCGGCGCTTGACCTAGCTGTCGGCCACCGGCGCTTGACCTGGCTGTCGGCCACCGGCGCTTGACCTAGCTGTCGGCCACCGGCGCTTGACCTGGCTGTCGGCCACCGGCGCTGAGGCAAAAAATCGACCTTCCCGCTTGCGCGCGCAGCCGGAAATGAGGGGAACAGGGAGTTTGCAATATCCAGCGCCGGCAAGCCGGCGAGAACAAAACCAAGTAATGCGGCCCTGGCGGGCCGCAGCCAGGCTGTAGCCTGGCTGAACAGCGCCGGCGATCAAAATCAGATCGGAAATGCCGGACAATCTTGGCTGTTTCAATCACGCGCCCGGCGCAACCGGCATTAGTAAAATGCAGGTTGCGCCGGTTGATGATGGCATAGGCCAAATAATTAAAGGGATGACGGCCAGGAAACCCATCAAGTGCGCTCTTCCCGGAAAAGTGCCACGCTGTAAAGAGTGCAAATTCCGCAGTGAGGAAATTAAGCGGCGCCTTGATCCGCCCTTCGTATCGCTGCACCCAGCCGGGGTTAAGGGATATCGTCGCAAAGCCCGCGCTTTTTTTGCTATGCACAGCCCGGCCAAGGTATGTAAATAGATCTCCTTGTTTCAGTGTATCCCCGCACTGTAAAAGCAATCCAGACTGGTCAATTAATGATGGGTCGGCCAACGAAGCGATATGGCAGGAATCTTTGTTGTACAGCGTAAATTTAAAGTCATCCGCCACCATTCTTCCCCTTCCTCACAACCGGCTTCACCTCTTCCGGCTTCCGTCGATAAAACCGTTGCGTTGTCTGCGTATTGGAATGCGCCAGCAGGGCGCTGGCGTGCTGCACGTTGTCAGCATCGGATGCCGCCTTCGCCCGTAAATCGTTCTCCGTGAACGGAACCGTTACCGATGTCTCCGCCAGCACACGGGTCATAAAATCCCGCCACAGCGATTCAAAGCCGCCGGCGCGGGCAGTTTCCGGGTTGTAATAGGACTTCCCCTGCAGATTGCAAAAAACGAAGTCAGAAAACTTACGTGGCCGCGCTTCCAGCGCATCGCGCACAACCGCGCGCAGCTCATCAGTCCAGATAATCACGATAGCGCGGCCAGACGAATGCGCGGTCTTTTGCGGCTTCACATAAATCCCATCGTCGCGCAACTGATCCACCTGCAGGCGTAATAAGTCCCCCTGGCGCAAGCCTGTCAGTAGCTTTAATCGGATATAACACTGCAGCATAGCGATCCCGCCATGCTTCCGGGGCGGCGTAATGCTCAGACACTCGGCGATTTCCCAGTCTTCGACATAACGGTCCCGCCCTGGCGCCTTTTTCAGGCGTACTTGGCCAATAAACGGATTCCGCGCCACGATTCCCCATTCGACAGCTTTTGTATAGGCATGGGAAATGATTTCAATCTCCCTTGAGGCGCCAGTCGTGCCGCCTGCCCGGTCGAAATATTCATAAATATGCATAGGCTGTAGCGCGGAAATAGCCATGCTGCCAAACACATTGCGCGGGCGCTTAATTGCGCTACGGTTTTGACGCTGTGTGGCCAGCGATTTGAGTGGAATAACTTCCTGCTCATAACGATTCAACAGATCCGCCACGGTCAGGATTTTTTGCCTCGGCAAAATCGCCCCAGCGTTTTCCGCTGCCCGCCGGCGCTGGGCAAAAGTCTGCATCGCTTCAGACAGGCTTTCACCGAGTCGAAACTCGACTTTATCGTCAAAAAACGCCCGCTCAGCAGGCGGAACTTGATAATACAGAGACTTGCCGCGCCAGCGCCAGCGCGCGGGCAGTCCTTTATTTTCGCTGTTGCGCTTTCTCACATGGCCCCCCAATTCGGGCTTGCAGGATCAAGCGCAGCGCGTCCGGCGCCAGCATGCACAATCGGTAAATTCTCTTTCAGCACTACCAGCGACCCATCTAAACGGGCGCTATAGGGAATGCCCAATGCGCGCAACTCCCGCGCTTGCGCCTTCCGCTGAATCTTTTGCGTCAGATCCCGAATTTCCTGCTCGCTTAAATTGATCGACATAGGGCCGCCTTTTTAATGCATCAGTCCTGCTTCCGGCTGACCATCGAGATACACCCATGTGCACCCAGCATCTGGAAAAACCAGCGCCATGCCGGTATGGTCTTCCGTCCAACGGACGTAATCATTCGCAAACCGCTTAAGCGCGGCCAGTGATTCATCCATATTTTCATTTGCGTGATGCCAGAAAACAGGGCCAATCCCATCAATGACTGCAGATGCCGCACTTTCCAGTTTTGCGAGCTTTTCATTCGCTTCAGCGAGCTTTTTTTCTGACGCAATCAACAGCGCCTGCAGGTTTTCACAGTCAGCAGCAGCGCCAGCGAGCATTGCGGTCCATTCTTCATCTGTCTCAGGTTCTGCTATGGCTAATAGCATGGCGGTAATATCGTCGTTCATATCGTCGTTCATGCTGATTCCTTCACCTCGGCAGCGTCGAATAAATCGCCTGTTTTATCATCGTCACCCTCAGTTTCCAGGTCTGTGAATTGCCCTTTGATCAGTTGATCTGCTACCTTTTTCAGTGTTGCGCCATGAATAAACTTGTCAGTCTGGCCAAGGCGCAAAACAAGCGTCTGTTCCCCATGGCACTTTGCAATGCGGATACTGTGCTCTTGGTTGCTTGCGTCACGGATGGCGGCTTCCAGCGCCGCCAATCTGTCCGCGTCAGTAATGCTCTGCTTGGCCGCAGGTACTGACGGCTGTTGCTCAGATGCTTTTGCCTGCGCAGGCGCAGCCGGCGGTGGTGGTGCTGCTTTTTTAACGGCAGCAGCAGTGATGCGGCCATTTTTTGAATCTTTGACATGCGCTTTAGCTTCTTGCAAAATGTGTCCCGCATTTTCGCCATGTTCTCGCACCACTCGTACAGCTTCAGTCGCTGATACTTCGCCTGCTTTAACCATGTTTTGCACGTCGTGATTGGCGTTTGCAAGCATCTGCATTTGCCGGATGTGGGCTTCTGATTTATGCGTCTTTTTTGCGATTTCTTCCAGCGTCAACCATTTAGACAGCCGCTTGTAAATTTCTGCCTGTTGAATTGGCGTTAATTTCCGCCCTTCGCTGCTTGTGGCGATGCGCAAAACACGATCAACATCGTTGCCTTCAAACAGCGCAACATGCACCCAAACAGAACCGTTTTCATTACGTGGCAATAAGCCCTTATCTAATGCCTGTTGAATTGCATGCCGGCGGCGATGTCCGTCAACAATCCATACCCCGCCTTCTGCGCGGGGGCGAACTTCCAAGGGGGGATAAGATCCACCGTCAGCAATATGCTGCATGAGTGACATGTCTTCTTCATCATTTAAAATCCGGCCCTCTGGATTAAAGCCCGGTTCGACGAAAATATTATGCAACTCGATTTGCTGTGCATTTGCGCGGCGCATCGTCTTATCGTCAATCATCTTCCTGAATGAATTTGGCTTAGTCATGTTTGCATTCCAAAAATGTTAAAAACTCACTTGCCAACTTGCCAGAAACGCGCGGCATGGGGCTTTGTGTGGGTGGCGTGATTTGCACAAGCTCTGCGCCGCCCTGCAGCCAGGCGCGCAGCACAGCGGCGCTTTCTCGGGCGCTCATAGGCCGGCCATCGTCATGCGTCAGCGCTGCACGGGCGGCGCTTGATGCAAGCAATGCGTGCAAATCAAGTCGCATTGTTTTATCCAGCGCTGCAATCCAGTGTGACAGGCAGCGTAATAACCGGATCATCCGGCGCCCGCATACACAGCACAAATCTTTGCGGTGCGCTTTCTGTCCCGGAAAGCCGCATCACTTTAAAGCCAGCCTGCAGCAGACATTCAATTGCAGCAGCTTGCGCGCTTTGGCTATCAGGATTACGCAACGCATAGCGCGCTTTCATGGGTTCTTTTTTGTCAAGCTCGAATTTATCCAGATCCACCTGCACGCCAACCGCGCTCAGTTTTGCAATGACGCCAGCATGCGCACTGAGGGCATGTTTAGTGCTGGCTTGCTCAATCCAGTTCAGATTGTCGCTGTGGGCCTGATGTGCTTGCCGGCGCAGGGCGCACTTAAGAGCAATATTCTCATCATGCATGGTTAATTCCCCCATCATGCAGCCTGCAGCGGCTGCAGGTTTTCAAACGTGTTGCCAGCCTGGAAGCGGCGCAAAATTTCCGCGTCAGCCAGATCAAAATCACGCTGACAACACGCATCAATCTGCGCATCATGCAGCGTCATTGCTTCATTAATTGCGTGCAGCTCGGGGCCATAAAAGCGCCAGGCAGCGCCAGTTGCCGCCCGCATCTGGCAGGCATGCGCAGCTTGCAATGCGCGCTGAAAAATCGCGACAGCATCAGGATTTCCGTCAATGTGTCCCATTTCCGCCAACACTTGCCCGAAGTTGAGCGCGCCGCCCACATTTGCCCAATCCGATTCTGTTGGATTGGCCGCGCTGGTCATATTGGCCAGCGCCAGGTGATTGGCGATTTTCATCGCTCGGGCACGGTCGGGGTCTGTGGGCTGGCGGCGTTGCAATAAAAATAATCCACCCATGCCGCGCTTGGCGTTGATCGCAGCGCGGTGCGCATCGCGGCGCGGTTTTCTGGTTTTAGGCATGATTTACTTTCTCCATCGGCGAAAACAGGGTTGCAGTGATGCCGCAAGGGCCGCCTGGTTTGCGCGCGTCTTCACAGTCCAACGAACTAAGCTGGCCATTGACAAGATTGATGCGTTGCGCCGCCTCGTGCTTGCAGGGATACGGCGGAAATGTGAACGCATGCGGGAAGTGCTCGCAATGTGTACATGACTTCACTGTCATAAGTCACCATTCAAGGTTTTTTTATTTAGGTTGAAACGCAATCAGGTACGGTGGCCCGGCTACCGCATCAATCGCGCCGGCGGCCATCATGTAAAAGCTGAGGATTGCGACCGTAATAATTACAGCGTTGATCAGCCAGCTTTTCAGGCGGGGCGTCATTGCATCGCCTCGGCAAAGGCAACACCAGCGTTCCACGCTGCAAATTCCGCATCAGTCATAGGCTTCGCGACGTCAGATGCAGCATTGATCCATGCGGCTTGAAATCCGGCGCGCCAAAACGGGTTCTGCTGGCGGCAGGGGATTTCAGCATGGAAATAACATTCGTCGGTACTGTGGCGATTTTCTGCTGTGTTGTAGCCCTTTATCGAAAACTCAAGGTTAGAAAACCCCATTTCCGAGAAAGTACGCTGCAAGTCCATCAGGGAATTGCAGTGCTGAAGGGTGACAGGGACACACTTCGCGCCATCGTAGCCCGGGACAAATAAATCTGCGAAAACCTCCCACAGTGGGTATAAGAAGTCATTTTTTGAATCCTTACGTGGGGGAAAGCAAGAAATCGCATGCAGCACGCCTTGAGCGTGCGCAGCTTGTAATTGCGCCAGGGACAGGCATGTCAGCGCTGACCACTCTGCATTTGTTTGATTGGTGTTTTCCATGTTCTTCTCCTGTGTTACATTTTTGTTTTAACAAAAGGGGACATCATGGCCAGAGAGAAGCGAACACCCGAAGTCAATTTCAAATTAGAGGCACAGCGCTTTGAAGCTGAGGAACTCTTAAAAGAAAAATACGGCGTCACTGAAATCAAAGACCACTTGCCGGAACTGATTGGACTGATGCAAGTTCTGGCAATCAATCGCTTATCTCAAACCATCGAAACACAAATAGAAGACTTAATCGGCGCCATTGACGAGTTGCGCCGGTGAAAAAAGTTGACCACACGCGCCGCGCAGGTGGGCGCCTGAGAGCTGATGTCTGTTTTGTTCAAAGTGCACATCAGCCGCATGCAGCGCCGGGGCGAGCACGTGCCGTTCTTCTTCCCGAGTCGGGAACCACAGTGCGCCGTTTTCCCACATATGCACGGCTTCGCCGAACAACATGTCACGATCACGGCGCAGGGCGTCAAGATCAACCTGCTGCACTGCCACGGGCCAGAAGCGCCTGTGGCTGGTGCTGTCATGGAAAAAGGTGTTGTCAGATGTGGTGCATGCAAAGCATGTGATGAGCGGAACGGCCACTCGGCGCGCCGTAAGCCGCTCCCGGTAGTGGTAGGTTGTGGATGAGATAATCGCTTTTAATGCCGCGATTTCGGCCCGCGTGAACATATCCAGTTCAGCAATCTCATACAGCCAAATGCGATTCAATCTCGGGCCAGCATCTTCTTTTTTGCCGACGCTAAACGGCGCATCTGAAAACCACTTGCCGCCCAAGATGGCCAGTGCTTCCGATTTGCCTGCGCCTTGCCCGCCCATAAACACCGGCGCGTAATGCAGGGGTTCGCCGGGGTGATGCGCCCGCATCACCATGCTGCAAAAGAAAATGCGTGAAACCAGGCGCGTGTACGCTGTATCAGCGGCTCCCCAGTACGTTGCAAATGCGTGCGCAATGCGGCCCTTGCGATCCCATTGCTCTTCGCATGTAGTTAAATAATCTTTGATGTCTTGCATGGTGTTTCTCCTGTTAATCCTGCGTGATAGACTTTTCACTTTTCCAACTTTGAATTTTTCAGAAAAGGGATGACATGACAGGCCTTATATGGGTTGACCTTCTTTTTCACGATGAAGCCATGCTTCGGCACGCTGGCATAACTGCGCCACTGCCAGTACGAGCCCCAATGCCAGCCGGCGCGGTGCCGACAACTGGCGATGTTCTTCGGTTTGCTGGTGTGAAATATGAAACGGGTGAGCCGGCGTTTTTCCGCGTTGCGTCGCGAGCGTATTTAATCGACGGCGTTGGCACTCCAGGCATTCAGCTGAGCTTGACTGTTTACGTATTGCATCAGCCGTAGCCTCGTCCATGATGAGGGGATGGCGCGCTGGGTCTTGCATGGTGTTTTCCTTTTCTGGTTATATATAACCAATTGCGTATAACTGTTGTTTTTTGTCACCTGTCAACCTTGACAGGTGCCGGTTTTAAATGTGCTTCAGGGTTGCAGCGGGGAAATGCAATCGGTACAATCACGTATCGACTTTTTATTTCCCGCCCGCAGGACATTCCCATGCGCACAATCCTTTCTCTTGCCTTTTTTTGGGCAATAGCAATCCCATATCCAGCCTTAGCTGCTGATCCTGGCAATGATGGTGGGCCGCGTCCTCGCTTTAAAGCCGGTAGTACTGAGCCGCCGATCCCGCCAAAACTTGCTTTTGATGAAGGGCCTGTAATAAGACATGTCGCAGCCTCTCGCCGTTAGTCAAGCCTAAATTTTCAACAAATTTAACACAGCTTAACGACTTGTGCAAATTTTCTTTTCTTCTGGAGGGTGACGCATGTTTGATTTAGGGATTTTTAACGAATATAATTTTTCGACAGACGGGGGCGGTGTCTTACCTGTGGCACCTCAATCGTTCACATCTGCCTTCCTCAGTGAGCACTATCATGTGTCGTTAGACCCAGGCGCAAGTGACGGTCCGCCTCCAAAAAATTAACAAGAAGGTATATAGAGTAGAGGGGGCATGATGATGTCTAAATGGCACGACAGAATCGCGACAGCATTGATTTTGTCGGGATTAATGATTTTCTCGTATGTCGGACTACACCAGTTAAAATTAGTGGATCAAAGCTCTGGTGAATATTTTGCGTTCTCAGGTTTTTTTGCAATAGTGATTGCTGTATGGGCGTATGGCCTGAAGCGAGACCTTATCCTTCGGCGACACATGCTGTTTTTAGCTATCGTGGATTTGTTATGCCAATGTTTAATTGGATTCGCTTACCTGCTGAATGCTAAAAATGTCATTCCTGAATTGTATCGATTTATCTACAGCGCTCGCATCATCCCTCTCAGTGCAATATTCTTTGCAACTGCATATGTTTCGGCAACCTGTATCGGCCACCTTATTTTTGGCTTTTTGAGAGAGTCACTTGCAGCACTGGGGATATTAAGCATCTCGTACTTGTTATTGATAAACCGCAGCGAGATCATGCTTAAAACGATGTGGGTAATGTTTGCGGTTTTCGTCGGATTTTTACTCTTATTCATATCCAAGAAAATTCGAGATAATGAAGAGTTCTTGCGGAATATAGAGGAATTCAAAGGTTTAGGCGGGGAAGAGCAGGTTGCATTACTTCGTTTTATTAGCAGTTTAAAGGCAACCAAATAATTGATTTTTTAGACACATCAAATAAATCCGCTTCAAATTGGCGGATTTATTTTTTCGCCTGCTTCTGTATTTTTTCAAAAGCGCTAATCAGTTGATTGGTTTCTGATTCGCGCGCTCCCTCTTTATTCGCCTTAAGTAGTGTCAATGCCATCGTTCTAGCAACATCAGAACTAGAAAGATAGGCTTCAATAAACTCTCGTTGCTCACTTGATAGGGACGAAAAAAAATCCAGCATAGCAACAAACAAAACAGTGCTTGAAGGCTGTTTACTTGCTTGCTTTGCTATCAATGATGCAATATCAATGTGAACATTTGCAACTGGGGTTCCCCCATCCTTGCAAAGTGAGTCATCACCAGCCAGCCAATGGGGGCAAACTGAGAAATACTTTGCAATCCGTAAAAAAATGTCGTGCGCTACAGTTTTAGTATCCCCGGATCTATACCCAGTCACTGATGGGTTCGACACTCCGATTGCATCGGCGAAAGCCCGCTGGCTTGTGTGGCTACGTTCGTCGAGCAACAAGTTCAGTCTGTCATTCCAAGTGTCGTTCATGATAGGCAGGCTAATTATTACGAATTAACAAATCCTACCACGATTGGAATTTCTTTGAAATCTAACCATTGACAAAGGTTGTTAACCTTGTTAAATTCAGCCAATATTGTTAAGGCTGATTCACAAACATGGAAAAAATGATTGCAGAATTAGGCGGGGTGAACAACACAGCTCGTCTGTGCGGCGTCTCTCCTGCTGCTGTTTCTCAATTGAAGAAGCGGGGCGGAAAGGGAAGCCTAGCCAAATATATATCATTGCTCCATTTTCTCTGGTTGCAAAGTGAGGATAGCCTTACATCTGCAGTTTCTTATGTTCATTCATCCATGCGTGATAAATGAACCTTGAAGACTTCGCCCGCGTCCCGCCCTCACTCGCGTCCCGGCCCCAGTGGCTGCTGTGGCGTTTCGAGTCGAACCCGAAAAAACCCGACGGCAAACCGCTGAAGGTGCCGTATTACGCGAACGGGCGTAAGCGTTACGGAACGCAAGGCACACCGAATGACCGCGACCAGCTCGTTACCCTGGCTGAGGCGCAAGCGGCGCTGGCGAAGGGTGGCAAGGAGAAATACATCGGGCTGGGCTTCGCATTTCTTCCAGGTGATGGCCTGATCGGGATTGACATTGACAAATGCCTTGACCCCGACACCGGGGAAGTATCAGCGCTGGCGCAAGAAGTGTTGGCGCTGTGTCCCGGCTACACGGAAAAAAGCCCATCGGGCACAGGTCTGCATATCTTCATGTCGGGTCAGTGTCAAACCTTCAAAAGCGACAAGATCGGCTTGGAAGTCTTCTGCGGGCGCCAGTTTTTTACGTGGACGGGTAATTATTACGCTGGTGAAGGTTGCCCGGACATCAGCGACGAAGCCTTAAGCCGCCTGCAAGAGCACGTCAACGCCGCGAAAAAACGCAGCGCCGCGCCAGCGCCCGCCAGCGCCGCCCCCTACACTGAAACCGATGCGGAATTATTACGCCGGATTGAAACCGCCCTGCCCTATATCGCGTCGGATGAGCACGACACCTGGATTAAAATTGGCACGGCGATCTATCATTCGACAGCAGGATCAGAGCGGGGCCGGGCGCTCTGGGAGTACTGGAGTAGCAGCTCGTCAAAATATCGCGCGGGAGACTGTAATGCGAAACGCTGGGGAACCTTTGCGGAACGCGCAGGCAACAAGGTTGCAACGCCTGCGAGCATTTTCTACCTGGCCAAACAAGGCGGCTGGCGTGATCCCCGGCTTGCACATCCGGCCAAAGCCCCCAGCGCCGCCCGCCCTGCGCCGCCTGTCCCTGTCAAACGCGCGCCAGCGCCAGCGGCCAAAGGGGAAACCGCGCCTGCGCCAGCGGCGCAAGGGGGGGAAGCGGCGGCGCCCTGGCAAGTGCTGCTGCCTGTCCCGGACAATGCGCCACCGCCGCCCGATGCGCACAGCACGCTGGGGAAAGTTGTGCAGCAATTTGAATACCGCCGCTTTGGCGCGTCTGCGGGCTTGCTTGGTTATATTTGCCGATTTGAAAACGGAAAGCGCCTGCCGCTTGTTTTCGCGACAAATGGCGACAGCCAGGCGTGGCGCTGGATGATGTGGCCGGAACCCCGGCCACTGTATCAACTCGGCCCCCTCAGAGGTTTGCCGGTGGTGGTGCTGGAGTCCGAAAGCATCGCCCAGCGCGCCCGTGAACACGCCTGGGCGCTGCATGTCGATATCGTTTCCTGGCCGGGCGGGATAGAGAGCGCGGCAAAAGCCGATTGGCAAGCGCTGGTCGGGCACGATGTGCTGGTCTGGTTTTACGATGTCGCCGCCGCGCAGCGGGTGGCGGACATCATGCAAGCCGCCGGCGTGCAAGCGACGGCGGAACCTGAGACAGACTTATCCAGTTATATCCCGCTGGATGCGCCAGCGCCAGCGCCAGCGCCGCCGCGCCCTAAGCTGAGCGCGGCGGCGCTGGTGCAAGCCGCGCCGCCGCCAGCGCCAGCCGGCGCGCCCCCGGCTTCTACCCCTCCTCCCGCTGGCGCGCGGGCCGTGCGGAATGAATTGCGTGAGCGCCTGCTGAAAACGCAAAATGGCGGGGTGCGCGCCTGCCGCGAGAATGTGCTGTTCATTTTGCAGGGTGATCCGTCCCTGGCTGGCCTGGTTGGGCATGATCAATTCTCAGATATGCAGGTGCTGTTGCGTGATCCGCCCTGGACTGGCTCGAAAAAGGGTGATGAATGGGGCAGTAATGACGATTTCCAGCTTGGCGTGTTCATGTCCCAGTTTTATGGGATGGTGGTGGGCGCCATCGGGGAAATTGAAAAAGCCGTGAGCCAGGCCGCGCATGAGCATGCATTTAATCCCGTGCGGGATTATCTGGAAGACTGTAAAAACAGGTGGGATGGCGTGCCGCGCGTTGAACGGGCGCTGCCAACGTACTGGGGAACAGAGGACAACGAATACACGCACTTGATCAGCCGCCTGTTTTTTACCGGTATGATTATGCGGGTGTTCCAACCTGGTGAAAAATTCGACTACGCACCTGTTTTTGAAGGCGCGCAGGGTGAAGGCAAATCCACCGCCTTATCAATATTGGGCGGTCGGTGGTTTGCTGACACCCCGTTTCAGATCGGGGCGAAAGATGGCTATATGGCCATCCGTGGCGTCTGGCTGTACGAAGTCGCCGAACTGGAACAATTCAACAAATCAGAGGTGAACGCCATCAAGGCGTTCATGTCGAGTCAAAAAGACCGTTACCGCGAACCATTTGCAAGGCGCACGCGGGATTATCTGCGAGTCACCGCTTTTGCCGCCACAACCAATGAAAACGCCTATTTCAAAGATACGACCGGGAACCGCCGATTCTGGCCGGTCGAAGTCAAGCAGATCGACTTGCAAGGCTTAAGGCAGGATCGGGACGCACTGCTGGGCGAAGCGGTTCACATGTATCTGAACGGGACGAAGTGGTATCCGACCAGAGAACAGGAAAAAAACCTGATTGTGCCGCAACAGGTGGCGCGGGAAATTCAGGATGTCTGGCTGCCCATCATCCGCGATTGGCTCGATGGTGTTAGCGCCAGCGGTGACAAAATGCCCATGCCGGCGCGCAACCGCGTCACGGCGGCAGATATCCTGCTGGATTGCCTGAAATTTGAGGTCGCCAAGCTGTCCCAGCACAAAGCGGAAACCATGCGCATTGGCGCCATCATGCGCCAATTGGGTTGGCCAAAAGAGCGCGAAAGCAAAAACAAGCCAGGCGCAAGCCGGGATTATTACTATGTGCGCCCGAAAGAGGATGCGCAGACAGACAGCCAGGGATCGGGTGACACCGGAAAAGGCTGATGTCCAACCTTGTCCAACCTGCCATTTAACAGGTTAGACATTGCAAATCATTGATTTATAAGACTTTTTTGGCATTTGTCCAACTGTCTAACCTGCCTTGCGCGCGCCCGCATGCGTATGCGCGCGTATACGTGGGGCCGCTTAATTACTCAAAAATGGTTAGACATGTTAGACAGTTAGGCATGTTGTTGATTTAAAAGGGCTTTTTTTGTCCAACCTGCATGACTAACCTTTTTGAGGTTGGACATCAATAAACCGGAAGCGGGAGATTTGAGAATGGAAGCAGCATTGTTTGAGAGCGCACACAGCGCACTGGTTTTTGCCCATCACTATCAGCCGGGCGAAAAGACGGTATTAGGCCGCTTGGCGGGGCCATCTGGCGGCGGATCAGGGCGCGGCTTGGGTGGGCTGGATGGGTCAGCGCAGGCGGGCATGATATTGCGCGAACTGGGCGAACTGTCTGAGCTATATCAAGCTTTGCTGATTGCCCGCACTGCGCCGGCCTGGGATATCTGTCCCTGTTCCCGCCCCTGTTGCAGTGGGCGCAAGGCTAACCCGGTCTGGGTCGCAGCCATCGGCATCTTAAGCCGTGAGGCAAAGCTGATCCTGGGCGGGGCGCATGCCAGCTTTGCAGTTCGCGCTGCCTGCGTAAAACGGCATTTACTGCGTAAAAACGAGCGCACGCCAGTCGATGCGATGGCGGCAGAGTATGAAATCAACCGGCAAACCATGGGCAAATATGTCACCGCCATCAGTAAGTGGCTGACCAATAAAGAAAAGGACGCCCTGACGCAATTCGATACGGTCTTGCGCGAGCTGGGCATGGTCGGCAGCGCTGATGCTGTCTCACAACAAAACATGCCCAGCAATGCCCTTTTCCGGGCTGCGGCTTGACAACCCATCAAAATATGTCGAAAATCCGCACTTATCAGATAAGTTGCATAATTCCGTCCAGCGGCCCGGAAACCCCGGGCCGCTTGTCGTTTACGGCGATTGAACATGAGAAAACCAGACAAACAGGCGGTGCGGGACTGGCTTGCCGCACAGCTTGCCCGGCATCAACCGCCGCCGGCGGGTGCGCAGATACGAACTGATTTGAACTGGCATATGTCTCCTGTGGTCCCTGGTGGGGCTGTTGCGCCGCCGCTTGATTGCTCAGGCGGCGGCGTTTCTTTTATCGAGTCAAGTCAAGATGGCAATCACAGTTGATGTGAAGGGCAGCATGCAAGCCGTGCTTGCAGACATAGGCCGGGTGCGCCGCGATGTGGTGGATAAGGCTGTCCCGCGCACATTGAATAAGGTTATTGCCCAGGCAAAAACCGCCGCATCACGCGAGATCAGAGCGGCGGGGTACAAGCTCAAGGCGTCAACAATAAAAGGTGCGCTGAGCACAAGAAAGGCCAGCGCCGTGCAACTGACAGCAGTGCTGACAGCCAGCGGCAAGCCCATTCCGCTGATTCAGTACAACGCACGGCAGGTAGCAGATGGCGTGTCAGTTGATGTCAAGAACGGGAGGAAAATAATAAAACATGCGTTCATCGCGGTGATGCCGAACGGGCACAAGGGTGTTTTCGTTCGTGTGGGGAAAAAGCATAAGAAAGTAACCCGTAACGGTAAAACGCGATGGACTGGCTTGCCGATACAGGAACTGTTCGGGCCATCAGTCCCGAATGGACTTGTCAATAAGAAGGTGCAGACAGCATTGAATCGGCTGATGAAGGAAAAATTTCCGGTCATCTTACGGCAGCAGATTAAACACTTATCGCGAACCAGATGAAGAACCCCAGCCCATTTAACACGAACACCCTGCGCGCCGCAGCCAGTGCAGCATTGGCGATCCTCACCACCCTGGTGCTGAGTATCGCCGCCCTGCTCTACCGCTGGGCGGCGCGCAAGCGCAAATAACCCTTTTATTCACAACACAGGATGTTTAAAACATGAACGACATTGAAAAAGAAATTCAGGCAAAGGGGCTGACCGCACCACGTATTACCCCGGCTGAAATTGAGGCGAACATTGCAAGCGAACACTACTTCACCGCAAAACATGGAATTAATGGCGCAATGAATGAGGCAGAATTGCACCAAAGAATCCCCGATGCTATGGCATATGCACATGGGTGCCGTCAATTGGAGTGCCTGACCTTTTGCGTGATCATGTTAAAAAACGGATTCATCGTGACAGGTGAATCTGCATGTGCGCACCCTGATAACTTTGACGCAGAAATCGGGCGCATGATTGCAAAAACGAACGCGCTGACAAAAGTGTGGCCCTTGATGGGTTATGCCCTGAAGGACCGCTTAGCCCATGCTGGCCAATCCACGCCAGGCTGATCGCACACCCCGACCAAGACCAGCCCGCCCCCCTCGAAATTGGCGGGTCCTTCCCAGCCATCAACACCTGCGGGGACGAAGACCCCGGATTTTGCGTAGTTCTGAAAAGGGTGAGGGGGGTATAAGTATAAGGATCAGATATGCCAACGCAAGTCGAAGTTGCAGAACATCTTTTCATGGCGCAAAAAACAGCCAGCGAATTCTTGAATGCGGCAGGAATCGACTGGAGGGAAATGCCGCTGAACGAAATCCGGCGGATCTACATTGAACGCCTGCGCGGGCAGGCGTCCGGGCATTCAACCGCCGGCGCTGATCTGGTGATGGAACGGGTACAGACAGAACGGCTGACCCGCGAACTGCGCATGCTTGAGCTTGCAGAAAAGCGGGCGCAGTTGATCAACGTGTCTGAACTTGAACCTGAATTGATACAGATGTTTTCCGGATTCAAAGCTGAACTGCTGGCGCTGCCTGCGAAATTAAAAGCCGCGCTGGATGCGCTGCACGGGATTGACATTGATATCCAATATCTGAATGAAGCCGTCTGCGCAACACTTACTCACCTGTCCCAGTACGAGGCAAGCGAACCGGATGCTGATCCGGCGCTTGTGCAAACTACTGGCGCCACCTGAGCGCATCAGCACTTACGACTGGTCGCGGAAACATCGCCGCTTGAGCGGAAAAGCCAGCGCACTGCCTGGCATATACAATCCGGATTTAACGCCCTGGGTCCGGGGCATGCATGATGCGCTGGACGATCCGCGCATCCGCAAAATCGTCGTGCGCAAGTCTGCGCAAGTCGGCTGGACAGATGGGGTGGTGCTGAACTACATGGCCAAGCGCATCGATGTCGATCCATGCGGCATCATCGTCATGTTTCCGAAGGAAATGGATGGCAAGAGCTTCAACAAAGAAAAGCTGCTGCCGATGGCAGAAGTCACCCCGCGCATTACGCAAAAGCTGCCGGTCAACAGCAGGAAAGATCAAGACAACAGTTGGAATTTCAAAAGTTTTCCCGGCGGATTTTTAAAACTGGTCGGGTCAAATTCGCCCGGCTCGGTCAAGTCAACCAGCGCGCCTGTGCTCATCGTTGAGGAACCAGACGATTGCAACACAAACTTGCGTGAACAAGGCGATACCATCGTTTTGCTGGAAGAGCGCGGCAAAACCTATGCCAGCCGCAAAGTGATCTTTGGCGGCACCCCGACGGTGGACGGGTTTTCAAAGATCGATGCTGAATATAAAAGTTCTGATCAGCGCGTCTTCCTGGTCCCCTGCCATGCGTGTGACGAAACGCATGTGCTGGCCTGGGAAAATGTGCGCTGGATAGAAAGCGATGCGGCACAGCATGAAATTTTTGGGCGCGTCGATTTGAACAGCGCTCGGTACAGTTGCCCGCACTGCGGCACACTGTGGACGGACATCGAAAAAAACCGAAACGTGCGCCGGGCAACGTGGGTTGCAACCGCGCCGTTTAGCGGGGTCGCTGGTTTTTATATCAATGAGCTGTACAGCCCCTTTCCCGGCAGCACGTTGCGGCTGCTGCTAGAGAAGTATTTGACCGCCCTGCACCACTTAGACCAGGGCGACGATACAAAAATGCGGGCGTTCGTGAACAGCACCGAAGGCTTGCCGTACAAGTACAAAACAGACCTGGCAGATGCGGATGTACTGCGAGGTCGGGCGATTGATTACCCGGAATTTTTTATCCCGTGGGGCGGCCTGCTGCTGACCGCAGGCGTCGATGTGCAGCATGATCGGCTGGCGATCATCATCAGATCCTGGGGCCGGGGTGAAGAGTCCTGGCTGATCTACTGGGGAGAAATACACGGTGAAACGCTGATCCCGGAAGCTGGCGCCTGGGTGGAGCTGGATGCACTCTTGACCCGTGCGTTTCAGCATGCCAGCGGCGCGTCACTTTACATCCGTGCGGTGAGCATTGACTCGTCCGATGGCCAGACGTCAGATGCCGTTTATGCATTCGTCAGGGCGCGTCAAGCCCGGCAATACATGGCGATAAAAGGTGCTTCAGCAGATCACGGCAAAAAGGAAATCTTTACGCGCCCGTCTGAATCGGTCGATGTCGATAGAAAAGGGAAAGCCTGGAAGTATGGCCTGCGCCCTTATATCGTCGGCACCATGAAAGCGAAAGACCTGATAACCGCCCGCTTTCAATTACAGGGGAACGGGCCAGGGCGGGCGCATTGGTATAGTTGCGTGCGCCCGGACTACTGGGATCAGGTCACGGCAGAAGTCAAGATTCCGCACAAGACAAAGCGGAATGTGAAGGTGTGGAGTGTCCGGGCAGGACAGCGGAATGAAGCGCTGGACTGCGAGGTCTATGCATTACACGCTGCACGCTCTTTGAAAATCAATCTTTTCAAAGAAAGCCAATGGCTTGCGCTGGAAAACAAGATCCGGCAGGCGGAAATGTTTGACCAGGTTGAAACGCCGGCGCCGAATCAAGAGCCTGATGAAAGTCAGGAAGAACCAGCGCCGCCACAGCAGCCAAAACCGCCGCCACCACCACCGCAGAAAAAACAACGCCAGCCGCGCCAGCGCGGCTGGTCTGCAAATTCCTGGTAAGCAATGAATATACCGAAATCAATCTCCGCCGGCGACACAGTCGGCTGGACTGACACGCCTGCCGATATCGGCTTGCCGGTCAGCGCTGCGACGGCGAGCTTGCAATATGCATTACGCAGCGCAACCGGTACGGCGCTGGACGTAACAGGGCCAGCAAGCGGGAACAACTGGGCGTGCAGCATCACTGCAGAGCAGACCGCAGCGCTGAACACTGGCGCCGCTGATGTGACAATTTACTGGGCCGCGTACATCACAACCGCCGGCCAGCGCTGCCAGGTCGGGCAAGGTGTATTGACAGTCCGCCCAAACTTGGCCGCGCTGGCGCAATTCGATGGCCGCACACAAGATCAACGCGATCTTGAAGCGCTGGATGCGGCGATCAGCGCCAGGCTGCAAAACGGCGCAGTTCTGAATTACGCAATCAACGGCAGGCAACTGGCGCGCGAACCGCTTGCGGCGTTGCAAGCGATGCGCTCTGACTTGTTGCGCCGTTTACGAGCAGCGCAACGCAACCAGCGCAGACGTGCTGGTTTGCCGGATGGATCGCTTATTCGTGTGAGGTTCAAGTGATTCGATTCATAAAAAACCTATTCCGGCGGCAATCTGCACCGGCGTCAATGGCAGCGCCAGCGCCAGCGCAGCAAAAGCAGCGCATGTATGCTGCGGCAAAACCCAGTCGCAACGGCAATCCCTGGGCTGTTAACACATCGCCAGATACGGAAATCCGGTTATCACTACGTCGCTTGCGCGCACTGTCACAGATGCTGGAACGTGATAACGATTATGGCAAAAAAGCAGTCCGCAACATCCGCAATAACATCGTTGGGAAGGGCATTGAATTTCAAGCGCAAATCAAAAAGCGGCGCGGCGGTCAACTCGACGATGCAATAAATGACCGCATCGAAAAACTGTGGAAACGCTGGGGAGATAAGAAGCGCTGTCATACCGCTGGCAAGGTCAGTTTTAAGGCGATGCAGCGGGCCTTGATTGGCATGGTCGCAATTGACGGTGAAGTTTTTATCCGATTTGTGCAGCGCCGCTTTGCTGACTCCCGCATCCCACTGGCGCTGGAAATTATCTCCGCAGACTTACTGGCAGACGAACACAACGGCAGAGCGCAAAACGGCAACGAAATACGCATGGGCGTCGAGCTGGACGAATGGCTACGCCCCGTGGCGTATTACTTTTATCCGCGTCACCCTGGCGATTATCAATTCACCCATATCGGTGGACGGGAAAAGTATAAACGTGTGCCTGCAGACGAAATCTTGCATCTGGGCGTATTTGAAAACAACCAGACCCGCTGCGTCCCGTGGTTTCACACAGCCATAAAACGACTGGGCGACATCGGCGGTTACGAAGAAGCCGAAATCGTCAGAGCCAGGGCGACAGCATCGGTCGTCGGATTTATTCAGCCGGCGGAAGCAGCAGCGCCAGTACTGCAGGATGAAGATGAAGAGGATTACACGGATGACGTGATGGACTTCGAGCCAGGCACGGTCCGCCGTCTGGAACCTGGTGAAACATTCACCGGCTTCAATCCGGGGTCGCCCAATACAGCAATGGACCCGTTTTTACGGGTCATGCTGCGCGGCGTGGCGGCGGGGATAGGTCAGAGCTTTGAAACGCTGTCTGGCGATTTTTCACAGTCGAACTATTCATCGTCACGCCTGGCGCTGCTGCCAGAGCGGGACAACTGGCGCATCTTGCAAGCCTGGTTTGTTGAAGACTTCTTACAGCCTGTCTATGAACGCTGGCTTGAACTGGCAGTTTTGTCCGGGGCGCTGGATTTACCAGCCTACGAGACAGACGCAGATCATTATGCAGATGTGCGCTGGATGCCTCGTGGCTGGTCAGCGATTGACCCGCACAAAGAAACCGTATCTGACTTATTACGCATTCGCGGCGGATTAACATCGCGCCGGGACGTGATCAGTGAAAACGGCGGTGATTACGAAGATGTCTTGAAGCAGCTTGCAGAAGAACGCAAGTTCGCGCAATTCCTGGGGCTGATACTGGATTCCGATCCAGCGATGACCGATGGCAAAGGCGCGCAGCAAGTCACATCAGAAGAAAAGCCTGAAAACACAGCAGAAGAAACAGCGTAATTAAAACGCTAATCAACAAGGGCCGCGATGCGGCCCTGTTTTTTTTGGAGAAAAAAATGCCAGATGCCAGCACACGCTTAACAGACGGCTATCAACTTGGGCGGCAGACCCGAGATGTCAGCATGCAAGGTGCGGCAGGGCCGCCGCAGATTGATGATCAGCAACGCACATTAGAGCTGACATTTTCGTCAGAGACGGCAGTCTCTCGCTGGTACGGGGATGAAATCTTGTGTCATGACGCAGGATGTGCAGACCTGGCCCGTTTAAACGACGGCGCCCCCCTCCTGTTTAATCACGACCGCGATTGCGTCATTGGCGTCGTTGAAAAAGCCTGGATCGGCGAAGACAAGCGTGGTCATGCAATTGTCCGTTTTGCGAAAACGGAAAAAGCAAATGAAGTCGTTGGCATGGTGAATGATCTGATTCTACGGAATGTTTCATTTGCATATCAGGCGACAGATTACGTGCTGGAAACTGCCGATCCTAACCGCAGCAGCAGCGACGATGTGTATACAGCCATGCGTTGGGAAGCGCTTGAAATATCCATTGTCACTATCCCTGCCGATACCAGTATCGGCATCAACCGCAGTGCAGACCCCAGCGCGCCAGCCGTGCGCATCCAAACGCGGCAACCTCACATCAACCCGGCGCCAGCCGAACCAACCGAAGGAACCCCGATGCCAGTACAACAGATCCGCGTCATGGATCAACATCATGACGAAACCCGCTCAGGCGGCGGCGGCAGTGCACCGATGAACCCCGAGCAAATCCGGGCCGCAGAACGTGATCGTATTGCGTCGATCCGTGCCCTGGGCGATAAATGGAAAAAACCGGAGTTGGCACAACTGCACATCGAAGGCGGAAGCACTGTCCAAGAAGCCCGTGCAGCATTCTTGGAAGCCCTGGAAAAAGGTGCGCAACAAGGTCCGGTTGCGGGCGCGAAGGTTGATTTAAGCCACAAAGAACAGCGGGCATATTCATTTTTGAAAGGCATGCGCGCCGTTGCCAATAACGACTTCAAAGAAGCCGGGCTGGAAAAAGAAGTGTCGGATGATATCGCGCGTCAGCTTGGCCGTGACCCGTCAACGCCGAACGGCCTGTTCTTGTCAGCCGACATGCCTTTTGCGCCGACACCCGAGCACCAGCGTGCCGTGATGCATTTGGATAAACGCTACCGCGACGCCATTCAGATGCGCGCCCCTTACATGACCAATGCCACCGCAACCGGTGGCGCATTGGTTTCCACGTCGTTGCTGGCCGAAGAATTTATCGAAGTCTTCCGCAATATGCTGGTGACGCCTCTGCTGGGCGTCCGCACCTTGGTCGGCTTGATTGGCAATGTTGATATCCCGCGCCAGGTTGGCGCCAGCACAGCAAGCTGGGTTGGCGAAATGTCAGCCGGTTCTGAAAGCGAAGGCACATTCGATAAAGTGCAGTTGCGTCCGAAAATGCTGACTGCATATTCAATCCTGTCCCGCCTGATGATGCAGCAAAGCACGCCCAGCATTGAAATGCTGGCGCGTATCGACTTGCTGATGCAGATGGCGCTGGCGCTGGATCAAGCCTGTATTTCCGGCACCGGCAGCAATAATCAACCGCTTGGCATCGTCAATCAACCCGGTGTTCTATCGGTCATCGGTGGCGCGAATGGCAAAGCCCTCGACTTCGACGATCTGATCAAGCTGTATACGGCGCCCCGCATTGCGAATGCTGCAATCGGCTCGAATGCATTTGCCCTGAACAGCAAATGTGTTGGTTATCTGGCGTCACTGAAAGCGACGACAGGCGTATCGCTGTGGGATCCACAGGGCGGCATGGTTGCCGGCTCGCCAGATAAGCTGAAGGGCAAGCCGTATGCCGAAAGTAATCAATTACGCGGCAACTTGACCAAGGGCACATCGGTCGGGATTTGTTCTGAAATCGTCTATGGCAATTGGCAAGAAGCCATGATCGCCCAGTGGGGCGTCTTTGAGCTGGGCTACAACCCATATGACACCACGCTGTTTAAGAGCGGCGATATCGTTGTGCGCGCCATTCAAACCGTCGATTTTGGTTTGCGGCATGGGCAATCCTTCGCTGTGATGACCGATGCCTTGACGCCAGGCTTCGGTTAAGCCCAAGCCCCCCTTATCTGATTGAATGGAGAAACACATGTCTGAAAAAGTAGCGACATACGAGGTCCGGAAAGGATTCGTGCTTGTTTTGCGTAAAGTTGTGAAAGTTGCAGGCGAGACCCGTGTGCAAGAAAGCACTTATCACGAAGGTCAGGAAGTTGACTTAACGCCGACTGAAGCAACCGAGCATGCGCATAAACTGGAACCAGTTTGCAACACAGCCACCAAGGTGCTGGCGGCTGTACATCAGTCTCAGCAAATCCAGACCCCTGCCGCGCCGGCTGCTGGTGGGGGCATTGACTACGGTCAATTGGCGGCAGCCTTGGCACCGCTGATCAGCGCCGGTCAAGCCGCCCCCGCCCCGGCCCCCGCTGCAGCGCCGGCGATTGATTACGCACAACTGGCTGCAGCCTTGGCGCCGCTGGTGACCGCAGGCGCTGCGGCGCCGGTGGCGCCAGCGGCGGAAGGTGGTGGTGATAAGAAATGAAGACATATGAAATCATTTCCGGCAGCTTTGCTATGCCCGACGGCACATGCTTGAGCGTGGGCGATAAAATCGACTTGCCCGACGATGTTGCAGCGCTTCACCCGCACCAACTGAAGCTGCTGCAGCCCCCAGCGAATAAGCCAGTGCAAAAGAAAGCAGATGATTGACCCTGCAGATAACCTGGTTTTTATCTATGACTTCGGCAAAAAATGGCTAGTGGAAGGCGGTGGCGAATTCACAGCCATCTTCGACGAACCAGGTCAAGCCAACGACATGCTGGGCGGAATGGGTCAACTCATCACCAGCCCGGCGCTGACCATGCAGGCGGCAGACATCCGGCGGCTGAATATCAAATACGGGACGCGCTTGCAGCATGCGGGCGTAGCCTGGATTGCGCAAACACCCATCCCGCTGGGCGATGGCGAATTTGTATCGCTGCCGTTAAATAAGGGCTGACGCATGAGCAAGCGCGAAATCATCATGCAAGTCATCACCGGCGCACTGACAACAATCCCGGCGGTTGATGGCCGTGTTTGGCGTGGCCGCTTGTCACCAATTACAGACAGCGAATGTCCAGCAATCGCGGTGGCATGGACCACTGAAACCAGCCAGGCCATCAGCGATGCAATCGACAGCTGCGAACTGACCGTACAGATCGATGTGCACGTCGTAGGTGAAGGCTACGAAACAAGGGCCGACGCCATCGTCGAAGATGCCCATCAAGTGCTGATGCGTGACACAGTATTGAAGCTGCTTGTCACGCATTTACGCAGAATCAGCGGCACAGCGCGCGCAGAAGAGAGTGCGCAGAATGTTGCTGTAACCAGAACCGAATATCTGATCAAGTACAAGTCAGATAAAAATCACATGTGAGGACGAAATGTTTTATTGCGGAACAGGCACCTTATTCGGTACGCAGTTGACCGATGCGAATGGTACGTCCGTTGCCATCCCGACCCCGGCGCAGGTCGGCATTGTGCAGGACGTGACCGTTGATATTCAATT
Source organism: Massilia sp. W12 (assembly GCF_037300705.1). NCBI lineage: Bacteria > Pseudomonadati > Pseudomonadota > Betaproteobacteria > Burkholderiales > Oxalobacteraceae > Massilia > Massilia sp. W12. Next base: position 958,932 of record NZ_CP147776.1, on the reverse strand, counting down.
TGAAGTGAAATTCGCCTACGGACGTGGTCAATTTCCAGTCAGTGCTATGCGGGGCAAGGGACAGATTGAAATGAAGGCAAAAGCAATGAACTTTTCATTGTTGACATTAAATGCCCTGGTGTTTGGTCAAACCGTCGCTAATGGCCAGCAAATAGTTGTTATCGACGATATTGGCGCAGTCGCGCAGGCCAGTACAACGGTCACACCGCCCGCTGGTGGGACGTATGTTGCCAATGTTGGCGTTCGCTCATCAGTCAACGGTACCCCTTGGCAACGCGTCTCTGCAACACCAGCCCCCGGGCAGTACGCGACAAACGGCACTGGACAATTCACATTCAATGCGGCAGATGTCGGGAGAACGCTGTTCTTTGATTACATTTATAGCGTCGGTACAGGTCGCAGCATGGCTGTCCGTAACGTCATCGTTGGCGCGACTCCCACCTTCCGCATCGATTTTGGCGGAATGTTTGAGGGACAGCATTTCACGATCAGCTTTCCACGCGTGACCAGTAAAAAGCTGTCCATCGGCACGAAATTGGACGACTACGCCCAATACGACCTGGATTTGGCCGCGATGCCTGACGCAAACGGAATTTTATTCAGTTGGTCGGGGGCGGAATGATTCCCGGTAAATTAATTAAATTAGGGGATCGCGAATATACACTGCCGCCCTTATCAGCCGGGTGGCTGCGCACAAACAGCGGGCGCTTGGCAACGTGCTTTAATGGCGCAATCCCGCCTGTCCCGGATATCGCAGAATTCGTCCATGCGGCGTTACTTCGTAATTACCCGGATGTCACGCAGGACGAAATTGATAAATGGGTCGATACAGGCAACGCCATTGATCTCTTCGATGATGTCATGCAAATTTCAGGCATGGCGCTCAAGCTGGGGGAGTTACAAGCCCGGATGAGAGGGGAAGCACCGGGCTGACCCTGGACGGAGCCATCGCCCGCGTAATTGCTGCCACAGGCTGCACCCCGGCACAGGCGTGGCGTGATTGGGATTTACCGAGCATTCGCACGCAATTCGATTATTGGCGACAAGCCCCGCCAGTAAATGAAAGCGTTGCTGCATTTCTGGGCATTAAACCAGCGAAAGCCGAAACTGCCAGCGGCCATCCCTCGACCGCTGCTATTCGTCCGGGAAATCAACCCCACCCGGAATGCGCCGACATCGCCTCATTAATGGCAGCATTCCCCCCGCCTAGAAAGTAAAGGAAGAAAGCAATGGCTGAAAATGCTGCGCATTATGAAATTACCGCCGATCCTGGCATTTTCACGCGAGCGATGAATGCTGTTGCGCGCAGCGCGAAAGAAACATCTGCTCAAGTCAATGCCAGCTTCCAGGCGCTCAGAAGCGGATCGAGCAACTTGATGGGCAGCATGCAAACGCTAACAGGCGTGATTGCCGGATTGACCGCCATGGTAGCGGGCGGCGCAGCCTTCAAAGGTATTATTGAATCTCAATCAGAATGGGTCGGCGAGACGAATAAACTGGCAGGCGCTCTTGGTTTATCGACAGAAAAAGCCAGCGTGTATTTATTGGCAGCAAAGCGCGCTGGTATTGAAATAGATCAAATCGCAGAAGCCTCCGCAAAATTGGCCGAAAAGCTCGGGTCAAATTCCAAAGCATTTGAAGTCCTCGGCATAACAGTCCGGGACGTCAATGGGCAGTACAGACCAGCCGCAGACCTGATGGGAGAAGTCAACGAGAAATTAATGGCCATCACCAACCCCATGGAACAAAGCATCGCGGGCATGCAGTTATACGGTGAGTCATGGAATCAGATGAAAGGAATTTTAAAATTAACGACGCCCGCATTAACAGACGCCGAGCAGAGAGCTAAAGCGCTGGGCTTGGTTGTCGGCCAGGAAAACGTCGCAGCGGTGAAGGAATACAAGCTGGCGTTAAATGACATGAAGCTGGTGACAGCCAGCTTGGAAACACAAGTCGGCGCAGTGTTATTGCCGCGATTCGCGCAAATGGGCGCATGGTTAGCCAATTATGGGCCATCAGCAGGTCGTTTATTTGGCGGCGCAATCGATGGAGTGATTAACATCATCAGTGTGCTGGGGTCAGTGGTGATGGAGGTCGCGCGCGTAATCACTACGGGCTGGGGTAACGTCGGCGAGATCATCTCCAGCGTATTCGGACATGATGCACCCAGCGCCATGCAGGTATTTTTAAATATGTTGAAAATCATTGAAATCGCATGTATCGGGTTTCGGACAGTCATCATGACTGTTTTTAATATGGTGATCGCGTTAATTGATAATGCAGTGGCCGAAATCGCGCGTTTAGCTAAAGTCGCAGAACGCGCGATGCATGGTGATTTTTCGGGCGCCAAACAAGCATGGGAAGATGGCGCTAAAGATGTCGAAGCGGTTAATCAACGCAGTTTCGACAGGATCGTCGATAACGCGAGGAGCGCTAGAGAACAAATTAATAATGTCATCGCAAGAGGACATAAAGCCAGTCCTGAAATAACCCAGAAACATACCCCATCTGATTCCCCGCAGTATAAATTTAATGATAGTGAAAAAAGCAAAAGTCGCATGACCGCCTGGGAAGAGCGCTTAGCACTCGACAGAGATGGTTATGAAAAGCAGCAACAGCAAGCAGGCACCGCACAGGAATATGGTAAAGAGCGCGAGCGCGATTACTGGAAGAAACTGCTTGACACAGTAAAAATGAGTCAAGAAGAGCGAACTGGCGTCATGCGAAAATACTTGAGTTTGGAACAAGTGTTGCGTAAAGAAGCGTTTGAAAGCGAGCTCGCAGCCGATAATGCAAAGCTTGAGGGCATTAAGAACAACCATGAGCAACGCTTAACACTGTTGACTGATATGGCTAACCGTACAGCGCACATGTACGGAGAGCAAAGCAAGCAGGCAATTGATGCCAGGGCAAAAATCAATGCGGAACAATTGAGAGGCGCAGAACAGGTGCGTGCGATTAATCAAGTGCAGACTGATAGCGCCAACGCAACAGCATTATCACGTATTGATTTCGCCGAAAAAGAGGCGGATCAGCAAGTCGCCTTGGGGCAACTCACAAAAGACCGTCTGCTGGAAATGCAAGCGCAGTTTGAAGCAGACCGCATCGCCATCCGACGTGCGGCAATTGAGCAAGAGCAAGCAGAACTGCAAAGTTCTGGGGCAGATACTGACCCCGTTGCAATTGCGAAGTTACACGCGAAACGCGAAGAGCTGGAAGCAGCACACCAGGCCCGAATGCAACAGATTCGGCATGCGGTTGTGTTGGAGCAACGAGCGGATCAAATGCAGTTATTCCAGACCGTACAACAAGGCTGGGCACAAGTGATTGCGCAAACACTGCAAGGGTCACTGAAAATGTCAGACATCCTGCGCAACATGCTGCGGGTGGTGCTGAACGCCATCATCAGTATGCTGGCGCAGATGCTGGCAAAGTGGTTGATTAATCTCGCACTGGGTCAAGCAGCCAGCAAAGTCTCGGCAATCTCGGGCGTCATCTCAAATGCGGGCGTGGCTGGTGCTGCCGCCACCGCCAGTGCAGCAGCAATCCCCGTCATTGGCTGGGAGATTGCGCCAGCCGCCGGCGCTGCCGCCAGCGCGGCAGCGATGGGGTATTTATCATTGGCGTCGGCAAAAGGTGGCTACAGCATCCCCGCCTTTGAAAACCCCATCGTGCAAGTTCACGAGCAGGAAATGATTTTACCTGCGCCATACGCAAACGTGATCCGCAACCTGGCAGGCAACGGTGCAGAACCAGACAGCAGCGCCCAGGCGCCTGTGATTCATTACAACGATCACAGCGGGAGGCTGACAGATGACGATATTCGACGGAAAGCAGCCATCATTGCCAGAGTGCTGCAAGACCATCAGAAACGATAATCATGCCAACACCCGTTTTCCCCGACTTGCCCGGCATCGACTGGCAAACCAGCTTCCGACCACGTTTTAAAACGCAAATTAAAACAGCCGCCAGCGGCCAGGAATTCCGCGCAGCCGTGATGGCCAATCCCCTGTACAACATCACCTTGCACGCAGAATTTTTAAGCGCCACCAGCGCAGATCGGCACTGGCAAACATTGCTTGGTTTTTTCAATGGGCGCCAAGGTGCATTTGAAGCATTCAATTTTTGGTTTGACCAGGACGGCGCTGTAATTGATCAACCGCTGATTGTCAGCGCCGACCGGCGTACTGCGCAGCTACAGCGCACGCTGGGCGTGGCGAGCGAACCCGTGCAAAACGTCAAGCAAATCGATGCGCTGAAACTCAACGGCAGCGCCGCCCCAGCCTGGGGCGTCAGCGAAACAGGGCTGATCGCCTTCAATGCACCTTTGCCGGCTGGAAATTTAACCTGGTCAGGCTCATATTTTTACCGATGCCGGTTTGCAAATGACGATGCCGAATTGGACCGCTTGGGCGCAAACTGGTGGCAGTGTAAAAAAATCGAACTGATCGGCACCCTGGGGCGACGCATATGAGGGACTTACCGCAAGCACTGAAAACCCTGCTGGCCAGCAATGCCTACTGCAAAGCGAATCTGCTGCGCCTGACCACCGCCGCCGGCGCTACGGTTGTAGCGACCGATGCCGATGTCAGCATCAGCGCCGGCAGTGAATTGTACCCAGCCGATGGCATCAGCTTTTCCGGTGCGCGCTTGCACTTGGTGCGCGGCGTGCAAGTATCGCAGCTTGAACTGAGCATACACGCAAATGACAGTGACATGATCGGCGGCTTGCCCTGGTGGGTTGCCGTGCGCCAAGGCGTGTTAAAAAACGCCCGCGTTGAACTCGATAAAGCCTTTTTACAGACGTGGACCAGCACTGCATTTGCCGTACCCTGGTTTATTGGCTATGTGTCCGAATCACGCTGTATCGACAGATCCATCACGCTGACAGTCGTATCAGATGCCGCCAGGCTGAATACACAGATCCCGCGCTTATTATTCCAAGCCGGTTGCATGCGCACCCTGTTTGATACAGGATGCGGCCTGAACGTGAACGCATTTACTGTCGCCGGCGCCGTCATCACATCGCCCGACCGCACAACAATCGCCGCAGGCCTGGGCAATCCTGATGACTGGTTTGCCCTTGGGCGCGTGACAATTACCAGCGGCGCAAATGCTGGCGTGATGCGATCAATCGCTCGATATGCGAGCGGAACACTGTACCTGTCCTACCCATTGCCGGCAGACCTCGCCCCTGGCGACAGATTTACTGTTGTGCCGGGTTGCGATAAAACGCGCGGCGCGCGTGGCTGTGCAAAGTTTGCAAATCAGCTCAATTACCAAGGGACACCCTTCGTCCCGCCGCCAGAAACAGCCATATAAAATGACAGCAGATCAACAAAACGCCGCCGTGGCAGAAGCCCGGCGCTGGCTGGGCACGCCCTATCACCATGCCGGCAAAGTGCATGGCGCCGGCGTTGATTGCGTCATGCTCCTGGTGCAAGCCTATCAAGCCGCCGGCGTGCTCCAGCAGGATTACGACCCGCGCCCATATGCAAAAGATTGGCACCTGCACCGTGGTGAAGAACTGTACTTACTCGGCCTATCAGACAAAGCCTACCCGATCAATCAACCAGAAGCGGGCGATATCGCCCTGTTTAAATTTGGCCGCACGGCCAGCCATGCCGGCATCGTCAGCACCTGGCCCTGCATCATTCACGCCTGGGCGGAAGTCGGCCAGGTCTGCGAAACAGATTTGAACGCCAATGAAAACTTGCGCACCCGCCTGATTGGATGTTGGCGCATCAATACGGATAAAACAGCATGAGCGGATTATTTGGCGGCGGGCAAAACGTCAGCAACAGCGCCCCCATCATCGGCAATATTCGGCTGCAAACGTCGGCCCTGGGGCGTGCAATCCCCTGGGTCTTCGGCACCCGGCGAGTGGCGCCCAATCTCATCCAGTGGGAAGACTTTAAAAGCCACCCGCATACCACCACCACCCGCACAGGAAAAGGGGGCGGCAGCACATCCAGTCAAACAGATTACACATACACCGCCGCCGCCGTCCTGGCCCTGGCATCCGGCCCGGTGACAGGTGTTGCCCGCGTGTGGCGAGACAAGGCGCAAAGCACTTTGCCGGAACTCAATTTAGAACTGTATTCAGGCAGCGCAACACAGAGCGCATGGCCCTGGATGGTGCAAAATCACCCGGAACGCGCGCTGGCTTATCGCGGCATCGCCTACGCCTGCAGCGCGGCCTATGATCTGGGTTCCAGCGCCAGCTTGGGCAATCACACCTTCGAAGTGATCGCCGCCGGCGCTGGTTCCATCGCGCCAGATCACCCAGACGCACAACCCGCTGACGTCATCGCCGCCCTGCTCACAGATCCCGCACAAGGTGCGGCATTAGAACCTGATGTGATTGGCAACCTGGACGCCTACCGCGCCTACTGCCTGGCTGCAGGGCTGTGGGTGTCGCCTGCATATATAGATCAGGCAGCCGCCTGGGACAAGATCAAGACATTGCTGCAAATCGGCAATGCAGACTGCGTCTATTCAGCCGGCGTGCTCAAAATTGTGCCGTATGCTGATACCGCCGTTTCCAGTCAATATGGCCAATACAACCCGGACAAGAACCCGGTGGCCATATTGGACGAATCTGTTTTGCTCGCAGAGGGAGAATCCATTGTCAGCATCAGTCAGCGCGCAGCGGATGAAGTGTATAACCACATTCGTATCAAGTACGCAGATCGCAATGCGGAATACGCTGACGCAATCGCCGAAGTAATGGACGATGCGGACATCGCGCAAAACGGCAAGCGCAGCCGTGATGTGATCGACATGCCAGAAATTTGCGACGCGAATGTCGCACAAAGGGTTGCCGCCAGCATCTTGCAGCGCTCTGTATATGTCACCAATCGATTTGAATTCCGCTTGCCATGGTCGTATGTGTGGCTGGAACCCCTGGACATTGTGGCGATCAACTATGCAGCCCAAGGACTGACATCGTATCCCGTATGTATTACCGAAATATCCGAAGATGAAAGCGGCACGCTGACGATTATTGCTGAAGACTTCCCGCGCGGTGCGAACTCGGGGCCGCAAACACCGCCAGAACGCAGCAGCACAGCGCAAAATCACAGTCTGCCGCCAGGCAATGCACGTCCGCCCGTCATCTTTGAACCGCCGGCGCGCATCACAGGGAATACACCGCAAGTCTGGATTGCCACCGCCGGCGGCCCGGCCTGGGGCGGCGCCATCGTCTATGCGGCGCTGGACAACCTGCATTACCAGCGAATCGGCACACTGCGCGGCGGCGCACTTTACGGCAAGCTGGCAGCGCCCATCACCAGCGGCGCTGCCAGCATCGAAGTCGATATGACAGACAGCGGCGGCATGCTGCTGTCAAATGGTAGCGGCGCTGGCGATGATCTCGTCAATGTGCTGTATCTGGATGGGGAATACATTGCTTTTACAAACAGCCAGTTGAGCGGCCCAGGTCGATATACATTAAGCGGCATCGAAAGAGGAGCGCTTGGGTCCACCGCCAGCGCTCACAGCGCCGGAACAGCAGTCGTCGCCATCAATGGTAATAACTTCCGCTGGACGTATCCAGCCGCCTGGCTGGGTAAAACGGTGTATTTCAAACTCGCATCGTTTAATGTCTTTGGCACATCAGTACAAGACTTATCTGATGTGCCAGCGACTGAATACACCTTGCACGGCAGCATTATCCCCCTGGTCGGGGGATTGACCGCCGCGTCGCGCGTGTTCGCCATTGATTTGACCTGGTCAATCCCTGATGCCCTGGTTGGGACAATCGAATCAACAGAAATCTGGTACAGCCAGACCCCCAGCCGGGCCAGCGCAGAACGCCTGGTACAAGTTGCCGCGCCAAGCAACAGTCATACACTGTCCGGACAAGGCGCAGGCGTCACCTATTATTTCTGGGCGCGCTTAATCGACAAAGTGGGCGTTATTGGCCCCTGGTTTCCAGCGGGCGCAGGCATTAAAGGCGAAACCAGCCGCGATGCAAAAGCGATTTTGGACTGGGTGACAGGTCAAATCGACGCCAGCCACCTGGGGCAAGTATTACGCAGGCAAATCGACTTGCTCGGGAATTTAACAGCATTGCAAGACGCTGCAGGGCAGACGCAATTAAATGCGATGCTCACCAGCGCCCGGCAAGTAGCGCAGGAGGCAGCCGCGCGCGGTGCGGCAGTGAGCGAACTACGGCAATCGACGCAAAACACGTTGGACAGCCACGCACAGCAAATTGTGAGCGTAACCGCCGCCACCGCCGGTGCAGCCGCAGCAGTGCGCACAGAAACGGATGCGCGGGTCAGTGCGGATAGCGCCATCGCGCGGCGCGTTGATCTTGTCGTCGCCGATGTCAACAATGCATTTTCAGCGGTATCGTCGGAAATCGTAGCGCGCGCCAATGCCGATGGCGCACTGGCGCAACGCATAGATAACCTGGTTGCGACAACCGGGAATTTAAGCGCAGCGATCACAGCAGAAAGCAATGCGCGGACAAGCACGCAGAGTGCGCAAGCATCACAAATAACGACAGCGCAAGCCACTGCAGATGGTGCAACCGCCAGCGCACAAACAGCGCTCAATGTCAGCGCCAGCATTATCGGTAATCTTTCTGCGATGCAGACGATTAAAACGCAGCTCACAGCGAACGGGCGCACTTACCTTGCCGGGCTTGGCGTAGGCGTCAATTCCAGCGGCGGCGTTATTGAAAGCCAGATTCTTCTGGCAGCAGACCGGGTTGCTGTCATTGATGTAAACAGCGGCGCGAGCGCCGCGCCGTTCGTCGTGCAAAACGGGCAGGTTTTCATCAATGCCGCATTCATACAAGATGCCAGTATTGGATCAGTAAAAATCCGCAATGCCGCAATTGACACCCTGCAGTTAGCAGGCAGCGCCGTCACCATCCCGCTGTATCTGTCCGGCCCTGGCGACAACAACGGCATATCGCCTGGGCAGTGGGTGACAGCAGGCGAAGTCACTGCGTATTACAGCGATGCGGCAAGCATCGTTGCCATGGCGGCCTGGCAAGCCGGGGCGCCGGCAGGCGCGACAAATACAGTCATTCGCATCACAGCATCAACAGGGCAGACCGTCGTACACAGCAGTGATTCCGCCGCCGCAGGCTTGCAACTGTCCCATGCGGCAACCGGCTTAGCAACTGTCCCCCCCGGCTGGGTCACCTTCAAAGTGCAGTTTGGCAATGACTGGAACAATGGCGCCTGGGTCCTGGGTCGCTGGTCTGTCACATTACTAGGAGTGAAACGATAATGAGCATGGTAAAAATGACCCTGTATCACGAAGCAACAGGCGAATTTTGGAGCGAAATTGAAATACCCGAAACGCAAGTTGAATATCAGCGCAATTCAGTGATCGGCTGGGGTTTTATAAATACCCATTATGTTGACGTGATCACTCAAAAATTGTGTGAATACAGCCTCGAAGAACTGGCGCAACGTGAAAAGGTCAGGCGGACATCTGGCCTGAGCTGGAAAATGCCAGATCGGATAATCATTGATTTGCGCACAATTAATAACGTGCGCACCGCTGCTTGGGAACGCATAAAAAGCGACCGCGACAATAAGCTGCATGGCGCAGTGGTCGAATATGCTGGGGAGAGCTATCAATGGAATTTATACAAACTTGCGACGCATGCGCAGCTTGCCACTCAGGTGGATGGTTATACGGTCTCCTGGACAACGGCAGATAATAAACAAGTTTATCTACATCGACAGGACTTAATCAACTTAATGTCAGAAATGAGCGCTTTTGAACAATCGTTGCGCCTCAAGGCAGAGGGGTTGCGCGCACAGATCATGGCCAGCGATGACCGCGAGCAACTGGATCAATGGGGGCAAAATGGCTTGGTATAGAACAGGGCTGGTATCTTGCGTAATTAATGACAAAACAGTTCGTGGTACAGGGACAGCATGGACGCTCATGGTGCGAGCTGGATATGCATTTCAAGGTCCTGATGGCGCACTGTATGAAGTAGCGCAAGTTATATCTGATGGACAACTGCAATTAAGCAGCGCATATAAAGGGGCGACGATTGCAGCGGGCGAGTACAGTATTATACAAACGCAATCTCAGATTGCAGAACTCGCCAGTAATACTGCCTCTTTACTGCAAACGTTTGAAAGTGCGCGCCAGACAGCCGTGGATGCCGCCGCCGCCGCTGCTGCTGCAGCGGCAATAGCAGGCGATGCCGCATCTGTGACGCAATATGCGCAATCTGCGCTGGCATCGGCAAATTTAGCGTCAGCCTACGTATCACAAGCCTTGCGGAATGCAGAAATTGCGCAAGCCGCTGCAGATGTTGCGCAACAGCACCAGTATATTTCCATGTGGTCAGCTGGGAATTTCTATAATTCTGCAGATTTGGTTATTGCACCGGAAAATGGTCTCTGCTATCGCGCCAGGGTGAACGGTGTATCAAATGTTTCGCCATTTACAGACCGGACAGGGTGGCAAGGGCCGGTTGGCTACGATGAGTATTTAATAGCCGAAGAAAAACAAGCCAGCGGTGTAGCGGCAGGCGATGGCGTTTTAAATGGCGTTGTAACGCGAAGGCTTAATACTTTAGTTGCCAATCAAATACAAGGCGCAGCCCTTGGCGAAAACGGTGTATTAACGTTGCCAGCCGGGGCGTATGAAATACAAGCGTTTGCAACCTGTAATAACGTCAGTTTTTCGCAGTTACGACTATGGGATGCTGCATCCGTTTCGGCAATTGCCCGTAGTGTTGGCGGCATCGTCGGTGCTGGGCAACATGTTGTGCAGATGGCGTATAAGTTTGTGCTGGGCGAAACGAAGTGGTTGTATTTGCAGCAGGAATTGCGCGGCAGTAGTGTTTCAAATCAACTAGGCTTGCCTGCATTAAATGGACAGCCCGAACTGTACGCCAGGATTTTAATTAAAAGAGGGGTTCGCTGATGGGCTGGTTAGTGATCGGCAGAGAAGGTGAAATCATCCAGGGTATTGCTCAGGATGTGAAACCTGAGCAGTGCAAATGCCTGCAGGTGGATGATGATATTGCTTTGAATTGGTTTAACTACACAATTTCTGAAGGTAAGCCAATTAAAAAAGCTGACGCAGAAATAACTATTGCAAAAAGCAGAAAAATGTCTGAGATTGCAAACTGGTACGCTGCGAAAAATTTCACTTATTTCTCTCATCGTGGTAAAAAAATCCAGTGCGACCCAGTGAGCAGGTCAAATATTGATGCAATCGCAACAATGCTTGCGTTGGGGAAATACGCCGACAACGATAAGCTTCCGGCGGGAGTTGAGTCGTGGCGCGCATTGGATAATACCGAATTGCCTATTGCGTCAGTAAGGGATTTCCGAGAAATGTACACCTCAATGGTTGAGGCAGGGAAAAATAATTTTGACATGATGCGCGCTGCAAAAAACCGGTGCGATCAGGCAGAATCAATAGACGAAATCAGCAGCATTACTCTAGGTGGAGTTAATCATGACAATTGAAAGCGCTGCCGGTGCCGCCGGTTTGAAAGCACTTGGCGCGGCAACTTGCGCCGCTGGTCTGGCCACCGCTGCCGGTTTTGCGTTGATGTGGCCAAAAACACCGCGCGAGGCATTTGCGCGCTTTGCGTTGGCATTCACCACATCGATCACTGTGGGATCTGGTGCGGTGCTTTGGCTGTACGACGCCAGGCCGGGGGCGTTTGCCAGTGCGCGCGCGGTTGCTGGATTGTTCGGCGCCGCGCCTGAATATGGCTATCTGGTCCTGGCAGGGATCGTCATGGCCGCGAGCGCGTTACCGGCTTGGTGGATTGGCGGGGCGGTGTCTCGGTGGTTTGAGAGAAGGAAAGATCAAGATGTGGCGGAAATGCTGCACGATGCCGCCGCAACAGTGAATGACGTAAGAAAGACAATATGAAATTATCGAATCACTTCTCTCTGGAAGAGTTATGTTCATCTCAGACTGCAGCGCGTAAAGGAATTGATAACACGCCTGGCGCTGCTGTGATTGAGAATTTGACCAAGCTGGCCGCCGCGCTTGAAAAAGTGCGTGCGCTGGTCGGCCAGCCGATTGCAGTCAGCAGTGGCTACCGGTCGCCCGCACTGAATGCTGCAATCGGCGGTGCGCGAAACAGCGCGCATTGTTACGGTTTGGCTGCTGACATCTTCGCCCCTGGCATGCCTCCTTTAATTCTTGCGCGCGCAATTAAAAGCAGCAAAATCCAGTATGACCAATTGATTTACGAAGGCACATGGGTGCACATTGGGTTATCAAGTGGCCAGCAGCGCCGGCAAAATCTGACTGCCACGTTTTCAAACGGATCTGTCAGCTATCAGGAGGGGATTGCATGAACAGGTTATTAATGATGGCCGTGCTGGTTGTCGCCCTGGTCTTTGGCGCCGGGGGGTATGCACTCGGGCGCAGTCATGCCTTGGCGCGCCAGGTTGCGGCGGCGGAACGCAATGGGCAATTGCAAGTTGCCAATGATGGCTTTTCAGACGCTGTGAAACAGCAGAACGATGCTGTGAAAGCGCTGACAGACGCATCAAAAAAAGCGCAGGAAAACAGCACTGTGATTCTGAAACAGATGGCAGAAAACCAGCGCGTGCAACTTGCGAAAGCATCGCGGCTCGCGATGCAAGCCGCGCCCACCGGCGTGAACGAATGCGATGCGGCCAGGATCGCGTTTGCTGACGAATTGAAAAAAGAAAGGGATGAAAGATGAAAAAAGTTGTGATGGCCCTCCCCGTGCTGCTTGCAGCTTGCGCAACACCGCCGCCGCCAGTGAATATCCCCGTTCCAGTGCAGATGCCAGCGCCGGTCTTGTGCGTAAAGCCGGCGCAAATCCCTGAAGACCCCGACTATGCGACTGCGGGCTTACCGTCGGATGCTGGTATCTGGCAACAAATGTCGGCCTTGCGCGCTGAACGGATTCAGCGTCGCTTATATGGCGAGCAACTGAAGGCACTGGTGCGGGGTTGTGCGGGGTTGTGATAAATCTCGCCGGCTTTGCCGGCGCTGTTTATGGCCAGGCTTCAGCCTGGCTGCGGCCCGCCAGGGCCGCCATCCTTGTTTTTGTTCTCGCCGGCTTGCCGGCGCTGGATATTGCAAACTCCCTGTTTCCCCTTATTTCCGGCGGCGCGCGCTAGCGGGGAAGTCGATTTTCGCCAATTTTCGCCAATTGATCCGACAAAATAAAACCTTCAGTGTCAAACAAATGCAATGCGCGCATGCAAATTTTCTGACTATTGACGCCTGTTGCGGATTTTCACTCATTCTGTATAATTCGGTGGCGTAAGAAAACGAATAGGCAAGAAAAGAGCATAAAATCATTTATAAGTCAAGGGGTTATGCGATTTTTTGGCGTAGGTTAATAGCCTATCGGGGGTTCGAATCCCCCCTTCTCCGCCAGGATTTTAAAACCCCGCAGGTGCAAGCTTGCGGGGTTTTTTGTTTTTCCTGACTCTGCATGCCCAGTCGCAAACTGCAACGAAACTGTGAGGCTGAAAACTTGCGACATTGCTGTATCCTTGCATTGTGAGGCGGCAAAGTGTATAGCTGGCGCTGAAAAGGCGCTGCTGCCGTATTCCCGGGCTGCAGCCTGTTTTACAAGAATTGCATGGATTTGAATCTGATGTCATCCATCCTGCCTATCAATATCGATCATCTGCTGCGCTTCTCCGGCGTAGAGTCTTCCCGCGTCGAATTCAAAGCTTCCTGGGATGAAAAAACCAGCGGCCAGCAAATCATTCAAACCATCTGTGCTTTCGCCAATGATTTTCAAAATATCAATGGCGGCTATATTGTGCTGGGCGTGGCCGAGCAGGATGGCGCCGCGCAGTTGCCGGCCAAGGGTTTGACTGAAGCGGAAATTGATCTGGCGCAAAAATGGATACGTGGTCATTGCAATAAAATCGACCCGGTATATCAGCCTGTGTTATCGCCGGAATTACATGAAGGGCGTCGTATTTTAGTGATTTGGGCGCCCGGCAGCCAAACCCGGCCACACCAGGCGCCGGAAGAAAGCGGTTCGGGGCGCAGATATTACATCCGGCTTGGCGCGCAGACTGTTGAGGCGGATCGCTACCCTGAATTGCGCACCCAGCTCATGCAATTGACCGCGCGCGTACCGTTTGATGACAGGCGCGCTTTGCAAGCCAGCGTATTGGATATCCGTGAAACCAAAGTGCGCGAATTTTTGCACGATATCGATAGCGGCTTAGTGGATGAAATCGACACCAAAACCCTGTACCGGGCTTTACGGATTGCCGAGCCGGTGAATGGCCATGATGCGCCGCGCAATGCTGGCTTGTTATTTTTCAGTCAAAACCCGGAGCAATGGTTTCCCGGCGCGCGCATCGAAGTTGTGCAATTCACTGGTGACGCCACCGGCAATGTTTTGGAGGAAAAAATATTCAAACATCGCCCGCTGCATGAACAACTGCGGGAATGTCTGGCCTATCTGGAAAATCTGTCAGTGCGCATGATACAAAAATTGCCGGGACGCACTCAGGCCGGACATTGGGTCAGTTACCCCCTGCCCGCTTTACGTGAAGCGCTGGTGAATGCGGTTTATCATCGCTCTTATGAAGACACGTATGAGCCGACCAAGGTGTATCTGTATCCCGACCGGATGGAAATCATCAGCTACCCCGGCCCAGTCCCAGGCATAGAACTCAGGCATTTGCATGGCGACGAACCGATTCCTCCCGTGCCCGCCAGAAATCGCCGGATTGGCGAGTTTTTGAAAGAGCTGAAATTGGCGGAGGGGCGCGGCACCGGCATTCCCAAAGTCAGGCGCACCATGGCGCAAAATGGCTCGCCACCGCCGCGCTTTGATTTTGATGAAGCCAGAAGTTTTTTTCGCGTGACGCTTGGCGTGCACCCGGAATATCAAGCGATTTTAACCCTGCAGGATGTGGCGCATTTGCGCGCGATTGGCGACAAGCAGGGCGCATTGCAACGCTTGCGCGATACCTTTTCAACCAACCCCACTTTGCTTGGCGTAGCGCTTGAGTTAGCCAAAGAATTGATTACGCAAGAGGATATTTCCGGCGCGGAAAATGTGTTTGCAAGTTTTAACGCCAGCGGGGCCGGCAGCAACCCATCCCCCCTCATCACGCTGATTGCCGGCGCCTGGCTTGAGAAAAATAAAAGAGAAAAAGCGATTGCCTGGCTTGACCGTTTACCACTGCTGGATGCCGTGGGCGATGCGTTTCATGCCGCAATTCAGGAAAAACGTGCCGGGCGCTTTCAAAAAGCGCATCGCTATTTTGAATTAGCTGGCACAGCGGTCTTGCAAGACGCCAAAGCGCTGCATGAATTTGCACAAGTCAAAATGAAGTTGGCGGCAGAAGCTCACAAGCAATCCCCTGCCAGCAACCGGCGCTTATTGAGCGAAGCCAAAGACATGTTGCAGCGTGTATTGCAAATGGATGTGCCGCTGGCGCGCCAGGCATGGGCATGGTATGACCTGAGCCGCTTACTGCGCTGGCAAAAAGCGCCGGCGCAAGAAATCCGGCACGCAATTGAAAAAGCGCTTGCCTGCGACCCGCACGAAGCCATATTCGCTGACGCTTTAAAAGAATTCAATCGACGTCAGGACTCTGACTGAACAGCCTTTTCTTGGAGCACAACATGCCCATCCGCCCCGCCACCGAAACCGACTGGTCCGCGATCTGGCCGATTTTTCAAGAGATTGTGCAAGCTGGCGAGACTTATGCATACGAACCGGGAACCAGCCAGGTGCAAGCGCACAGCTTATGGATGGAGCTGCCGCGCCAGACCTTTGTGTATGAACAGGATGGCCGTATTCTGGGCTCCTACTACCTGAAAACCAATCAAGCCGGCCCAGGCAGCCATGTTTGCAATTGCGGCTACATGGTGGCCTCGCAAGCGCGCGGCCTGGGCGTGGCCAGCGCCATGTGCGAACACTCGCAACAGATTGCGCGCGAGCTGGGCTATCTGGCGATGCAATTCAATTTTGTCGCCTCCAGCAACAGCGGGGCCGTGCATTTATGGAGCAAGCTGGGGTTTGCCACCGTAGGCCGTTTGCCGCGCGCATTTCGCCATCCGAAACTTGGACTGGTGGATGCGCTGGTGATGTATAAATGGCTGGCGAATGCATAATCCCATCATCGCGATTATAGCAATTAGCCAGCCCCCTATAAATTGAGCACGCGTGGCAGCACAAAAGAAACTAAAAGTAAAAAAATTAAAATTAGGTGACTATTCAGCCCCAGGCTGGAACAATTTGATCAGAGGAGAAAGCGCTCTGTAAAACAGCAAGCATGCCATGGCCTTGCTTGTGGAAAGTGTCGAGTACAGAGCGGATGATGCAAAAATGCTCAGCGCCTTGCTCAGTGCGAAATGACCCGGAGATTTTCTGTTTGACCTTGGGCATGCGAATGGTGCGTTCGCCAAGGTTATTGGTGAATGGCACGATGGGGTCTGAAATAAATCGCAGCACCGCCTGGGTATGATCGCGCATTCGCTTGAGGAGGTTGAAAGCATCCGATTGTTTGGTCCGTCCGCGCTTATTTTTATCGGGGACAGCAGGAGGATGCAATGCTTCACCCCGCTTGAGAATGCCATCGTATACGGTGAAGAAATCGCGG
This sequence comes from Massilia sp. W12, assembly GCF_037300705.1. Taxonomy (NCBI): domain Bacteria; kingdom Pseudomonadati; phylum Pseudomonadota; class Betaproteobacteria; order Burkholderiales; family Oxalobacteraceae; genus Massilia; species Massilia sp. W12. The sequence continues at coordinate 942,352 of NZ_CP147776.1, read as the reverse complement.
CCTTGCTCGGATGTGATGGCTTGATTTCCAACCCGCAAGGCATGGCAGATTTTATTGCTGCCCTTGAGGAATTTGGCCAATTCCGCCGGCCAATCTTGCCCGGATTGCTCTTGAATATAGAGCAGTTCGCGCAATAAATGGGCATTGCAAAGCGCATGTGTAGAATCGAGGTTCCAGTAAGATGACCAGCAATCATGCACCAGGATACCGGTATAGCGCGGCAAGATGCCATGATCATTGATCGCATCCATGCCCCGTTTTGGATGCACGCCATACCAGGTATGGGTCTGATTGGCGACGGTATGCAGCCATTGCAATTTGGCGCTGACCCGCAGCCCGGATTCATCTGCATGCACCAGCGCAGATTGCTCCAGTTGCAGTCCAATCAAATCCCGGACTGGCGCAAGCGTCGCGCTGGCTTGCTCAACCCACGCATACAAACTGCCCGGCGAAACTTTGAGCCCGTATAAGTCTGTTATCAATTGCGCGGCGCGGGAGTATGGCAGCATTTGGCCCTGTGTCAAATGCACACCCAGGGCGCGTATGTTGGGGCCGTACTGAACATTTTCCGTTACCCCGCTTGGATATTCACCTGTATGCACCTGCCCACATTGGCAGCGCACCGCCATTTTTTGGTATTCCGTCACTTGCAGCGGCAGCAGTGGAATATCAATTACTTGCCGGCTATCAAGCAGTTGCGCCTGCTCATGCGCCAAGCTCTGCTGGCAACGTGTGCAATATTGCGGCAGCGGGCTGCGCACAGTTTCAGTGACCTGTGTCATCCGTTCCAATTTGCTTCCAATATGCCCTGCTTGACCTCCTGCCGCCTTTCCTGAGGCTTCCCGCAACGAGCGCGTTTTCTTTTGCAATCCATCTGACGATGGCGGTTTGCTTGAATTTTGACTCGTTTTCGGTACCCTGTTCTCCAAGGCTTCCAACCTCGCAAACAATGTCAGTATCAACGCATCTTTTTCTGCGTGACTCATCTTGTTCAATTCTGGCGGATTGGCTTTTTCTTCATGCCTGACAGGATGCACGAGTTTGACTTTGTTTACAAGCACTTGTTGAGAGTTTTGGGGGCTGAATAGTCACCGGTAGAGTTATTAAACAGTTTCTTAGAACCGCCCCGCTATTTCCTTACTCAAAAAAAAACAACTACAAGTCCATTTTTTTAATCTCCTCTAATACCATTGCGACTTTTTCATCCCCTGCATCGTTCAATAAAAAATTGCCAACCTTCTTTATTCTACAAAAATATACTTTTTTCCCCCCAGCTTTCTTGTCATCACTTCGAAACTCAATTAACTCATGCTTTACAAGGATTTCCTTAATCTTAGCCCATTTCTTCTTCTCATTAATCAACATTCTGCCTAGAATATTTTCTTTATCTTCTCTAATCCAAATTTCCTTGGAGAATATAGCACACAGCCGAATGAAATAACTTTCCCATTCCCCCATTTTTACTCGGTCCTTAACTGCTTTTCTCTCACTAACCCAATTTAGTGCTTCATTTTTATAGTACGTCTTAAATCTATCTTTATACAAATCCTCTGAAACAACATTGACATCAGGAAAACTCCCAGGGATCACCGTAGAATTATTCCCCAAGACAGAAGATATCGTACACTGATCATTAAAGACAATATTCTGAATATTTGCATTTCTAATATCCAACATCGATATTTCAACACCAGAAAATCTTATCTTTGAAACATTTCCCCTAAAAATTAAAAAAGCAATATTTACACCATAAATCTCAACAGCTTCAGGGAGTGCATCAGATCCACTAAGTACGGATGCAATCATTGCTGCCATACAGGCTATATTTGAGCGAGATAAGTCTCCAAAATCTCTTCCTTTAATAAAATCAAGAGCAATCCTAAGGAAATCATTTAAATTCTTAACTGTTTCACGTTGCAAAACAATCAAAAAAATCTCAAAAAATTCGGCCCCAAAAATATTCCTCCGAAGTGACTTAGGGACAGCAATCTCTTTAGAAAGCAATATTTGAATATGTGATTTTGCAAGAAAATAATTTTGAAAAATTCCATGTGGGAATTTTCTCAACCCATCACCGCCATCCTCCAAGAAGGCCAGACTTTTAACCTTATTACTTAAAATACGCAAATCCTCTTGATTAATATAATCAGAAAATACCAACTCACATAGAAGCTTCAACGTTCCTTCATCAATATAATCAATTTCATTGTCACTCATATCTCTCGCAATTTCCATAAAAAATTGCAAGAGGCCACTCTCAAAAAGGCCTTCATCAATGTCACCAGTTTTTAATATCTTGCATTCTCTTTTCAACAAAGAATTAACTAGTATATCAATTGGATTTCCCAAATCCCCACTGATTTTTTCTTTTAAAAGATTTAATTGAATTAAAAAAAATGGCCTCAAAGCTGGGGACTCTCGCTCCAACAACCCAAGTGAAATCAAATGATCAATTCTTTCCTTTTCCCAGCCTTCCTGTTGAAACCATTCAATTGCCTCACCAACAGGTAATGGCATTAAATGAATTGATTTTGTTAAGTCACAATCCAACTTTGGCACATATTTTTTGACAACATCTGCATTAATAAAAGTATCCCTTCCCGCTAGAATCAGAGCCCCGGCATCACCTACATCATTAATTAAATCTCGAATCGCCCCCCAAGCCGACTCATAACCATTCGGATCTGCCAATTCATCAAAACCATCAATAGCTAATTGCAACAAGCCATTTCTCATTAGAATCGGGACTTGATCGAAGGTGTAATTCAACCTCATATTTTGCAAAGTCCAAGCAACTAAATCCATTAAATTAGTTAAACGCCTACCTCTACTTGAGACGTGCAAAATTAATGGTGCGCATCCAGGTCCAAAATTCTTTGCTCGCTGGTTCACAAGCTTATTAATTAGGTGTGTTTTACCCACGCCTGCAACGCCGTCGATTACTAAGACCTTAACCCCTGCAACATCAGGATTTTTAATTCCAGTTAGGAAATTTTCAACATAATCAAATATTTCTCCACTTTTTATATCTTCTTCGCAAGAACCATGGATACGCATATCAGTATATTCGTTGTCCTTGTATTGCAATTCCTGAGTTTTCGCCATCTTCTTTAAGAAGCAAAAATCCTCTGACATTAATAAGCCTTTGTAACTTGAAAATTTCTTTGCTGTCTCCCCCCTTCTAAACGAAACAAATCCATCATTTTTACTAATACCAACCTTTACATCATCACCATTCAGGTGAAAATAGAAATTATACGAGCCGTCCTCTTCCTGCGAATGAAATGGTTGATCAATATCAGCAAATTTACTTAATTCTTGCTCGTAGCGCATATTCATGCTTCCTCCATTAAAAATGAGAAATTAAATCATCAATCTTTAAATATTTGTTTTGATGCTCTCGAGTACTCAAAACACGTATATCCCCCCCGAGACTATCCGCAACAAATAGTGCAGGAATTATATCATCATCTTCAGTCATCACTCGAATCAAATCATAGTCATAATTTCTTGCAACAGTCAAAATATCACAAACCATTGCCGAATCAACCATTTTCTCACGCCACTCCCCCCCCACATTTCGACATGTATCAACAAGATGAGCATCGATTTTGAAGATCAATCTTTTATCCAAGCTCTTTCCATTAGGCACCAGCAATTTATCGCCAAAACAAGTAGCAATATCTATTTTCTTGAAAATGATTGATGATCTATTTTCATCATCATAGAAAATTTTTTGTTCGAATTTATTTTCCTCAAATGCCTTCCTTAAACTAACTTTTGTTTTTCCAGAAAACCATCCATAATACATTCTGACATCAATATGATAAATACATCCCGCCTCACCTCTTGCTTTTAAGTGCGTGAAAATTCTATCTTCAATATACTTCATGACTGTTTCTATTTTTCTTACATCTTTATATCCTTCCTTATTCGCATTTGCATTATGCATTTGCGCATTCAAATCAACGAATAGCATTACAGATTTTTTTATTAGGTGTCTTTTTTTCATGTTTTTTATTCAACTAGAACACATCCCCAGCAAGCCCACCTTCGGTTTTCCGGCTTCAAACAGAAGTATTAAGCACGGGACCACGGTTTTCAATAATTGCACCAGCTACAAAACAACAGGGTCAATTCTAATTTCAGCAACAGCCTTGGTGAACCAATACACGATCAAAGCCTCAACACAACATCAAGCTGGCATGAATAAATCTCTTGCCCAGCGTGAAGCCAAGCCCGCAATTGCAAGAAACTTCAGCTCACCCGTGAACTGAAATATACCAGAAAAAAATAGTGAACAGCGATTTGATGGAGCAAGCCGCGCAAATACAACACCACCAGCTTAAACACAGCATGCCCCGCCCCACACCAGAGCATGCCGCACCAACCATCCCCGCCGCTTAGCCCAAATAATCTTTGCGGAATTTTTTGATTTCTTCCGGCATTGGCGCCGGGCCATACACTTGATACGACACATAACCGGCCTTCGCCGCATCGGATGCGGCTTGCATCTCTTGCGGCAGCGGGGCGCGCAGCTCTGTTTCCAGCACTTGGTCGAGATGCGCTTCGATTTGGGCCATCTGATCCGCATGCGTTGAACTATTGGCCAGATTGTTCATTTCCAGCGGATCATCGCTGCGGCTGTATAACTCTCTTGCCACCACGCCCTTGCGAATACTGACGGCGGCGTCCGGATCGTCTGGTTGTGGCTGATTGGCGTTATCCATCTGCCAGTGGTTGTACACCGCGCCCTTCCAATCCTGGGTGATGCTGCAGCGGATGTGGTCAGGGCCAAACACCACGCCGGGCAGATTGAAGTCATAGGTGAACAAGACTTCGTTCTTGGTCGGCTGACTGGCGTCGCGCAGATTCGGTTTTAAATCCACCCCGCGCAAATGCTTGTAGTTTTCCGGCCAGGCCTCGCCATTAAGCGCGATGCTAAGCACGGTCGGGAAAATATCAATTGAGCTGCCGAATTGGCTGCGCGTACTGCCCGCTTGATCCGCTGGAATCACCTGGTCGCTGTAATCGCGCACGCAAAACGGCACATGCAGCGATTCTTCATAGGCCAGGCATTGCTTGCCGGACAAACCATGTGAGCCGATTTGATCGCCATGGTCGGCGGTGAAAATCACAATCGTGTTTTGCCGGTTTTCCGAACTTTCCAAGGCATCCAGCACCACCCCGATTTGCGCATCCACCTTGGTCTGCAGCCACAGATAATAATTCATGTAGTGCACATAGGCGTTGCGTCCCGCTTCTGAGTTGATGTCGTCTGGCATGTCCCCCATGACGGCTTCATACAGACGCTTGTACTGGGCCTGGCAATCCGGTTTGCGCTGGCGCAATTGCTGCAAGGTCTCGAAATTGGGCGGCACGTCCATGCCCTCATATACCCCTTCAGACTGGGCGGGAATCATGCCGTCCGGGAAGTACATGATGTCATGCGGATTAATGAAGCTGATCACGGCCAAAAAGGGCTGGCTTTGCTTGACTTGCAGAAAGTCGGCGGCAGCCTTGGCGATGATCGGATCTTTCTCCCCACCTTGATTCGCGTCGCCGTGAAACTCCTCGCCAAGCGCAAAGTTTTCAAAACCATAGGCATCCAATCCCAGTTTGCCGGACGGCTCAGTGCTCAAATGCCATTTACCGAAGTAGTTGGTGGCGTAGCCCAATTCTTTTAACGCTGTGCCAAAGGTGGGAAAGGCCGGGTCCATATCCGGTTGCTTCATTTCCGCATTGCCCACCATCCAGGTCTGCTGCGTGTATAAGCCGGTGAAAATCACCGAGCGATTGGGGGTGCAGGGGGCGGCGTTGATGTAGAAGTTCTGATAACTCACGCCTTTATCATAGAGTCGATGACGATTAGGCAGATGCGCGCGCAAATCCACTTGATCCATGTGGCGCGGAAAGCGCTCCTGGTCAGTCATAATCAACACGATATTGGGACGGGTGACACTCATGCGACACTCCTTTCGGTTTTGAAATGGGTGAGGCAGAGTATTCGTTGCAGCCTGCTGTTTGGCAAGCGTAAAGCATGATGCACAGTCTTTCTGTGCAAAAATCGGCAGCAGTGCGGCATTTTGCCAACGCCGCGCAAAACTTTATTGCGCACTGAACACAAGAGGGGTGATGCAGGAGAGTAAGATTGCCGCAAGGCAAGCTTGCGGCAACTTGGGCTGATGCGGATTTCCGCATCAGCCTTCAGCAAGGCGTCATGCGCTTTGCTTTAACTGCTCCAAAATCGCCGGGTTTTCCAGCGTGGAGGTGTCTTGCGTAATCTGCTCACCGCGCGCCAGGGCGCGCAGCAGACGGCGCATGATTTTGCCGGAGCGGGTCTTGGGCAGATTGTCGCCGAAGCGGATTTCCTTGGGCTTGGCGATGGGGCCGATTTCTTTCGCCACCCAATTCCGTAATTCCAGCGCCAGCGCGGCGGCCTCTTCGCCTGTGGGACGGGCTTGCTTTAATACCACGAAGGCGCAAATCGCTTCGCCGGTCAATTCGTCCGGTTTGCCCACCACCGCCGCTTCCGCCACCAGCGGGTTGGCGACTAAGGCCGATTCAATTTCCATCGTCCCCATGCGGTGTCCCGAGACATTCAACACGTCGTCGATCCGTCCCGTGATGGTGAAATAGCCGGTGTCTTTATTGCGGATCGCGCCATCGCCGGCCAGATACAAACGGCCTCCCAATTCCGGCGGGAAGTAGGAATTCACGAAGCGGGTCGGATTGCCCCAGATGGTGCGGATCATCGAAGGCCAGGGGCGCTTGATGACTAAAATCCCGCCCTGCCCGTTTGGCACATCCTGCCCGGTTTCATCCACCACCGCAGCGGCAATCCCCGGCAGCGGCAAGGTGCAGGAACCCGGCACCATCGGCGTGGCGCCCGGCAGCGGCGTGATCATATGGCCGCCGGTTTCGGTTTGCCAGAAGGTGTCCACAATCGGGCAGCGCTCGCGTCCCACATTTTTGTAATACCAGACCCAGGCTTCCGGGTTGATCGGCTCGCCCACTGTCCCCAAAATGCGCAGGCTGTCGAGTTTGTATTGATCAGGATGCACCGCAGGATCAACATTGGCAGCCTTGATCAAGGCGCGAATGGCAGTCGGCGCGGTGTAGAAAATGCTGACTTGATGTTTATCGATGGTTTGCCAGAAGCGGCCCGCATGCGGATACGTCGGCACCCCCTCGAAAATAACTTCAGTGGCGCCCATCGCCAGCGGGCCATAGGCGACATAGCTGTGGCCGGTGATCCAGCCGATATCCGCCGTGCACCAGAACACATCGTCAGGCTTGATATCAAAGGTCCATTGCATGGTCAGCATGGCCCACAGCAAATAGCCGGCGGAAGAATGCTGCACCCCTTTCGGCGTGCCGGTGGAGCCTGAGGTGTACAGCAGGAACAAGGGATGTTCCGCTTCCACCCATTCCGGTTCGCATTCGCTGGCCTGTCCCTGCAACAAGTCATGCAGCCACAGATCGGGGCCGCCATCGGCCTTGGCGCGGAAGGCGACATTGCCGCCGGTGCGCTGATACACCACCACGTTTTGCACTGATTCACAGCCGCCTAAAGCCAGCGCCTCATCCACAATCGCTTTCAATGGCAGCGCCTTGCCGCCGCGCATTTGTTCGTCGCAGGTCAAGACCGCAACTGCGCCGGCGTCGATGATGCGCTCTTGCAGCGATTTGGCGGAAAAGCCGCCAAACACCACGGAATGGGTGGCGCCAATGCGGGCGCAGGCGTGCATTGCCGCCACGCCTTCAATCGACATCGCCATATAAATCACCACGCGGTCGCCTTTTTTGACGCCCAGCGATTTCAAGCCATTGGCAAACTGGCAAACCTTGGCGTGCAATTCGCGGTAGCTGACGCGGCTCACCGCGCCATCGTCGGCTTCAAAAATCAAGGCGGTTTTCTCGCCCTGCCCGTTTTGCAGATGGCGATCGAGGCAGTTATAGGAAACATTGATGCGGCCATCTTCAAACCAGCGGTAAAACGGCGCATCGCTTTCATTCAACACCGTGGAAAACGGCGTCTGCCACAGCAGATTTTCACGCGCCAGGCGCGCCCAAAATCCTTCGTAATCCGCTTCGGCTTCGCGGCACAGTGCGTGGTAAGCCTCCATGCCGGAAATTCTGGCCTGCGCCACCATGCCGGGCGCCGGGTGGAAAATGCGCGACTCTTGCTTGGGCGTCGCGTTGTCTGTCTCTGCCATGCTTATCTCCATCAGAATTGCAAAAATCGGGGCCGCCTGATTTTCTTATTGCGGCAGTCTTCATTCAAACGCATGCGACTTACAGTGAGCTTACTGGCGGCATGGCGCTTGCCTGGCTGCTGGGCGCTTTATTATCCGCGCTTTTTTGGCGGCAGCGCGCGAATTGCGCAAGCGCCGCCATTGGTATTATAACTGGTCTTTTATTTGGTATTAAAGTGGCATTATAAATAATTCAGAACGGCGCGGCCTGCGCGCGGCGGCCACAGCGGCGGGTGTACAATATCGCCCTGTTTCGATGCTGTGCAGCAATATCCCAAGCAAGCTGCCCAGCCCGCCCTGCAAATCGCCGAGGACACTATGACAGCTATCAAGCAAGACGACCTGATCGAATCGGTCGCAGCCAGCCTGCAATACATCAGTTACTACCACCCGCAAGACTATATTTCCCACCTGGCGCGCGCCTATGAAGCCGAGCAAAGCCCTGCGGCTAAAGACGCTATCGCGCAAATCCTGACCAATTCGCGCATGTGCGCCGAAGGCCGCCGTCCGATTTGCCAGGACACCGGCATTGTGAATGTGTTTTTGAAAGTCGGCATGAGTGTGCGCTTAGAGGGCTTCACCATGTCGCTGGAAGAAGCGGTGAATGAAGGCATCCGCCGCGCCTACAATTTTGCTGATAACAAATTGCGCGCCTCCGTGGTGGCTGACCCGCATTTTGAGCGCAAAAACACGCGCGACAACACGCCCGGCGTGATCCATGTGCAACTCGTGCCTGGCGACACCATCGATGTGATTGTGGCGGCCAAGGGCGGCGGTTCGGAAAACAAGACCAAATTCGCCATGCTCAATCCTTCCGATTCGCTGGTGGATTGGGTCTTGAAGATGGTGCCGCAAATGGGCGCCGGCTGGTGTCCGCCTGGCATGCTGGGCATCGGCATCGGCGGCACGGCGGAAAAAGCTATGCTGCTGGCCAAAGAGTCGCTGATGGAAGACATTGATATGTATGAGCTGCTGCAACGCGGCCCGCAAAACAAGCTGGAAGAGTTGCGTATCGAGCTGTATCAAAAAATCAATGCCCTGGGCATCGGCGCGCAAGGCCTGGGCGGTCTGACCACGGTGCTGGACGTGAAAATCGCGATGTACCCGACCCATGCCGCCAGCAAGCCGGTGGCCATGATCCCGAATTGCGCCGCCACCCGCCACGCCCATTTTGTGCTGGATGGTTCCGGCCCTGCTTATCTGGAGCCGCCCTCGCTGTCGAATTGGCCGCAAGTGGAATGGAAGGCCGACACCGAGCGTTCGCTGCGGGTCGATTTAAACAGCCTGACGCCGGAAATGGTGGCTTCCTGGAAACCCGGACAAACCCTGCTCTTGAACGGCAAAATGCTGACCGGGCGCGACGCTGCGCATAAGCGCATCGCCGACATGCTGGCCAAGGGTGAGCCATTGCCGGTGGACTTCACCAACCGCGTGATTTATTACGTTGGCCCGGTCGATCCGGTGCGCGATGAAGTGGTTGGCCCGGCAGGCCCCACCACCGCCACACGCATGGACAAATTCACCGAGATGATGCTGGCGCAAACCGGCTTAATCGCCATGGTCGGCAAAGCCGAGCGCGGGCCGGTGGCGATTGAGGCGATTCAAAAGCACAAATCGGCGTATTTGATGGCTGTGGGCGGCGCGGCCTATCTGGTCTCCAAAGCGATCAAGGGCGCCAAGGTGGTCGGTTTTGCCGATCTGGGCATGGAAGCGATTTATGAGTTTGACGTGGTGGATATGCCGGTAACGGTGGCAGTCGATGCGCAAGGCGTGTCCGTGCACAACACGGGGCCGGCGGAATGGTCGGCCAAAATCGCCGCCGCCGACATCAAGCGCGCATAAACCCATGTCTGAAGTGATGCAGCAAGGCCCGGCTGCGGTCGGCGTGTTTGACTCCGGCCTGGGCGGTTTGTCGGTGCTGCATCACATCCGCGCGGAATTGCCGGCGCATGCGCTGTTGTATTTTGCTGATTCAGCATATGCGCCATATGGCCCGAAAAGTGAAGCCGAAATCATCGCGCGCAGCCTGACGATTGTCGATTTTTTGCTGGCGCAAGGGGCGCAAGCCCTGGTGGTGGCGTGCAATACCGCCACCGTGGCGGCGATCAAAGCGATCCGGCAAGCCCATCCGCACCTGCCGGTGGTCGGTGTGGAGCCTGGTTTAAAACCGGCCGCCGCCGCCTCGCACAGCAAAAAAGTCGGCGTGCTGGCCACTGCCGCCACACTGGCGGGGGAAAAATTCAAATTGCTGCAACAGCAGGTGGCGCAGTTTTATCAGGTCGAATTCTTTTTGCAGGCCGGGCATGGTCTGGTGGAATTGGTGGAACAGGGCGAACTCGACAGCCCGCGTTTGCGGCAACTGCTTCATGCCTGGCTCGCGCCCATGGCGGCGCAAGGCGTTGACACCCTGGTGCTGGGTTGCACCCACTATCCCTTTTTACGCCCGGCGCTGGGACAGGTAATGGATGCCGCCGGTTGGCAGATGCAAATGGTGGACACCGGAGCTGCGATTGCGCGTCAATTGCAACGGGTGTTGCAGCAGCACGGCCTTGATGCGCAAACCGCGCTGCCCGCCGCCACGCTGCGCGGCTACACCAGTGGCGCCAAGGGACACTTGCAAGAGGCGCTGCAAACCTTATTGGGCTGGCAGGCTCAGGTTGAGGCGGCCCGGATCTGAAGCACAGCGCAATCAAGCCGCCAGCGCTGACAACAACCCATCCCCACTTTTCAATCTGCTTTGTCAGCAGGCAGGCCGCCCTGTTTTGCATTAAGGCCTGGCGATCATAATCCCGCTGCTTGGACATGTGCCGCTGATTGCGCCGTCGGTCAAGAGCGCGGCAGCCGCCGGGAATTGGTTGATGGTGGCGGGATTCAGATTGATCCACACTTCAGTCAGATAGCTCACCCCATTCACCCTGCCGCATTGCAAAGACATGGCGGCGCTGCTGTTGGGGCCAAAGCTGTTGTTAAACGCATTCAGCAATTGGCTGCGTGAGACAGTGAGGCCGATTTTGCTGCGCAAAAAGCTGCTAAAGCCGGTCGCGCCCAGGCGCGACACCAATTGCGTGGTTTGATTCCAATACGCATCCGCGCTGCGGCCATCGCAGGCGCCGTGTTTATACCACTCATGCTTATCCAGGCAGGATTGGATGCCTGGCATGTAATACGCCAGATTCGACAAGGTGCTGGAAGACGCGCCGTAATTGGCCATGCTGCACCAGGTGGCCGGCTTGTCGAGGGCGATTTGCTCTTTGCTCACGCCGCAATAAAACGGATGCGCGCCGTCATAATTGTTCGGCCATAAGCCATGCACCACCAGATTGCTGGCGGCATAGCTTCCAGCCAGATTGGCGCATTCCGGTTTGCCCGGTTTGGTTTTGCAAAAACCCGGTTGCCAGGAAGCGGCCAGCAGGTAGTAATCAAATTCGGCGGCGGTGGCGGTATGAAAAACGGCGCTCAGCGCAAATACCGCGCCCAGACGTGCTGCGTAAGACATCAGGATTCTCCAGGAAGGTCAGATGAAGCCGCGCAATGCGGCAAGACGCAATCATTGATTTGTATTCATTAAATACAAATCATTTATCAGCCAAATAAAGCAAGCCGGGTGCACACTGTAGGCAGCCGATATGACGCGCTGATGACGCTGCCCTCCTCTGTTGGCCGACTGTTTCGCGCCGTTGCAGCCTTTTTCCACGCCATGTTTTACCGCTTTCATCGCATTGCACTGGGAAGCAGCGCCCCCAATCCGCACAATGCCTGCATCAAACAAGCTGCACGCCCCAACCATACCGAACATGATGGAGAACATGATGCAAACAGCAGCATTCCCGCCTGCGCCCAATGCTGTCGCAGCGGGGCCAGCCAGTCTGGAGTTTTACGGCCATGCAATGACGTATTTACTGGTCATGACCTTGCTTGGCTGGATCAATTTATTTCTCTCGCCCGAATCATTCTGGTCGCTGTGGCCTTTGCTGGGCTGGGGCCTGGGTTTATTCAGGCATGGCGTGAAAACCTTTTGGCCGCCGCTCAAACAATCGTTGCGCAATCACATGAGCGCGCATGAATTGGCGCGCTTCGGCCCGTTTTAAACCTGTCTCACTCATGTTGCAAAGGAAAAACATCATGCAAAACTGCACCGCATCTCAACACCACGACAGCACACACAACGACCCTGAATACGCACTTGCTGCGCGCCGGGTGGCGCGCAAGCTGGAGTTTTATGGTCATTTGATGATTTATATTCTGATCAACAGCTTTTTAATCTGGATCAATCTGAGCACCACGCCGCAACACTTGTGGTTCATCTGGCCAGTGCTGGGCTGGGGCATCGGTTTGTTTTGCCATGGCGTGAAAACTTTCTTTCTGGGATCGAATACCGGCTTGCATCAGCGTATGATGGCGCGCGAATTGCAACGTCTTCAAGGCCATGAATAATTCCCAAAATACAGAACAGGACAGCGGCTTACAGAAATGGGCTTTCCATTTTGTCAGCAATTATTGGAAAGTCGCCCTGATCAATATCACCGTGGCGGTGATGATGGGCAGTTTTCGCAATGATTACCGGTGGCTGCAACAGGATTTGGTGTTTTCATTTTGCATCGGCACCCTGACCTACTTCAGCTGCCACAGCGGGGTCTGGTATATGAAGACGCGCGGCCTGTTGCATATGCCGATCCTGGTTCCGTATGTCATGCTGGCGGTCGGCGTCTCGCTTGGCGGCGGTCTGGCGCTGGGCGGTACGCTCCTTGGCATTCCGCTGGCGCGCCTGTTTGTGAATATTCAAAGAGAGTTGTCATGGTATCTGTCCATGATGGCGCTGATGTTTTTGCTGTCGATTCTGACTTTATGGGCGCTGCGCCGTATCGATCATTTGAAAAGCGAAGCTTTACAGCACAAACTGGAGGCGGAACAAATCGCGCGCCGGCAAATGCAGGCGCAATTGCAATTATTACAAGCGCAGATTGAGCCGCATATGCTGTTTAACACCCTGGCCACATTGCAGGGCTTGATCAGTTTTGACACGGAGCGCGCGCAATTGATGCTGGACCAGCTGATCCAGTTTTTGCGCGCCAGTCTGCACAATGCGCGGCTTGAGCGCTGCAGCCTGCAAGATGAATTCGATTTACTGCGCGCATATCTGAGCTTGATGCAAATCCGCATGGGCGAGCGCTTACAATTTTCGCTGGATTTATCCGCTGACCTGGCGCCGCTGCAACTCGCCCCCATGCTCTTGCAGCCGATGGTGGAAAACGCGATCAAACATGGTTTGGAGCCGAAGATTGAAGGCGGCGCCGTGCTGGTCTCAGCGCGCAAGGAAGCCGGCTTTTTGTTGTTGCGGGTCGAAGATGAGGGCTTGGGCTTGGGAAAAGCGCAACAGCCGGGGGCCAGAGTCGGGCTGCAAAACACGCGTGAACGGCTGCAAGCATTGTATGGCGCACAAGCGCGCCTGGATTTAAGCCCGCGCCCGGCCCCGCATACTTGCGGCGCCCTGGTGGAAATCCGCATCCCTCTGCAACAATTACAGACATAAACCAAGCATTGTGAGGAATCCAGCATGACTGAAGCGGCAAGTTTGCCAGCGGCGCGCGCCTTGATTGCCGAAGATGAGCCTATCCTGGCAGGCGCTTTGCGCGCTTTGTTGAAAAAAGTATGGCCGCAATTGGAAATTGTGGCGCTGGCCGGCAATGGCGTTCAGGCGGTAGAAATGGCCTTGGCGCACAAACCTGATTTGCTGTTTCTGGATATCAAAATGCCGGGCAAGAGCGGCATGGATGCAGCCCAGGAATTGGCCGAAGACTGGCCGGCGGACAGTCCCTTTCCTCTGGTCTGCTTTGTCACCGCATATGATGAATACGCGGCGCGCGCGTTTGAATTATCCGCCACGGACTATTTGCTCAAACCGGTGAATGAAGCGCGTTTGCAAAAAGCTGTGCAAAAACTGGTGCGCCACTTGCCGCAAGTCGCCGCGCCGCAAAACGCGCCGCCTGCGATCGGCCTGGCTGATCCGGCCTTGCAGCAATTGGTGCAAAGCCTGCAGGCGTTTTTGCCACCCATGCCAAGCAGCGCGGGAACGGAGCAATTGCGCTTTATCCGCGCCGCCATCGGCAATCAGGTCAAAATGATTCCGGTGGCGGAAGTGGTGTATTTTGAAGCCACGGATAAATACGTGAATGTGGTGTGCGCGGATGCCCAAGCGCTGATCCGCACCAGCTTGCGCGAACTGGCGGCCCAGCTGGATGCGCAGCAATTCTGGCAAATTCACCGAGGCACAATCGTGAATGCGGACTGTATCGCCGCCGCCCAGCGCGATGAATTCGGCAAGCTGTCCCTCAAACTCAAGCAGCGCAAAGAATTATTGCGGGTCTCGCCGCTGTATGCGCACTTGTTCAAGCAGATGTGAAGGAAAAAAAACGGGCAGCATACAGGCTGCCCGAATGCTGCTGTTGCGGGTGAAAATCTGATGGTTTTTATGCCCGCACTGCTTTGCTTACTTACGCCCGCTGTCGCTGGCCTTGCTTGTGGTGTTTGACTTCCCGCCTGAAGTCTCAGCCGGCTTGTTCGGCTCTTCTGTTTTCTTTTGTCCGTCCGGCTTGGACGGTTCAGCCGGTTTCTTCGGCTCTTCTGTTTTCTTTTGTTCTGTCGGCTTGCCCTTGCATGCATTGCCGACATAAATCCGCATCTGTCCCCGGTTATTGTTTTCATCCAGCTCAGAGACCCGGTTGCCGTTATCCACCAAGAGCGTCAGGGTATTCTGCATGGGGTTCAGGTACAGCTGGGTTTTGACTTCCATTTTGGCCCCGGCGGCCAGTTTCAGATTCATGTTTTCCGCGCCCACCCCATTGCTGAGCGTGAAACGGTTGGCGAAACCATTGGCGGCAGCACGGCCACTGTTTTCAATCTGATAGCTCAGATTGACGGCGCATTTGCCGTTGGCGGCAAGCACAATATCGCTTGCGCCCAGTTCCACGCTGCCACCCCAAGGCCCCGTCTTGCTGCCGATTTTCACCCCGCCCACTGCATGCAACTCTGCGCGCGGGGTTTCCACTGGTTTATCAGTTTTCGCATCGGTCTTTTTGTCGCCGGTTTTGCCTTGATTATTATTGTCACCGGTCTTGTTATCGGCTGGCTTGCCTTCGCCGCTCTTGTTGTCGCCGGTTTTGTCTTGATTTTTATTGTCACCGGTCTTGCTTTCGCCAGTCTTATTCTCAACCGGCTTGCCCTGGCAGGCGCCCTTGAAGCTGAGTTTGATGCTGGCTTGGTTATTCGCCTCATTCGATTCCAACACCTGGCCGTCGGTATCGAGTTTGAGACTTAATTGGTAATCTCCCTGCGGCAGATAGGCCTGGGTATGAATGACCCGGCTTTCGCCCGCGCCCGCCGACAGATTGCTTTGAATCGAGACCACGGTGCTGTTGGCGAAGATCTGATTGCGGAATTTCGCTTCAGTCGCCATATCGCCCGCGTTTTTCACGATGTAGCTGAGATTGAAAGCGCATTTGCCATTGCTTTGCATGAACGCGTCCGCCTCGCTCAGGCTGAGCGCGCCGCCCCAGGCCGCCTGCTTGCCGCCTGTGCCAACCCCACCGCCAATCTTGATTCCCGTGATGGCTTGCAAATCAGCTCCGGCGGCCAGGGCTTGCCAGGAAGCGCACAGCAGCGTGCAGGCGATGGCGATGGATTTTGCGTTCATTTTTGTTCTCCTTACCAGCTTGGGTTTTCGCATCTTTTCGTTATGCTGCGTTTTTCTTCGGCTACGTCAGGAGTACAGCAAACAGCGTGCCAGCCCAAACTGCGGCAGTAAGATCCGGGAAGGCGACAAGATTGGTCAGTTCTTATGACAAAAATTGCCAATGAGAAATTTTTTGGAAGGAGATTATGTTTCTTTGCTGCAATTTTTGTCAGCGCTGCTGGCTGATGGAGGCGGCTGGCGGTGTTGGCAGGCTATGCCAACACCGCCCTGAAGATGAGGACTTATTTAAGCGGCTTGCACAAAGCGCCGACATTCAGGCGGATGGCGCCGACATTGTTGCGTTTTTCCGCTTCCACCACCTGATTCCGGCTGTCGAGCAGCAGAGTCAGCCCGCTGGTGTAATGCGGCAAGGTCAGGGTCGCCGCCATTTCGCTCTTGGAGCCAGGAGGCTGGTTAAACGGGCCGATTTCCACACTCTGTCCATTGCCGAAGGAAACCCTGGCGTAAAACGCAAAGGCGGGCGCCTGGCCGGCGTTTTCCACATTGAAGCGCAGCGGCAAACGGCAACCCCGCCCCGGCGTCAGATCTGCGGCGCTTAAGGCGTACTCACCGCCCCAGGCCAATGCGCGCGGGCCTAAGGTCAGGCCGCCGATCAAACGCAAATCGGCTGTCACGGGCGACTCCACTGGCCGCGCCGGCTTGCCTGGAACCGGGCTGGGTTGCGGCGCTGGCGTGGCAGTCGGCGTCGGACTGACGCCGGGCGTCGGCACGGGGCTTGGCGCAGGCGTCGGGCTGGCGCCGGGTGTCGGCACGGGGCTTGGCGCAGGCGTCGGGGTCGGCGTAGCGCTGGGCTGGCAAGTATCCCGGACCATCACATCAAAACTGATCTGATTATTCGACTCGCTGTCTTCCTGCACTTGCTTATTGCTGTCAACCTCCCAAAGCAATCGGCTGCGGCCGGGCGGCAGCAAAATCATCGCACCGCTCGCCGTTATATAGTTGGCCTGCAGACCTTGCCGGGGCAAATCCAGGATACTCAGGCGATCACGCCAAATCCGGCTCAGCGCAGGGCCGGCATCCCCCTTTCCGGCATTATATTCAGCGAACACAATCTCAAATCCGCATTTACCATCTGCCTGCATGCGTGCGCTGCCAGGCGGCAGCTCAAGCAAGGTATCTTTAGCCGGAATCAGTATATTGGCGATGCGGGTGTTCAGCGTATCGATTTGCAAATCTGCGCGTCCTGGATTGTTTTTGGGCGGCGTTGGCGTTGGCGTGGGGCTGGGCGACGGCGGGTTTGGCGCCGGGGTCGCCGTGGGGCGCGGATTGGGCGTGGCGCTCGGGGTTGGCGTCGCAGTCGGAATTGGCGTCGCAGTCGGGGTTGGCGTGGCCGTCGGAATTGGCGTCGCAGTCGGGGTGGGCGTGGGGGTGGCGCCAGGCCCGCGCACATCGCATTTATTGCCTTGATAATTCAAGCTGAAGCTTTTCTTATTATTGTTTTCATTGCTTTCCGCCAGAATATGATCCGGGTCAAGCATGATCTCAACCAGATTCTTGCCTTTGCGTATCATCGCGCCATACACCGTCGGCTGCAGCATGCCTTGCGCAGAGACATGCGGCACAATCTGCCATGCCCCGTGTTTGCTGAGCGAGCGCAAGACTGCTGTGGTGTTGGGCGTCATATCCTTGGCATAGGCTTCATGCCAGATGCGGACATAGCAGATATCCATACTGTCCACCCGCACCACTTCATTGTCATTGACTTCCAGCACCCCGTCCCAGGCCACGCTGCGCCCGCCATTGCCATTGCCATCCACGCCGATTTTGACGCCGCCATTACCGGCATACAGATCAGCGCCATAGGCAACTGACAAAGATTGGCAACCCAGCGCCGCCAACAACATAACAATTTTTTTCATGATGAATTCCTTGCGCAATATGTTTATTGCGTAAATTTCAGTGCGCCGATACTCAAGCTGAGCTCGCCAAGCCCTGGCGCTTGCGCGTCTGCATACCGGTGAATCCGGCAAAGCCGATGAATACAAGCATGCATGTTAAATAGTATGTGCATTGTATATCTTTCTTTTCCACCAGGAAATATTTCTTTCCACGATTGCTCCATCTTCAAACCCTGTTGCTTCGCCATGCCAGCGGAAAAACCATCTGCATGACTAAAAACAGAAGAAGCAAAATGCATACCAGCAATACATTACGCAATTGGATATCAGGCGCCGCCTTCAGCAGCCTTGGTATGCGCGGGCGGATCTGCGTCCGCGCGGGGATGATTTATCCAAGTTCAGGCAAGTCGCCGACGTCAGGCTGCAAGATCAACACAGTCGGCCGCTTGCGCGCGCATAGTGCGCTGGGGGTGGGGAAACGGGCTGATGGTTTGCCGTTTTTTCGATTACGGTGATGCCGCTGAGCGGCGCTGCGCATGCGCTGCGCGTTTTCAGCTGCCGCCGGACTGGCTGTCAGCCACCGGCGCGGATGGCTTGCCGCCGCACATCGAGCGCACCTTTTTGCGCGCGCAATCCGGGCGCATCCGTGGCGTGTATGACGCCAGTCTGGCGCATGACATGGTGCGCCTGAAATATGATTTGCCAAAGCTGGCGCAATTCGGCTGATGGCAGGCGGCATAAGGCCGCCCGCCTGCGCTTATTTGCCAAACAAGCCTTTCAAGCCATCCTTCAATTTATCCTGCAGGTTCTTCTTCACTTCTTCCTTCTTTTCCTGCACTTTCTGGCCGGCGGCTTCCTTGGCCAGGGCCGCCATGTCGATCTTCCATTGGATGGCGGTGAAGGGGCCGCTCAAGCGCACCGGGATGGTCAAGCCTTTCAAGGCCTGCAATTCCGGCCCGCCCTGCCCTTGCAAGCTGGCCACCACCGTGGGCTTGACCAGGTAATCCAGCTTTTCCGCACCCAGGTCAATATCGCCGGAGCCGGCAACACGGAATAAGGGCGACTTTAAACTCAGGTCTTCGTTATGGCCCACGCCTTGTTTAAATTGCAGGGAACCGGCCAATTCACTGAAATCGGTTTTTTCCAGCTGGCTTGAGGTTCCGGTCTTGCTCTCGGCTGCGCCAAGTGCGCTCTTGGCGTTGCGGATGATTTGCGCCAGATTAAAGCCGACCAGAGCGCCGTCTTGCAAATTCATTTTCATGCCGCCTTGCAGATTGCGCCGCCAGCTGGATAAACGCGTGCCTTCGGTTTGCAGATCGAGTTGCACATTGCCGCGCCCTTCCAGCGCGGCCTTGCCTTGCAGATCTTTGAGCAGCGGCGCGATATTGATGCCGCTCAAATTTTGCTTGAGCTGCAATTGCTGGGTTTTGCCCTGCACCAGCAAGGCCAGGCTGCCGTCAAGCTTGCCGCCATACAGCTGCGCTTGCAAATTGCTCAATTCCAGACGCCCGCCATCTTTGCCGGGCCGGGTTTTCAGCTTCAGGCCCAGGTTTTGCATTTTCAAATTGCTGAGATGCAAACTGCCGACTTGCAGGCTGCCTTCCAGATTCATCCCGGTCAAGGCTTTCAATGCGATTTCCGGCTCCTGCGCTGGCGTGGCCGGCGCTGTGGCCGGGGTCGGGCTGGCGCTTGGCGCCGCCGGTTTTTCCGCATTTGCGCGATAACGGTCAGCGTCGATTTTATCGATATTGATATCCGCCAGATACAGCGCTTGTTTGAAGCCGCGCATTCCCAGTTTGAGTTGCAGATTGCTTTCATCAAAGCGGCTTTGCATGCGCGCGTCGAGCTGTTCGCGCTTGAGGTCGGCTTCCACATCGCCGTTTAAGGCCAGCTCCAGATTTTTCGGCGCGCCCGCCCGCGCAGCCGCCGGATGCGGCAGGCGCGCCTGCGCTTTGAGTGCGGCCAGTTTGATCCGCCCTTGCTGCAAATCAGCCTGCAAGGGGGTGTGCAAATCCAGCGCCAGCGGCGTGCCGCTGGCCTCGCCTTCGACTTGCAAATGCAAATCCTGGCTGCGCGCTTGCAATTTTTCCGGCTGCAGATCGAGTGCGCCTTGCAAACGCCCCTTGGCTTGCAAGCCTTCCTGTTTGAGGTTGAATTGCAGACTCAATTGCCCCAGGCGCACCTGTTTCGCATCGCCCTGCGCGGCCCCGCTTTGCAAATCAACTTCAAGACTGTGCGCTGCGCTTTGCTGCAAGCTGAATTTGGCTTGCATTTTTTCCAACTTGAATTTGTCTTGCCAATCCAAGAGCGGCAAGCTGATCTGCGCCTGCAATTTTTGCGCGCCCTGCATGGCTTGCGCATCAAGTTTGAAATCGCTGATGGAAAACGCCAGGGGACTTGCGGCGGCCCCGGCTGAAGCAGCCGCGCTGGCCGGGGCTGATGCGCCAGCGGCGCCCGGGGGCGGGGTTTGTGGCGGCAATTTCACATCGCCGCTCAGCGAAGCCTTGATCTGCTTATATTCCAGGGCATCGCCTTCATATTGAAATTGCAACTTCTGCAAACTGCTTTCCTGCCCCGGAGCAAAGCGGAAACCGGTGTTGAGCTGGAATTTGCCCTGCACTTTCGGCTGCGTGGCGGCAATCTGCGCCGCCGCCTCGACTTTGCTGGCCACACCTTCGGCAATCGGGCCGGTTTTCAATTCCAGCCCCTTGAGTTCGGCGCGCTGTCCGCTCTGCGCGTCTTGCCACAGGATATCGGCATTGCGCAGCTGCACACCGGCAATTTCAAAACGCAGTTTTTGCCCGCTGTCCGGCTCTTTTTCCAGCAAATCATCCAAATTGGTCTGACCGTTTTTGTCGCGTTTGAGGTGCAAGCGCACGCCATCGAAAGCAAGCTTGTCCACCACCAGTTGCTTTTGCAGCAAGGGCCAGAATTCCAGCGCCAGATTGGCTTGCTGCACGGCCAGGAATTCATTTTGGCTATTGCGCTCAGACAGACTGAAGGCGCCCAGCTCAACGCTGATGCGGGGTAAGAATTTGAGTTTGATTTCGCCCGGAATGACCAGGGTGCGCTGTTTCTTTTGCTGCACCATGGCAATAATCTCAGGTTTGTAATCATTTGGATTAAAGGTGGCGGCAAGCCAGGCGCCCAGCGCCAGCAATAGCAACAACACGCCGCCCAAGCCCAAGGCGAGATATTTGACGACAGGTTTCATGCGTTCCTCCCTGATTAGCAGGCGCAGTGTAGCAGATGCGTCGCACAGCGACATTCCAATCCGCCCGCACACTGGCAAATCCTGTACACTGAAGTTCTTAATTTCTTGCGGAGCGTGTCTGCATGAATTCAGCGCAGCCGGGAAGCCGGGCGGCTGATGCCGGTCCGGTCCTGCTATTTTTTGTCAGCCTGACAATCGCCGCCATCATCGGCCAAACTTGGTGGGCGGTGGCGCAAGATCGTCTGCTGACGCTGGAATCTGAACAAGGCAATGGCTTGATCGCCGTGCGCCTGTTGGAAGAGCACGCCAGCCAAACCTTGCAGGACGCTGAGCGCAAACTCGATACCGTGGCGGCGGCAATCGCGCAAGACCGGCACACCGCACAAAGCTTGCAAGGTGAGCAAATTTTGCAATTAATCAATCAGGGCTTGCATGACAACCGCTTCCTGACCGCACTGCAATACACCAATCCCGCCGGGGAAAACTGGGTGACGTCACTGGATTATCCCGCCTTTCAATTTGACGCCTACGACCGTAATTACTTGCGGTTTCTGTTACGCCACCCGGAGCACAAAGGCGCCATCATCGGTCATCCTTTAAAACGCTTTTATGATCAGCAACTGGTGTTGCCGATTGCGCGCAATCTGTATGACAGCAAACAGCGCTATCTGGGCGTGATCAGCACGGATATCTCGATTTCCTATTTCAGCAATGTCTATGCGCGGGTGGCGAAAAACAGCAACGCCCTGGTTTCCCTGTTCGCCAATGAGGGTTTTGTGGTGTTGCGCTCGCCGTTTGAAATGCGTTATCTGGATATGGATATTTCAGCGCACCCGATGTTGCGCCAGCTCAATGGCGGAGCGCAGGAAGGCTCTATCAGCGGCCAGGGTTTTCTGGATGAGCGCAACGGCGGCGAGCGGCTCTACACTTATCGCAAAATCAGCGGCTATCCGCTGACCACGGTGTTTGCGCGCGATTACAACAGCATATTGGCGGCCTGGAAAAAACGCTCAATCGACCGCGCCCTGTTTTCCGGCGCAACGATAGGCTTTATTCTGATTTTGACTTTTTTCCTGTTGCAACACATCCGCCGCCTGCACCGCTCGGAAGCGTCATTGCGCAACAGTGAAAGCAAATTCGCCTCCCTGTTTCAGCACTCGCCGGTGCCGCTGGCCTTGAAGCGTTTGGATAGCGAGGTGCTGCTGGAAATCAATGATGCGCTGCTGCAGCAAAGCGGCTACAGCCGGGATGAGGTGTGCGGCAAAACCAGCAACATCATCGGCTGGTGGGTCTATCCGCATGAGCGCCAGGCCTATCTGGACTTATTGCTCAAACAACAGTCGGTGGACCGGATCGAAGTGCATATGCGCAGGCGCGATGGCAGCGTTGCGATCTGCCAGTTATCGGCGCGGCTCTTGGACACCGGCGTGGGCAAGCTGATTTTATTTTCCCCGATTGACATCACGCGCCAACGCGAAATCGAAAACCAGATCCGCGAATTGAATACGGAATTGGAGCAGCGCGTGCGCCAGCGCACTGAAAAACTGGAAAATGCGAATCAGGAATTGGGCCAAGCCCTGACTTCACTGCAAACCATGCAAAGCGAATTATTCCGCTCTGAAAAAATGGCGGCGCTGGGCAGCCTGGTGGCCGGCGTCGCGCATGAATTGAACACGCCTATCGGCAACAGCGTCACCGTCGCTTCAACCCTGCAGGAAAGCGCCAATCAAATGTTGTCGGAAGTGCGCGGCGGCAATGCGCGCCGCTCCATGCTGGACAAGTATCTGGAATCGTCGGCCAAGGGCGCGGAAATCCTGGTGCGCAATTTGCACCGCGCGGCTGAATTGGTCAGCAGTTTCAAGCAGGTGGCGGTGGATCAATCCAGCAATCAAAAGCGCCACTTCGATTTGCGCCAGGTGCTGGAAGAAGTGGTGATCACGCTCGAACCACTATATAAAAAAACGCCGTACAACCTGCACCTGGATTTGCAAAGCGGCATCAATATGAACTCTTACCCCGGCCCGCTGGGACAGGTGGTCACCAATTTCATCACCAATGCCTTAGCCCACGCCTTCGAGGGACGGGAACAGGGCAATATGTATCTGGATACCCATTTACTGCCGGACGGCCAGGTGGAAATCTGTTTTTCGGATGACGGGGTGGGCATCCGCGAACAGCACTTGGAACGCGTGTTTGACCCTTTTTTCACCACCAAACTGGGGCAAGGCGGCTCCGGGCTTGGCATGCATATTGTCTATAATCTGGTGAGCGGCGTTCTGGGTGGCCGCATCGCCTTGCACAGCGAATTCGGCAAAGGCACGCGCTTATCCATGATCCTGCCCTTGCAGGCCCCGGAAGCTGGCGAGAGCGTGCGGACATCGCAACACGGGGGACAGGAATGAGGCGCTGGCGCGATTTGAAAATCAGCATCCGGATCGGCCTCGGATACGGCATCTTGCTGTTCTTGATGGCGGGCATCATCTGGGCTGCGGTGCAGGGTATTTCCGACATCGAGCAACATAACCGTCACCTGCTCAATGAAGATTGGCAGGCCACCAAAGCGATTCACACGATTGATGCGAGCGCTTTGCAGGCGGCCCGTCTGGCGCAGGAATTGCTGGTGTCAGACCTGGAACAGCGCAAAACCATTTACCCGCGTATCGACCATGAAAAAAGAGTGATTGACCAGGCCTTCGCCGATTTGCAAAAACACAGCATTCATCCGAAACTGCGCCAACATATTTTCGACTTATCCAGCACGCGCGCGCGCTATTACGATTCATTCATCGAATTAGCGGATCTGGTGGAGGCTCAAGAGCCGGATCTGGCCATGCGCTTATTGCGGCAAAAAACCCTGCCGCATTTGGAAAGCATGTTGAATGAAATCAAGTTGATGGTCAAACTGCAGGAGCATGAAGTCATGCACAGTGCGACTGAGTCCAGCCAGCGTGTGACGCGATTGCGTAACGCCATGCTATTGCTGGGTGTGCTGGCCTTGGCTGCGGGTGCGCTCTCGGTTTGGCGCACGACCCGCTCGATCACCGAGCCGCTTTCAAATGCGGTGGCGCTGGCTGAGCGCGTCTCGCGTGGCGATTTGCGTTGTGTGCCAATTGATCTGAGCCTGGATGAAACCGGCCAGCTCTTGCGCGCACTCGACAAAATGACGCAAAGCCTGGCCGAACAGCAAACGCTGCGGCTGGCGGTGCAGGAAGCGGAAATCGCCTCGCGCTTGAAGTCTGATTTTCTGGCGAATATGAGCCATGAAATCCGCACGCCGATGAATGGCATTATCGGCATGACCCATCTGGCGCTGCAAACCGAACTCAAACCCAAGCAACGCAAATACCTGGAAAAAGTCGATGCCGCTGCTAAAAACCTGCTTGGCATCATTAATGACATCCTGGATTTTTCCAAAATCGAGGCCGGCAAACTCAGTTTTGAAAGCATTCCCTTCCAGCTCGAAGATGTGCTGGAACAATTGGCGGATTTGTCTGTGATCAAGGCGCAGGACAAGGGCCTGGAATTGCTGTTCGACATTGGCCCCGGGGTGCCGGGCAGTTTGCAGGGCGACCCGCTGCGCTTGAATCAAGTATTGCTGAATTTGGTCAGCAACGCGATTAAATTCACAGAACGCGGCGAGGTGGTGCTGTCGATCCGGCGCGCGCAGGACAAATTACCCAGCCCTGGCCGCATCTGCTTGCATATCGCAGTGCGCGATACCGGCGTCGGCCTGTCACAAGAACAGCAGGCGCGCTTATTCACCGCCTTCAGCCAGGCTGACGCCTCGACCACGCGCAAATATGGCGGCACCGGCCTGGGCTTGGCGATTTCACGCCGGCTGGTGCAAATGATGGGCGGCAGCATCGGCGTACAGAGTGCGCCGGGGCAAGGGGCCTGTTTCTACTTTGACGCCGAATTCAGCTTGGCGCAGGAACAATTGGCGGCGCTGCCGCATGCCGCTGAAATCGGCATGCAAAATATGCGCGTGCTGGTGGTGGACGACAACGCCAGCGCGCGCGAAATTCTGGTCAGCATGTTGCACATGCTGGGCTTTGCCGCTGAAGCAGTGGCCAGCGGCGCCCAAGCCTTAGCCGCGATGGAACAGGCGCAGGAGAGGGGCCAGGATTACGGCCTGGTTTTGATGGATTGGCAAATGCCCGGCATGGATGGCGTGAAAGCGATTGAACACATGCGCCGTCATGAGAAATTGGCGCAAGTGCCGGCCTTCATCATGATCACCGCGTATAACCGCGAGGAATTGGAGGAAAGCGCGCGCACGCTGAAAATCGACGCCGTGCTGACCAAGCCGGTCAGTCCCTCCACCCTGCTCGACACCCTGCTCACCTGTTTCGGGCGCGATGCGGTGTACCGTGCGCGCCGGCGTGAACGGGAAGATGCCTCGCATGCCGCCGCACACGCGGTGCGCGGCGCGCATTTGCTGCTGGTGGATGACAATGAAGTCAACCAGGAAGTGGCGCAGGACATTCTGCGCGAAATCGGCGTCAGCGTGGCGATAGCCGGCAATGGCGAACAGGCGCTGTTTATGTTGCGGCAACAAGCTCAAGCTTATGACGGGGTCTTGATGGATTGCCAAATGCCGGTGATGGATGGTTATGAAGCCACACGCCAATTGCGCCGCGATCCCGTGCTCCAGTCCTTGCCGGTAATCGCCATGACCGCTAACGCCATGGTGGGCGACCGCGAGAAATGCCTGGCTGCCGGCATGAATGACTTTGTGGCCAAGCCGATTGATGTCGAGCAACTGTATTGCACGCTGGCGAAATGGATCAAGCCGGCAGCGCGCCAAAGCAGCGCGGCAGCGCCTTCTGCGAGCGCCGCGCCACCGGCCCCATTACAATCCGCGCTGGCGGAATGGGTGCAGCAATTACCGCCGGCAGCGCCGCCCAAACCTGCGGAAATCTTGCCCGACGAGATTCCCGGCCTGGATTTAGAAGGCGCCTTGAAGCGGGTCGGCGGCAACCGCGCATTGCTGCATAAATTATTGCTGCGCTTTGTCGAAACCCAGGCCGATTGGGCCGCCCGACTCTCCCTTGCCTTGGCGCAGCAAGATATGGAAACCGCACAAAGAGAAGCCCACACCATGAAAGGACTGGCCGGCAATATCGGCGCCACCCAATTGCAACACGGTGCGGCGGAGCTGGAAAAATGGATCAAGGAAAAAAGGATGGATGAAGCGGCGCTGACTGATACCGGACAAGGTCAGGCCGCCATGCTGTTCCAGCTGGCGCAATTGATGAAAGAATTGCTGGGACATTTGCGCCGCACGCTGCAACTGAGCAACAAGCCGGTCAGCCACAGCGCGCCGCCCGCGCCGGACGCCAATCCGGCGCCGCTGGATCCCGCCTTGGCACGTAAAATACAACAATCCGGTGCGCAAATTCTGGAATTGATACACGAGAATGACTCCATGGCGATCAAGCGCATGCCAGAATTAAAACCATTGCTGCAGGCCGCACAACAAGACAGCGCGGCGCAAGCGCTGGAGCAGGCGCTGGCCGCATATGATTTTGACGAGGCGGCACAACTATTGCAAAACGCGCTGGCGGCGGTCAGCGCCATGCACGCGGTTGAGGAAAAAATATGAACCAGAATCAAGCTGACAAGCCGGTTATCCTGATTGTTGATGATGTGCCGGAAAATATTGACCTGTTGCGCGAAGTGCTGGAAGGCAATTACCGCACCAAGATTGCGATCAATGGCGAACGCGCGCTGAAAATCGCATTTTCAGAAACCCGCCTCGATTTGATTCTGCTCGATATCATGATGCCCGGCATGAGCGGCTATGAAGTCTGCATGGCCTTGAAAGCCAATCCGGCCACGCGCGATATCCCGGTCATTTTCGTCACCGCCATGAGCGAAGTGGATGATGAGGCCAAGGGTCTGGAAATGGGCGCGGTGGATTACATCACCAAACCGATCAGCCCGCCGATTGTGCAGGCGCGCATTAAAACCCAGCTTGCGGCCAAGCGCGTGAATGATTTTCTGCGCGATCAGAATAAATTCCTGGAGCATGAAATCGAAAAGCGCACGCGCGAGATTCAAGCGCTGCAGGATGTCACCATTCACACCATCGCCTCACTGGCCGAAACGCGCGACAGCGACACCGGCAACCATATCCGGCGCACCTCCAACTATGTCAAAGCGCTGGCGCATAAATTGCGGCTGCATCCGCGTTTCGGTTATTTCCTGGATGATAAAACCATTGAGCTGCTGTACAAATCGGCGCCGCTGCACGATATCGGCAAGGTCGGCATTCCCGACCGCATTCTGCTCAAACCGGGACGCTTTGAACCGCATGAATTTGAAATCATGAAAACCCACACCACTTTGGGACGCGATGCGATTTCCGCCGCTGAGCGCGATTTGGGAATGGAGGTGGATTTTTTGAAATATGCCAAGGAAATCGCCTACAGCCACCAGGAGAAATGGGATGGCAGCGGTTATCCGCAAGGTTTGCGCGGCGATGCGATTCCGATTTCAGCGCGCTTAATGGCGGTGGCGGATGTGTATGACGCCCTGATTTCGCGCCGCGTCTATAAAGAGGGCATGAGCCATGCGCAAGCCGCCGCCATCATCGCCGAGGGGCGCGGCAAACACTTTGACCCGGACATCGTGGATGCGTTTATGGAAATCCAGCAGGAATTTCAGGATATCGCGCTGCGCTATGCGGATTCCGACACGGATATGGAAAAGAAAGAGGCGCAATTGCAGCGCTTCAGCGGCTGAAGCGGCGGACAGCGGACTCAAGCCGCCAGCTGGCGCAAGCGCGCATCCTCTTCGCTGCTGTCCTCGCGCATGCCGCGCACATAGCTGCGCACAAATTGCACCACGCTGTCGGCAAATGCATCGGCATCCACATTCACACTGCCGAATTTCCAGCGTTTCAAATGCCAATCCTGCACCAGCGACATGCAGTGCGCCGCTAACAGCTGGGTTTCCTCATGCCCGAAGCGGCCTGTGGTTTTGAGCAAGCTTGCCAAATGATTTTGCACATTCAATTCCGAGCCTTTGGCGATATCGCGCTGTTCGCTTTGCAAGGTGCGCGACTCCAGGAACACAAAATACGCCCAGGGCTGAAAGATTTCGGACAAATACACATGGGCGCGCAGCAGTCCTTCAATTTCATCCAGCGGCATGGCGACATGTTTAAACCAGCCCGGCAGCAATTCAGTCACATGGCGCACCATGTCTTCAATCATATTCGCCAGCTGATCTTTGTTTTCGATATAGCCATATAAACCGCCCATCGACAAGCCGGTTTCACGGCACAAATCGCGCAGCGTCATGGTGCGGAAACCCACCGTATTGGCGAGGCGGAAGGTGGCTTGAATGATTTTTTGCAGATTGTCGCGCGCCACTTCGCGCCGCTTGACGCCGATGCGCTCGCTGTTGCGCTCCAGCAGATAGCCCCAGATGTTGTGCTCATCAATCGGCAGCGCGGCGCGAAACTGCGCCAGGGTGAACCGCACCGGCAAAGGCGCAAGCTCAAGCGGCGTCTGCACGACGGCGCTGCCTGGCTGATTGGTGCTGTTTGCGGTGCTGTTCATATTCATCTGTATTCGCTTATCTGAATTGTGCTTTTCTGCTGGAAAAGCCGGTTCTGCCCTGCTGCAACACAAAACCGGAGCGGGATTGCGCTGGCGCTGTCTGCATGCCGGCATGGGGCCGGCGCCGGGCTTGTGTTTTATCCGCCAAGCAGACATTAATTGATGGAAACATTATAACATCGCCAGCCTTTTTTTCCCGTTGTTTGCCACTGAGAGTAATCTCTAACTTTTAGCAGTTTAGCCTTTTCCAAGGAAAACCATAGAACAGTTTCGCAATGAGCAAATTCAAAAAATGCATTAGAGAACAAATACTTATAATTGATGCAATGCAATATTTATTATTTGCAACAATACTTTTGGTCGAATGCTTTTTCTACCGTATGCCACCGCCGCAATTTTCCGCATGGCAATTTCCTTAAAGAAACAGAAAAAATATTGGCAAAACTGTTGTCAGTCGAATTTTCTTTGCCTATACTCTTCCTCATTGCAAATCGAGCGCTCGCTCTGCAATGGTTGCAAAGCTTCCCATCTGAAAAGGACGCAGATCCTTCACTTCGTTTATTTCCAGGAGATTACCGTGAAATTTTCCATGCGCAAGCTCGCAGGCTTGGCCCTGCTCGCCACTCTGCCCTTAAGCGGCCAAGCCGCCGGCTACACCCAAACCCAATACCCCATCGTGCTGGTGCACGGCTTATTCGGTTTCGACCGCATCGGCCCGGTGGAATATTTCTACGGCATTCCGGCCGCACTGCGCTCCGGTGGCGCAACCGTATATACGCCGCAGGTTTCCGCCGCCAACGCCACCGAAGTGCGTGGCGAGCAATTGCTGAGCGAAGTCAAACGCATTGTCGCCGTCACCGGCAAGGCCAAGGTGAATTTGATGGGGCACAGCCATGGCGGCCCGACCATCCGCTACGTGGCCTCGGTGCGCCCGGATCTGGTGGCTTCGGCGACCTCAATCGCCGGCGTGAATAAAGGCTCCAAAGTGGCCGACATCATTTTGGGCGTGGCCCCGGATGGCAGCTTATCGAACTCAGTGCTGCGCACCATCGCCGATGGCCTGGGCAAACTGCTGTCGGCACTCTCGGGCAGCCCGAATCTGCCGCAAAACGCGATGGCCGCCGCGCGCTCACTTTCGACCGAAGGGGCGGCGCGCTTTAACGCTGCGCACCCGGGCGGCCTGCCCGCCAGCGCATGCGGCGAAGGCGCGTATTTCGCCAATGGCGTGGCGTATTTCTCCTGGAGCGGCGGAAAAACCTTCACCAATATATTCGATCCGCTGGATGGGCCGATGGCCTTGACCGGGCTGGCCTTTGGCGGCGCGAAAAACGATGGCCTGGTGGCCAGCTGCTCCAGTCACCTGGGGCGCGTGATCCGCGACGATTACGCCATGAACCATGCGGATGAAATCAACCAGAGCGTGGGCATCGTGCATTTGTTTGAAACCAATCCGGTGACAGTGTTCCGGCAACACGCCAACCGCCTGCAACAAATGGGACTGTAAGCCGACCGGCGCAAGCTGCTTTATCGTGGCCGCTTGCGCCTTGCTTGCGCCTGATTCACCGCTGTCATCAGGCGCGCAGCGCATCTGACGCCGCAAACAGGAGAAACACATGATGAAACGCAGCACCCTCGCCTTCACCACCCTGGGCTTACTGATAGGCGCCGTGGGCGGCCTGTATTACTTGGGCAGCCAGACGGAAGAAAGCACTGTGCCGCGCGCACCGCAAGATCCTTACGCCTTTGTCCGTTCGCTGGAAGGTACGCGCACGGATGGCGATTTGAAAACCGGCCCTGGCGACGATCTGGTGCTGGATGCAGAGTTGACGCGCATGTTTGATTATTATTTAAGCGCGCTCGGTGAAAAACCATTGCCGGCGATTATCCAGCAAACCGAGCTGGAATTAAGCCGCAAACTTTCACCCAAGGCCGCAGCACAGGCGCGCCGCCTGTTCGCCAACTATCTGGATTACAAGCGCGCCCTGATCGCGCTGGACAGCAATCCGCAATACGCCGCCAACCAGGAGGGCAAGCAAGCGGCTGCGCTGCGCGCACGCTTTCAAGCCATGCAAGCCGCACGCAGCCGCTTTTTCAGCGCCAGCGAATCCAAGGCCTTGTTCGGCTTTACCGACGCCTACGATCTGGACGCGATTGCGCGGATTGAAGTCAGCGAAGATAAGCAACTCAACGCGCAACAAAAGCAGGACAAGCTGGCGCAAATCGACGCCGCCATGCCGCCCGCCCTGCGCGAAGAACGTGAGGCGCCGCTGCGCATTGCGCGCGCCGAGGAGCAGGTGACGCAGATGCGTGCGCAAGGCGCGAGCGAACAGCAAATCTATCAATTCCGCGCCGCCACCTTTTCGCCGCAAGCCGCCGCCCGTCTGGCGGAAGTGGATCGCGAAGAGGAGCAATGGAAGCAACGTATTGCCGACTTCCTGCAGCAACGCGCACGCCTGCTTGCCGGGCCGGGCGATGAAGCCGGCAAACTGGCTGCGCTGCAGACTTTGCGCGAAAGTAAATTCAGCGCGCAGGAATTGCCACGGCTGGTGGCGTATGAACAGTAGTGAAATGCTGTCAGCAGACGTTTGAGCGCATAGGGCAGGCCAGGCTCAAGCCATCACCCTGCCCTGCAATTCGCGCAATTGCTGGATTTGATATTCGACGGTATTGGTCAAAATCGTCATCAATGCCTGCAATGCAGCGACACTCTTGACCTGGCTTAAACGCGGGCAAATCTGCGCCGCATAGTGCAAACCCAGGGTTTGGCAAGCTTGTTGCACGCTATTGATTTTGCCCTGCTCTTGCGCCAGGCTGCCGGCGGCGTCCAGCCGGTTGCGCCATTCGCGCCCGGTTTGCTCCAGCTGGAATTCAAAGGCTTGCAAATAGCCCTGCAATTGCGCCGGCTGTAATTGCAAGCGGCGCAGGCTGACGCCGGGGGCCTCGATCAAGTCGCGCCATTGTTCGCGCACCAATTGCTCCAACATGCGCCGCACATCATCCAGCACAAAGGGTTTGATCACATATGCGTTGGCGCCGCTTTGCAGCGCGTGCTGCACGGTGTCTTCATCTTCCGAAGCTGACATAAAGACAAAGGGCAGTTTGTCCAAGGGGGGTGCGGCGCGCATTTTTTGCAATAAATCCATGCCGGACAGACGCGGCATGCGGCCATCGCAAAACAGCAGTTGCACCGGCTCGCCCCGGCTCAAATATTCCCAGGCGACCTGACCGTCTTCGGCTTCGATCACATCAAATACGCCCAGGCTGCCGAGCAAATGCAGCAGCACCATGCGCGAGATTGAATCATCATCGACCACCAGCACTCTCATTGGCATTCCCCATTGATGGCGTTGCCTTGCTGCTGCCGGCATTGGGCGACTTTGTCCCGTAAAGCCGGCATGCGCTGCTCCACTTCGTCCCATCGCGCGGCGTCGGCCATGGGCTCCATTTCCAGCAATAATTTGCGTAATTCATGCGTGCCGTCCAGATACAGCGCAGAGCCGCGCATGCTGTGCAAGAGACGGCCACAATCATCGGCGCGACGCGCGCTTAACATTTGCTCGACTTGCGCCAGCTTTTCCAGCACATCATCAACGAAGGCGCCATGCATTTGCTGCCGTATCATGCGCTCGGTGCGCTCTTCTTCGCTGATCTTGCGCATATTGTATGCCGGCGCGGCGCCTTGCGGCGCCAGACCCGGCAGTGCGCCAAACATGGCGTCCAGACTGGCCTGGCTGGCCAGCACGCGCGGCTGCAGCGCGATGCCGCGCGCCAGCTGGCGCTCGATGACTTTTTCCAGCTGCCGGTGCAGCTTGCATTCTTCCACCGGTTTGGACAGAAAACTGTCCATGCCGGCTTGCAGATATTGATTGCGGTCTTGCTCGCTGGCGTTGGCGGTGACGGCGACGATGCAGATATCTTTATCGCGCACCGGCGCATCCGGCATGCCGCCGGAGCGGATTAAGCGGCAGGCGGTGACGCCATCCATGCCGGGCATGCGCCCGTCCATCAAAATCACATCAAAATCGGCTTTGGCCGCCGCCGCCAGGGCCGCTTCGCCGCTGTCCACCACGTCTATCTTGTGCCCCATTTGCTCAACCAGCATGCGGATGATGATTTGATTAGTGGGGAAATCGTCTGCCGCCAAGACGCGCAAGCGGTGGCTGTGCGGCTGCAGATTTTTCGCTTCATCGGCATCGCGTTGCGGGGCCACGCCATCCGGCAGCGGCAGATGAAAATAAAATTCGCTGCCCTGCCCCGGTTCGCTGGAAACGCCGATGCTGCCGCCCATCAGCTCGCACAGCTGGCGGCAAATCGCCAACCCCAGCCCGGTGCCGCCAAAGCGGCGCGTGGTGGCGCTGTCGGCTTGTTCAAATTTCTCAAAAATCCGCCCCAGCGCATCTTGCGCAATGCCAATGCCGCTGTCGCGCACGGCAAAGCGCAGGTGGCTGACGCCGAATTGGCGTTTCTCCAGCGTGACCAGAATCGCCACCCCGCCACGCTCGGTGAATTTGAGGGCATTGCCGATCAGATTGATCAAAATCTGCCGCAAGCGCACCGGGTCGCCCAGCACAAATTGTCCGATTTCCGGGGCCCGCTCCAGCTGCAGGCTCAAGCCACGCTGGCTGGCCTGGGCTTTGAACATTTCCAACACATCGCCCAGCAATTGATACAAATCAAAGTCGATGTTTTCCAGCGTCAGTTTGCCGGCTTCGATTTTGGAGAAATCCAGCAAATCATTGATGATGGTCAGCAAGGCGTGCGCGCTGTCTTCGCCGCGCGCGATCAAATCGCGTGTTTCCGCTTGCAGCAGGGCGTCGCGCAGGGCCAGTTTGAGCATGCCGATCACGCCCGCCAGCGGGGTGCGGATCTCATGGCTCATCAGAGCCAGGAATTCGCTCTTCATCCGGTTGGCGGCTTCCGCCGCTTCCTTGGCCTGCTTCAAATCGTCTATCGAAAGGCGGTCGGTGATGTCGTTATACAGCGTGATGAAGCCGGCGATGCGCCCTTCTATGCTCAGGGGACGGCCTTCGATTTCAACCACGCGCCCGTTCGGCCTGCTGCGCCGGAAGCTGTGCGGCACAAATTGGCGCGCTAAGCCGACCCGCATGCTGACCTGCTCATCAATCTGCTGCGGCGTGCCGCCGCCATACTCGCCGTTTTCCGCCAAATGGCGCACCGCTTCTTCAAATGTGACGCCATCAAATAAATAACCGGGACGCGCGCCGCAAACGCTTTCCCACATCCGGTTCCACAGGAAGATATTGAGGTTTTCATCAATCACGGTCAGCCCGAGCGGCAACTGGGCGATCACGGCGCGCAGATAAGTTTCATTGCGCAAAGCGGCCTGCTCGGCTTTTTTGTGTGCGGTGATGTCGGCATACAGCGAAATGAAGCCGCCGCCCGGCAAAGGCGCGCCGCGCACTTCCAACACCGAGCCATCGGGCCGCACCCGCTGAAACACATGCGGTTGGGACAGACGGGCGCGGGCGACGATTTCCTGCACGATCTGTTCCACTTCGCCGGGACCGTATTCGCCGCGCATGGCGTTGTAGCGGATAAAGTCTTCATAGCGCCGCGCGCCGCTGGCGAATAAGGCTTCAGGAAAATCGAGTAATTCTTTATAGGCGCGGTTGCACGCCAGCATATTCAAATCGGCGTCAAACCAGGAAACTGCGAGCGGAAGATAGTCAAACAGACATTGCAGCATGGGCAGGCTGTGCTGCGCCAGCTGGCCCAGCATCAGCGCGGCGTCGGCAGCGTCGCGTGCGGCGGGACTGAGCGGACTTGGCGGCGCAGCCTGTTCTTGCAAAGCGGCGTCGAGCGCGGCGCGCATTTGCGCAGGCGAACAGCGCTCCCCCAGCGCAGCGCGCATGTGTGTGAAGACCTGAGCGACATCGATTTCCTGCCCTGCCATCCCGCCTCCAGTATGCAGCCAGCGGCCACCCCGTTGAACCCGCCATGTTTGTCTGCGCCCGACTGGCGCTTTGTCACTTCTACCATTCTTGCATCAAGCCTGCTTACTTGGCAAGCGCCGCCACGGGTGGGCGCTGCTGTATGCCGAAGAATGCCAGTACATCGGCGCTTCTTTGCATAGTGTCTTGCTGTCCCAGACGTATCAGTTCGCGTGTATAGCTGGCTTCAAACAGTAAATACGAGGCCAGCGCCGAGCCGCGCGCCTCAGTCGCGCCGATGCCGCCCAGCAAGGTGCGGATCGGGGCCGGCAGGCTGGCGGTATGCCGGCTGGCGATATCATCCAGGCGCTCAGACGGCGCAATCACCAGAATTTGCACCGGGCGCAGTACGGTGTTTTTGCGGAATTCCGGTGGAATATTGGCAATCGTGGCGTTGATGCGGTTAAGCCGCTCAATATCCACTGCCAGACTGTCGAGGAAAATGCTCGACAGCGCATGCCCGGCCACTTGCGCCAGGCTGGGATATTGCGGATTGTCCGGCAGCGCGCGCTTGCTTTCATTCATGCGCCCGGCGCCAATCACCAGCACGCGGTCGGCCCCTAAGTGAATCGCCGGTGAAATCGGGGCTAATTGACGCATCGAGCCATCGCCGCAAAACTCGCGCCGCCCGTTCAAATACAGCGGCGTGGCGGGAAAAATAAAGGGGATGGCGCTGGAAGCCAGCAAGTGTTCGACGCCGATCTGATCTTGCATTGCAATGCGCTGGGTGCGCACCCAGGGTTCGACATCGGCCATGGTTTGATAAAAGGTGATGTGATGGCCTGCGGTATACGATGATGCGGTCACCGCCAGCGCATGCAAAAAACCTTCGGATAAAGCCATATCCAGGCGCGGCAAATCCAGCATGCGGTGCAATAAACCCACCAGCGGCGTATTGTCGAGCAGGGAATTGGGCGGCGCCGCATGCCATTTGCGCAGCAGCCAGCCAAACGAGAGCAGCGAAAGCCAGCGCGCGCCGGAGCGCAGCACGCCCAAAGAGTCGGCGCGGTACACCTGACCGACTTCAAAGTTATGCCAGGTGTCATACAGCTTTTGCACGCCTTCGTCAAAATTATCGGCGCGGCAAGCCAGCGCGGTGGCGTTGATGGCGCCGGCTGAGGTGCCGCAGATGATTTCAAAGGGATTGTGCGCGGGCGGCCAGCCGGCCTCCCACAGGATCTGGTGAATCGCGTGCAGCACGCCCACCTGGTAGGCTGCGCGCGCGCCGCCGCCAGACAGAATCAAGCCGGTTTTTCCCGTATTTTCCATGCCGCTCAGATTAACAGGAAGCACGGGCTTTGGCGAGTCAATCGCCGCGCGCCGCCCCTTCGCGACGCGGATCGGCCCCGCCGGCCCATACGCTTTCGCCATCGCGCATGCGGCGCTCAATCGCATGCAGGCCGGATGTCATTGACCAGGTGCGCAGCTGATGCCCGCGCTGACGCAAGTCTTGCAGCACGGATTCATCAAACGCCCCCTCTTCCACGTCCATACCGCCATTGCGGCTGCCGAAATTGGGCAGGGCAATCGCCTGCTGCACATCCATTTTCCAATCCAGTACGCCGACCAGGGTTTTGATGACGTACAGG
Source organism: Massilia sp. W12 (assembly GCF_037300705.1). Taxonomy (NCBI): domain Bacteria; kingdom Pseudomonadati; phylum Pseudomonadota; class Betaproteobacteria; order Burkholderiales; family Oxalobacteraceae; genus Massilia; species Massilia sp. W12. Next base: position 906,184 of record NZ_CP147776.1, on the reverse strand, counting down.
GCAATCGCCGGCCCGCCCGGAGAACCGGCGGCCAATTGCAATTTTTTACTGTCACGTTCAAACACCAGCGTCGGCGACATGGTCGAACGTGGCCGCTTGCCGCCTTGCACCCGGTTGGCCACCGGGCCATGCTGATCTGCTGGCACGAAGGAGAAATCAGTCAATTGGTTATTCAGTAAAAAGCCGCCCACCATCAGCCGCGCGCCAAAGCCGTCTTCGATGGTGGTGGTCATGGCCACTGCATGCCCTTGCGCATCGACAATCGAGAAATGCGAGGTCGAAGGCAATTCGGGCGACTGGTCGCGGCCAAACGCCAGCTTATCGTTGGCGCCGGGTTTGAACGGCGGCAAACCGGGCGCGGCCTGACCCAGGCTTTTTTCGCCCATCAAAGCGGCGCGCTGTTTCAAATACTGCTTATCCAATAAAGCCGCCACGCCGCGTCCCGGCAGCGGCACAAAATCGCTGTCGCCGGCATAGTGGTCGCGGTCGGCGTAGGCCAGACGTTCGGCCTGGCTGATCCAGTGCATGGCCTCGGCGCTGATGCCTTGCGCACCCGGTTTTAAGGCGGCCATATCGCGCCCTTCCAACATGCCCAGCACTTGCGCCACTGCAATTCCGCCCGAGGATGGCGGCGGCATGCCGCACACTGTGTACTTGCGATAATCCAGGCATACCGCTTCACGCTTTTTGGCGCGGTAGTCGCGCATGTCCTGCACACTCAATTTGCCGGGATTGGCGGCGTGTTTATTGACTTTATCGACAATCGCTTGCGCTAACGGCCCTTCATGCAGGGCGGCTGCGCCCTTGGCGGCCAGCAGGCGCAGGCTGGCGGCGTATTCCGGGTTTTTCAGCAGATAGCCAACCGGGCGCGCCTTGCCCTGTTCGTCATAAAAATAAGCGGCGGCAACCGGATCGCGTTTTAAAAACGGTTCATCGCTGAGCAATTTGTGTAAGCGCGGGCTGAGCGCAAAACCTTGCTGCGCTAATTGAATCGCCGGTTCAAACAAGCTGGCCCAAGGCAGTTTGCCATGTTCTTTATGGGCCGCCTCCAGCATGCGCATGACGCCCGGCACGCCAACCGAGCGCCCGCCGACAATCGCCTCATAGCGTTTCACGGGGCTGCCGTCGGCTTGCAAAAACAGTTTTTCATCGACCGCCGCCGGCGCGGTTTCGCGGCCATCCCAGGCATGCACGCCACGCCCATCGAAAAACAGCATGAAGGCGCCGCCGCCGATGCCGGACGATTGCGGCTCACACAGGCCCAGCACCAGCTGGGTGGCGATGGCGGCATCGACTGCTGAGCCGCCTTTGCGCAAAATCGCCAGTCCCGCCTCCACCGCATGCGGATTGGCTGCCGCCACCATATGTTTTTTGGCGTAACTCAGTTGCTTGCTTTGTATGCCGCTGGCGCCTTCCGGCGCGGCGGGGTCTTGCGCAGGTGCGCTGTGCGCCAGCGGGGCCAGGGCCAGCAGCAGGGATGGCAAGAGACTGGAGATTTTCATGGACATGGACTGGAATGGGGAAAGGCAGGAGGCAGGCGGCAAGCCGCCTGCCGGATAGCGGCTTACTTCGGTTGCATGCGGATCGCGCCATCCAAGCGGATGGTTTCACCGTTGAGCATCATGTTTTCAATAATGCTCTTGGCCAAATGGGCATATTCCGCCGGTTTGCCCAGACGCGAGGGGAAAGGCACCGATTTGCCGAGTGCGTCCTGCACTTCCGCCGGCATGCCCAGCAACATCGGAGTTTCAAAAATGCCCGGCGCAATCGTCATTACGCGGATGCCATTGCGCGCCAGATCGCGCGCCATCGGCAAGGTCATGCCGGCCACAGCGGCTTTGGAGGCGGCGTATGCAACCTGACCGATCTGACCGTCAAACGCCGCCACTGAAGCGGTGTTGATGATCACGCCGCGTTCGGTGTTGATGGCTTCCTGCTGCGAGATTTCCGCCGCCGCCAGACGCGACATATTAAAGCTGCCGATCAGATTGATATTGATCACGCGGGCGAAGGCGTCGAGCGGGTGCGGGCCATCTTTGCCGACGGTTTTGATGGCGGGGGCGATGCCGGCGCAATTGATCAAGCCGCGCAGACTGCCCAGCTCGCGCGCGGCGGCAATCACCGCCTGGCCGTCGGCTTCGGAGGCGACATCGCATTTGACAAAGCGCGCGCCGAGTTCAGCCGCCAGGGCTTGCCCGGCTTCCTGCTGCAAATCGGCCAGCACCAGACGCGCCCCATGTTGCGCCAATAACCGTGCTGTCGCAGCGCCCAGGCCGGATGCGCCGCCGGTGATGATGAATACATGATCTTGAATTTGCATAATCCCAGCTTCCTCAGTTGATCGCTTTTAAGCTTTAGAACTCATTGATTGTGTCGAAATTTCCAGCAAATACGCCATCCCCCGTTTAGTGAGAACGCGACAGACGCGCTTACTTGTTTCCCGTCCAACTGAGGAATCAAGGATGCCTCTTGCGGATGACGTAAAGCCGGCGCCACGGGATCGCCATGACGCCGGCTGGATCTGTGCGCAGATGAAAAACGGACGTCAGGCGTCCGTTTTGATGCGCATCTGCAATTTAAGCGCCAAGCGCGGCAAAGGCTTTATCGCGAATATGCGTCACTTCGCCGACGCCATCAATTTTGCGATATTGCGGCGCGCCCGGCTGCCCCGATTCCGCCCACTGGTTGTAGTAGCCAAGCAGCACTTCGGTTTGATCGTGATACACCTTGAGGCGGTTTTTCACCGTTTCTTCGCTGTCGTCTGAGCGCTGGATCAAGTCTTCGCCGGTGACATCGTCTTTGCCTTCAACTTTGGGCGGATTGAATTTGACATGATAGGTGCGGCCCGAATCGACATGCACGCGGCGGCCTGACAGACGTTCCACAATCGCCTCATCGGGCACGGCGATTTCCAGCACATAATCAATCGCCACGCCGGCTTCTTTCATCGCCTCGGCTTGTGCGATGGTGCGCGGAAAACCGTCAAACAGATAACCTTGCTGGCAATCCGCCGCTTTCAGGCGCTCTTTCACCAGGCCGATGATGATATCGTCAGACACCAGTTTGCCCGCATCCATCACCACCTTGGCCGCCTTGCCCAGCTCGGTGCCTTCCTTGATTGCGGCGCGCAACATATCGCCGGTGGAGATTTGCGGGATATTGAATTTTTCTTTGATGTAATTGGCCTGGGTGCCTTTGCCAGCTCCCGGCGCACCGAGCAGAATCAGACGCATTGTTTATTCCCTGATACGAGTTTGAATTAGTCTTATTGGCAAAGCGGAAACTGCGCGCCCTGATCAAGCACAAGCATATCCGAAATGCACATCTTTTCTAACTTACCACAGTTTTTAAGCCGTGCGCGCTTTTGCGCACCTTGGCCGCCAAGCAGCGATTGCATCATTTGCCGCCCTGCGCCAGAAAAGCGCGCACGCGCGCCAAATCTTCTGGCGTATCCACCCCGCCATGCGGGGCATGCGGCCAGGTATGCACCGCAATCGGGTAGTCATGCCACAGGACGCGCAACTGCTCCAGCGCTTCCCACTGCTCCAGCGGACTTTGGCTCAAGGTGGGGTAAGTTTGCAAAAAATCATGGCGATAGGCATACAAGCCGATATGGCGCAGCAGCGGCATGCCATGCGGCAGGCAATTCGGGCTGCCCTGAGCCCAGGCGTCGCGCGCCCAGGGAATCGCAGCGCGCGAAAAATACAGCGCACGGCCCGCCTTATCCAGCACCACTTTCACCACATTCGGATTCGCCACATCGGCAATCGCATGCAGCGGATGGGCGGCGGTGGCCATTGGCGTGTCTTGATTGATCAAGGCAGCGGTGGCGCGAATCAATTCCGGTTCAATCAAAGGCTCGTCGCCCTGCACATTGACCACTACCGCCTGCGGCGGCAATTGCATGGCGGCGGCGACTTCAGCGATGCGATCAGTGCCGGACGGGTGATCGCTGCGCGTCAGCCAGGCGCTCACGCCATGGGCCACGCAGGCGGCCAGAATCGAGGCATGATCAGTCGCCACCACGACTTGCGCGGCGCCCGAGGCGCGCGCGCGTTCAGCCACGCGCACCACCATCGGCTTGCCTTGCAAATCGGCCAGCGGTTTATTCGGCAGCCGGGTCGAGGCCAGCCGGGCGGGAATGATGACGTGAAAATCCATAGCGATTCCTGACAGGGTGATCAGGCTCAGGCCGGAATCTGGCGCGCGCCCTCGGTCCACATAATGGGGATGCCATCCCGCACCGGGAAGGCTAAACGGTCGGCGCGGCAAATCAATTCCTGCGCCGCCTTATCGTATTCCAATGGCCCTTTACAAACCGGGCAAACCAGGGTGTCAAGCAGGCGAGCATCCACGGCATTTCTCCAAAATCAGTTGCGCCAGCAGCGGGTCGCAATGCGGAATCACAGGAACCACCCAGATCCGGCCATCCTCGCGCATGCTGGCATGAGTGGCGCATTTTACCGCATCCTTTTCTGTAATCAGGATCAGTTGCGCGTCACTGGCGGCAAAGGGGTTCTGCGCAAAATCGTAGTGGTCGGGCAAGGCCAGCGTCGCCGCCGGCAAACCATGCTGCGCCAGCAGGGCGAAAAAGCGCGCCGGCTCGCCTATTCCGGCTGCCGCCAGAACTGGCGCACCGGCATGACGCTGGCGCAATGCATCCAAACCGGCGGTTTCCTGCGGCGCCTGCAAGCGCCAGCAAAGGCCGGCTTGCAGGCGCATGGTGAAACAGGGTTGCGGCGCATCCGCCGGGGCCGCCTGCCCGCTCACGCCGGCGTTAAACACGGTGAAATCGCGCGCCCGCTCAGGCCCTTCGCGCAATGGGCCGGCAGGCAGCAAGGCGCCATTGCCAACGCCGCGCGTATCGCACAGCACAATTTCGACATCGCGCGCCAGGGCGTAATGCTGCAAACCGTCGTCGGCGATCAAAATCTCCACCTCCGGGTAAGCCGCCAGCAAAGCCAGTCCCGCCTGGTAACGCTGGCGCGCCACAAACAGCGGGCATGCCAGCGCGCGCTTGAGTAAAAGCGGCTCGTCGCCACAGTCTTCGGGCCGGCTGTCGGCGTGCACTTCGCGCACCTCATCGCCGCGCCGCCCATAGCCGCGCGAAATCACCCCCACGCGCACACCCTGCGCCTGCCATTGCCGCACCAGCCAGATTACGAACGGGGTTTTGCCGGCCCCGCCCAGATAAATATTGCCAACCACCGCGAGCGGACGCGGCAAACGGGCGGCGCGCGCCTGCAAGCGGCGCCGGCGCACACTGGAAATCAGGGAGTAGAGAGAAGACAGCGGCAACAGGCTGCGTGAGAGCCAATTATGTGAGCGCCAGCCGGCTTGTAAATACCGGCTGACGCGCCCCTGCATGTCGGCCATGGCTTAACGCTTGCCGCTGGCCTGGGCGGTGAAGGTGATCTTGCCGTAGCCGGCCACGCGCGCGGCCTGCATGGCGTTGATCACTGATTGATGGGTGGCGAACTGATCTGCATTCAAAATCACCACCGGGTCTTTTTGATTGGCGGCTTGCACCACCGATTTCAAATCCAGCGCCAGCCCATCCACATCATGGAAGCTGACCGCGCGGCCATTGAGGGCGTAATTGCCCTTAGCGTCAATCGCAATCACCAGCTCAAACGGCTTTTCCATCGCCTTGTCCGCATCTGCGGTAGGCAGGGTGATTTGCAATTCGGTGTATTTGCTGTAGGTGGTGGTGACCATTAAAAAGATCAAAATCACCAACAGCACGTCAATGAAGGGGATCAGATTGATTTCCGGATCTTCCTGCCCCTGGCCCTTGCGAAAATTCATGATGCCGCCACCTTTATTTGCGCGAACCGTGCACGGTGTCCACGAATTTCACCGCCTGCTGCTCCATCTCCACCACAAAGCTGTTGATGAGGGCGCGGAAATGGCGGTAAAACACCAGCGCCGGCATGGCCACCAGCAAACCAAAGCCGGTGTTATACAGCGCCACCGAAATACCATGCGCCAATTCAGCGGGGTTCGTGCCCTGGCCATTGTGCGCGCCGAAAATCTCGATCATGCCGACCACGGTGCCAAACAAACCCATCAGCGGGGCCAGCGAGGCAATCGTGCCGATTGAGGTCAGGAAACGCTCCAGCTCATGCGCGGCGGCGCTGCCGGCTTCTTCAATCGATTCTTTCATCACATCGCGCGGCGCATTCACATTGCGCAAACCGGCGGCCAGCACACGGCCCAGCGGCGAAGTTTTTTCCAGCGAGTCAACCACTTCAGGGTTGATCTTGCCATTGTGATACACCGTGATCACTTCCTTGAGCAGATTCGGGGGCAGGACGCGGTTGCGGCGCAGATACAGCAAACGTTCAATGATCAGGGCGACGCAAATGATGGATGCGATCAAAAGCGGATAGATCGGCCAGCCGGCCTGGGAAATAATGGAAAACAAAACACACTCCTGTTGAATGATGCGCGGCAAAGCGGGCCTGCTCCGCCCCTCCTTTTGCACTGCCGCGATGACGGCGAACGGGCGGCCTATATGATACAGCAGCGCGGCGGCAATGCGCGCAATCTTGCAAATCAATCACTTGCCGCCCACACCGCATGTGCACAAGTCTGGCTTTGCCCACATTTTTTGTGGACAAGCATGTGCGCAAGCCTTTACACCCATTCCTAAGCTATTGATTTAATACACTATTTTTCCAATGCCCAAAAAACAGGCAATGCCGCTTCAGCCCCGTCCGCCCTGCTCCGGCGCCGCCAGGCGGCTGCAGTCAAGGCGTTTTCCACAGAAAACGGGATGCGCCGGCATTTGCCTTTGCGCACATTTTTTGTGGAAAAAGATGTGCGCAAGCACCGACAGACATCTATAAGCATTTGATTTTATTGAATAAACTATCAATGCTCATTTTTTGGGCAGGCATCTCATCGCTACCCTGCGTGCTTTGTTTAAAAAACATTGTCAATTTACAAGAAAACCCGGCCACCGCCAGCTTATCCCCATCGCCCAAGCTGCGGCCCAGACTGTGCACACATTTTGTGGAAAAGCATGTGGGGAAACGCCGGCACTGCGCTGCAGTCGCTTGATTTTGCAGGATTTTTTTGCACTGCACAAATTTTAAGCAGAACGCTGCGCAGACGCCATCCAGCCTGAAAGCAGGCTTATGCGCCTGCAATTCCGCACCAAAACAGTGCAAAATTCAGCATAAAGCGGCAAATTATGCGCTTACGGGGATAAGTCAGTGATTTTGCACACAAAATGTGGGCAAGCATGTGGACAAGCGCAGTCAGCACTCTATAAGTAATTGATTTGATTGAATTTATTTTTAATGCCTAAATTTTAGGCAGTTTTATTCTGGATAGATATCCACAGAAAACAGCTTTCTGCCAAGCGCTTCCTGCAAAAAGGCGCCATGCGTACAGAACATCTGCGACGCTGTGCACAAATTGCGCGCTCTTCACATTTTTTGTGGAAAAGCGTGTGCGCAAGTTTCCACATAGGATGTTAGGCCATTGATTTAAAACGATTTTTTGCAATTGCACAATTTTTAATCAGCGCACACCTCCCTCACCGCAGTGGCGCATACATTTGCAACCACGGCCTGCTGAAACAGCGGCGCTTTGGCTGTCTTACGCCCTCCTCGCGCGCGCTTTTCTGTCCCTTGCTTCATAGCAGAAAAATGCATTTCTCCACAAAAAACGCCCGCTTTGAGCTGATCTGCGGCAGGCCCAGGGCAGACCGCCGCCACGACTTCAGACAGATTTGCCAAGCCGGCCATGAAGGGATACGCACACGGCAAGCAAAGCGCCGTGACAAGACAAACAGGGGCGGAAGTGGATAACTCAGGCATTTTGCACACAAAATGTGGGCAAGCATGTGGAAAAGCATGAAAAGCTTTGATTAAGTATTTGATTTTATTGAATTTAATTTCAATGCTCAATTTTTAGGCAGTGGAAAACTATTATCTATCCACAGAAAAATCATAATTGCAAAGAAAACAAAATAATGTGCACAAGTTGCAAAGCGCTGAGGCAAGCCGGTCAGCCTGGGGAAAAGCTGCCGGCTTTGCACAGTTTTTGTGGAAAAGCATGTGCGCAAGTTTCGCCACCTCAAGCTAAGCATCTGATAATAAAAGAAATTTTTATTCAGCCTGTTTTTTAGGCAGCGCACCGGCACATACCGCTGCGCAGTTCGGCAAACTGTCAGCGCCCGCACCTCACTGCCGGAAGTCAAATCAAGCGCCGCACAGCACAGCGGGCAGTTCAAGCATGCGGATCTTGCCGCAGATAGTCTTCCATCTGCGCCCGCGCCTCATCCACAGTCAAATCAATAGAATCAGATAAGGCTTCATCTTCATAGACCTCGGCCAACACCACGCGCAAGGGCAGTTGGCCATCTTCGATAGCATCCAAGATCAGCTTGAGCTGCGGCACATTGTGCGGCCAGTCGCCCCACAATGCCGGCATCTCCAGCACACTGCGGCCCTGCGCAGCATGCAGGCGCAGCTCAACGATCGACAAGGGCGATATCTTGCGCAGCGCAGCAATTTCTTGCACGCCAAGTGTGGTGTTGAGCGGGATAAAGCAAAAGGAGAGGAACATGGCGTCTCTATGGCATCAGCAAACCGGCAGGGGTGAAAGAGCGGTATCCGCCTGGAAGCGCTTAGCCTGATTCAAAGCGCCAAGCTGGAAAAACTGCATGCATCTATAATAAGGCAGGCTGAAACACAAGCACAACTTCGCCTTCCCGTCCCATTCAATACTGCTCCAATATCAATCATGAAAATTCTGTCAACACTGCTGGTCTTTGCCATGAGCCTGTGTGCGCCCGCATCGGCTCAACACAACATCCAAGCCGCCGCCTTACACGGCATGTGGCATATCAATGTCGCGCAGCAAGGCGTCAGCATGGCTTCCGTTGTGCATTTGAAAGAAGATCAGACTTTCACCAGCAGCACCAGGGCGAATGGCGCACCAGTGCTGGATGCCGCCGGCACATGGCGGGTTGATGGCAATAAATTAATATGGCGCTATGAACGTTCCAGCCATCCATCGATTACACCCGGCTTTGTCGATAGCGATGAAATTTTGGCGGCGGATCAAAAAATCTTGCGCCTGAAATCCAGTCTGTCCGGCAAAACCCGGGATTGGCAACGCTTGCACTGATCTGTTTTGCGCAAACGCAAAGCGCATCGGCGCACACTGTGAGGAGGCTGGCATATGTCTGCAAAGCGCAAGAAAATCATGCTGGCGTGTGGCGCGCTGATCATATTCAGCGCGAATTGCCTGTTTCTGATTTCCGCAATTGGCGCCTATCTGCGCTACAGCGCCCGGCATGAGTATACAGATGCGCGCTTCGCCGTCACCGGCGCCGGGGTGCTCGAACATCGGGCCCCTTTTCTGTATGGCGAAGTCAACGGCAGCAAGGAAATCTACATCGATCTCGAAGCGCCTGCCATGTCGGCGCCGGAGTATCTCAAGCACATCCCGGTTGGCACGCATTTTCCCATTAAATACAACCCGCAGATGAGCCACACTTTGCTGCAGGGCCAGTCTTTACGCGTGCTGGAGCACGGCTGGGACTTTGAAAACGATTTGGCGGCGCTCAGGTTTTATCTCTTGTATATCGCCGGCCCCAGCCTGCTTGCCGGCGCTGCATTCCTCTTGTTCAAGTGGAAAAAGCGCCGCGCCTGAACGCTCAGCCGCGCGCCAGACCGGCGCGCCATGCAGCTTTCCACATCTTTTCACAATTTTTGTGGAAAAGCATGTGCGCAAGTTTCCACAGCACTATATAAGCCATTGAAAAATAATAATTTTTTTGCTCTGCACAAATTTTAAGCAATTTCTGATCCCTGCTTATTTTTTCAGCAAAATCCTGCAAAATCATGCCATGTGCGCGCGCAAACGATTGCGTGGAACATGTTTCAGGCTGCGGCGGCGGTTTTATCAACAAGCTGCACAAGGGGACAGGGCTATGTGTGGATAAAAATGTGAATAAGCTGGGTGCAGGCAGTCAAAGCGCTTGATCTGACACGCTTTTTCTTTCTTTTTTCCAACTGTGGATAAATCGCTTGCTTTTTCAAAATCATTTTAAAATCAATGACTTGATAAATACTGTGATTTCATACAGTGAAATATGACAATTATATGGCAAAATCCACAGCCTGCGGGCGCGCCTTGCGCCGGCTGTGGATAAGCCGCCCGCGCGCCCTTTTCTGAACGGAAACACCATGGACAATAAAAAAATCTTCAGCGTCAGCCTGTTAAATCAAAGCGTGGCGCGGCTGTTGGAAATGCATATTCCACTGTGCTGGGTGGCCGGCGAAGTCTCAAATATGGTGCGGGCCGCCTCCGGCCACTGGTATTTCACGCTCAAGGATGAGCAAGCGCAGGTGCGCGCGGTGATGTTCAAGGGGCGCGCCCAATATGCCTCGTTTACGCCGCGCGAAGGCGATAAGGTGGAAGTGCGCGCCCAGGTCTCGCTGTATGCGCCGCGCGGCGACTATCAATTAAATGTGGAAGCGATCCGGCGCGCCGGCGTGGGCGATTTGTATGAGCAGTTTTTGCGTTTGAAAGCGCAATTGGAGCACGAAGGTTTATTTGCCCCGGAGCGTAAGCTGGCGCTGCCGCTGTTTGCGCGCACCATCGGCATTTTGACCAGCCTGCAGGCAGCCGCGCTGCAAGACGTGTTGAGCGCATTCGCGCGGCGCGCGCCGCATGTGCGCCTGATCATTTACCCGATCCCGGTGCAAGGGGCCGGGGCGGGCGAGAAAATCGCGCAGATGATCGCTACCGCCAATGCGCGCGCCGAGTGTGACCTGCTGCTGCTGGTGCGCGGCGGCGGCAGTATTGAAGATTTATGGAGTTTCAATGAGGAAGTGGTGGCGCGCGCGATTGCCGCCCGCCGCCTGCCGATGATTGCCGGAATTGGCCACGAAACTGATTTCACGATTGCCGATTTTGTCGCCGACTTGCGCGCGCCCACGCCCACCGCTGCAGCGGAATTGGCGGCGCGCAGCCGCACTGAGTGGTTGCAAGTCCTGCAAGGCGCGGCGCGCCGCCTGCAAACCCTGCAACATCGCCACTGGCGCGAACAGGCGCAACGCCTTGATCTGCTGACGCGCCGTCTGGAAGGGCCGCAACAGCGGCTGGCGCGCCTGCGTCTGGAATTGCAGTCTTTGCAACAGCGCATGCAGGCCGCCTGGAGCCGCCGGGCGCAAGCCGCGCGCCACCGTTTGCAGCAACAGCAAACCCGTCTGACATACTGCCTGCCGTCGAGCCGTGCCGGGCAACAATATTTGCAACAATTGCAGCAACGCATGGTGCGTGCGCAAAACCTGCGGCAACAACACGCCGCACAGCAATTGGCGATGCTCAAAGCGCAGTTGGATATGCTCAATCCGGCGCGCACCTTAGCGCGCGGCTATGCGATTGCGCAGGATGAGGCCGGCGCGCTGGTGCGCGACGCCGCCAGCCTGGGGCCGGGAGCCGGCCTGATTTTGCACACAGCGCAAAGTTCGGCCCGCTTCGAGCTTGCCAGCAGCAAGCCGCATCCGCCGCTGGGACAGGATGGGGGCAAAAAACGGGCCAGCCGCAAACGCGCCGGCGCGACCCCGGAATAAGTCTGTCGCCACGAATACCCGCAAGCGCGTTGCGGGTATTTGCGCACAAGTCTGCGCATCGGCGGCAACCGGCATACAATATGCGCCTCATTTGGAAGTTGCGCGGCTTGCCCGGGCAAGCCTGCCGCTACCGTAAGGCGCTTCATTCACCCAACGAGAGGAAAATATGGAACATACTCTGCCCGCCCTGCCGTATGATATGCAAGCACTGGCTCCGCACATCAGCCAGGAAACCCTGGAATTTCACTATGGCAAGCATCATCAGGCTTATGCCACCAATCTGAACAACCTGATCAAGGGCACCGAGTTTGAAAACGCCAGCCTGGAAGAAATCGTCAAGAAATCCTCCGGCGGCATCTTCAATAATGCTGCGCAAATCTGGAATCACACTTTCTACTGGAACAGCATGAAACCCAACGGCGGCGGCGCACCGACTGGCGCCTTGGCCGATGCGATCAACGCAAAATGGGGTTCGTATGACAATTTCAAAGCCGAATTCACCAAAGCTTGCGTGGGTAATTTCGGCTCCAGCTGGACTTGGCTGGTGAAAAAAGCTGACGGCTCGGTGGATATCGTCAACACCTCCAACGCCGCCACCCCGCTGACCACGGCGGATGTGCCGCTGATCACCTGCGATCTGTGGGAACACGCTTACTACATCGACTTCCGCAATCTGCGCGCCAAGTATGTGGAAACCTTCCTGGGCAATCTGGTGAACTGGGATTTTGCCGCCGCCAATTTTGCTTAAACCGGCATATGACTGAAAGAGAGCGGCGCAAGCCGCTCTTTTGCTTTGCAGCAAGAATTTTCCCCGCAATCCTCTTCATTGAAAAAAATCGCTTTGCTGCGCATTATTTAAGCCGGCAAGCACGGCAAAACCCGCTACAATGCCGATATTGCAGTGCACCATCGCACTGCGCCCGGCTGCCGACAGCCATGGCAGCGCCTTCTTTCCTGCAGATGAGGAGAATCACGTGTTTTCTTACAGCAATCCTTTCGCCGGCGAGCAACGCCTGCACCATAAAGTGCAAGACCAATGGCAAGCCCAATTCTTAAATCAAGTCAATCTGTTTGAAGATGTCAGCAACCACGCCCTGCACGGCGCCCAGCGCATGCTGGATCTGAGCCTGAACACCGGGCGCGCGCAACTGCAAAAAGCGCATGACTTGACGCAGAAACTGATTCAATCCAAACAACCGCAAGATGTGCTGCTGAAAAGCCTGGATCATCTGCAGCCGGAATGGCAGGCATTGTTGAACTATGGCGCGAAAATGGGCCAGATCGCCAGCGAAACCGGCAATGAAGTCATGAAAGCCGCCAGCAAACACGCCGGCAAATTTGAAACCGGCCTGCTGCAAGTGGCGCAGGAAGCCGGACGCAAATTTGAAAAAGCCGTGGTCAAGGCGGTGGATGAGGCTGTCGAAGCGCTGGAAGACAGCGTCGAGGATGCCGTCGAAAATGTCGAGCGCGCAGCAGCGAAAGTGGCGCGCCAGGTGAAAAAAGCCGCCGACAGCAATCCAGTCTTAAAAGCCGCAGCACAACACTTCCCGGCCCATTTGCCGGAAGCGCCCAGCATCAAGCCGGCGGCAGCCAAACCGGCGAAGGCAAAAGCGCCGAAAGCAGCCAAGCCGGCCAAGCTTGAGCCGCAAGCAGTCACGCCGGCAAAAGCCGGAAAAGCGGCCAAGCCGGCTAAAAAAGCCGCCGCCCCGGCCAGCGCCCCAGTGGAAAGCGCGGCCCCGCCCGCCGTCGCCGTCAACAGCCAGATCACTGACGCCACTGTCAGCGCCGTGGTCGAGAATCTGGAAAACGCAGCCACTCCGGAAACCCTGCAAGAGTAATCCCGCCTCGCCGATTCATTGCGGGAGTCTTGGAACATCGCTAAACTTGATGGTTTGCCGGGTGGCAATACGTCCCCCGGCGCCATAGCTAAAGAGGCCCCCGCATGACCCTAAGCCGCCTGCTTGGCGAATTCGTGCTGCGCCATAAGCGCGCCTATCTCATCTCCGCCTTCCTGCTGGCCAGCATTGCCGTGCTGACCGTGCTGGTGCCGCGCAAAGTCGGCCATCTGGTTGACGCGCTTGCCGCGCAACGCATCAGCAGCACAGAATTAATGCTGGAACTGGCGCAATTGCTGGCGATTGCCGTCACAATTTATCTGTGCCGGGTCGGCTGGCGTTTGCAATTATTCGCGGTGGCGTATCGTCTGGGCCAGGAATTGCGCACCCGCTTATATCAGCGCCTGATGTTGCACGGCCCCGGTTTTTACAATCAGCACCGCACCGGCGATTTGATGGCGCTGGCCACCAATGATATCGACGCGATTGAAATGGCGGCAGGCGAAGCCATGCTGGCGGCGTTTGATGGCAGCCTGACCCTGATTCTGGTGGTGGCGATGATGGTGCTGGGGGTGGATTGGCGCCTGGGTCTGGTCGCCCTGCTGCCCTTCCCGCTGATGGCCTGGGCCTTCTGGTATATCTCAGAACACATTCACGAAGCTTCAACACGCGCCCTGCGCGCCTTCGGCAATTTAAACGACCATGTGCAACAAAGTCTGGCCGGGGTGCGCAATGTGCGCGCGCTGGGGCTGGAGCAGCATTGCGCCGGCGAATTTTCGCAACACGCCGGTGAAGCGGCGCAAGCCAGCTATGACGCGCAGCGCTGGGAAGCGGCGTATGAACCTGCGGTCGGCATCACCTTGGCGGCGGCCATCGCCGCCACCCTGGGTCTTGGCTCCTGGCTGATTTTGCAGGGCGAATTGAGTATCGGCCAGCTCACCAGTTTCAGCATGTATCTGGGCCAATTGATCTGGCCGATGTTCGCCGCCGGCTGGGTGCTGGCTTTGATTGAACGCGCGCGCGCCGCTCTGGGCCGGCTGTGGCCGGTGTTGTCCGCGCCGCCGGATATTGCCGATCAAGGCCAGCTGACTGTCGCGCCGCGAGGCGCGCTGCAAGTGCAACAGCTGTCCTACCGCTATCCGCAAGCTGCGCAAACGGCCTTGCACGACATCAGCTTCACCTTGCAACCGGGGCAAACCCTGGGTCTGGTCGGCCCCACCGGCAGCGGAAAATCAACCCTGATCCGCCTCTTGCTGCGCCAATATTCGCCGGACAGCGGGCGCATTGTCTGGGGCGATGCGGAACTGGCGCACTACAGCCTGGACACGCTGCGCCAGGCCAGCAGCTGGGTGCCGCAGGAATCGTTTTTATTCTCCGCCACCCTGGCTGAGAATATCGCCCTGGCCAAGCCGCAAGCGGATATTGAAGAGGTTCGCAGAGTCGCGCAACTGGCGGCGATTGATGAAGACATCGCGCGCTTTCCGCATGCCTACCAAACCGAAGTCGGCGAGCGCGGCCTGACTTTATCCGGCGGTCAGCGCCAGCGTGTGGCCTTGGCGCGGGCGCTCTTGGCCGACAGCCGCCTGCTCTTGCTGGACGACGCCTTATCCGCCGTCGATACCGGCACCGAAACCCGCATCTTGCAACATCTGCAGGAAATGCGCGCCGCGCAGCCAGACAAAATGGTGGCGGTGGCCAGCCACCGCTTGAGCGCCGTGGTCAACGCCGACCATATTCTGGTCTTGCGCGAAGGCCATATCATCGAACAGGGAACGCACCAGCAATTGCTGGAATTGAACGGCTGGTACGCCAGCCAATGGCGTTATCAGCAATTGGAGGCCAGTCTTGAGGCAAGCTGAACGGCAAGAACGCCAACGCGCACGCGATAAAGCGAACGCCAACTGGAGCGCCTTGCGCTTATTGGTGCGCGCTGCGCAACCGGAACGCCAACACTTATACGCCGCCGTGCTGTGGCTGGCCTGCGCCACCGCTTTCGATGTGCTGGCGCCGTGGCTGGGCAAACATGTGATTGATCAGTATCTGCGCCCCGGGGTACATGATTTTGAAGCGATTTTATGGCTGGTGGCGGGCGCATTTCTGGCCGGCAGTTTCGCCTCGCTGCTGCGCTATCTGCAGTTGCGCCGCCTGGCCGGCCTGGCGATGCGCTCGGTGCAACGCGTGCGCGAGCAAGTGTTTTCCCATGTCTTGCACCTGCCGATGGCGTATTTCGACCGCGCCATCACCGGCCAGCTGGTCTCGCGCGTGACGAATGACACCGAACAAGTCAAGGCGCTGTATGTGCAAGTGCTGTTTGTCTTGCTTGATTCCGGCATTTTGCTGTTGGGCACCATGGTGGCGATGGCGTTTCTGGATTGGCGCCTGATGCTGATCGTGCTCTTATTAGCCCCGCTGGTGCTTGTGATTGTGCGCCTGTATCAAAAACTGAGCGCGCCGGCGGTCGCCCGCACGCGCGAATTGCGCAGCGAAATCAATGCGCAAATGGCGGAATCCATCGGCGGCATGAGCGTCTTGCAAGCCAGTAATGCGGCGCCGCGCTTCAGCCAGCGTTTTCACCAGGCCAATGAACAGCAATATTTGAGCCGCATGCGCGAGATGCGCGCCAATGCCTGGATGTTGCGCCCGATGCTGGACATGTTGAACATCCTGCTGACGGTGGCGATTTTGTACGCCTTTGGCCGCCGCCCGCTGGACGCAATGGAAGTCGGCGTGTTGTACGCTTTTTTGAGCTATACCTCGCGGGTGGTTGATCCGCTGATCCAAATCACGATGCAGTTTTCACAATTGCAGCAAGCGATTATCGCCAGCGCGCGCGTCACCACCCTGCTCGACGAAGCCGCGCAAGACCAGCGCCAGGGCCAGGCGCAAATCGAACACGGCGGCCTGCGCCTGGAGCAAGTGCGCTTTGCCTACAATGAAGAGCAAACCGTCTTGCATGGCTTGGATCTGGAGATTAAACCTGGCCAATTTTTTGGCATTGTCGGCCACACCGGCAGCGGCAAATCGACCCTGCTTTCGCTCTTGCTGCGCTTTTACCAGCCGCAGCAGGGCCGCATTTTGCTGGACGGACATGCGCTGCAGGATTTGAGCAAAGAAACCTTCCGCAGCAAGCTGGGCTTAGCCCCGCAAGACCCATTCTTGCTGGCGTCCAGCGTGGCGGAAAACATCGCCATGGGCCGCACCATCAGCCGCGCGCAAATCGAAGCCGCCGCCAAAGCCGCGCATGCGCATGATTTCATTTGCGCTTTGGAGCAAGGCTATGACACGCCATTGGGCGAAGGCGGCAGCCGCCTTTCCAGCGGACAAAAGCAACTGATCTCCCTGGCGCGCGCGCTGGCCGGCGAACCGCGCATTTTGCTGCTGGACGAAGCCACCGCCCACATTGACAGCGAAACCGAGCAGATCGTGCAAAAAGCCTTGCAACAACTGCACGGCAAAGTCACCATCATCGCCATCGCGCACCGCCTCTCCACCATCCGCGACGCCGATCAAATCGTGGTGCTCAACCATGGCCGCATCGCCGAACAGGGCCGGCATGAGGAGCTGATGGGAATTGAACAGGGGATTTATCAGAGGCTGTATTTGTTGCAGCAGTTGGATGTGTGAGCGCAGTTGGAGGGAGGGCAACGCCCTCCTGTCTGTCACCTGAAAAAAATCACCTGAAATGAGCAGACTGCCTTTTTTGTGCTACACTTTTTTTAGCTTTCAACCTGCCAAATCAAAGGGCGAGTATCCAGCATTCCGAACGCCCTGAGCAGGTATTTCTGAACTGCGTAAAGCTTGCGCTCATGCCATGCTCAAGCAAGCAGTTCAAAAGAGCATGGATTCAGCCGTTACCGCTATTGACTATGCTTTTGCAGCCATAGCAATATCGGGAAAAGGCATGGATATGGATACGAACCAGATTCGCCAGCACAAGGCCGTGCCTCAAATATTGTGCGTGCGAGTAAGACAGGGCATATAAAAATGCGCGACAACACGGTACATCCTTCGCTCACCAAACCACAGCAGGAACCAGCTGAAAAAGAGAAAAAAAAGCTGAGCGTCACGATTCGGAACAGCAAAGTCAAAATCAAAAGCGAAGCAATGCGCGCTTTGCTGGAAAAGTTAAACAAACAAGAGCCGGATTGGGCTGAAAAGATGGCGGCGGAACTCAGTAAAACCTGACAATGACGACAAAGATACTCGATTTTAAACAGGAAATTCTTGATGCGATTGAAATCGTGCAAAAGATTCATCACATCAAAAAAACAGTATCTGATTTACGTAAAATAGACTGGTTGCATGATCGATTTCAGATCGAATGCGATGCCTTCCCAATCTGCACATTCCTTGACCCGCTGGAAATCAAGGCCGGCATCGCCACTTGGCTGATCAGCCAAGGCAAACCGGTCGCCCTGCCAGCCTCCACCAAACATCACGATGCGCATCTGCTGTTTAATGAACTGGTGGCGGCATGGGTAGGCGCTTCCTTTTGCCATCAAAAAAAGGGGTTCAAGGCTAACCGCAGCTTCATCCTGAAAATCGCACAATCCCTGCACATCCATACGCACACGCCGGCGAGCTGTGCGCTTGTCTTTGCTACCCAAAGCCTGTGACATGCCTCACGGCAACTTAATCTCCACCACCTGCGCCGCCGGATCGCGCTGCTTGAAAAAGCCAAACATCGAATCCACCGTCACCGAGTCAATCTGCCCTGCCATGCGGCGGTCAAAGGGGTGGTCGTCAAACGCCACATTGGCGCGGAACATGCGCCCGCCCAGCCGGGTCAGGGTGGAAATGCGCAAGGTGCTGGGCTGATAGCCGTTTTGCTTGAGCCAGGCTTGCGCCTCTTTGCGCGGCTCGCTGCCAACATTGTCCAGATGCGCGGCGGCATAGGTCTCTAACAGCCATTGATTGGAATTCTGATATCTGGTGGAAAAGGGATACGCCACCATATTGTAGTCAGGCCAATGCATCAGATACGATTTGCGCTTGGCGAACAGGTTTTCCAGACGGTTTTGCAGCTCGGGGCCGGGAATCAGGATCTTGGTCTCGAACGCAAACATATCGTCGAGGAAAAAATTGCCCAGTCCTTCATCATATAAATCCGACTGCGCCGTACCGCAGGTATTCAACTCATGCACCACCAGCCAGCGGCCCTTGGGATGATCCCGCCAGACCAGGCCGGCATGGCTGTAACGCAGCTGGTATTTGGATAAATCCTGGCCGACCCGGGCGATAAAAGCAAAGCGCGGATTGGCCTCCTCCAGCGCATTTTTAGTGCGCTGCGCCAAATCCATGGCCTTGATCGCACTGTCCGCCTTGATCATGCGCTCTTCACACGAGCGCCCGGCCTGCGCCGGCGCGCCGTGCAACACCAGCGCGCCGAGCGCAAATACAAAACAGCTTTGACGCAAAATGTTCATCATTTCTCTCTGGAATGGGAATGGTGCACCAGGCTTTGTCCGCTTTCATTCACAATCAAACCCAGCACCCGGCCTGAGGCCAATAAAACATAGCCGGTGGATATCGCCGCCACTTGCACACTGGCGCCAGTGGCCAGCGAAGCGTCGCGCACGATCTTCGCGCTGGCGCGTACGCTCACGCGTGAACCATCGAGCGCGCTTTTCAGGATCAGCAGCACGCCCTTGCCGGACGCCTCGACCGCTTCCAACACAAACTCGCTGGCCCCACCGGCCAGCACGCTGGCGCCGCCCACCACCATCATGGAGGCGTAAATGCTGTCATCGCTGGCTTGATTGGAAAGGAGATGTTCGCGCGCATTGGCATGCAAGGCGCCGCACAGCGCCAGAGCGGCGCACACAAAATGAAGGGGGTTGCCGGTTTTCATGAAGATTCCTCAGCGCTGTTGATCAGGCGTTGGAATTCAAGCCGGCTCCCGGTTGCGTGAATGGTGTAACAGCGCGCGCCCCTGTTCATTTGGAATGATGCCCAGCACTTTGCCGGAAGCCACCAGCAATTGTCCGCTGGCGCTCGCCACCAATTCCACACTGGCCGCCGTGGCTTGGGAAAAATCCTGCCCCATGCGGCGGGAAAACTGGAAGGTGTGGCGCGCACCGCTGACTGCCGATTGCACCACCACCTCCAAACCCTTCGCGCTGACTTGCACCGATTGCACGCTTAAATTTCCGGCTTCATGCGCCAAGGCCAGCGGCAGAATCAGCACCGACATGGCGCTCATTCCGCTTAATTCACTCATATCGCTTTGCGCGAAAACCGGACTTGAACCCAACAAACCACATACTAAAACGCTGGAGCACAAGCTCATCTGTACACGCTTGGCAGTATTCATTTGATCCTCTTGGAGTAGCGCGTGAGATCACGCTTGGGCGCAATTTATCATACATGCATTGCTTTTGTATTGCAAAACTGTAACTTCTCCCATTCCAAGCAGCCGCACTCCCGCCTCAGACACACAGCGGCGCGGACTCCGCCTTGCGGGTGCTGTCCGCAGCGCTGAGGCTGGCTTGCGGTTGGAAGCAGACAATTAACAATGAACGCAAAGCCGGATCATCTTTTTGGAAAGACTGGCTCCACACCAGCGCCCCATCCGGCGCCTTGACTTGCACATGCAGCAAGGTTTGCACATGCGAAGGCACCGGGCAGGTCGGGCCAAAAGCAAAAGCAATCCCGCTTTTCCCGGCAGAGCCGGATTGCGCATCCCAATCCAGTTCAACCGCCTGAAAACTGCCGGCCTGTTGCGCATCGGGTGAGAGATATTCGACGCTGATCTGATAGCGGCGCAGAGCCTCACGCGAAAGCGCCGGCGCGCCATCCAGATTCACCACTTGCAGGCGGCCTGCAATATCCAGCATGCGCGACGGACTGAAACAAAGGCTGAAGTCAAACAGAATATCAAAGCGGTTTTGCAGCAGATCAAGCGCGGCCTCGATTTGTCTTGCCCCTTGCGCGCGCAACACCGCTTTGCAACGCGCCAGCAATTTGGCTGGCAGCACATCCGGGACATACGCGCCTTGCGGCACATAATCCAGCATTTCACGCAGCAACCAGATAAACACACCGCTTTGCGCGCAGCCTGTGATGCTGGAAAAACCGGCATGCAAGGCTTCGTAGCCGGTGCGCGACAATAAATAAAAATCCTGCGGCGCCAGCTGGGCGCCACGGGCCTGGCCTTGGCCGCACAGAACCACAGCGGCAGACTGGCGAGGCATCAGCAGCGCGTGCAAGCTTTGCTCTCCCAAAGTTGCGCCGCTGTCAGCGTCATCGAATTGCACTTGGATCTGCAGCGCCAGCTGATCCACATCGGGATTTTGGGCGCACAGCACATACTGCATGTACGCCGCGCAGGCGGATGCCTGCTGCCCCAGCAGATCCGCTGACGGCAAGGAAATTTGATATTGCCGCGCGCCACTTTGCTGGCTCTGCAGCAAGGTCTGCAGCGAGCCTGGCGTGCGGCTTGGCGCAACCCCTGCAGCTGGCGGCAGGCTGTAAGTCCATTGCGGATAAGAAAAGCGCAGAGTCAAGGCCGGCAGAGCTTGTTCGCTGTGTTCAATGCTCAGATTTTTTTGCAATGTCAACATGATGATCCTCATTCCTGTTTGCGCGGCATTCCCGGCGGTTTGCAAGCCTGCTTGCGGGTTGGGCGCTCTGTTATAACTGCCAAGCTGCGCCAATGGCGCGCTGATCCGAAATAGTCCAGCCTGTGCTGCCGGTTTTCCCATCCGCGTCCGGTGTGCGCATGGGTGGAAGAGGGTTGAAAGCAAGGCCGGCAGCTGCTGATTTGTGTTTTTGGCATGCTGCGCGCCGATTACGCCCCGATTGTCTTGCATGTTTTTGCTATTTTTCGGGACTGTTATTTCCTTGCCTGAGCGAAATATAGGCCGCTTTTTGAGGCGCGTCAAAGGTTTTTTTTGGCATTTTTATTAATTTTTTGAGGTGTTTTGCTTTTATTTGTGCCTGCTTTTTGCGCACTTTATTTTATTACCTTGTACTTGTTTTTCCGATTATAGAAATAAAGAATATTTAATTATCGCTTAAATAAAGAATACAGTTTCCGGCACAACCTGGAATTGATAAGCACAAATGCGTTTCTTATCAGAGAGACAAGCAAAAAAGGGAAGACGCAAGCCGGGCGTACAGACGGGACTTGAAACCATAACAGTTTGCAACAAAAGTAAAAGGCATCTTTACAGAATCCAGCCCTTGCCTCACATGCGCAGGCTGAGATCAGGTGTGAAATCACCTTCAGTTTGTAACAAAGAATTTTTTCGGAAGCAGGCTGAGCAGCTGTCGCGCAACGTGAACAGCACGCTCCATCGCAGTTAAAAGACAATGTATAAGCCGCCACCAGATCGCCGTTTGCGATGTGGCGTTAAACTGTCTGCATGGTTTTTCTTGAAAGAGGGAATGCCAAAACACATCTCAAGTAAAGAGGCGGCCAGCCCTCATATTTCCCACCACCGCGCGTTGCACGGTTGCGGCTGGCGCCATCTCCTTTGCGCTGTATTCCTGTAAAGGCTATGACGGTATTTCTGCACTGTGCTTGCGTCATCAGTATCACAACAGCGCTGATGTCGCCGGACACATACAGTCAGCGCTGTTCCAACTATCGCTTTGCTTAGCCTGTTTGATACCGCCGCTGCGCCTTTCTGCCGCGAAACAATGGTTTCCTCTGGCTGGCGTCTGAAATGGGACGGGAATCCCCCTTTGCCAGCCATTCCCGCAGGGCGGCAAGCGTGACTCACCGGCGCAGTTGATCAAAACCGGTAATTCACCGCCGCCATGAATTTCGGATTGCTCTTGTTGCGCACCAGCGGGCTGCTGGCGGCGTCGCCCAGCAGGTGTTGCACGCCGCCGCTGATGCGCAGCGACCAGGGGGCGCTTAACATGCGGGTCCAGTTGACTTGCAGCTCCATCGCTTCCAGCCCGCTGCCCGGCCGATATGCGCGGTAGCCGGAGGCGGCGCTTTGCTGCGGCGTCACGCCATACCAGGTTTGTGCGTGCTCAGCGGAACCCCATGCGGTTTTCCATTCCAGCTCCACTTGTTGCTCTTGGTCGCGATACAGCGTGCCGGATAGATTCAGATGCAGGCTGCGCCCGGTTTCGCGTTGCGACAAAGGTTGCTGGAAGCGCAGCCCGGTTTTCAAGGCGCCAAAATCATAGACCGCGCCCAAGATCAATTGCGCGCTGCCGGGAATGTCGCCCATGCCGCGCAAATCGTCCGAACCACGGCTGAAAGCGCCGCCGCGCTCATCCTCGCGCCCGGGGGCGTAGCCTATGGCCGCCGATAATTGCCATGCGTCAAGCTGATGGCGATAGCCGAAGCCGCGCATCATGCTGGCGAAAAAACCGCTGGCGTGCTGGTAATCAAAAAAGACCAGCGGCTTGGCCCGTTTTTTATCCGCGCCGTCATATTCCGCGCTATAGCTCAAGCCGGCGCCCAACATCAGCACGTTTTGCGCGGCATTGCCCTGCGCCATCGCCTGCCCGGCCAAGGCTGTCACACTGAGCGCCAACACTGCTTGTTTCACATCCATACATCACTCCTGAAAAAGGGGCGTAAGGCCCGAACCAGCGCTGCGCTGCAAGGCATGGCGGACATGCCGCAAAGCGTACAACACTTCAGCGCTCAAATTTAAATGCGAATCAGCCACTTTTTATGACAACAGTCCACGCCCAAATTTCCCCGTGGCTGCGGGGCGCCCGGCGGGACGGCGGCGCTTTGCTGCGCATGCCAACATCCAGCCCGATGTGGGGACAGTTTTCTCAGCCGCAAGGCGCTCACCCTGACAGAAAATAGTGCAGCGCTGAAAAACAGATGAAAACTGCAGAACGCCGGCAACAAGCGTCTGCCGCTTTACTTTGATTTTTGCCTCATCTTTTTTATCAATATAGAAAAATAATGCGCAAAATACTGTCTTAAGAAAAACTTTTTGCATTGTTTTTTTCCAGGCAGCATGTTTTTTGACTATATCCTTTCGCGCTGGCATCGCCGGTTTTTGACGTTCGCAAGTCCATCCCCCTTGCAAATATTGAACATATCTCCTCTTTTCCCGCAAGCATATTGGCCTTGGCGCAGGTCAGCGGATATCAGCGCTATGCGCGCCAAGCGGATAAGGCGGCAGCGTCGCCAAGCGCTGGAGCCTGATGCAGTCAATTTTTCCACACCGGGCAGGCTGCTAGCTGTCTGTTTTGCCGCTCGGAGATGGCAACAGCACTTCCACCGCTGCGCTGTGCGGTTGACTGTAATACGCGATGCTGCCCTGCAATTCCTGCACGATGCGCTGGGCGATGCGAATGCCGGGGCCGGGGTCGAGGTTTTCCAGACGCGCGCCCTGTTCCGGCTGGATTTCAAAGCGCACATGCAGCCATTCGTCTTCGCGGCTTTGCGCAATGTGCAAATGGCCATGCTGGCCGCTGGCTTGCAGCAGGAATTGCAGCACATGCATCCAGACCTGATTCAATTCGCCGATACGGATCGGCCAGTCCGGCAGTTCCGGCCAGTCCAGGCGCAAACTCACCTGGCCGTGCCACAGCTGGCGGTAAATGGTCAAGACCGCTTGCAAGCCGCTTAATAAATCGCCGGCTCCGGCCAGCTCGCCGCTGCTGCGGACAAAGCTGCGCAAGGCTTGCACCAGGGCGCTGATCGCCGCCACCGCTTGCAAAATTCCGTCGCATCCCTGTTCCAGACTGGCGACCTGGCGGCGGATTTCCTGTAACAGCGGGGGGGCATCGGGCATGTCTGCGGCGCCGGGGGTCAACCAGCGCAGCCATGGCGTGCTGCGGCCATGTTGCAGCAGCCAGGCCAGCAGCTGCGGCAAGGCTTCCAGCAGGGCCGGCAGGGCGGCGTTGATTTGCTGCGAGGCGGCTTGCATGGCCTGGGTCGGCTGACGGATCTCACGCGCGACTTGCGACAGCAATTGGCCGAGCAAGGCCATTTTTTCCTGGCGTAATAATTGTTCCCAGCTGTTTTGCAATTGCTGGTGTGCGCTTTCCAGCTCACGGTGGGTGGTGTGCAAATCGCGGTGCGCTTCCAATTGTCCGCTATGCGCCTGTTCCAGACTGGCGAAGGCGTCGCAGTTTTCCAGCGCAATCGCGGCATACACCGTGAGGGTGCGGATGATCAGCCGCTCGCGCCGGTCGAAGGCGCTGACGGCACGCGCTTTGACTGTCAACACGCCCAATTGCCGCCCTTCCACCCGCAAGGGCAGATAAATCGCCGATCCCATCGGCTGAGCGGCGCGGGCGCTGGCCCGGGCTTGTACGTGCGGCGGAAAATTGACATGGATTTCGCGCTGCTCGCGCCAGCACAGCGCGGTCATGCTGTCAGACGCGTCGAGCGCGATTTGCGCGTCCAGCTGCGGGCTGTTCTCTTCATGAAAAAACACGCTGCGCAAGCAGTGCTGCGCCTCATCCAGACGGAAGATGGCGAAGGAGTCGGCGCGCATCGATTGCTGTAATTGCTGCCACAGGCTTTGATACACCGCCTGCGGGGCCAGATGCGAGGTGATTTCCAGGCCCAACCGCGCCAGTTGCAAAAGGGTGGCCCCGGTTTGCTGCAGCAGGCCGGCGCGCGCTGCTTGCTGTTGCAGTTGCAATTGCTGGCTGGCGGCTTCGGCGCGCAGGCGTTCCGCTTCATTGTGCAATTGCAGCGCCTGGGCGCGCGCGCGCGCCGCACTGGTGTGGGTGCGCTGATAAGCTTGCAGACAGCGCTGGCCATATTCGCACGCTTGTTGCAACTGTCCCAGGCGGCGGTATTCCGCCGCCAGTTGCTGCAGCAATTCCGGGGTGGCTTGATACCCCTGCAAGCTGGCGGCCATGCTTTGCGCTTCCAATAAATAATGCAGGCTGGCGCTGGGCGCTTGCAGATCGGGCGGCGGCGCGAAGTCATGGCGCGCATAGATTTGCGCCAGCAAACAGCAGGCGGCGATTTTTTCCGCATTCACATGCACGCAGGAATGCAAGGCTTGCTGCGCCTGTTGCAAGGCGGCATGGCCATCGCCGAGCTGTAAAAAAGCATCGGCTTGCAGGCGGTGCGCCACCGACAGCAAATCGGCAAACTGCTGGCTGCGCGCAATCCGCTCCATTTGCGCCGCATGCTGCAATCCGGCCTGGGTATCGCCCTGCGCCAGACAGCTGGCCGCCAAGTATTGCAGATTGATGGCGTGGGTGCGGCCTTGCGGCATTTGCAATAAGAGTTGCTGGGCTTCTTGCAGCATGCTGCGCGCAGCCCCGTATTGCTGTTGCAGATGCAGGGTGTTGCCGGCCTGGCTCAGACTGGCGGCCAGCATGCGCGGCCAGCCGTGCCGGCGCGCGGTTTGCAAGCTGGTTTCGGCCCATTCCAGCGCGCTGGCGTAAGCATGCAATTGATTGAAATCGTCATTTAAATTGCAGGCGCAAATCAAGGCTTGCAAATCCTGGCCGGTGTTTTGCGCCAATTCATGCGCCAGACTCAGATGACGGATTGAGCTGGCGTATTCGCCGCGCTGCGAGGTGAGCGCGGATTGCAAGGATTCGATGTGGGCCTGCAGCGCGCTGTCTTCCGGCAACGGGTGCATGGCGTGCCAGGCGTGCCAGGCGGCGCGTGCGGCCTCATGGTCATTCAGCGATTGCAGGCGGATTAAGCGCACCTGGGCGATATCGGCGCGCACCCAGTCATCCGGCAGCGCATGTTGCATCATTTCCTGCAGCCAATTGGCGCTGGCGGCGGCGCCGCTTTGTGCAAAATCAACCCAGGCCAGTAAAAAACAGGCGTCGGCGCATAAAATTTCATCGCGCATGCCCATCGCCTGCGCCAGCACTTTTTCTGCGCGCGCATGGACTTGCTGCAATTGTGTGGCGCGGGTGGATATCAGATAGTCGGCTTCACAGCGTATTAATTGGCCGCGCGCCTGCATCGAACTGCGGCTTTGCTCATCGCAACAGTGCCAGTGCTGTTCCAGCTGTTGCAGCAAGTCCAGGCTGTGGCGGGTATCGCATTGCCGCACATACCAGGCCAGTTCCAGCAGGCTGTGGCAGAGTTGCCCGCCTTGCAAACGGCGCAAGCTGTCTTGCAAAAAGGCGCGCAATTCCGGATTGGCGAACAGTTTCATGCGGCCCCTCCGCTGGCTGGCGCGGTCAGCGGCAAGTGCACATAAAAACAAGTGCCCTGTCCCTGGGTCGAGGTGAAGCTGATGCGCCCGCCATGGCTTTCCACAATGTCGCGCACAATGTCCAGCCCCAAGCCGCTGCCCTCGCCTTGCGCCTTGGTGGTGAAGAAGCGCTCAAAAATTTTATCCTGGTGTTGCGGCGCGATGCCGCAGCCGGAATCAGCAATCGCCACCACCGCTTGCTGCCCCTCGCGGTAGAGGCGGATTTGCAAACGCCCGTTGTATTGCATCGCCTGCAGCGCGTTTTTCACCAGATTGATCCAGACCTGATTCAATTCATCGGCGCGGCACCACAGCGGCGGCACCTCTTCATATTGCAAATCCAGTTCGATATTGCGCCGCATTCTGCCGTGATACAGCGCGAGGGTGGCGTCGAGGCAGTCGCGCAGTGAGACTTTTTGCAATTCGGCGCGCGGGCCGTTGCGCGGCGCGAAGGAGTCCAGCGCAAACACGATCTTGGCCAGATTATCAAAGGCCAGGCGGATCCGCTCGGCGCTGCGCAATATCAGCGCCAATTGCTGCGCCAGTTGCAAAACCTGCTGCGCATCGGCGCCTTGCAACAGCGGCAGCCATTGGCGCCAGTCCTGCGCGCGCAAATCATGCAATACGCCGGCCATATGGCGCGCCTGGGCGATGCCGGCCTGTTCCAATTCCTGTTGCAAGGCGCGCAGGATCTGCCGCTCTTGCTTGCTGGAGAGCATCGGCGCGCTGTGTGCGGCTTGCTGCACCAGTTGCAAAAACAGGCGCTGGCGCGCCTGGTCAAGCTGCAGCAGGCGCTCGCCATTGCCGGAAAATAATTCCTGCAGAGAGTCGAGTATGCTTTGCGCCGCTGATTGCATGGCGCTGCCGGGGGTGTTGACTTCATGCGCCACATTCGCAATCAATTGCCCCAGCGCGGCCATGTTTTCCTGTTGCAGCAGGCGGGCGCGGGTTTGCTGCAAATCGCGGTGCGCGGCGTCCAGCCTGGCATGGGCCTGGCGCAATTCCGCGTGTGCGGCGGCGGACGCATCCAGCGCCTGGCTTAGCGCATCGTGCGCTGCGCAATTTTGCAGGGCGATTGCGGCGCTGGCCCCGAGATTGCTGAAAATCTGTTGCGCGGTGGCGCCGAAGGCCTGTTCGCGCCGCGCATACGCCACCAGCAATTTGTCGTGCCGGTTGGAGAGCGGCAAATACATCGCGCTGGTAAAACCGCTGTCTTTTTGCAGGCAGCAGGAAGCGCCGGCTTCGCGCTGACACAATAACAGGCTGTCATCGCGCAGGGCTTCGTGCAATTCGCTTTCGCATTCGCTCCAGGCCAGAAAGCGTTCTTCCAGGCGCACCCCGTCCAGGGCGCCGGCCTGCAGCCATAAAGCATCGCCCCAGATTTCCAGCAAGGCCCAGGCGTCACACGCCAGCAAGCTGTGCAAATGGTTGTGCAAGACGGCGCACACGCGTTCGCTTTGCAATTCGAGTGTGATTTCCTGGCCGGCGCGGCCCAGTTGCTCCAACATGCGATTGGTTTGCGCCAGCAAGGCGGTATGTTCGGCTTGCTGCTGTAATTGGGCGAATTGGCGCGCGGTCTGTTGCCGCAATTCGCTGGTTTCCTGATCAAGTTGCAGGGCGCGCGTGCAAACATCCTGCAGGCGCGCATCCTGCTCCATTCTGGCTTGCAGGGCTTGCAGCAAGACTTGATCGGCGGCGGCGTAATCAGCGGCGGCGATGTGCAGGGCGGCTTGCTGCTCCAACAGTTGCGCGCTTAAGGCATGATCGTCGCGGGTGAGTTGCAAGGCGCGTTGCAACAGCGCCAGGGCTTGCGCGGCCGGCTGCAATTGCGCTTGCAGCGCCAGCGCCTGGGCGTGCGCGCCGGGGTCCAGGCTGCTTTGCGCTAACAACATGTCCAACACTTGTTGCGCTTCGGCGTTGCGCGCCAGTTTGAACAAGGCGCGCGCCTGCGCCAGCAAGGCGCTTTGCAATAATTCGCGCCATTGCTGCGGCTGCACAATCGCTTGCAATTGCATGCCGCGCTCCAGCGCCTCTTTCGCTTCGCCGCATTCCAGATGCAAGGGCAGCCATTGCTGCAGGCAGAGCGCGTATTCGCGGCGCGCTTGCGGCAGGCGCATCAACAGCGCTTGCGCCTGTTGCAGCAGGCGGCGCGCTTGCGGATATTGCTGTAATTGCAGATGAATTTCCGCGCTCTGGCTCAGGCAGCGCGATTGCAGGCGGCGCGAACCCATGCGCTGCGCCAAGTCGCGCCCGCGCTCAACCCATTCCAGCGCGGTTTGCGAAGCTTGCAGGCGGTTGAAACAATTGCCGGCGAAAATCGCGGCGGCAAAGGCTAAGCGCAGCATGCCGGCGTCGCAGCTTTGATCAAACACCGCGCTGGCGTGCGCCAGGGCTTGCACCCAGTCTTGCTCTTCGCGGCAGGCGGCGGCCAACAAAAACCGCGCCGAGGTGTGCAAACCCGGATCATCCGCCACTTTTTGCAAGGCTGACCAATCCTGCCAGGCGCGCCAGGCCAGCTGCGGTTCGCGCAAGCCGTACAGCACAGCGCTGCGCAAGCGCCCCATGCCGCGCCGCTGCGGCAGGTCGTGCGAGAGCGCTTCCATTTCGGCAAACCAATATTCCGACAAATTGCGGCGGCCCTGGTCAAACGCAATCCAGGCCATCAGACAGGCGGCGTCAGCCGCCAGCAGCAGCGCCTCATGCGGCGAAAACAATGCAGCCGCCTGCTCGCTGCGGGTCTGGCGCCAGAGTTGCTGCGCAATATGCCAGGCCGGGCCGAAGCGGTCTTGCAGCCATTCCGCTTCCGCCGCAATCAGGCGCAGGCGCGCCGCCTGGGCCGGCGTGGCGTGCGGCGCCAATTCCTGCGCAATCGCTTGCGCGGCGGCCACATCGGACTGGCGCAAATACCAGGCCAGCCGCAGTTTTCCTTGCGCGTCCAGCTCCTCGGCTTGCTGCAAAGCCAGCACATCGAGGCGGCAGGCGAACATTTTCATCGCGCCCCCCGCGTCTCCAGCGGCAGATGCACAAAAAAGCTGCTGCCGCATCCCGCAATGGAATGGCAATGAATGCGGCCACGGTGCTGCTGCACGATCTGGCGCGCAATCGTCAATCCCAAGCCGCTGCCCTCCCCGACTGCACGGGTGGTGAAGAAGCGCTCAAAAATGCGTTCCTGCAAATCTGCCGCAATCCCGCAACCGCTATCAATGATGGCCACTACCAGCTCCTGTTCCTGGCGGCTCACGCTCAAAGTCAGTTCTCCTTGATATTGCATGGCCTGCAAGGCATTTTGTATCAAATTCATCCAAACTTGTTGCAAATCATGCGGCCGGCACAATAAAAGCGGCAAATTCTGCTCGTATTGCCGCTTCAGGCGCACGCCTTGCTGCAGCTTGCTTTGATACAGGGTGAGCACGGTTTCCAGACTCTCCGGCAGGCGCACCCTTTGCAATTCCGCCTCGCCCGGCGCCTGCACCAGGGAGCGCAGCGCAAACACCACTTTTGACACATTGTTGACTGCATGACGGATGGCGCCGGCGCTGGCTAACACGCTGCCGAGTTGCTGCGCCAGATGCAGGATGTGATCCGCATCGACCCGCAGCAGCAGCGGCAGGCAGGCATGCCAATCGCCTTGCGCTTGCAATTGCGCCAGCACGCCGGCCTTATGCCGCGCATTCGCCACCCCGGCTTCTTGCAAATCCTGTTGCAGCTGGCGCGCCAGCTGGCGTTCGCTGCGGCTGTCCAGCGGCGCGCCGGCATGCCGCAAGAGCCGCGCAAACAGGCTGCGCTCCGCTTCATTCATGCTCAATAAAAGGCGCGGCAATTCATCCAGCGCATGGCGCAGTAAATCGGCAATGCTCTGACTCGCCGATTTCATGGCGCTGGTGGGAGTGTTCAATTCATGCGCAATGCTGGTGATCAATTGGCCCAGGGTGGCCATTTTTTCCTGTTGCGCCAATTGCTGCTGGGTGTCTTGCAAATGGCGGTGCGCGCGGTCGAGATCGAGATGGGCGTCGGCTAATTCGGTATGCGCCTGCGCCAGTTCGGCATGGGCGGCGCAATTGTCCAGCGCAATCGCGGCATATGCGGCCAGATTGCGCGCGATCATCAATTCCCGCGTGCCATAAGCATGCGGCGGCTGGCATTGCAAACTCATGGCCCCCAGCACCTGGTGTTCGAGCAAGAGCGGCATAAAGAGTGAGGAATCCATGGCTTCGCGCGCATGCGCGGCGCGGCGTGCGCTGTCGGCGCGGCAGTCGCGCAATTCGCGCCGCTCGCGCACGCAGCGCACCAGCGCTTCTTGCAGTTGCGAGAGCGGCACTTCGGCGCCATCCAGGCGCTCGTCAAATTCAATGCAAAACACGCGCTTGAGCAGCAGCCCGCTTTTATCCAGCAGCCAGATGGCGAAACTGTCCACCTGCAATAAATCGTGCAAATGGTAGTGCAAGGCGGCATACACATCTTCGGCTTGCAAATGGAGGGTGATTTGCTGGCCGATGCCGCCTAATAATTCCAGGGTTTCATTGGTTTCCTGCAGCAGTTCGGCGCGGCGCGCCTCGGCTTCCAGACGCAGTTTTTCGGTTTCGTGATTGAGTTGCAGCGCCAGCGCGCGCTTGTCGGCGGCGCGGGTGTGGATTTGTTCGCGCGCATGCAGCGCCGCCAAAGCATGTTGATACGCCAATGCATGTTGCTCCAGGCTGGCGTATTCGCCGGCCAGCATTTGATGCAATTCCGCCGGGATGCGGTAACCCTCCATGCCGCGCGCCAGTTCCAGCGCCTGCAATAAATAATGCAAGGCGGCGCGCGGCGCAGCGCATTCAGGCGGCGGCGGCAAATGGGCAAATTCGCGGTGCAGACTGGCCAGCACGCACAAGGCGGGAATTTTTTCTTCAATCAGCTTGTGCGCGGTCTGCAGCGCGCGTTGCGCCACTTGCAGCGCCTGTTCTTCCTGCCCCAGGCGCGCCAGCGCCTGGGCTTGCGCGCGCAAGGCCCAGGACAGTAAATCGCCGCCCAGCGCTTTGCGGCGCGGCTCCGGCTCCTGCAGCGTATGCAGGGCTTGCATATATTCGCCGCAGTCGAGCCGGCTTTGCGCCAGATACATCGAAGCCAGCGCATGGTAATAGCCCTTGCCCAGCGGCCCCAGCAAGTGCAAGGCTTCCAGCAGCAATTTGCGCGCCGCCTCATGTTCTTGCTGCAAGCGCAAGGTGTTGGCGCTTTGTATCAGACTGATCGCCAGCGGCCCCGGCCAGGCATGCTGGCGCGCCAGCTGCAGGCTGCGCTGCATCCACTCCAGCGCGGCATGGTATTCATTGAGTTGGTTGAAACTGTCGCCAACGCAGCTGGCGGCGTAAATCGCTTCGCAGATCTGGCCGCATTCCAGCGCCTGTTGCCAGGCCAGGGCGAAATGGCGCACCGCCTGTGCATCTTCATTCTGGCCATGCGCCAACATGCCATTCAGACAATTCACCGTCACGCAAGCAGCCTGCGGCAGCGGGGCCGGGGCCTGCTCTTGCCAGCGCTGCCATTCACTGGCGGCGCGCTGGCAATCACTGCGCGACTGCAGGCGCGCCAGCAAAGCATGCGCCACCGCGCTGCGTTCCGGGTTATCTTGCGCCACTTCTTTCATACGCATCAAATGCTGGCGGCAATTCACTTCATCGCCTTCCGAGAAATACAACCAGCATAAAAGCAGGCAGGCGTCTGCGCTCAAGGCATCATCCTGCCAATCCTGGGCCTGACGCCAGATCTGTTGCGCCAGCCCGATGCCGGCTTCCTGCTGGCCATCCAGCCAATGCCATTCCGCTTGAATCAAATGGCTGCGCGCCTGCGCCAATTCGCGCGTGCGGCGCGCCACGCCGGAGGCGAATTCCATGCTTTGCAATAATTCGCGCGCCCGCGCGCGGTCGCTTTGCCGCACATACCAGGCCAGATGCAGGCGCAAAGGCGTGCCCTCAGCGGTGACGGCATGGGCCTGAATCGCCTTTTCCAAATTGGCGATGGATTCACGGTTAGCAAACAGATGGGGCACTGCATCCATACAGAAGCTCCGGTGGATAATGCGTAATGACTGTATTTGATTGCCCCAGGCCTGGCGCGCCGTGGCTGCTGTCTGCAATTCTGTCTGCAAGCTTTTTATGCATGCATAACATATTATTGAAATCTTATTTAAGTGATATTTCCAGGCTGGCTGCGTGTGCCGGGACAAAGCCTGAACATGCTTACGCGTTTTGCACCAATGGTCAAGTCTTGTGCGCATAAGTGAGACG
Source organism: Massilia sp. W12 (assembly GCF_037300705.1). Classification (NCBI taxonomy): domain Bacteria; kingdom Pseudomonadati; phylum Pseudomonadota; class Betaproteobacteria; order Burkholderiales; family Oxalobacteraceae; genus Massilia; species Massilia sp. W12. The sequence continues at coordinate 873,374 of NZ_CP147776.1, read as the reverse complement.
ATGCACTGAATGTGCTGCCAAATCGGGGGACAATGCCTGTGGTGTTTGCGTCTTGGATCGGATGCTGCGCAACAGGCAAGCATGTATGCAAATGAAGCCGCTGCTTACCCTTTTTCGGCACCTGCCATGGCAAGCGGGCTGTTTTTCAGTCAGACTGCGAGACAAGCATGGCGCCCTTCAACCGCAATCCTCCATTTGCGCCAAGCTGGCCAAGAGGCGGGCGCCGCAGCTGGTTTGATGGCCATGCAAGGCCACCGGTTTGCCCTGCGCCGACCAATGCGCGCTGCCGCTGACGATGACGCCCGGCCCATGCAGCGGACAGGTGCAGGCGTCGCCCAGCAGGGCTAAGGGTCGGCCATGGAAATCGCTATGACTGGAGGCGGAAACCACTTTGCCGCCATGTGAGGTGGTGTCGCCCAAGCGGATAGGCTGCGCCATTATGGCCTCGCCAAAAAACCCGGCGGCAAGGTGGCGTCGGGGTCCCAATCTGGCGGCAGCGCGCTCAGCACACCGGGCGGAATCGTGGCCTCAGGATCAAGGCTTGTCAGTGGCGGCAGCTTCGCGCCGGCAGGCTTGGGTTCAGCCTCAAGGGGGGGAATGTGTTGCACCGGTTTGGCGAAGCTACCATCCAAGGGCGCCAGATCAAAATCGATAGGGTCACCCAGGCGATGCTTGCGCTTGTCGCCGGATGGGCTGATGAAGACCAGGCTGGCCTCATCTTTTTGCCGCAGATGCGCGCTGATACTGGCTTCCTGCTTGCGCCACGCCCACACCGCCGCCAGCGCCCATTGCACAAAAGGACTGGCGGCGCCGGTGTCGCCCAAACGGCGGCTGATGGAAAAACCGCGCTGCGCGTCAAATACATCAAAATCCGGCATCAGTTGTTGCATGCTCATGCTCAAGGGAACAATGCGCGCATTATCTTCGCCCGTGTCATACAACAGACGCGCCGGCTGTCCCTGTTTCAGCAGCTGCGCCAGCGCTTGTTGCATCGCTGCATGTTGTTCACGCTGACTCATGCGCTGGCTGGCCTGGGCGGCGTCAAACACGGCCTGACCATTCTTATCTTTCTGATAGCTGATGCGCTGTGGACGGTGCAGCCAGGCGATGGTGGGCAGAGAATCGACTTGTGCAATCTGCTCTGCCGTCCAAGGCTTGGGCAGATAGGTCGAGGGCGCAAACGCGGCGGGCTTGCCCGCTTGCGGACGCATGGCGTCGATCCGCTCGCGGCGCGCCAATAACAGGGCAATATAGGTTTCGGTGAGCATACCGCGCAGGCGGGGGCCGCGTTCCCAGAATTTTTCACGGGACATGTCTGCGGTTAAACTGCGCGTCGGTTCACCATCCATTGCATACAGCAGCATGGCAGGCAGTTGCGGATGTTGCTCCATGAAACGGAAAGCATGTTCCAAAACTTCTTCGGGATTGTCTTTGAAATAAGCGCCTAAGCTGGCGATTTTGTGGTGGTGCATGCCTGCCGGCGGTCTGTGTCTATTTATGAAATCATAAAAAAACCCATATGATCCGTGCTCCGGGAAGTAGTTTGAGGGCTTGTTTTCTTTTTTGATATCAGGCCAAATACTGAGCGAAGGTATGTGCCATTTTTCAATAAAGGGATTCACTCCCCACTCCAAAGCATCTGCCGCTCTTTTTTCCGAGACAGGATCGTTATCCACATCATTCTGCATTTTCCCGATGATGTCAGCAAACACAAACTGATCGCCTTGCGCCAACATACTGCGCCACACCATGCTCTGGCGCAGATTGCCGACGGACATGCCCACGCCCAGTATTTCAAGCTTGGATAATGCTTGCGTCTGGCTTGTTCCCATGCTTTGTTCCTTGCTAAAAATTTTCGAGTGTTGGTTATACAGCAGCGTTTGAGCGGAACACACAGGCCCAAGCAATAAAGCACACATCAAGAAGACGGTTTTCATTCTGCACTCTTCTCCATTCCGCGGTCGCGGTCTTCCAGGGTTTGACTCCAAATCGCTGAGGGTTTGGGCATCAGAAACTTACCATCTTGCGCAATGTCGGCGGGCACTTTGCCAGTCCGAAAATACAATCCAGCCGCATCAATCAAGGCTTGCGCGCCAGGCGCCGTCAACCTTGCCAGTTGCTGTTTCAATATCTGCATGGTTTTTGAATCTTTTTCAGAAACTAAGCTCCAATCCACCCGCCAATCCGCCACCGCCCGCAAAAACACCAAAAACTCCCTATCCTGTTTCGCCAACGGCAATTCTTTTCCCAGCGACACATCATACGCCGTCACCCTTTCCGCATGCAGCGGGTTGGCCGGGATGGAGGAGTGGTGGCTGTTATCTTCTGTCTGATTTTGCCAGCGCTGCCTGGCTTCATCCGGGGTCTCGCTGGTGTAAGTGACATGTAACTGGCCTTGATGCTCACTGCCGAAGCCATGTTGCACATGGGTGATGCGCAAGCGTTGCTCAGGCAGGCTGCTGCTGCGTTGACCCGGCAGATCTTGTTCCAATTCCTGCAATTCTTGTTTGCTCAATGGCAAACGCCGAAAACGCCCCGGCCCCCGTTTGTCGTCCAAATAGCATTGTGCAGTGCGCATCCCGCCTTTGGCGGCAATCGCGATTGCGCCATCAATCGGACCATTCATCAATTTTCCCTCTGCCACTTCGCCATATTGCAAATAGCATTCAAAGGGCGGGCTTAATGCTTCGCCATTGATCTGCCGCTGCGCGCCACTGTCCACCCCGGCGCTGGCCACCCCGCCCAAATAGCTGCGCAGCCGCACGGTTTCCGGCGCGCGCCCGACTTGATACGGCTTATCCTGATCCACTTGATTGATAAACAAACGCTGGCGAAAGGTGGCGCTGTCTAATTCACTCAAGGCAGGATGGCGCAGCACTCGCCCTTGCGCATCCGGGGTTTTGTCGCACAGATCCGGCACGCCATCCCAACCAATCCCTTGCACATTGCGCAAAGAAACGGTGCCGTCTGCCGGGGTGAAATATAAATACACCTTGCCCCGATTGTCCCGCTCTTGAAAGGTGTATTCCTGATCCAGCCAGTATTTAGCCCCGGCCCCGGCCTGCCAATGCGGGCCGTATGCGCCGTTTTCCTGTTGGCAACGCTGTCCCACTTCCGCCAGCGCTGGCGCAGTTTTGCGGCAAGCTCCGATGTAATTCACAATCGCGCTCAAGGTTTTGATACGCGACAGCGTGGTTTGCTGACGCCGGTGCAAGACGCCATCCGCCGCTTCCAACCCCGGTTCGCGCAGCGAATAAGGCGGGTTTTGCAAAATCACCGTATCAGCGGCCAGCCCTTCGCCTTCATCTTTTAACAAGGCATGCGCTAACAAGCTGATCATGCCACCCTGGCTGTGGCACAGCAGATTGATGGCGCATGCCTGGTAAGCCGGATGTTTGCGGATCAGCTTGATTAACAGCGCCAGGCGCTTCGCCGCCAACAACATGTAATAACGCGGTTCCGCTTTCCGCAAATCATGCGTCGGCGCGCTGCCCACTTTTCCCAGCCATTCCATATTCGCCACTTTGCCGGTAAAACCATGGCCCCAGAATGCATTCAAATTATTGGTCGCATTCGCAAACGGGCCTCCGCCCTTGGCCCCGTTTTTATCAATTCTTGTGCCATGCCGGTCAGTCCACTGGTCGTGGTACGCATCTTTGATAATGTGCTCTTCTTCTTCGCGCATGCCCCAATAAAATGGGATCACCGGGCTGTGGCTTTGTGCGGCATCGGGGCGGAAATACACCGCATCCGGATTGGGCAGCAAGGGCGCGGGCTTGGGTGGCGGATTGTAATTGATCGGGCATAAATCGCCTTCTTGCGGCTTCTGATGCCCCCGGTTCAAGCGCCGGTTCAAGCCAGTGCATAAACCCTGATCCTGCGCCGCATAAGCTTCGCCAACATCATTCACGCCGTGCACCAGAATCACCAGATTGGGTAAAGGCAAGGGCTGGCGCACCACGCCTGGCAAGCCGCCTGCCATACTCACGCCCTGCCCCTGTGCTGTACTGTGCGGCAATGCTGTCATGTTTTTTTCCCCAAGAATTGAATCGTCGCCACTTGCATGCTGTCCTTGAGTGCTTTTTCGGTTTGCCCCAATGCATCTGTCACACCCTTGATAATCTGACCGTCGGCCATCTGCATGATGTATTCGGCATTCGCCAATACCGTATCGGTATTGCCAGCTTTGAGCACAAAGCGCTTTTCAGTCTCACCTTGACCGAATTGCGGCAATTCAGCCTCCATCTTGGCCGCCCCCTGGTAATCAATATGCGCCGCCTTCATACTGATCGTGCCGCCTGTGCCAAGCTCAATGCCGTCCGGCTTGATCAAGAGATAACTGCCGCCGCAGATCAGTTTGATTTGTTGCTGCGCCAGCACTGTCACTGCGCTTGCACTGGAGCTGATTTGCACCAATTTTTCGGCGGCGATCAAAACATCATTGTGTTGCGCCTGAATGATGTGTTTGCCCTGATGCGCAATGGATTTCACATCGCCGCTCTGCGCAAACAGGGTCAGATGGCGGCCTGCGCGCTGGTGAATATCCTGTCCCGCCGTGCTTTGCAAATGCTGCTCCGCGACGCAATCCAGATGTTTTCCGGTAGCCAGCAAACCGGATTCCGGGGTCGCCAGGGCAAAGCCGGCGAGCGCTGACAAGGCGGCCAACGGTGTCTGACCGCCCTCTCCCCTGGCTTGCAAATTGCTGCCGTGATGCCAGTTTTGCAGCGCTTTGCTGAGTCTTTCCTGTGGCTCTAAATCGCCGCCGCCTGCTTGATGCATGGCGGCGTTTTGCGCTTGCGCGCGCGCCTGCTGCAAAGCTTGCTGTGTCACATCCAGCAAAGTCGTGCGCGCCAATTGCGGCCCGTTTTCTGCGCTTTGCGCCTCCGTACTCAAGAGCAAACCCTGGGCTGCCCGCACCGCCCCGGTGTGGTCGCTGCGCAATTCAAAGCCCTCACCGCGCGGCGCGGCTTTGGACTGGCTGCGCGGTTGCGCCAGCCATCCCAGGTTTAATTGGCTTTTCCCGTGTGAGCTTGCAAACTGCGCCCGCACTTGACCCGTCGTATCATCAAACAGCCACTGGTTATAGGCCGCGCCTCCCAACTCCCGGCTCTTGACCCCGGCCAGCGCAACATCGCCTGGCAAAGCGCTGGCATTCGCAAACCGCTCGCTGTGCTGTGCGCCGTTATGCACCCGTCCGGTGATAATCGGTCGATCCGGATTGCCGTCGATAAAGCTAACGATCACCTCCTGTCCCTTGCGAGGCAACATCAATTCGCCATACGCCTGCCCGGCCCAGCTGGAGGACACCCGTACCCAGCAGGAATCGCGCCCGTCTTCCTGCGCCAAGCGATCCCAGTGAAATTTAATCCGCACCTGGCCATATTGATTCGTCCAGATTTCATGCTCGCCCGGGGTGCTGACAATCGCTGTCTGCACCCCGGCAATACATGGCCATGGGGTGCGCCGCGCCGGGCGCAATTGGCAATCCATGGGCAAGGCATGCAGACTGATGCGCCATTCCGGTGCTGCGCTTGCATGTTTGCTGTGACCGGGATTTTCACAAAAACGCATCTGGCTGGCGTACACAATCATGCGCCGGTTGTATTCGGCTTGCGGGTGACCGCTCAAGGCAAAATGCGCGCCGCTGGCGCCAAACGCGGCAGCCCGCACATCGCTCTCAAAAACAATCACTTGATGCAAGCTTTGCTGTTCCTCCTGCCGGTGGCGCGCGCGCTGTGCGCCATCGCTCATCGCTTGGAAGCGGCCTGGCCACTGAAACACCTCGCTCTCTGCATTCACATGCTGCTTCGGATGGGCGTATTTATTCCATTTCGTCTGTCGCGGTTTTTTGAAATCAAAGTCGCCTGTGACATGCCGCCCGCTGCGCAGCCGCAGCCTTTGGCGCGCTGCGCGCAAGGCTTCGCGCGCATGCACGCGCTGGCTGGCGCTGCTCAGGTAGGGTAAGCTGTCATGTCCGGCAATACTGCGCGAAGGCGCCAGGAAATCGTGACATACCATGGTATGCCGCTCTGCTTCGTGCTCGAAGTAATACGATAAGCCTTCGTCTTCCAGCAGGCGGGAAATAAAAGCAAAGTCGCTTTCATTGTATTGCACGCAAAATTCGCGCTTGTGCAGCGGGAGGCTGAGCTGCCAGCGCAGCGGCCAGGGATAGGCTTGCATCACCTGATTGATGATCTCGCGCGTATCCATTTCCTGAAAACAGCGACAATCGGCGTTCTGCGCCGCCAGCCACAACCATGGCGCCAGTTCAAGTTCATATAAAAAAACATCGCGTTCCTGACCGCAGCAACTGAAGGCCTTGACCACAGCATCCAGCTCACAGGGTTTGCCATCCTGGTCTTGCAACTGCAGGTGCACGCGCTGGCCCAGCACATCCGACGCACACAAATCGGCCCGCATACTGTGCGCCAGAACGCGGTAGGCAAACAAGCTGCTGATCGCCTCGCGCCCGCTGACTTCGCGCAAAGTCAAGGCTGGCTCACCAAAACGATCGGGCGGCAACGGCGTGTGCATGCTGGACAGACGGGCGCCTGTCGATGCTTTATTACTCATGGGGAATTTTTAAAAGATGTGAAAAAGATAATTTTATCACTTCGCTTTTCCTGATAACAGCAGCAGATCAAGACTTTCTAAGCACATACAGTTTGACATCTCCTGCCACTGTGCAGCAACACAGCTTGCGCGAAAAAAACAGCAATCGCCCGCGCGCTTGCCGTTTTCAGCTTACTAAAGCGATATCAAGCCTTGGGCCGGCTCTTATAAAACTTGAGCGGGCTGTAAGGCACTGACGAAGGCGGGGCCGATTGCAGGATGTTTTTCTTGATCTTGCCCATCACATGCATTTCGCAAGGCTTGCATTCAAATTTCAGGGTCAGTTTTTCATTGCCATTCACCAGCGTCAGCGGCTCGGCTTTTACCTGTCCCTGCACCCCGATCACGCCCTTGGCCTGCTTCGGACACAGATTGAATGCAAAGCGCAGGCAATGCTTGGTGATCATCAGTGAAACTTCGCCTTCCTCCTCATGCGCTTCATAGGCGGCGGCAATCACTTGCACCCCGTGCCGCTCATAAAATTTGCGCGCCAGGCTGTTATACACATTCGCCAGATAACTCAAGCTGGTTTCCGGGTAAGGCATGACTTCCTGCTCATACGCGCGCAGCGGGCGCACATAGGCGGCCATGCGGGCGGCGTCGTGCGCTTCAATCGCGGCGCGGCGCAAGGCGTTGACTTGCGCCGCCGGGACAAACCAGGCGCCGGACAAAGCCAGCTCGACGGCATCGGCGCGGTAATGCGTATTGCCCAGTTTGGCGATGCTGTCGCTCAAGGATTTGCGCGCTTTTTCGGCCTGCTCGGCGGCTTGCAAATCGAGCGTCATGCGGGTTTGCGACAAAATGCCGTCTTCATCTTGCAATTCCAACAGCAGCGCGGATTCTTGCGGCAGATCGCGCAAGCGCATGCGCAAACCCATACGCCGCTCAGCCGATTTTTTGGTCAAGGCCTGGTCAAACCGGTGGTCGCGGTTGCGGTTGACAGCGATGCCGCTCTTCAAGCCGGGCAAATCGCTCATGCGCTCATTCGGCCACACTTGCCACAGGCCGGGGCGCAGCTGCTGCACCTTGTTCAACGCCAGCCCGACCACTTCGCGCTTGTGCATATAGTTCAAGCCATCGCCATTGGCCAGGGTTTCATCGGTTTCGATTTCCAGACTGTCGGCGCCGACTTTGCCGGCATAGCCCAGATGCAGGCCGACGAATTTGGGCGAATCAAAAGCGCCGATATCAATTTTGCGCCCGGTGGCGAAGTAATCGGTGTGGCCGCGATGAAAGGTCTTATCGACATTCGGCGTGAAGGCGATTTCGCTGCGCCCGCTGGAGGCGCGCCGCCACTGCCCGCGCCGCTCCAGAATTTCATCCAGCAGCAGGCGGTAGTGGGCGGTGATGTTTTTGACATAGGCCATATCTTTATAGCGGCCTTCGATCTTCAAAGACTGTACGCCGGCGTCGAGCAGCGCTTCCAGATTCGCGCTTTGATCATTGTCTTTCATCGACAGCAGATGCTTTTCATACGCCAGCACGCGGCCATCGGCATCGCTCAAGGTGTAAGGCAGGCGGCAAGCTTGCGAACAATCGCCCCGGTTCGCGCTGCGCCCGGTTTGCGCATGCGAGATATAACACTGGCCGGAAAACGCCACGCACAAAGCGCCATGCACAAAGTATTCGAGCGGAACCTTGACTTCAGATTTGATCGCAGCGATTTGCGGCAAGGTCAGTTCGCGCGCCAAGACCAGCTGGGAAAAACCGGCGGAGGCCAGAAAGCGCGCCTTGTCCGCGCCCCGGATATCGCACTGGGTGCTGGCGTGCAACTGAATCGGCGGCAGGTCTAATTCCAGCATCGCCATATCCTGCACGATCAGGGCGTCCACCCCGGCGTCGTACAGCTCGCGCACCAGCTTTTGCGCCGGCGCCAATTCGGCTTCGTGCAGAATGGTGTTGAGGGTGACAAAGATTTTGGCGTGAAAGCGGTGCGCAAATTCGACCAGTCCGGCGATTTCCTGCACGCTGTTGGAAGCATTATGGCGCGCGCCGAAGGACGGCCCGCCGATATACACCGCATCCGCGCCATGCAAAATCGCTTCCCGGCCGATTTCTGCAGTGCGGGCGGGGGCTAATAATTCAATTTGATCGGGGGCAAGGCTCATGCGCGGCTTTCATCATCATTTCACGGGTGCGAAATTATAACGAAATCAAGGGTTTATGTCAGGAGGGGGTGAAACAAAACGGCGTCTGGCGCACAAGCAGGCCAGCATGCGTTTTACCGTTCATACTGAGCCTGTCGAAGCATTTTTCCTGATCCCGCCAAACCCGACGACCATCTCAGGGCGATCTGCCTGCGAAAATAGCGCTGGCGCTCTGGTTGCAGAGATCCGCGATACCGTTCGCGCAGCGCTTGGCAGCCCCCTGTTTTCATCTGCCAGCTTGCCCAAGAACCGTCTCAGGCCGAACAGCCGGCAAAAAACGCCGGCGCGCTTGCCGCATCCGCGCGCGCCGCCGGCGCTACACTGTTCTGCTCTCCTCCTCAACTCTCAATATACCGCTGCGGCAGCGGCGGCGCGTCTGGCGGGATTTGCACCAGGCTGGTGTTCAGCCAGCCTTGCGGCTTGCCGTTCTTGCTGGCGTAGGCCCCGACGTAGGGCATCATGCAGGTGATTTGATACACCTGCGGAACCCAGCCTTGCGGCGCTAAAAATACTGTGGTGGCGCGTTTTTCGCTATATGGAATCGCGCCGAAAGTCGAGACGTTCCACAGGGTTTGTTTGTAGTTGTCGTAATCGGCGTTGTGGCGGCTGGTTCCGGCTTGCCAGCCTTCCAGCTGGATAAAGGTGTTGTACTGGCCGGCTTTCAGGCTGCTGTCGTTGACGGTGCGGGCGTTTAAGAAAGCCAGGATCAGTGAGCAATCGGGCGGCGCGAAGTCGTCTTGGATGCTCAAATAATAAGTCCCGGTGGTGTTGGTGATGCCGGCGTAATGCGAGTTGCCCGGATCATGGCGGCTGCTCAGGCCGCTGTTGTTGAAGAACACATCAAACGATTGCACCCCAACGCCCGGCGGTAAATCGGCGTTGGCGCTGATCGCCACCATGTGCGCCCCCGCCGCTAACAGACTGAGGAATATATTCACGGTATCGCTGTCCCAGTTCGCCCCGTTTTTGAATTGATAGGACTGATAGCCGTTCAGCATAAACACTGAGGGACTGGTTCCGGCCACATAGCTGATTTGCGGTATCCACAAGGTCAGCGGGCCATTGCTGGCGGCGCTATTGATGTAATTCGCCAATACGCTGAGTAATTTGGCGTCCGCGCTGGTGACTGCCGGATTGGCCGGATTGCCCTGATTCACCCATTGCTGCACCCAGCTGGCGACAAAGCCGGCCATCTGTCCGCCGGTGAAATCCGCCGGCAACACATAGCCATTCGGGGACGGATTGTTGTATGCGGTTTTGACTACATTCACGCTGCGCGTATTCTCGCCAAACAGGCTGTTGACAAAATCCTGGCAATTATTGCGCGGCGGATTTTGCAACAGACCGAGCGGCACGACCCAGGCCATATTATTGGCGTTGATGGCGCGGTATAAATTCAAATACGCCACCGAGTCATGTCCGGGAAAAGTGGGGGCGTTGGCGCCGCTGATGTAGCCGGCCATGCAGTCCACCGAGACCGTGGTGCTGCCGCTGCCAGATGGATGATTATAAGAAATCGCATAGCTCAAGCCGGCGTCGGCCATGCGAAACGCGCCAACACAGCCGCCATTTTTATTGGTGGCGCTGGCGGTAAGCGAAGCGCCATATGCGGCTTGCGGCGGACTGGCTTGCATAGGCGGGCCTTGGCTCGCGTCGGCGCTGACAAACTCCAGGTTGACGCCCTCCACCCAGTTTGCGATATGTATCGTCATGCTGCGTTCTGACATGCTGTGCTCCTTGTTTTCTGTGCGGCGCAGCCTGGCCCGCAAGCCAGGCCGCGCCGGGTTGCCGGCTTACGCGGTTTCAGTGCGCACCGCCATCAAGATGAAGATTTACTGCCTTCATACACGCCCCACACGGTGTAGCCGCTGACCAGGAAAAAGCCGCCGGCGATGTAGGCTGCAATCGCCGCCTGCGAGGTGGCTGCGCTCTTTGCGCTTTCAATCGCGCTGTCGAGCGAGGTCGAGACCCGCACCAGGGCGCGGTCGGATGCGCTGACCGCCACGCTTTCGGGTTTGATCTGTCCCAAACCACTCTTGGCGCCGCTCAATGCGCCCATCCCGAAGCCTTGCGCCGAACTCAGCAAGAGTTGCCCGGCGGTGACTTTTTGCCCGGTGATGGCGTCGCTCAAGAGGGTCGCCAGATCCGACCCTATCATGCTGGCGGTGGCTTGGGTCAGAGCGCGGAAGGCGACTGTGGCGGTAATGCTCATGCCCTGCGTCAAGCCGACTGTGGCCGGCATTGAGGCCAGGCCGCCAACGCCGCCCGAGACTGCGCCGCTCAGCGCGCCCACCCCCATCGCGGTAAAGAAGCCTTTGGCGGTGAAGTCGCGACCGTGCTGGATGTCGTAACTCAAGCCGCCGGTGCCAGCCCCGGTGATTGCGCTGCTCAGTGCGCTCCAGCCGATTGAGGCCAGGTTTTGCCCGACCACTTGCGCAGTGGTCAGCGGCGCCGCCGCTTCACCGGCGGCGGCAGCGCCGGCGGCGACTTCACCCGCCCCTGCCGCCACGCCGTCCACCGCCAATTCCGCCGCACCAGCCGCGCCGGCGGCGCCAGCAGCAGCGCCCTCGCCTGCCACCGCCGCGCCGACCACGGCTGCTTCGCCGCCCACTTCGGCCCCGACCAAGGCGGCTTCCGCCGCGCCGGCCACTGGCGCCGCCGCGCCGCCGGTGGCGATGCCAAGCGCGATCCCGGCAATCGCCACCGCCACCATCGCGATGCCGATGCCAACCTGCGCCCATACCGAGATATTGCCGCTCGGATCGACCATATTCATCGGATTATTGCTGGCGAACACATAGGGGCTGGCGAATTGGCGCACCGGATCGGGCGCGGTGAAGCGCAGCAAGGCCGGGTCATACAGTCTGGCCCCGAAGTCATACAAGCCCAAGGCCGGATCCCAGCTCTTGCCGGCATATTTGAACTGCCAGCTTTGCGCTTCCGGCCCGTCTTGCGCCAGCAAACCGCCAAACGGCAGATAGTTGAAGCTGGCCACCACTTGCCCGGCGCTGTCAGCCACCGCCCAGACGGTTTGTTGATGGTCGGCAATCGGATAGCGCAAGGCGCCATCGTGCACCGCAGCCAGACCGGTCGGCCCCCAGATGCAAAGCTGGGCGCGGCCATCGCGCCAGATCATCAGCGGAGTATTGCCGGCGCCGACAAAGCGCAATTCCTGGCTGCTGCCCTGTTGCCGCACGATGCGCTGATTATTCATGCCGCGCGCATAACGCACCTGGCTGGCCCCGTTCACCACGCAAGAGACAATGCCAAGCCCGGCATCGTATTCCATTTGCAGTCCGCGCCATGCGCTGGGGCGGCCATCGGCGCGATAGCTGAAACTGGCCTGGCTGCCATCCGGCAAGGTGGCGCTGGCCAGTTGGTCAGTGCCCGGCTTCATTTGCGCGCTTAAGCTTTGCCCGTCCTGGCTGGCGCTGTAAATATTGCCGTTTGCATCGTATTGGCTGACACTCTGGTTGCCCGGCTGGCTGTCCGAAGCGGTGGCGCGGCTAAAGCGTTGCTGCCCGTCATATTGATATTGCACGGTGCAATCTTTGGCGGCGCCGTTAAAGCCGACCGTGGTTTGGCGCGACTGGATCTGGCTGTCCGGGTTGTAGCTGAAGTCATGCGCAAGCAGCAGATTGCCTTGCACGCTGACGCTGTGTTGCAGGATATTGCCGGGCGAATCGTAATTCCACACTTCGGCCAGCGCGCCGCGTGTGGCGCTTTGCAATTGGCCGTCGGCGTTCCAGACATAGCTGGCGATGGCTTGCGCCTGACCGGGAATGCCGATGCCGGTGATTTGCCCCTGATCGTTATAGCTGTAGGTGATGCTGGGCAGCGGGCTGCCTTCGGGCAAATCAATCCGCACAATTTCGTTCAGATTGTTGTAGTAGTAGCGCGCCGTGGCTTGCAGGCTGGCGCTGCCGCTCACCGTCATGCTGGCCTGGGTGACACGTCCCAGCACGTCATATTGCCAACTCTCTTCGACCGTGATGGGGCCGCTGGCGCCTGCGCTGGCCGGGGCCTGGTTATAGGTGGTGCAGCGGATCAGGCGGTCGAGATTATTGGGCTGGCTGCCATCGCCATTGTAGGCATAGCGGCGCGAGATCACGGCGCCATCTGCGGCTGTCGGGTAGTCCGGATTGTCGGCCTGCTCTTGCAGCGCAGCGGCATTCCAGGCGGCTTGCACAATCCCCTCTTCCACGATACGTCCCAGAGCGTCATAGCTGGAGTAGAGGAAGTATTGTTCGCCGGCTTGCAGCGGCACTTGCACAAAACGTTGCTGCCCTTTGCCATTGAACAGATATTGCGTAGCCCCGGTGTCGGGGTCGCTGTAGTGGCTGGCCTGTCCCAATGGGTTTTGCAAGGTGGTGCGGACAAACGCCGCCGGGTTTTGTTGCGGCCCGTTGCCGTAGGCGTTGGGCAAATGCATTGTGCCAAGCGTGCCGGCGCTGCCGCTCTGTGCGCTGTAGCTGGGCGCGGCGATGCTCTGACCGACATTTTGCCCGGCCTGGTCAAATTGCATATTCGCCACCGCGCGCTGGTCTTTATCCACCAATTGCCGCGCCTGGTAGCCGCTCGGGGTGGTGGTGTTGGTGGCATAGTATTGGCCAGCCGGCAGCGGGTCGGCGGAAGTGCTCATGCCATAGTTGGTGCGGGTGGTTTGGCGCTGCGCCGGGGTGGTGCTGTTGACATCGTGAATCGACAGCTGCAAGCCGGGTTTGCCGCTTTCCACAATCCGGTTTTGCGCCGAAGCCTCATAGCGCAAGCCGCTGTAGGGATAGCCCTGGTCATTCGGGCGCACAATCGGGCCATCGCGCTGGCCGGCGTAATAATCGGCCACATCGCCTCGCATCGCCCAGGTGTTCGCTTGCGCGGCCAGGAACGCGCCGACATCGACAAAACCGGGGCGGTATTGCAAGGCCGGGGCGGCGGCGCCGCTGCCAAAATCGCCCGGTGCGCAACGGGTGGCGGCGATCTGCCGGTCCAGTGCGTCGTAAATAATCGCCATGACGCGGCTGTCTTGTCCCCATTGTTGCTGCACCTGACGTTGCCGACCTGCGCCGTCGGTGTAGGACAAGCCCAATCTTGGCATATCGCCTTGAATCAGATTTTGGATTTGCAGCGCATTCGGCCCGCTGTTAAAGGCAAAGCCTTGCGCCGGCGTGGCGCTGCTGGCGTGGCTGAACAGCAATTGGCCATCGGCAAAGAACAGCGCTTGCGCATTGCCCAGCACCAGCAGCCATTGTTGCGCCATTGCCGGCGCTTGCGCCAAGGGGTTTTGCACGCTTTGTCCGGCGGCGCGCCAGGCCCAGCCCTGGCCGGGCGTCCAGGAGATTTCCTGATTCCCGCCAAAGCTGATCGAGACAGCGCCGGAGAGTGCGCCCTGCGGCGTGAATTCAATCAAGTACGCCGCCACGCTATCGGTTTCGCCACGCCAGCTCAGGCTGTCCGGCGTGCTGCTGTTTTTATGCAGTATGCCGTTTTGCGTGCTCCACAATGCCGGCTGGCCGGGTTGCCAGCGTTGCGCCCAGGCCCCGCCGTCACGGAAGGTTTCGGCGCTGCCGCCTTCGGCAAAGTGCAGGGTCAATTCTGCATTCGGGCTGGCGTCGTCAAACACGCTTTGCGGATTACCCTGGCGCGACAAGAAGCGCACATCCAATTCCTGCAGGCGGTTGTCGGCCCCGACCGCACCCAAGGGGCGGTTGAAATTGTCGTACAGGGTGAAGTTGGTATTGCCGCCGGCGCTCATGCTGGCGCGCAGCAGGCGGGTGTCGTGATACCAGCTTTGCGCGGTGACATCCGTGCCAAAGGGGACAAACAATACGCTGTCCAGCAAGACCGTGGCGTTACCGCTGTTTTGCATACTCAGCGTGGCGCTGGCGGCCCCCGCCGGCACGCCGAACACGGCTGTCATATATTGCCATTCGCCCTGCGTGTCGGCCCAGGGCAGGTTTGTCACCTGGCCGGCGATGTTGACGCTGATCGCGCTGCTGCCGCTGTCAAAGCCGGCCGGGGTTTGATAGCGCACCCCGAGCAGATAGCTGCTGCGCCCGGCCCCCGGCGTGACGCTGGTGGAGAGTTGCGCGCCCTTGGGCAAATTCAAGCTTTGTTCGCCAAACCAGGCTTGTTCGGTGTTCACGCTCACGCCGCTGCTGCGCCAGCTGCTTTGGTCCTGATAGCTTTGGAAACTGTTGAAGGCGCATTCGGCCAGGGTGGCGTTTTTGAACGTCGCCAGCGGGAAGCCCAGGGTTTGCGCAAAAATCGTGCTGCACACAGTGCCGGCCCCGTCTTGCTGTTGCAGCACGGCCCCATTCGGCGCGCGCAGCAGATTGCGGGTGGTGACTTGCCAGTTTTCCGGATTGGCCCCGGCTTGATAGGTGGCGAAGGGGAAGCTGGCGCTGCCGCCAGTCCAGCCAAAGTCAGCCTCTTCCGCCGGCGTCAGCACATCGCTGCCCCACACAGTGGCGGTGGGAGCCAGGGCGGTGACGCTGGATGAGGTGATCACGCCGGCATTGCTGACGCTGAGTTGCACGCTGCTGGCGACATCGTTCAACACACGGCTGACCGGATTGACTTCGCATGCATACACATTGCTTTGCACATCCTGCTCAGTCTGGCCGCCGCCATTGACGGTGGTTTGCGACACGCTGGCGGGCTGGCCGGTGTAGGTGTACTGCAGATTGCCGGGCGTGTAGGAAGTGATTTGGCTGCTCAGCACGCCATCGCTTTGATTGTCCTGGCGCAGCTTCAAGACATACGCGCCATACAATTGCTGCGGCGTCAGCGCGCCATTATTGGGATCGGCGGCGCGCTTGACAAAGCCTTGCCAGAAACTGGTGCTGGAAGCGATTTGCACGCCATTGCGGTCATAACACTGCACCGATTGCAGCAGCCCATCCAGCATGTCGTAGTAATCGGCCAAATCGGTGTCGGCCCCGTTCAAATAGGTGCTGACGACCGAACCATTCACCGGATTTTCCGGGCTGCCGCCGGCATACACCGTGCTCTTGTAATACTTCACCACTTCGCCGCTGGCGTCGCAGGCGGCATTGCTCTGGTCTTGCACATAGCTGGAGCTGAACGCTTCCGACAAGCCGTCGTCAATGCTGATCGCAGCCACCGGCCAATCGCTGATCGGGCCGGCAATCGCATACGCGGCGTAGCGGTGCAAATACACGCGGGTGGCGCCATCCAGATTATTCACGCTGTCCGGATAAGTGTAGAAGGCCGCCGGGCCGCCGGGATACAAACCGGAGGCGCCGCGATCATTCTCTTGCGAAGTCCACATTTTCTGCCCCGGCAGCAGGGAGGCCGGGCCATACACCGCGCCATTGCGCAACAGCAGTGCGGAACTGGCGCTGGCGCTGCCCGCCGGGCCTTGCGTGTCGTACACGGCGCAGGCGATGAAGCCCGGCCCCTGATTGATCACCGAGGCGGAATTGAGCTGATAGCGATTGCTTGTGCCGGCGGCCTGGTTGATCAGGGTTTGCATATCGGCGATGCTCTGGCCAATCGCGTTTTGCCAGTTGCTGGCCACGCCACGGAAATACAGTTGCGTGCCGATGCTCAGATAATCCGGGTTGCCGGCGGCGACCCAGTTCGCGCTGCTCTGATTCACGCTGGGCACGCTCAAGCCATTGATCGCCGTCGGCTGCGTGTCCCACACGCCGGAGGCGTTATTTGCGTCATAGCCGAGCAGCTTGCCGCTGACGGTATTGCCGTTTACCAGAATCAGGGTGGCGAAGTCCGGCCCGTAGGCATAGCGCTGCTGGCCATACACGCTGCCGCTGTTGGGTTTGAGATTGCTGTTGACCAGCCATTGATGGCCATCAAAGCGCATCAAATTGCCGGCCACCGCCACCAGACCATTGGTGACCACGCTGGGACTCCAGCTGGTCGGGTAGGATTTATCAAATTTATCGGTAAAGCTGAATTTGACCGCCGGCGTGAAACTGAAATCGCCTTTGATTTGCAGCAGGAACACATCATAGCTTTGCTGCGCAATCGAAGCGCCGCCAGAAATAAAGTGCGACACCGCCACCGTGGACAGATTCGCCGCCAGCGCCAGGCTGGTCAGATTACTGACGGAAAAACCGAGTTGTTGCACGCCGCCGCTTTGCCAGCTTCCGGTCGGCGGCAAATGCTGCAAGCTGAGTTTGGCTGCGGTGTCGATGCTGACGTAATAATCATTGCTGGCGGCAAACCAGGCGTAAGTCGGCGTCGCCTGCGTGCTGTGATTCCAGCTTTGGCTTGGCCAGTCCCAGGTGAAGACATCATATGCGCCCTTGTTTTGCGAGCTGTTCATCTGCGTCGCCAGCACATAGCGCCGCCCGGCATAGGTCGAGACTTTGCCATTCGCCTTACTCCAGCTCCAGGTCGGGCTGTTGCAGCCGCCCGAGCCGCCGCCGGCGATTTGCGCCGCCACCCATTGCGCGCGGCGCGCCGGATCTTTGCGGAACAGGTGCAGATTGGTGTTTTGACTGGTGTCATACACCACGCCGACAAAATCAGCCCCGGTCAGCACATTCAAAGAACTGGAGTCCGTGCCGCCATTGCCTTGCAAAATCAGAGGCGAATCAGTGGCCGGTTGCCACATATTCCACGCCCCGTTCCAGGTGAAAATCTGCAGCGACAACATCTGGCTGCCGGTGTTATTCCAGGTCAGCACGGCATAGTCCGGGCCGAACCAGACGCGCGCAATCGACTGCTGCGGCAAGGGGGCCGGGGCCTGGCTGGGCAATTCGCGCTGGCAGATATCCAGTACAGCGCTGCGGTAGGCGTAGCTGGTCACGCCGCCGGTGGGATAGGTGATGCTGTTGAGGGCGCCCAGATTGGTGTTTTGCTGCTTATCCAGATAATAGTGATAGCGGAAACCCGGCAGGCTGTAGCCGGCAGGATTATGCAGCGCAAAGCCGCTCAGGTAGCGCTTGGCGGTGTCGCCGGAATCGCCGGCCACATTCGCCACCGCGCTGGCGCTGGCGCTGCCGGCGCCGGGGCTGGGATCATAATCAAAATTCAAGCCAAACAAGGTCGCGCCATCGGTATGGCTGACCAGAATGCTTTGCAAATATTGGGTTTCGTAGCGGTCTTGGAAGCCATTCGGCGTGGTGTCGGGCACGGCTTTGTGCGGATCGCTGTATTCGCGCGGGCTGGACGGGCTGGCGTTGCTCCACAGCTTGTCGGCATACATAAAGCTGGCGCGCCGGCCAAATACGTCTGTCACGCTGGTCAGATAACAGGCTTTGGTATAGGGCTTGCCGCCGGCCCCCACCAATTGCTCCGCGCCATGCGTGAGCAAACCATTGGCGTCGCGCGCGAATTCGTTATACCCATAGGAAACCGATTCGCCAAAGCGGCTGAAGGTGCGGCGCAAACGCCAGGCGCGCGCCACCTGACGCTGGCCGGCGCTTTGCGCGCTGTCGCCATCCCATAAGGCGACGCCGTTGGCGTCACACCATTGCACCGCCCATTCGATGCTGTTGCCGGCGCTGCTGCGGTATTGCTGCGCGGTATAGCCCAGGCCGCCGCCAAACGACATGCGCTGCCCGGTTTCATTGATCACCAGCCAGCGCTCATATTGGCTGTAATACAGCACTTTCCAGAATTTGTAATTCACCAATTGAAACGAGACCCCGCCGTCATAGGCATTCAAGGCGCCGTTTTGCTGTTTCAATTGAAATAATTGCTCCTGCCCGTCATCCTGCACCAGCCAGCTCCCGGCGCCGCCCTGCAGCACGCTGTTGGGCGAAAGCGGCAAGCCGCGTTTCACGAATTCACTGCGCACCGCCGGCGGAATCTGCGCCCCGTTTTGCAGAGAAGACGCGAGCGCCTGATCCATGGCGAATAAAAACGGGGTGTCCGGCTCTTGCGCCAATTGGCTGCTGACGCCGGCCAGGCTGATCGAATATATGCCGGCCCCGGGCAAGGGCGAACCTTGATCATCATAGGAAATCAGCGACAAGGGCAATTCCCAGCCCAAGCCCAGCACGCCGGTCGGGCGTTCGCGATTCCAGGTCATGGCGTCCAGATTGATATTGCTTTGGTATTGAATCGAGACATCAATTTGCAAGCCGTCGTTATCATTGCGTCCCGGCATGGAAAACAGGCTTTGGGTCAAATTCACATCGCCGCGAAACAGATTCACGCTGCTTTTCAGCACGCCAACCGTGCTGGCGTCCATCTGGAAGGTACGAATGCTGGGTAGTGAGGTATCGCTCATGACATGCTGCTCCTGAAAATGAAATGAGGCCGGGCAAGTGCGCCACGCTTGCCCGGCCGGACCTGGGGCGCGCCGCTGTCGCGGCGCAAGTCTCACCGCGCTTACCGCAGCGTCTTAAAAACCGATCACGAAACCTGTCACATTGCTGACATTGTTGTCTTGTGAATTGCCGCTGTTGTCTTTCAGCACGGCAGCCCCGGTCACCGTGGCGGTATTGCTGCCGGCCTGGTGCGAGACCGTCAGACTGGCGCCCATGGTTTTGACATGATGGTCATGATTGCTTTGGAATTGCACTTTGAAGCTGGATAAGAGCGGGTACACGTTATTCACGGCAGCCGGGAAGGTCAGCGTTTCGCTCTTGTTTTGCAAGCTGTCGGTCGCCAACACATACGCCCCCAGGGACGGGTCGGTATTAGCGAACATGCCGCCATCAACCGTGGCCTGGGACGCGTTGTGGCCATTTTCGTCATACATATACACCACCCCGGTGATGGATGCTTCATTGCCATTCAAGCTGGTGCCAACCGCCGCCGCCGAGGTTTCCATATGGTGGTCGGTGCTGCCATAGCTGAGATAAAAACCGGACAGCGCGGCTTGCAAAATCGAGGGATTGGTGTTGGACAACACAATCGGGCTGCTCGTGCCGCCATTGCCGATGCCATTGGCGTTCGCCAGTTTCAAGCCCGGATCATCCAGCCCGACCCAAGCCACCGCCACCACCGTGATCGAGGACGAGGAAGCGCTCAAATTATGCCCATTCGCATCCACCATGGTGGCGTGCGCAGTGACTTGCAGGGTGTTGCCGGATTGATTCACCACAAGGGACACAGAAACGGTTTCCACATGATGATCAGTGCTGCTGCCATAACTGAGCGAGTAGGCGGAAATGCCGACCATGCGCTGGGTGATGGTGTCGGAAAAGTTAAAGCTCTTGGTGGCGCCTGGTTGCAGGGTGGCGGTTTGAACCTGAATGGGCATAGCTTCCTCACAAATCAAATATGAAAAAAAGCCGGGTCTGGCGACACAGCGGTATGTTGCGAAACAACAAAAAGATTTGCTGTCACGCCCTCCTCCATCTGGCAATTCCGGAGCGCGCACTGCATTGCGCCGGATTTGCCCTACATCAAGCAAACAGCCTCCCTGCGCCCTCGCGCCATGCAGGAGGGACGTGCAACGGCAAGCCGCTTGCTTGATGCGGGCCATACCAAATTGAATAAGTGATGCCATTCATGCGTCGGCCACAGCCGGCATGCAAGAATCAAAATGAATGTGATTGCGCGAATTCCCCGGGCCGGCGGGCGCCTGGCATGCGCCCGCAATGAGATTGTTGTATGCCCGGTCTCAGCTCTACCGCTCTTTGAAATTCGCTTGCGTTTGCAAGCGATGCCTAAAGGTAGTGCTTGCAGGAAGGGATTGCCATTACATCAAATTACGGGTGAGAACAGTGCATTACAGCAAATAATGCAATGGTGGGTTGGGGTGGGCGCGGACTGTGGGGCTGCGGGGCTTGGCTTTGCAGGGGGCGGGTTGGGGTGGGTGGTGCTGCAGGCGCGATTTTCGTTTGATGGCAAAGCAATTGTGCGGCGCAAGCATGCATGTTGCGGCTGGTAAAAGAGTTTGTTGAAGACGTGCATAAGTTGAAGATCACGCCGCATGTGGCGCAAAAGAAAAATAGCATTGCGATTGACGCCCGCACCACACGACATAAAGGCTATGCCATGAGCATCAACCGGAGCACACCCTCCCCACCCAAACAGGCTACTCCCCTCCCCTCCATTTCCGCTTACAATTCAGCACAAGAAATCACAAACCCATGTGGAGCTGACCCATGAAATTGTTGCTGGTGGATGATCATGCTTTGTTCCGGGGCGGCTTGCGCTTGCTGCTGGGGGCGATGCAACGTGATCTTGCCATCCTGGAAGCCGACAGCTGCCAGGCGGCGGCGGATTTGCTGGAGCAACATGATGACATCAAGCTCTGTCTGGTTGATCTGTTGTTGAAAGACTGCAAGGGCGACGGGGTGCGCGAGAATGGCATGGAAGTGATCCGCACGATTAAAGACATGCGGCCTGAGATTTGCACCGTGGTGGTGTCGAGCGATGAAAACCCGCGCCGCATGCATGAGGCGCTGGAAGCCGGGGCGATGGGCTATGTGCTCAAGAGCGAAAGCCCGGAAACCATGGTGCAGGCGCTGCAACAGGTGCTGGGCGGCGGCATCTATTTGCCGCCGGCCTTTATGAATCAAGACAAACCGGCGCACAACGCGCCCAAGCTGGAACTCACCGAACGCCAACAACAAGTCATGGATTGTCTGCTGCTCGGCTGGCCGAATAAATTGATTGTGCGCAAACTGGGCATCAGTGAAAACACCTTGAAAGGCCATCTGGCGGCAATCTATCGCGCGCTGAATGTCAGCAGCCGCACCATGGCGGTGGTGGAGGCCGGGCGGCGAGGTTGGAAGGTCGGGCAGTCGGAGGCGCAAGCATGAGTCCGCGGCAAGCAGATTCGCTAACGCCGCCAGACGCCATCGGCGATACGTCGCAAGACAAGACGCCGGCGGCGGAGCAGGACGCGGCGCGGTTGCGCGAACAGGCGCGTATGCTGGTGCTGCAAGTGCAAAAAAATCCCGCTTTCATCGCCATTACCGCCAGTGTGGCGGCGTTTTCCATGGTTACCCACAAACAAGTCAAAATCAGCCATGCTTTGCTATGGCTGGGCGGCGTGGTGCTGGCGTTGGCGGTGCGCCTGCTGTATGCGCGCAAGTATATGCGCCAAACCCAGGCCGCAGAGCGCGGATTGTCGGCCATGCCGGATGCGGGCCGCGCGCTCGAATATCTGACCGGTTTTGCCTTTTTAAATGGGCTGGCGTTTGGCCTCGCGCCACTCTGTTTTTTTGGCGCGCTGGATGATGCGCAACGCGCCATGATGTCCATGGTCTTGCTGGGCTTGAGCGCGGGCGGCATCGCCACCTCCGCCGCCACCCCGCGCGTCTTGCTGGCGTATATGCTGGCCGCGCTTGGCCCCTTGATTTTTGCCTGGACCTGGTTTGCCGGCCAGCCGCTGATCAGTTTTTTAATCCTGTTCTTTGGCGTCACGCTGTATATGTTCGCCAAAGATAATCACCAGGTGTTTTGCGATTCCTTCCTGATGCGCTATCAACATGCGCAAATGAATACAGAACTGCAGCAGCGCAATGCCGAATTGCAGCAGACCATGCAAGCGCTGCAAGAAGCGCGCGACCATGCCGAAGAAGCGGGACAGGCGAAAGCCCGCGTGCTGGCCGCCGCCAGCCATGACTTGCGCCAACCCTTGCACGCACTGTCACTGTACAGCGCGGTGCTGGCGCAAAAACCGGAAGCGGCCACGCTGGAAGAAGTCTCGAAACAAATCAATCTCTCGGTGCGCGCGCTGTCCGCATTGTTGAATGCCTTGCTTGACGTGTCCCGCCTGGATGCCGGCGTGGTGCAAATTGAGGCGCGCAGCTTTGATGTGAAAGCCGAGCTGCAGCGCATTGTGGCGGAATTTCAGCCGCTGGCGCAGCAAAAGAAATTGTTCCTGTGCACGGATTTGCTGCCCTTGCGCTGCTTCACCGACCCGCTGATTTTTCAGCAAATCGCACGCAATCTGATTGAAAACGCGATCAAATACACGGATGCCGGCGCAGTCCTGGTTTCGGTGCGCAACGAAGGCGAACAGGTGCGGATCTCGGTGCAGGATACCGGGCGCGGCATTCCGGAATCGGAAGTGTCACGCATTTTTGAAGAGTTTTACCAGCTCGATAATCCTGGCCGCAATCGCGATCTTGGCCTGGGTTTGGGTTTATCGATTGTGAAACGGCTGGCCGAATTGGTGCGCAGCCGCATCACGGTCACCTCCACACCATATGAAGGCTCCAATTTCTCCTGGCTGGCGCCGCTCGATCGGCGCGGGACAGGACAAGATGCAGCTGAAGCGGCGCCGCTGGAAAACAGCCAGCGCCTGATCAATCCCAAGTGGCGCATTCTGGTGCTGGAAGATGAAGCGCCGATCCGGCATGGCATGCAACTGCTGCTGGGCAGCTGGGGCATCCAGACCCATGGTTGCGCCACCAGGGAAGAAGCACAGGACATCATCGCAAAGCATCAAATACAAATGGTGATTGCCGACTTGCGCCTGCAGGATGGGGTGAGCGGCTTACAAGTGGCGCAGCTGCTGCAAAACAGTCAGCCTGGTCTCGCCGTTTTGCTGGTTTCGGGTGAAACCGATCCGGCCAAACTGCGCGATGTTGCCGATAGCGGTCTGCCACTGATGAATAAACCTGTTGAACCGGAAGCATTGCGCGAACACATCGCACGTATGCTGCAACAAGCCTGAGCGCTGCGCCAATCGGCGCGGCATAACGAAATACTGAGCAACGATGGCGCCATGCACGGTGCGCGCCAACGGGGCTTTTTTGCGCTCATGATTGTTACATATGCGCACATAGCGTTTGCGTCTATTTATCGTTTAGCAAGATTATTGCTTTCGGCCCTACAGGAGAATGCTATGCCTGCCATACATGAATTTCTGTCGTCTGGAGTGGAAGTACTGTGCAAACGTTTATTACGCAAGCGTCATGGGGTGGATTTTGATGTGCTGATTATCGGCAGCGGTTACGGCGGCGCAGTGGCGGCGGCGCGTTTATCCGGTTTGCAAAACCGTGATGGCGCGCCCTTGCGGGTCGGCTTGCTGGAACGCGGGCGTGAAATTCTGCCGGGGCAATTTCCCGCCGGTTTTGCTGAGTTGTGGCGTGAAGTGCGGCTGCAACGTCACAATAAGGGACGGGTGCAGGGCAATGCGGATGGCATGTATGACATTCATATCAGCCCGGATCTGACCGTCTTGTCCGGCAATGGCTTGGGCGGCGGCTCTCTGATTAATGCCGGTGTGGCGGAGCGCATGGCGGATGCGGTGTGGCAGGACAACAGCTGGCCGCACAGCTTACGGGAAGAGGCGCTGGCGGGCGACTTTGCGCAATGGTATGCGCGCGCTGAACAGATGCTGGCCGTATGCGCTGCGCCGGCCACGCAAAAAACTCTGCAACTGCAACGCCTGGGCCAATATATGCCGCCGCACGCTGGAGCGAGCCGTTTTCAAACGGTGCAAGTGGCGCTGAACTTGCAGGAAGGCGTCAACCCGCACGGAATTGTGCAGCACGCCTGTAACGGCTGCGGCGATTGTTTCACCGGCTGTAATTTCAACGCCAAAAACACCTTATGCACCAATTATCTGGCCCTGGCCAAGCGTCAGGGGGTGGAAATGTTTTGCGGGGCCAAGGTCAGCCATGTGCAACGCAGCAGCAACGACAAGCATTGGGAAGTCTGCTTCGCCTTGAGCGATACGCCAAATCAACAAGCGCGCCAACTTGAATTCAAGCTGCAGGCGCATTGCGTGGTGCTCGCCGCCGGCAGCCTGGGCAGCACAGAAATTCTGCTGCGCTCGCATCACAAGGGCATGAGCATGTCGCCCCGTCTGGGACACAATTTCAATGGCAATGGCGACATGATCTGGGCCGGCTATGCGCAAGACCAGACGGTGCGCCCGGGGGCCGAACAAAGCGTGGCGCACAGTGCGCGCAAAGTGGGGCCGACTATCAGCGCCATGCTGGATGGGCGCGCGCATCCGCATCATCAGTTGGTGATTCAGGATTGCGCCGTGCCGGCGCCGCTGTATCGCCTGTTTGCTGAATTGCTCACGACCAACGCCGTGCTGTACCGCATGAGCCGCAGCGCGCCTTCTGAGCTGCATATGAAACATGATCCGGACAGCGTGGATCCGCAAGCAATCGCACACAGTGCGCTGTATCTGGGCATGGGGCGCGATTGTTTGCGCTGGAGTATGAGTTTGCATTACAGCAAGCTGGAAGAAACGCGGCGCAATCAAAAAGGTTTTGCGCCAAATCAAGGCCACTTGAAATTTGTCAGCAGCCCCAAGGTGCTGGCGGAAACCAGCCCGAACAGCTACAAAGACGCGCCGGATTTCGCCAGCCGCAGCGAAACATGGCTGGCCCCGGCGGTGCAGCAGTTGGGCGGCACGCTGTTGGCGAATCCGGCCTGGCGCGCCTGGCCGACTGAATTGGCGCATGTGCTGGAAGGCAATAAGCCGGGCGGCCACCATATTACTGTGCACCCTTTGGGCGGCTGCTGCATGGGCGAACATGGCGAACAGGGCGTGGTGGATGAATATGGCGCGGTGTTCCGCGATGGCGGCTATGAAACCTGGCCGGATTTATATGTCTGGGATGGCGCCATCCTGCCCACCCCGGTTGGCATCAATCCGCTCTTGACCATCAGCGCATTGGCGGAGCGTGCGGCGGCGCATTGCATTCAGCAGCATGGTTGGCAAACCCGGTGCGCCAGACAATTGCCGGCCCCGGATTGCGCGCAGCCCGCCGCACTGGATGCTGCGCGCTCTGCAAACAGCGCGGCAGAGCGCTTCGCCCACGCCGCGCGCAGCCTGCCGCTGTGGCCGCTGGATTATCAAGCGCCAAGCATCAAACCTACCGAGTTACGCTTCTCAGAAGTGATGGATGGCGAATTGCAGATCGCCTCGCGCGCCCATCCTTGCAAAGCGCGTTTGTGCGTCGATTTTGTGTTTGATGTGGATTTGCCGGCCTTTGTGCGCGATCCGCAACGCAGCCTGACAATCGCCAACGCGCGGCTGGAATTGGAGGGCATCGGCGTCATCGCCCTGCATGGCGAAGTGCATTGGCTGCATCTGTGCCCGGCGCGCAATCCGCGCAAAGTGACGCGCGCCTTGCTGCAATATGTGCGCTTGCGGCTGTGGCCGGATTATCAGTCAAGCCGGCAGCGCAAAGCCAAAGCGGGCGAACAGCATGTGCCGCTGTGGCGCCGCATCCGCGCCCTGCTGCGTTTAGCCAGCCACATCGGCAGCTTGCGCCAATTGCGCTATATCTTGCAACCGAAAGCGGGACAGGAAATCTGCGCTGCGCTGGGGCCGGATTTACATTGGCGGCTGGTGGGGGTGAAAAATGTGGAATACCGCGCCGGCAATAATCTGTGGCGCTCCTTGTCGGAAATGGCGCTGATCTTGCATCGCCAAGGTCAGCCGCGCCCGCATCTGGCGCGCGGTCTGGTGAAATTGGATTGGGTGCGTTTATTGCGTGAAAAGTCTTTTCAGATCAGCGCATGTGAGCAAAACCCCTACGCCATGCTGGACTTGATCAGCCTGGGCGGTTTCTTTTTGCGCGCCCTGCTGCGCATTCATTTCTGGAATCTGCGCAAACCGGATTACGCGCCGGAGGCGCATCAGCTGCGCAAAACGCCGGAGCTGCCCGGCTTGCTGCGCAGCGAGCACCACTGCAAAGCCTTACGCCATGCGCGCCAGCCGCATAACGGCACACTGTCCCTGCCTTTGACGCGTTATCAGGCGCGACGCCCGCCGCCGCAAAGCGATACAGCGCTGCCGCCGGTATTGTTACTGCATGGCTTTGGCTCTTGCGGCAAACAGTTTTGCATTGACCATGCGAATGGAAATTTAACCCAAAGCCTGTGCCAGGCCGGGCGCGATGTGTGGATTTTGGAATTGCGCAGCAGCATCGCCCTGCCCGGCCACAAACAGCAATGGAAGCTGGATGATATCGCGCGCCTGGATATCCCGGCGGCGGTTGATTACATCTTGCAGCACTGCGGCTGCGAAGCGCTGGATGTGGTGGCGCATTGCATCGGCTCGGCCATGTTTAATCTGGCGGTGCTGTCCGGCCAGCTGCAAGGGGCGCAAGGCAAAAGCAAGATCCGCGCCGCCGTCATGCTGCAAGTCGGGCCGGTGTTCAAAGTCTCGCATGGCAACCGTATCCGGGGTGAATTTGCGGCTCAGATGCGCGACTGGATGATGGATATCGATGAACTTGATTCGAGTATGAATGAAAGCGAAGCCGACTGGCGCCAAGTGCTGCTGGACCGCCTGCTGGCCACATATCCGCTGCCGCCGCAAGAGGAGCGCAAGCTGCGTCCCACTTTGCGCCTGCGGCGCGATATCGCCGTATATCTGCGCTCAGCCGCCGTGTTTGGCCGCCTGTTTGAGCTGGACAATCTGGCGCCGGCGACCCGTTTGCGTCTGGCGGAAGTGTTGGGCGCAACCAATATGACCACCTACCGCCAGATTCTGCATGCCGTGCTGGATGGCAAACTGCTCGATCAATATGGCCGCAATCTCTACGTCACGCAGGAAAATATGCTGGCGTTTTACCGCTTCCCGGCCTGCTTCATGCATGGCGACCGCAATGACGTCTTCAGCCGCGAGGGCGTCGAGCAATCAGCGCAAGCTTTGAACCATGTGTTCGGGCAAACCCTGTTCAGCGTGCAAAACCTGCCCGGCTACGGCCATCTTGATCCGCTGGTGGGCAAACATGCGGCGCGCGATGTGTTCGGCAAAATCGTCGCCTTTTTACAGCATGCGCCAGCGTTTCCGGCGCACGCCGGCATGCTGCCGGCAACGCCCATCGGCGGCGCAACTGTGCGGCGGCGCGCAGCCAGCTGCGGCCCCTTGCTTGGCAGTCTGCAAGCAGATGGCGCAGCCGGTTTGCGCTGCCGCCTGTGGCTGCGCGCCGCGCCTGAGATCGCCCGCATCGATTGCGTCGAAAGCGTGCAATGCGACGCCAATGGCAAGCCCTTGCATGCCAGCTATGCCCAGCATCAAGTGTTGCAAGAACCCGGCTTTTTGCTGGCGCTGCCGGAGCTGACGCTGGATCCGGCCTGCGCCGGGATCCGTCTGGCGGTGCGCTATCACAGCCAGGCGCAATTCAGCAGCTTAGCGCAAGCAGCCTGCATCCCCGGCATGCCGCAAGCCGATAGCTTAGCGCAGCAGCTGTGCGACTTGCGCAGCCACAGTCTGGCGCAAGAGCCGCAATTGGAAACCCAGGCCTATGCGTTTTGCGCCTGGTTAGAGCAAGATCCGGATGCCGCCAACCTGGTGCAGATCCGCCCCAGCGCACGGCGCGCAGCGCTGGCCGGGCCTGCCGCCCAAGCGCTGCAATTTGCGCTCGGCTCCTGCCGCTATTCCAGCAATGCGATGGACCAGCAACGCGCCGACCGCCCATTCGCCGAATTATTGCAAGGCATGCGTCTGGGCTGGGCTGATCCGGCCGCCTGCCTGATGCTGGGCGATCAGATTTATGTGGACGCCAGCGCCGGCGTGCTGGATGAAGATGCGCGCCTGGAGATTTTCTGGGAGCGCTATCAAGACGCCTTCAACAGCCCGCATGCGCGCAGCTTCATGGCGCAAACCCCGGTGTATCAAATGCTGGACGATCATGAAATTCAAAACGACTGGGAACCGATGCCGCAAACGCCGAATGAGCATCTGCGCATGTGGAATGAAATGGGACAAGCCTGCTTTGTCGGCTGGCAGTGGGCGCACAGCCCGCGCAATGGCTGGCCGCCGGCCCCCGGCGAACAATGGGCGCGCCATTACTGGTACAACTTTGCGCTGGCCGGCCTGCCTTTTTTCATGCTCGACACCCGCCTGGAACGCGAAGCGCGCCACGCCTGCCTGAAAGAAGAAACCCCATCCAGCCGCATAATCAGCGATGTGCAAATGCAAGCCCTGTGCGATTGGCTGCTGGCGCAACAGCGGCGCGCGCCGGACGCACCGAAATTCATCGCCAGTCCCAGCATTCTGGCCCCGCTGGCGCATGACGAGGCCGGCGACTATCTCAGCCGCAGCGACGGCTGGCAAGCCTATCCGGCCTCATTGGCGCAATTGGGCCGCTTTCTGCTGGAACATGAAATTGGCCATGTGGTGTTTTTATGCGGCGATTTGCACGCCCACTTTGTCTGCCAATTAGCGTTTAGCGATGGCGTGCGCAGCATCCTGGCGCACAGCGTGGTGGCCTCACCCTGCTTTGCGCCTTATCACTTCATCAACGCCAAAGTGAGCGATATGCAAGCACACAGCCAGCGCCGCTTGCCGGACGGACTGGAATTCAGCAGCGAAATACTGTGGAGCGAGCAGGATTACCAGGGCTTTTTATTGCTGAATGTGGCGCCAGAGCAAAACGGCTGGCGCATCGGCGTGCAAACCGGCAACAGCGCGCACATCGCCTGCAGCTTTATCGCATAAGCGCAAAGGCGGGCTTGCTGCGGCATGCCGGGGCAGCAAGCCGGCATGCCGCAAATTGTGCAGACAACTGTATTTTCATACAGCATTTTGTTACAATGCAGGAATTCCTTCCCGATTGCGGAGCCACCATGCGTCTGTTGCACACATCTGACTGGCACTTAGGCCAGAGTCTGCACGAATTCGAGCGCAGCGCCGAGCACCAGGCTTTTCTGGACTGGTTGTGCGCAAGCCTGCGGCAATATCAAATCGATGCGCTGCTGATCGCCGGCGATGTGTTTGACAACGCCAATCCATCCGCCGCCAGCCAGCGCCAGTTTTACCAATTTCTGCGCCAGGCGCGCAGCATCGCACCTGCTTTACAAACCATCATCATCGCCGGCAACCACGATTCCGCCGGACGGCTGGAAGCGCCCGGCCCGCTGTTAGACGCGCTGGGGGTGCGCATTATCGGCCAGCCGGGGCGCGATGCGCGCGGCGAGCCGGATCTCAATTCATTATGCGCGCCGCTGTTGCGCGCAGACGGCGGCATCGGCGCGCAAGTGCTGGCTGTGCCCTTTCTGCGCCCGGGCGATTTGGCGCGCGGCGAGCATCTGCCATATGCGCAGGCCGTGGCGCAGCTGTATCAGGCTTTGCAAGCGCATGCGCGCGCGCAACTGCCGCCCGGCGCGGCATTGCTGGCGATGGGGCATTGTCATATGCAAGGCGGCCAGGTGTCAGAAGACTCCGAACGCCCGCTGGTGATCGGCGGCAGCGAAGCGCTGTCCGCCGCCATGTTTGAGGCCGACGTGGCCTATGTCGCACTGGGCCATTTACACCGCGCCCAGCAAGTCGGCGGACAAAACCATATCCGTTACAGCGGCAGCCCGCTGCCACTCTCATTTGCCGAAACCGATTACAAACACCAGGTCTTGCTGGTGGAGCTGGACGGCGCGCGTTTGCGCAGCGTGGAAAGCCTGTATGTGCCGCGCAGCGTGCCGGTGTTGCGGGTGCCGGCGCGTCCCGCGCCGCTGGACGAGGTGTTGCAAGCGCTGCGTGCGCTGGAGGCCCCGCCTGTTCCGTTTGAACAGCAAGCGCTGGTGCGCCCGTATATTTTGATCGAAGGGCCGCAAGCGGATATCCGCATCAGACTGGAGCAGGCGCTGGAAGGCAAGGCGGTGCGCATGGCCGGCTACGAAACCGCGTATGCCCGGCAGGAAGCGGATGCGGCGGCGCCAGTGCAAACACATCACAGCATGGACGAGGTGCAGCGCCTGCAACCGGCGGCGATTTTCGCCCATTTGCACCAGGAAAAATACGGCAGCGCGCCGCCGCCTGATATCCAGCAATTATTCGCAGAATTGATGCTGATGGAGGATGCATGAAAATCCTGACTGTGAGCGGCAAAAATCTGGCCTCGCTGGCGCAGGAATTTTGTATAGATTTCACCCAAGGGCCGCTGGCTGCATGCGGCTTGTTTGCCATATGCGGCCCGACCGGCGCCGGCAAATCCACCCTGCTTGACGCGCTCTGCTTAGCGCTGTTTGACAACACGCCGCGCTTAGCCAAAGCCAACCGCACCGCGCTGCCGGATGTGGGCGAATCCAGCTTAACCCAGCAGGATACGCGCAATCTCTTGCGGCGCGGCGCCAGCGAAGGCTATGCGCAAGTGGAATTCATCGGCAGCGACGGACGCGCCTGGCGCGCACGCTGGGCGGTGCGGCGCGCGCGCAATCAGGCGCGCGGCGCTTTGCAAAAAGTCGAGATGACGCTGCAGGAATTCAGCCCAAGCGCCGACGCCGGCGGCCAGCTTTTTGCCGGCAAGCTGTCAGAAGTCAAAGCCGAAATCGTGCAGCGCCTGGGGCTGAATTTTGAGCAATTCACGCGCGCCGTGCTGCTGGCGCAAAACGAATTCGCCGCATTTTTAAAAGCGGATGACGCCGAGCGCGGCGAATTACTGGAAATTTTGGCCGGCAACCCGCTCTACTCCACCCTGTCGAAACGGGCCTGGGAGCGTCATAAACAAGAGCAAGAGCAGCTGCACATCCTGCGCAGCGGTTTGCAAGGCCAATTACCGGCCAGCGCCGCCGAACGCCAAGCCTGGGACAACGCGCAGCAAGCGGCGCTGGCGCAAGCGCAAGCCCTGTCTGTGCTGGAACGCAATGTGCAAACCGAATGGCGCGCCCTGCAAGACTGGCGCGAACTGGAACAAGCCTGCCACAGCGCGCAACACGAATTACAGGCGGCGCAAGCAGCGCAGGATGCGGCGCAGACTGTGCGCCAGGAATGGGAGTTGACCCAATCCATGCAAAGCGCGCGCCCTTTGCTGCAGCAAGTGCAAGCCTGCGAACAGGAATTGCACACCCTGCGCCAGCAAGCGCAGCAACAAGCATTGCACAGCCAAAAAGCACAAGCGGCGCAAGAACAGATGCAACAAACCCTGGCGCAAGCGCAAAACGCGCTCAAGCAGGCCGAAGCCGAAACACAAGCCGCCGCGCCCGCCTTGGAGCAGGCGCGCGCGCTGCAAAGCCGGCTCGACGCCCTGCAAGACAATCTGGCGCAAGAAGAACAGGCGCAACACAGCCGGCAACAGGCCTTGCAAGTCCTGCAACAGCAGGCGCAAGCCCTGGAACAGGAAGCGGCGCAGCAAAACACCCAGGCCAAAGCATTGCAAGACTGGCTGCAGGCGCATGCCGCGCTGGAACAGCTGGCGCACAGCTGGGAGCAACAGCAAAGCCTGGTGCGCCGCTTTGAGGAAGAACAGGCGCAGCAGGCGGATTTTGTGCGCAAACAGCAAGACTGCGCGCAAGCACTGGCAGAAGCCGGGGCCAGCATTCAAACCCTGCAACAAGCTTGCAACGATGCCGAGGCCCGGCATAGCGCCAGCAAACAGCAACGCGATCAAAGCCAGGCCCGCTTAAAACCGCAAGCCTGGCAAGCGCTGCAAGCGCAAATCCACAATTGGCGGCAAGAGCTTACGCAAATTCAAGAGATTGAACAAAGCTGGAGCGCACAACGTCAGGCCGGTTTGCAAGAAGAAGAGGCGCAACAGCGCGTGCAAAGCTTGCTGCAAGAATGCCGCCAGCTGGAACAGGAAGGCGTGGCGCTGCAACAGCAGGAGCACGAGCAACAGCTGCGCTGGCGCCAGGCACAGGAAATGTATGAGCTGGCGCAGCACAGCATCAGCGCGGCAACATTGCGCGCCGAATTGCGTGAAGGCGAACCTTGCCCGGTGTGTGGCGGCAAACAGCACCCTTATCGCAAAAAAGCGCCGCCGCCCAGCCCCGCCGAAGCCGGCTTGACCGCCTTGCGTGAAGCAACAGAGCAATATCGCCAAGCCTGGCAAAACAGCCATGACCAAGTGGTGCAGCAAACAGCGGTACGGCAGGAAAAGCAACTCCAGCTGCAAGACTTGCAAGAACAGGCGCAAGAACTGGCGCGCGCCGCGCAGGAAACCCGCGCCGCCTGGGATCTGCTGTTGCGCGATTGCGCACTGGCGCAACAAGCGCTGGACGCCTGCGAACATGCGGCCGATCCGCAAGCCCTGCCGCATTGGCTGCAACAGCGCGCCGAACACAGCAAACGCGCGCTGCATGAAGCGCAACAACAGGAACAGGCCTGGCAGGAAGAGCAGGAACAATTACAGGGACACAATCAAGCGCTCGAACAAGCCAGCCTGCTTTTGCAAGCGCAGCGCAGCGCATTGCAGCAAGCCATGCGCCGGCAGGAAGCGGCGCAACAGGAAGCCGCGCATGTCTTGCAACAGGCGCAAGCCGCCGCCAACGCCTGGCAAGCCAGCCGCGCCGCGCTGGCCCCGTTGACGCAAGCCTTGCGCCCCAGCCTGCCGGCCCTGTGCACAGAAGATGGCGGTCTGCATTTGGCGCGCTGCGCCGACCTGGTGCAAGCGTGGCGGCAACGGCAAGAGCAGGCGCGCACCTTGCAACAGGCGCAGGAACGCACCCTGGAGCAAAGTCATGCCCTGGCCTTGCGTCTGGCCGAGCAAACGCAAAGCGCGCAACAAGCCAGCCAACAATGGCGCGCCAGCCAGCAAGCGGCGCAGGAATTGCAACAAGCGCTGCAAACCCTGTCGCCGCAACGGCCATGGCAGGATTGGCAAACCGCATTGCAACACAGTCTGGAGGCAAGCAAGCAACAAACCGCGCAAGCACAGGAAGAAGCGCAACAAGCTGCGCTGCTGGCGGCGCAAGCGCTGGCGACAGCAGCGCAGATTGACAAGCAATTGCAAGTCAGCGCCGAGGCGCATCAAGAAGCGCAGGAAGCCTTATCGGAATGGCTGGCCCGCTGGCGCGAGGAAAAAGAAGACGTGCTGGATTTGCGTCAATTGCAACGCCAATTGGCGCATGACGCGCAATGGCTGCAACAGCGTGCGGATGAATTGCGCGCCTTGGATGAACGCGAAAAAGACGCCGCCACCGTCTTGCGCGAACGGCGCACCCAGCGCGACAAACAATGGCTGTCGGCCAGCAGCCGGATTAATGATCTGAGCGCCCTGCCGGCAGAAGCCAGCACCGAGGAAGGCCAGGGCTTATTGCCGGTCGTCACGGAAGCCCCGGCCTGGCGCACTCCGCCCAGCTGGCCGCCGGCGGATGCGGCAATCGATGCCGGCGCCTTGCTGGCTGCTGCGGGCGAGCGTTGTCAGCATTTGCAACAGGCGTACAGCAGCTTGCAAAGGCAGCAGCGCGCGCAACAGCAACTGGCCGCGCGCATGCAGGCCAAATTGGAAGCGGACAATGAAAAACAGGCGGCGGCGGCGGAGCTTCAACAGCAAATCGGGGCGCGCCAGCAGACTGCGCAAAAATGGGCCGCATTGGCGGACTTGATCGGCTCTTCTGATGGCAAAAAATTCCGCAACTACGCCCAGCAATTCACGCTCGATGTTTTGCTGCAGCATGCCAATCTGCACTTACAGCAACTGGGCCGGCGTTATCGGCTGGAGCGCATTCCGGGCAGCTTGACGCCGCTGGTGCTGGATTTGGAAATGGGCGAAGAAAAACGTTCCCTGCATTCGCTCTCTGGCGGGGAAAGCTTCCTGGTTTCGCTGGCGCTGGCGCTGGCTTTGGCCTCGCTCTCAGCCAACCGGGTCAATGTCGAATCGCTGTTTATCGACGAAGGTTTTGGCAGCCTGGACGGCAAAACCCTGCAAATGGCCATGGCCGCGCTCGACAATTTGCAAGCGTTGGGGCGTAAAGTCGGCGTGATTTCGCATGTGCAGGAAATGACAGAGCAAATCGCGACCAAGATCGTGGTGCAAAAAGGTGCGGGGGGACGCAGCAGTGTGCAAGTGGTATGCGCTTAGTTAATGGTGGACAGTGGGACTTCGCCAGACTGTGGGCAGCACTCCGGCAGCGCGGCGAACATGTGATTGCATGCTGGCAGGCGAGGCTTCAGCCGCGAATAGCACAAGGCCAATGCCATGCCTGATTCGCGACTGAAGTCGTTCCTGCCCACCGGGAATAGCGCTGCAGCATGCCACCTGCCGACATTGGCGCCGCCACCAGCCGTCGCTTGATTTGTGGCAGGGGATTGAAGCCCTTAGCCCCGAATCAGCGCTTGTGTGCGCCCCGGCCTTGTTCGCGATGAAAGTCGCGCCCGCAAGCGCCTGCTGCAATCCTGATCTTTACACTTAGTTTTATTTTTAAACTATCCATGGCATACTGCATTCATCTGATCAATGCGAGGCGCCAATGGACCCTATTCCTTCCGTCATCTGCACCGTTGATGTGGTGCTGCTGACCTTGCAGCAGGACAGCTTGCATGCCGCCCTGCTGCTGCGCGAGCGGAAACCCTATGCCGGCCAGCTCGCCTTGCCTGGCGGCTATGTGCACACCGAACAGGATGCCGACACCCAAGACGCCGCCCTGCGCGTGCTGCGGGAAAAAACCGGCATCATCCCGCCTTATCTCGAACAACTTGCCACCTTTTCCGGCCCGGCGCGCGATCCGCGCGGCTGGTCGGTTTCAGTGGCATACACCGCCTTAGCCCCCTTGCACACGCTGCAGGCTGGCGGCTTGGGCGGCCCAAAATCCGGCGCTGTGCGCTTAATCGATGTCAACCATCTGCCGGCGCTGCCGTTTGATCATGCCCACATCATCGCCGCCGCGCGTGAGCGGGTGCGCTTGAAAAGCCAGTATTCCTCACTGCCCTGTCACTTCGCCGGGGAACAATTCACCCTGCCCAAGCTGCAAAAAATCTATGAAAGCCTGCTGGGCGAACCGCTTAACAAAGTCAGCTTCCGCCGCAAAATACAGGAAATGGATATGTTGGAAGAAGTCCCCGGGGTACAAGAAGCCACTGGCGCACATCGGCCGGCGCAAGTATATCGGCTCAAAGCCGCTTACCGCGATGCAATCAGCCGCCTGGAACGCGGTTTGTAAACCCGGCTGATCACGCTGCCTGCACGCACTTTCCACGCCACAGGCTTGCCGCAACTGGCAGGCGCAGACGCCCCCGGACATTGCCATGCGCCGCGATTGCAGGCGCAGATGCAAAACGCGCGAAAACTCAAGCCGCGCTGGCCGGCGCGGCCTGGCCGGGGTGGCTGACGGTGCGCGGCAATTCATTCCAATCGCTGGTGTAGCGCGGGCTGCGCCACTCGGCGCGCATGCCCCAGCGCTGACCGATGCCGGCGGCGGCAGCCTGCACAGTGTTGCGTCCATGTTCCTGGTTGATACGGTCTAATACCGTCATCAAACGCGCCGATTTTTGCAAGGCGGCGCCATCTTCAAATAAATCAGACTGCCGCTGCGCGCGCGGGCACAAGGCGCTCAAGAGCACGCCGGCGCGCTGATAGCGGCAGCCAGGCCGGTAGATTTTATCCAGCGCGCGCAAAGCGTATTGCGTGAGCTGCAAAGTATCGTCCAGCGCAAGCGGTAAAGCCAAGGTCAGGGCATTGCTGTAGTAATCGGGCTTGAAGCGGTTGCCCTCGATAAACGGGGTCAACACGCCCGCCAGCGAGTGTTGCCGGCGCAGGCGCACGGCGGCGCTGGCGACATGGCTGGCAATCGCTTCACGCAATTCATCCAGCGTGAAAACCGGTTCGCCAAAGGAGCGTGAGCACAGAATTTGCTGTTTAGGCTCATCCATTTGCTCAAGATTCAGGCAGGACAGGCCGCGCAGCTCGCAGCAACTGCGTTCTAACACGACGCCGAATTGCTGGCGGATGTATTCCGGCTCGGCATTGCGCAAATCCAGCACGCTTTCAATGCCCAGCTGGCGCAGACGGCGCTGCAATTTGCGGCCCACGCCCCATATCTCGCCGACATCGGTTTGCCACATCAGTTGCAGGCGCTGCGCCTTGGGCAGGCTGTGCAAGTCGCACACGCCTTCAAACCCGGGCCGGGTTTTGGCGATGTGGTTGGCGAATTTGGCCAGGGTTTTACTGGGGCCGATGCCAACGCAGACCGGCAAGCCGGTCCAGTTGCGGATGCGCTGCCGTATTTCCTGCGCAAAGCCGACAGCATCAGCCTGCGCCGCCGCCACCCGCTCAATCCGTAAAAAAGATTCGTCAATGCTGTACACCTCAATATCGGGAGTGAAGCTGCGCAACACATCAACCACGCGCTGGCTCATATTGGCGTACAAGGCGTAATTGGAAGAAAACACGCGCACCCCGTGGCGCTTGGCCAATTCGCGCATTTCAAACCAGGGCGCGCCCATCTTGATGCCGAGCGCCTTGGCTTCATTGCTGCGCGAAATAATGCAGCCGTCATTATTGGAGAGCACCACCACCGGCTGTTTTTCCAAAGCAGGTTGAAACACACGCTCACAGGAAACATAAAAATTATTCACATCCACCAGGGCAAAGCGCGGCAAGACAATCAGGCCGGCGGCCTCGCTATCGCTCTGCGCGCACGCCCCCGGCGGCGCGAGTGCGCGCTCCGGCGCCGCTAAGGCTTGCGGTGCAGACAGCGCGCTCACAGCACACTCCTGCCGCCCACCCGGCGCACCACGCCGACCACCACGCCCCACACCAGACAATCGCTGTCGGCATCCAGTTTGAGCACTGGATAGGCCGGGTTTTCGGGGTGCAATTCGAGCTGATTGCGGCGCATGAACAAGCGTTTGACGGTAAATTCGCCTTCCACCGCCGCCACCACGATATCGCCCTGCTGCGCCTGGCGCGAGCGATCAACAATAATCCGGTCGCCCTCCAATATCCCGGCCCCCTGCATGGAATCGCCGCGCACCTCAAACACAAAGCTGGCGGCCGGATTGCGCACTAAAAAACTGTTCAAATCCAATTCGCCGCATGATTCATCCTGCGCCGGCGAAGGAAACCCGGCGCGGATGCGATGCGCCGGCATTGGCAATTCACAAGGGAAGTCGCGCAGCGTTTGCGCATCTTGTTGCAGTGTGGCCGCTGACGCGGGCCGGGCGGATAAGAGATCAGACATGGCGTTCTCGCTTTGCTTGAAACAGGCCGCTGCTACAATGCCAGACAACAGGCTTGCGCTGCGGTGATACTGTATTTTTATACAGTATAAGAAGCCCTTGCCGCACTTGCAAGCAGGATTCTGACGTGACTTGCCGCACGCGTTTTGACGCGCGCTGCAAGCCGGCTGTGACGGCGGATACAACAGGAAACCAGCATGATTTGCAAAGCCAAACCCCACACCCAGACCGAAAGCGGTTTTTACAAACGCGCCCTGCCGGCGCAACAAATTTCATTTTCCTCCGACAGCGGCCGCACGCTGTTTCAAGAAGCGCTGCTGGCTGGCGGCATGCGCAATTTTTTCCCCTTGATTGAGCAATTTCACACCCAGGCCGAACCCAGCTATTGCGGCATCAGCAGCCTGGTGATGGTGTTAAACGCGCTGCAAGTCGATCCGAAACGCTTATGGAAAGGCGTATGGCGTTGGTATAGCGAGGAAATCGCCGATTGCTGCCAGCAATTGCAGGCGATAGAAAAAGACGGTATCTCGCTGCATGGTCTGGCCGGCATGGCGCGCTGCAATGGCTTGGCGGCGGAATGCGTCCATGCTGACGCCAGCGGCGCGGGGCTGCAGCAATTCCGCCAATTGGTGCAACAGGTCTGTCACGGGGCCAGACCGGATGGCAGTCCCTGCGGCGCAGATGAGTTGCCGGGGCGCGCACTGCTGGCGGCGTATTCGCGCGCGGCCTTGGGACAAACCGGCGATGGCCATTTTTCCCCCATCGGCGGCTACCACGCCGGGCGCGATCTGGTTTTGCTGCTGGATGTGGCGCGCTTCAAATATCCGCCGCATTGGGTCGCGCTGAGCGACTTGTGGCAAGCCATGCAATACGCAGACAGCCAAAGCGGCATGGCGCGCGGGTACATGTTGCTGGCGGTAGAGCCAAGTGACAGCGGCGATCCATGCTGAGATGACAGGCAGACGCGCTATCAGGGCTGGCAATTTTTCAGCGCGTCTCTGATCAGTGCCTGCACTTGCGGATTTTGGTTGATCTGCTGCAAGCCATGGTTCACATAGTTGCTGAAATCGGCATATTCCGGCAGTTTTTCAAAGGCCCCGATTTCCTCCAGCTCCTTTGCGCTCATTTGCCGCATGACATTGCCGGCGTCATATTCTTTGGAAAAATCCTGCGCCCCCGGCGTGCTGAATTGCTGGCTGGTCAGATCGATCATTTTGCGTCCGGTGGACGATTCGAGGAATTCATTGATGCGCTGCAAACGCGCCAGATTGCCAAAGCGCTCACGCGCCACAATCAGGGCCGCTTGATTCATCAGGCCGGGGTTCAATTTTTCGAGCAGGCAGTCTTTGCGCGCAGCGCTGATTTCGCCCCGTTGATGCCCCGCCTTGACGACTTGCGCCACCATATGACTGGCCATTTCGCCTGGCCGGTAGAGTTGGATAAAGCGCTGCAATTCGGTTTCGAGTTTCGCTGCTTGCGCCAATGGCGCCCATACTGCAGCACTGGCCAAGAGCATCCCGGCGCACATGCCGCGCAAGCTGAAAAATGTCTGCATATTACCTCCTGCTGTTGCGATGACGCGTGGCGCCGTTTATTTTTGCTCGCTGCTCATACATTGATTCAGCAAGGCCAGCGAGGCATCCAATAAAAATTCCCCGCCCTTGACCATACTGCCCAGACGCAAAAAAATCTGCCATTCCGGGGTATCGGAAAACAGCACCAGTTGCGCCAATTCTTCTTCCGTGAAACTGCTTTTTCCGCCGCTGATCGGCTGCAGGGGATTGTCTTGGGCCT
The DNA here is from genome assembly GCF_037300705.1 of Massilia sp. W12. NCBI lineage: Bacteria > Pseudomonadati > Pseudomonadota > Betaproteobacteria > Burkholderiales > Oxalobacteraceae > Massilia > Massilia sp. W12. The sequence goes on along the minus strand of NZ_CP147776.1, from coordinate 834,113 downwards.
GCTGTGCGGGGGACAGATTGGCGTATGCTTTGCGCATCGCCGGCAGCGCCAGCATCAGATTCAAGCGGCGCGCCTGATCCAGATTGCCGGCGTGCGGTGTGAATTCGCGCAACATGGTTTCGCGCTGCCAAGCGCGCGTCATGCGGTTATTCACGCAAGCCAGGCTGCGCGATGGTAATTGGTTTTTTTCCAGCGCTGCCAGATATTGCTTTTTCTGCGCCTCGAAACTGGCTGGCCCCGGCTGAAAAAAATGCACCAGAATTTCCAGTTCCAGCCTGAATTCAGCAGACAGGGCTTGCGCTTGCGCCAGGCCGCGCGCAAACAGCAAACACAAGCCGCAAACCAGCGCGCACCATCTGCGCTTGCGCATATCGCCTCCAGGCAAAAGGGTTATGACAGGGCGCTCAATGCGCGCCGCATCCATAAAAAATCCTGTTCCATACTCGCATGCAGGGCCACAAAACAGGGCTGTCCCACCAATTGACGCAACAGATACAGGGCCAGCGCACGGTGGTTGCCATCGAGCAGCACAAACGGCCCGCGCGCATCCGCCGCCGCCAGCATCAAGGGTTGCGCCGGTCTGCTTTGGCGGCAATAGCTGTCATACAGATATTGCACATGGCTGTGATGTTGCCAGATATCGTCCGGGGCCTGGGCCGCGCGGTCAGCCTGAATGCGCTGTGCGATATGTCCCAATTGATAAGCGCCAAACACATCAAACCAATCCTGGGAGCCGATGATGAACATTTTTTCAATATCGGGCGTCTCAATTTCGCCTTGCAGCCAGCAGCAATCCGGCGGCAGGTGGCGCCACACGTCGGCATTTGCATCTTCGCTGCTGCAGGCGGCGCGCCGCCACGCTGGCAGCACCACCGTTTCCCAATGCACGGCGCGGCCTAATCTCATGGCGCTTCCGGCAGATCGCTGCCGGCCCATACGCCGAGCAATTTGCTGCCGCCTTCTTGCAATTGCAAGCGCGGCGGCGGCAAATTGAAAGGCGGCGCGGATAAATCCATCGCATACCAGGAGCCGCTGGCCACCCAGCGGTTGCGGCCCCGGTTATGCGTGGTGGCCATGAAGTACGGTGCGCCGGATGCGCGAAAGCGGCGCAGCGCCATCAGGGCGGCATCCAGCGGCAAATGGGTCAGCACATCGCGGCATAAAATCACATCGACTTGCGGCGGGGTTTGCAAGACCAAGTCCCATTCGCTGAAAAAACAATTATTGTGGCTGACAAAACGGTGGCGCAAATCGCCGATCAGGCCGGGCACGATGTCGTAGGCGAAATAAAAGCGCAGTTGCGGGATGATTTCCTGCATCCAGTTCAAATCGCCGCAGCCCATATCAGCCAGCACCTGGCAATTGAGAAATTTTAAAATTTCCGGCAGCCATTGGCGCAAACCCACTGTTTCCGCCAGGCTGGAGCCATTGCCGGAGCGGGTTTCCGGGCAGCGCCAGGCGTTATTCACCCAGATCGTGGTGAAGGTTTCGCGCCGCTCGCGCGCCTGCTGCTCGGTATCAGCCGCTAACTCGGAGAGCGGCAAAGGCTGGCCTTGATACAGTCTGGCGCAAAAGTCGATGCCGCTGCCGGCTTCAAATTGGGCCAGGCTGCGTTCCTGTCCCAGTCCATAGCGCGCTGATTCGAGCAAGTAGTCGGGGTTGTTGCAGGTTTTGAATTGCAGCATGTGGGCGATGCGGGCGAAGGAGCGGCGGTTCATTTCGCTCCAGTCGGCCTGATCTTTCCAATGGCGTGCGCGCTCGGGCCGTTTGCCGTAATCGTGCCAGGCCAGCGCCGCATTCGGGGTGAAGACATCCCAGCCATGGGTGTAGGAACGCACCGCGAGGCTGATTTCCTCGCCTTCAAAATACAGATAGGGGTCATACGGCACTTCGCGCGCCCACTCGCCTTTGGTGAAAATCAAACCGGCGCCGATGAGCCAGGCGGCTTGCGGCTGGTCGGCCGCGTGGCGCAGGCTGGAAAGGGTGGAGCGCTGCGCCAAAATCCCATCTTCGCTAAAGCCTTTTGGGTGGATATGCACAATACCTTCTTCGGCGAACTCGGCGGGCGGGGTAAAGGCCAGCGGGTAGGTGCTGAGAATCGGTTTGGCGGATGCGCAAGCGTGCAGCATGGCGATCATTTTGCTATCCCACTCGGGGACAAAGCGCATGTGCGAATCGACTTGCAGATAATAGTCCTGGCCGTCATACAGGCTTTGCACCTGGTTTCTGGCCCAGCAGGCGCCACGGCTTTGTTCCGCATGCAGTGACAAGATTTGCAGGCGGGCGCCGAATTCGGCCTGTTCCGCGTCAAGCCGGCAATCCTCATCTTCCGGCGCGATTTGCAGGCATACGCCTATCGTCACGCGAGACGGGTGGGCGGCTTTTTGCAGTAAGTCACGCACGGTGTTGCGGCAATCAGGATCGCGATAGGCGGCGATGGCGACAAAAATCCGCCCGGATTGTACGGCGTCAGTTTCGCTAGCGTCTGGGGCTGTGCTCATATTTTTCCCGGGTGAGGCGCAGACCCCTATCTTACTTGGGTTTTGGCCTGCGCCAAAGTGGCAAACTTGACACATGCCATGAACAGCGCAAGGCGCTTGCGGCGTCCTTGCGCTGCCCATCCGTCCCGCTTTGCGAGAACTAGCGCGCCTACCATTGCAGTTTATCGATATTGTCGATGTCAATCACGCCATCTTCGGTGCGGATCACCGCGTGCTTGCCATCGCCGATATCAATGCTGCCGTGTTCGCTGCCGCTGGTGACTTGCTTGCCATCGATTTCCAGCGTCCAGCCGCCATGCGCAGTGGAAGCGCCCGGCCCGCCGCCGAAATCGACTTCAATCACATCCGTCCATTTGCCGCTGCCGCCGCCATCGACCCAGGTATGGCCATCCAGCTCGCCAAAGACAAACAAGTCATTCCCGGCTTCGCCGTACAGCTGATCATCGCCGGCGCCGCCGTAAATCGTGTCATTGCCCTTGCCGCCATAGATGTTTTCATCGGCGTCGCTGCCCTTGATCACATCATTGCCTTTGGTGCCCTCAATTTCAACCGGCTCAGCCGGAGCTTCGGTTTTGACCGGTTCCGGGGTCGAAGTTTGTTTCGGCTCAGGCGTCGAAGTTTGCTTCGGTTCGGGGGTCGAAGTTTGTTTCGGCTCGGGCGTGCTGGTCTGCGCCGGCTCTGCGGTTTGGGTAGTCGCAGGTTCGCTGGTGCTGTCCTTGTCCTTGTCTTTGTCGTTGTCCTTGTCTTTATCCTTTCCAGGCGAAGTGGTTTGCGTCGGCGCCGGAGTGGCCGTTGGCGCCGGCGTGCTGCTCGGGGCCGGCGTGGCGCTTGGTTCTGGCGTACTGCTCGGCGCTGGCGTGGCGCTTGGTTCTGGCGTCGCACTCGGCGCCGGTGTCGCTGTCGGTGCGGGTGTAGCCGTCGGCGCCGGAGTCACGCTGGGTTCCGGCGCAACCGTCGGCGCCGGGGTTTCCGTCGGCGCAGGCGTCAAGGTCGGCGCCGGCGTGCTGGTCGGCGCAGGGGTTTGCGTCACGTTGCCGTTGCCGTTTCCGTTGCCATTTCCGTTGCCATTCCCTGGCCCGGTGGTTTGGGGTGGCGCAGGTGTTTGCGTCGGTGTCGTCGTCGTGGTCACCGATGGGGTCTGTGTTGGTTCAGACGTTTGCGTCGGCGCTGGCGTTTGCGTCGGTGCTGGCGTTTGCGTTGGCGCAGGTGTTTGCGTCGCATTGCCGTTGCCGTTGCCGTTGCCATTCCCTGGCCCGGTGGTTTGGGTTGGCGCAGGTGTTTGCGTCGGTGCTGGCGTTTGCGTTGGCGCTGGCGTTTGCGTTGGCGCTGGCGTTTGCGTCGCATTGCCGTTGCCGTTGCCGTTGCCATTCCCCGGCCCGGTGGTTTGGGTTGGCGCAGGTGTTTGCGTCGGTGTCGTCGTCGTGGTCACCGATGGGGTTTGTGTTGGTTCAGACGTTTGCGTCGGCGCTGGTGTTTGCGTCGGTGCTGGCGTTTGCGTCGGCGCTGGTGTTTGCGTCGGCGCAGGGGTTTGCGTCGGCGCCGGGGTTTCTGTCGGCGCAGGTGTTTGCGTCGGCGCAGGGGTTTGCGTCGGCGCAGGGGTTTGCGTCGGCGCAGGTGTTTGCGTTGGCGCAGGTGTTTGCGTCGGCGCTGGTGTTTGCGTCGGCGCTGGTGTTTGCGTCGGCGCTGGTGTTTGCGTCGGCGCAGGTGTTTGCGTCGGCGCAGGTGTTTGCGTCGGCACAGGTGTTTGCGTTGGCGCAGGGGTTTGCGTTGGCGCAGGGGTTTGCGTCGGCGCAGGGGTTTGCGTCGGCGCAGGGGTTTGCGTCGGCGCAGGCGTTTCCGTCGGCGCAGGTGTTTGCGTCGGCGCTGGTGTTTGCGTTGGCGCAGGTGTTTGTGTCGGCGCAGGTGTTTGCGTCGGCGCAGGCGTTTCCGTCGGCGCCGGTGTTTCCGTCGGCGCCGGTGTTTCCGTCGGCGCCGGTGTTTCCGTCGGCGCTGGTGTTTCCGTCGGCGCTGGCGTGTCGGTCGGCGCTGGTGTTTCCGTCGGCGCTGGCGTTTCCGTCGGTGCCGGCGTTTCCGTCGGCGCAGGGGTTTGCGTCGGCGCAGGTGTTTGCGTCGGCGCAGGTGTTTGCGTCGGTGCAGGTGTTTGCGTCGGCGCAGGTGTTTGCGTCGGCGCAGGGGTTTGCGTCGGCGCAGGGGTTTGCGTCGGCGCAGGGGTTTGCGTCGGCGCTGGCGTTTGCGTCGGTGCTGGCGTTTGCGTTGGCGCTGGTGTTTGCGTTGGCGCAGGGGTTTGCGTCGGCGCAGGGGTTTGCGTCGGCGCAGGGGTTTGCGTCGGCGCAGGGGTTTGCGTCGGCGCAGGGGTTTGCGTCGGCGCAGGGGTTTGCGTCGGCGCAGGGGTTTGCGTCGGCGCAGGGGTTTGCGTCGGCGCAGGGGTTTGCGTCGGCGCCGGGGTTTGCGTCGGCGCAGGGGTTTGCGTCGGCGCCGGGGTTTGCGTCGGCGCCGGGGTTTGCGTCGGCGCCGGGGTTTGCGTCGGCGCCGGGGTTTCTGTCGGCGCTGGTGTTTCCGTCGGCGCAGGCGTTTCCGTCGGTGCTGGCGTTTCCGTCGGTGCAGGAGTTTCCGTCGGCGCGGGTGTTTCGGTCGGTGCTGGTGTTTCCGTCGGCACTGGCGTTTCCGTCGGTGCAGGAGTTTCCGTCGGCGCTGGCGTTTCCGTCGGTGCCGGCGTTTCTGTCGGAGCCGGTGTTTCGGTCGGCGCGGGCGTTTCCGTCGGGGCCGGTGTTTCCGTTGGAGCCGGTGTTTCCGTAGGAGCCGGAGTTTCGGTCGGCGCTGGTGTTTCTGTCGGCGCTGGTGTTTCAGTCGGCGCCGGGGTTTCTGTCGGCGCTGGGGTTTCAGTCGGCGCCGGGGTTTCTGTCGGCGCTGGTGTTTCCGTCGGCGCAGGCGTTTCCGTCGGTGCAGGCGTTTCCGTCGGTACAGGCGTTTCCGTCGGCACCGGCGTTTCCGTCGGAGCCGGGGTTTCCGTCGGGGCCGGCGTTTCCGTCGGAGCCGGTGTTTCCGTCGGTGCCGGGGTCTCGGTCGGCGCAGGGGTTTCCGTCGGAGCCGGGGTTTCCGTCGGGGCCGGTGTTTCCGTTGGAGCCGGTGTTTCCGTCGGCGCCGGTGTTTCTGTCGGAGCCGGAGTTTCGGTCGGCGCTGGCGTTTCCGTCGGGGCCGGAGTTTCGGTCGGCGCTGGCGTTTCCGTCGGTGCCGGCGTTTCCGTCGGCGCTGGTGTTTCCGTCGGCGCCGGGGTTTCTGTCGGGGCCGGGGTTTCTGTCGGAGCCGGAGTTTCGGTCGGCGCTGGCGTTTCCGTCGGCGCTGGCGTTTCCGTCGGTGCTGGCGTTTCCGTCGGTGCTGGCGTTTCCGTCGGTGCTGGCGTTTCTGTCGGCGCTGGCGTTTCCGTCGGTGCCGGCGTTTCCGTCGGCGCTGGCGTTTCGGTCGGCGCAGGCGTTTCCGTCGGTGCAGGAGTTTCGGTCGGTGCCGGGGTTTCCGTTGGTGCCGGGGTTTCCGTCGGCGCCGGTGTTTCTGTCGGAGCCGGAGTTTCCGTCGGAGCCGGGGTTTCCGTCGGCGCTGGTGTTTCCGTCGGCGCAGGAGTTTCGGTCGGAGCCGGAGTTTCCGTCGGCGCTGGTGTTTCCGTCGGTGCCGGTGTTTCGGTCGGCGCAGGGGTTTCCGTCGGCGCTGGCGTTTCCGTCGGAGCCGGTGTTTCCGTCGGAGCCGGTGTTTCGGTCGGCGCCGGAGTTTCGGTCGGCGCTGGCGTTTCCGTCGGTGCTGGTGTTTCGGTCGGTGCCGGCGTTTCGGTCGGTGCCGGCGTTTCCGTCGGAGCCGGCGTTTCCGTCGGAGCCGGGGTTTCCGTCGGGGCCGGGGTTTCCGTCGGCGCTGGTGTTTCGGTCGGCGCAGGGGTTTGCGTCGGCGCAGGAGTTTCGGTCGGGGCCGGGGTTTCCGTCGGTGCAGGCGTTTCCGTCGGCGCTGGTGTTTCCGTCGGAGCCGGTGTTTCCGTCGGCGCCGGTGTTTCCGTCGGTGCAGGCGTTTCCGTCGGTGCTGGTGTTTCGGTCGGGGCAGGGGTTTCCGTCGGGGCCGGCGTTTCGGTCGGTGCAGGCGTTTCCGTCGGCGCTGGCGTTTCCGTCGGCGCTGGCGTTTCCGTCGGCGCTGGCGTTTCCGTCGGTGCAGGCGTTTCCGTCGGTGCTGGTGTTTCGGTCGGAGCCGGGGTTTCCGTCGGGGCCGGCGTTTCGGTCGGTGCAGGCGTTTCCGTCGGGGCCGGTGTTTCCGTCGGCGCTGGTGTTTCGGTCGGCACCGGTGTTTCGGTCGGTGCTGGCGTTTCCGTCGGGGCCGGGGTTTCTGTCGGAGCCGGAGTTTCGGTCGGCGCTGGCGTTTCCGTCGGCGCTGGCGTTTCCGTCGGCGCTGGCGTTTCCGTCGGTGCGGGTGTTTCCGTCGGCGCCGGGGTTTCGGTCGGGGCCGGCGTTTCCGTCGGCGCAGGGGTTTCCGTCGGCGCAGGGGTTTCCGTCGGGGCCGGTGTTTCCGTCGGTGCCGGCGTTTCCGTCGGCGCTGGTGTTTCCGTCGGGGCCGGTGTTTCGGTCGGCGCAGGCGTTTCCGTCGGGGCCGGTGTTTCCGTTGGAGCCGGTGTTTCCGTCGGAGCCGGGGTTTCTGTCGGCGCTGGCGTTTCCGTCGGTGCGGGTGTTTCCGTCGGCGCCGGGGTTTCGGTCGGCGCAGGAGTTTCCGTCGGAGCCGGGGTTTCCGTCGGGGCCGGCGTTTCCGTCGGCGCCGGGGTTTCGGTCGGCGCCGGAGTTTCGGTCGGCGCCGGAGTTTCCGTCGGTGCTGGCGTTTCCGTCGGTGCTGGCGTTTCCGTCGGTGCAGGCGTTTCCGTCGGTGCAGGCGTTTCCGTCGGAGCTGGTGTTTCCGTCGGTGCAGGTGTTTCCGTCGGAGCCGGGGTTTCCGTCGGAGCCGGTGTTTCGGTCGGCGCAGGCGTTTCCGTCGGCGCCGGTGTTTCCGTCGGTGCCGGAGTTTCGGTCGGCGCTGGCGTTTCGGTCGGCGCAGGGGTTTCCGTCGGTGCTGGTGTTTCCGTCGGTGCAGGCGTTTCCGTCGGCGCTGGCGTTTCGGTCGGCGCAGGCGTTTCCGTCGGTGCAGGAGTTTCGGTCGGGGCCGGTGTTTCCGTCGGAGCCGGGGTTTCCGTCGGCGCTGGCGTTTCCGTGGGAGCCGGGGTTTCGGTCGGTGCCGGAGTTTCGGTCGGCGCTGGCGTTTCGGTCGGCGCTGGCGTTTCCGTCGGTGCTGGCGTTTCCGTCGGGGCTGGCGTTTCCGTCGGAGCCGGCGTTTCCGTCGGAGCCGGCGTTTCCGTCGGAGCCGGGGTTTCCGTCGGGGCCGGTGTTTCCGTCGGGGCCGGTGTTTCCGTCGGCGCTGGTGTTTCGGTCGGCGCAGGAGTTTCCGTCGGGGCCGGTGTTTCCGTCGGAGCCGGGGTTTCCGTCGGGGCCGGTGTTTCCGTCGGCGCTGGTGTTTCGGTCGGCGCAGGAGTTTCCGTCGGGGCCGGAGTTTCGGTCGGCGCTGGCGTTTCCGTCGGGGCCGGAGTTTCTGTCGGGGCCGGAGTTTCTGTCGGCGCAGGGGTTTCCGTCGGCGCAGGCGTTTCCGTCGGCGCTGGCGTTTCGGTCGGGGCCGGGGTTTCCGTCGGCGCTGGCGTTTCCGTCGGTGCTGGTGTTTCCGTCGGTGCCGGCGTTTCGGTCGGCGCAGGCGTTTCCGTCGGAGCCGGCGTTTCCGTCGGCGCCGGGGTTTCCGTCGGCGCAGGCGTTTCCGTCGGCGCCGGGGTTTCATTCACCACCGGCGCCACATTCTGCGCCACATCCGCCCCGCCACGCGCGGCTTCCGGCTGTTCTGCTTGCGGGATATTGGCGAAGGTTTCTGCCGTTGTTTGTGGCGATGTCGCTTGCGCGCCTGCCGGGGTGGGCTGTGGATTGGCTTCGGCGGGGGCTGGCGCTGCGGCGACTGTGCTGCTGGCGCCTTCCGGGGCTTGATTCGGGGTCGGTTTTTCCGCTGGCGTTTCAGCGCGGTTTTGCGCGCCGGCGGCGCCGCTGCGGCCTGCGCCTTGCGGGGTCACTTCGCCAAAATCGTTCGCATCGTGTTCGCCGCCAGCCTGCACAGCGTCAATCGCGGGATCAATTTCCGCCGCTGGCCGCACGCCCTCTTCCATCGGTACGCCATCCTGCCGTCCGGCGCTGCGGTCGGACATGCCGGCGATGTGCTGTGAAGCGCGGCTGCCCTGGCGTGCGATTTCCAGATTTTCCTCCATGCGCTGGCCGCTTTGCTCACGCTGCTGCACGCGCTGGTCGTTGTCGCGCATGGCGGTCTGCACATTTTCATTGCCGCTGTTCTCGCCCCGCTCCGGCGCATCAATTCTGTCCAGCACTTGTTCTGCCGCATTCCCGCCCTGGTTGCGGCTTAACACTGTCAGATCATCAAACAGCGCTGCTTCCTGGTTGATATCCTGCTGTGTTCTGGCGCCATGCTGCGCTTGTTCTTGCGCCCCGTCTTCATTGTTATTTTGCTCTGCCATGATGTGCTCCGCATCTGTTTGCCGGCGCGCAGGCGCCTTGGCTCAGCTTGCAGTGTATTGCGGCAAATACAAGCCGCCAGACAGCCAAAGGTTATAGTTCCTTATCTTTCCTGGAAGGCGCCGGAGACCGCGTTGACCAGTGGCTTGGTCAAATAGGCTAACAATGATTTTTCGCCGGTGCGGATCTCACCGATCACGCCCATACCGGTGCGCAGCGGATATTTGCCGGCTTCGTTGCCAACCCAGGGTTGGGTTAAGCGCACCCAGCCCCGGAAATAGGGACGGTTGTTTTCATCCACCAGATGGGAGGCGGATATGCGCTGCAATACGCCTTTGGCGAAACCATAGCGCGCATAGTCGTAGCTGGTGGAGCGCAAGTTGACCGGCTGGCCCACTTTGACATAACCGATGTCCTGCGAGGAAATGCGCACCACCACTTCCAGCGTGACATTGTCCGGCACCACTTGCATCAACAAGGCGCCGGGCATGATCACCTGGCCTACGGTTTGCACGCGCAAATCATGCACATGGCCGGTGGCCGGCGCACGCACTTCCAGACGTTCGACTTTGGCGCGCAGGCGTTTGAGCGATTGTTCGACTTCGCTGCTTTCGCCATTGACCGCGCCCAGTTCGGCCAATACATCGCGCCGGGCCTGGTTGAGATAGTCGGCGCGGCGCTGCAAGACTTCATCTCTTTCATGCGTGATGACGGCGATTTCCTGCTGCAGGCGGGCGACTTCGCCCTGTGCGCTGAGGGCGGCGCGCCGGGTTTCCAACAGGGTGACGCGGTTGATCAGGCGCTGCTCGGCCAGATCTTCGCGCAGCTTTTGCATTTCGCTGGCGACTTTGGCCTGTTCCTGCGCGGTCTGCAAACTGGCTTGCAGTTGCTTGAGGCGGTTGCCGCGCTGCTCGATCTGTTGTTCTAAAATCGCCAGCGCGGATTGCTTTGTGCTGAGCGCGCTTTGATACAGTTGTTGCTGATCAAGCGCGCTGCGCCTGTCCTGCAAGGCCAATTTGCTGAATTCCGGGACACGCTGATCAGCTTGTGCGGCCAGCCGTTCGGCGCGGGCGCGCAAGCCGTCGTAACGCACTTGCAATTGGGCCAGCTCGGCCTGGCTTTGCGCGCCATCAAGTTTGAGCAGGGTTTGCCCGGCTTGCACCAGGCGTTTATCTTCCACCAGAATCTGCGACACGATGCCGCCATCCAGATGTTGCACCACTTTGATTTCGCCTCTTGGTATCACTTCGCCCGGCGCATGCGCGATTTCCGGCATTTCGGTGAGTGCGGCCCAGCCCACGCATATGAATACAATCAGGGCGAGTATCAGAATGCCGCGCCGCACGAAACGCGGCGCCATTTCTTCTTCAATATGCAAAGAATCGGCCAATAAGCGGCGCTGGCGCCGGCCCAGCTGTTGGCCTTTGCTTGCATCCGGCTGCTGATTCATTTCCGTCCCCCTCCCAATACTTTGTCTTTGATTTGCTCAAAGCGGCCGGCGGCGCTGATCGCGCCATGTTCCATGTATAACACCAGGTCGGCCAGGCGCATATGTCCCGGTCTGTGTGACACCATCAAAATCGTGGCTTTGCCGCGCCAGTAGTTGAGGCAGCGCAGCAGGGCTTGCTCACCGGTTTCATCCATGCCCTTGCCCGGTTCATCCAGCAACACCAGATTCACCGGCTTTAAGATTGTCCGCGCCAGGGACAGGCGTTGGCGAAATCCGTTGGGCAGCAATTCGGCGCTGCTGTTGGAAATGCGGGTGTGTTTACCTTGCGCCAACGCTGCCACATCTTCGCTCAAGCCGGCCATTTGCAATGCCCAGTCGATTTCCGCGTCTGAGGCGCCGGGATGGGCCAGGCGCAGATTTTGCGCTACTGTGCCGTGAAACAGTTCGCATTGCTGCGGCATATAGGCGATGCGGGCGCGCAGGTCGGCGGCGGAAAGTTGGCGGATGTCGGCATTGTCCAGCCGGATTTGCCCGGCTTGCGGTTGATACAGGCGCACCACCAGTTTCAACAAGCTCGATTTGCCACAGCCATTCGGGCCGGTGACGATGATGAATTGGCCAAAGTCGATCTTCATATTAATTCCCAGCAAAGCCGGGTCGGCGTCATTTGCGTAGCGGAATGAGACGCGCTGGAAATTCAAATTACCTTGAAATTGGGGACGGATCGCCTGCCGCGCGCCGCCGTCGCGCTCGCCTTTCAGGTGCATCAGGTTTTCAATCTGGCGCATGGTGGTGCGCACCCGCACCAGGGTCATGCCGGCGTTGAACATGCCTTGCATCGGCCCCACCAGCCGCCAGACGATCATCATCGAGGCGATCATGGCGCCGCCGCTCAAGACGCCATTGATCGCCAGCAAGGATGAGGTGGCCAGGGTGGCCACGCCGGCGCATACGCCCAGCAGCTGGCCGCAACTGTTAAACAGGGCTTGGCGCCGGTTGCTGGCGAAATTCGCCATCACCGCTGCGCCTGACAAATCGCGAAAACGTTGCAGCCAGGCTTGTTGCGCGCCGGCGTTGCGCAGCGCCCGCATATGGCTTAACAATTCGTTGAGGAATTCATTGCGTTCGCTGACCAGATTGCTGGCGTTGCCGGCAATCGCATGGCCGAAATGGTGCGAAATCAGGCCAAGCACGGTGAATAAGGCGGCGGTGCAACATACCACCAGGCTGAGCCAGGGACTGATCAGTCCTATCGCCAGTAATAAAATCAGGCTGCTGGGCAATTCAAACGCCAGCAGCGCCAGGGGGCCGAGGAAGATGTCGCGCAAGCTTTCCAGATTTTTGATGCGGCCGAGTTGGCGTGTCACTGAAATTCCGTCCATGCTGGCGGTTTGCAGGCTGATAATGTGATCAAAAATGCCGATGCCCAATAAGAATTCGCTGCGCCCGCCGAAGAAAGCCATGATGCGGCTGCGCAGTCCGCGCATGCGCCATTCCAAGGCCACCGCCAGCAGCGCGCCGAGCAGCAATAACATGCCCAAACGCATATCGCCGGCAGGAATCACGCGATCATAAATACTGGCGACAAACAGGGGCGGCGCGAGCGCCAGAAATGTCGCCAGCAGGGACAGTCCGAATGCGGTGCCGACCTGTCTGCGCTGTTTCCAGAATAATTCGGCGATCCAGCTTTTATTGGCCGGGGTCAGGTGTTCGATTTCGCCGGCGCGGAATAACATGCACGCCACTTGCCGCCGCTCGTCTGCCGGCAACACGATTTCACTCTGCGATGCGGCGTCCCAGACCAGCCAGCCTTGTTCGTTGCGCGCCAGGATCACGCAGGCCGGCGCGTGCGGCGGTATGTATAAGACCGGCAACAGGCGCGCATCCAATTCGCGCAGGCTGCTGTTAAATGCGTGCGCCTGCCAGGCCAGATTCGACATCAGCATGCACAGGCCGGTTAAGTCGAGCTGGCCGGATAGATGCGGGATGGCTTCGGCCAGTTCGCGCCGGTCTTCCTGCCATTGCAAGGCGCGCAGCAGCGGAATCAGGCATGCGGAAAAGTCTGAGCTTTGTTGGAAATGCCTTTGCACAAATTGCTCCAGGCTTTCGCTTTGCTGCGGCTGCGGCGGTATGTCGTGGTCGTGGTTTTCGATTTCCGGCGTCACGCTTTCCGGCGCGGCTTCGGTGTGCAGGGCGCCGTCATACAGATACAGGCGGCGCGTGGCGAGCGCGGCGAGTGAGGGGCGGTGCGTCACCAGTACCATGGCCATTTTGCCTTGCTGGCTGCGCAGGTAGTTTTGCAGCAGGCGGTCGGCGTCCATGTCGAGCGAGGTGTTGGCTTCGTCAAACAGCAGGACTGAGGGTTTTTGCACCATCACGCGCACCATGCATATCAATTGGCGCACGCCTTCCGGGATAATTTCTGTCACGCCTTCGGACAGCCGCGTTTCATAGCCCATCGGCATGGCGGCGACGATGCGTTCCAGGCCGAGCTGGACGGCGATTTGTTGCGCTTCGCGGTTCAGCCCGGGTTGAAACATGGTCATGTTTTCCAGCACGGTGCCGGAAAAAATGGTCGGCCTTTGCGCCAGCAGGCCGATTTCCTGCGCCACGCTGGCCACATCAAAACTGTGCAGATCCACGCCGTCGATCTGCACCCGTCCCTGCGCCGGGCGCAGCGAGCCGTTCAACAATGACAGCAGGCAGCTTTTGCCGGATCCGCTGTCGCCGCTGATGGCGATGCATTCGCCCGCCGCCAATTCAAGCGAGAGATGCTGAAACAGGGTCTGACCGTTTTCTTTTTGCATGCAGACATCTTGCAGGCGCAGATTTTGCTGCAATGGCAGCAAGGCGGGACGCCCCATTTCCTGCGCCACCGGCTGATGCAATATCTGATCCAGTCGCTGGCGCGCTTCAATAAACAATTGATAGCGCAGCCAGACCGCGAGTGAGCGGGTCAGCGGTTGCAGTGCGCGCACTGACAGCATCATGCAGGCCGATAGTGCGCCAGGCGTCATATTGCCGCGCATCACCAGCAAGCTGCCGCCGAAAATAATGCCAATGATCATCAATTGCGCAAACAGGCCACCCATGCTGGCGGCCAGATTGTTGGCGTGGGTCAGGCTCTGTCCCATGCCGGCATTGGCCTCTTCCAGGCGCTCGTAACGGCGCTGTAATTGCGGCTCCAGGGCCATCACTTTGACTGAGACAATATTCGCCAATACTTCTTCGAGAAAGGAAAAGCGGCGCTCATCCAGGTTTTGCCGTTCGATGATCAATTGGCGCAGCCAGCGCGCAAAGCGGATCACCACCAGGCCGAACACCATCAGCAAGATCAGCGGCAAAATCGCCAATGGCCCGCCAATGAACATGATCAGGCCCAAAAACAGCAGGGAAAACGGGAGGTCAAACAGCACCAGCAAGGCTTGCCCGGAATAAAATTCGGCGACGCGTGAGGCGGCTTGAATTTTTTCTGAATAGCTGCCGGATTCCTGTTTTTGGTAGGTTTCCAGCGGCATATACAGTAAATGGGCCAAGGCGCGATTGCTCATGGCGTGTTCAAAACGCGCCCCCAGCCAGGCAGTGATCATGCCGTTCATGGAGCGCAAAATTTCTTCCAGCAAAATCGCCAGCAAGATGCCCAGCACCAGGAAAAACAGTGTGTCGAGCGATTTATTGGCGACCACGCGATCCATGATTTGCAGCATGGCCATGGGTAAAACCACGGCCAGCAAATTGGCCAGCAGCGCTGCCAGGCCAATCCAGGGCAGCATGCGGCGCAGATCGGGCGAATGCCAGATGCTGTGCAAGGCTGAACGCAGGGCGGTATCGGGCGCGCTGTCTTGCGCTCGCGCACTGCTGTCCTGGCGCATGAATGGATTGGCGCTGGCGGCGGCAAACAGATTGGCGAGCCGTTTCACAGGCAGCCCTCCGCCAGCCAGGCCAGCACCATTTCCACCATCGGGTGCGCGATCTGCAGGCGCATTTCTGCCCCGCTGCCGCTGCCGCGCAGCACTCCGCTGGCGATCGCCAGTTGCAATGCGCTTTCGGCCCCGCCGGCTTGCAGCCAGGCGTTGCGCGTGATGCCGGGGTTGCATGCCGCCATTTGCAACAGGCGGCAATCGAGTTGCAATTCGTCCAGCCGGGCGCACACAATCAGGGCCAGGGTCAGGCCGGGGGTGTTGCGGCGTTCCGGCCCGCTTTGCACGCCGCGCCGTTTGCAATGGCGCGCCAGCTCAAGCGCAAACAGCGGCACGCCGCCGGCCAGCTCGCAGAGTTGTTGCAATTGTTGCCGCCCCAGGGTGTGCTGGCCGGCTTCCTGGCGCCAGACAGTGCTGATTAAGTCCTGGATCGCCGCCGGGGGCAGGTGTTGCAAGCGCAAGTCGGCCTGCACCGGCGCCAAAGTCCCCAAGGCGGGGACAAAGCGGCGCGCACTCAGCAGCAACAGGCTGGCGCGCTGTTGCACGGTATGAATCAGCTCGATTTGCTGCGCCGGCGGCAGTAGATGCAAATCATCGATGATGCACAGGCCGTGCCCGCGCCAGATCTGTTCCAGCTTGGCGCAATCGGCGCTGACGCCGCAAATCACATCATGCAAAAACACGCCGTCAACGTCTGCCACCACGCGTAAAAACATGAGCGGCAATTGGCGCGCCAAGGCCAGATTCGCCAATTCGCGGCACAGCATCGATTTTCCCATCCCGGTTTCGCCCGACAGCAGCAGCAAGGGACAGGGTTGCGCCGCTTTGCGCGGCGCAAACATGCGTTCCAGCGCCTGGCTCAGCATGGCCCATTCCTGTTCCCGGCCTGCGCGCGCGCAAGCGGGCCGCTCGCCGCGCCAATACAACATGTGCAGGCCGTCCAGCTCAAAGCAGGCGTGGCCGTCGGCCTGGCTGTGCTGGCTCAGGGTTTGCGGGTCGATCATGCCCAGCGCTTCGAGTAATTGACAGCAGGGGCTGGCGATGAGTAATTGTTCCGGCTTGGTCTGGCGCAATAATTCACGCGCGCGCCCCAGACTGGCCCCGGCAATCGCTTCGCCGCTCCATCCGCCCTGACTGTACATGCTGGCGCACAAGAGGCCGGCGGACAGCACGGCGCGCAGACTGCCGGCCAGCGGGTAGAGGGTTTGCAGCAGGGCCAGTATTTTGATGGCTTCGTTTTCGCTGATGCGCGAAAGGCCGAACACCATTTCCAGCACATGCCCTTTGCGCGCCAGCAGCAGCGCATCATATTGATAGGCGCAGCCGGCCAGGTGGCCGTGCAATTGGCGCAAGCGGGCATGCGCGGGCGGCAATTCGATGCATAAAATCAGGCAGGGGCGGCGCTGCAGAATGGTGTCTTGCGGCTGGCTGGTGAAGACGCTGCGCGGGGCTTGCTGTTTGCTGCGCGCCACCGCCATCGCGCGGTTGCTGACGTGCAGCCGTTTGAATAAAGCCACCACATGTTGTTTCACGGTGCCGACGCCGATTTGCAATTCCTGGGCGATTTCTTTATTCACCTTGCCTTCACTGAGCAGCTGCAAAATCTGGCGCTGACGCGGGGTCAGGCCATCGGTGTCATTTTGCGCTGTGCTGAGTTCATTGGCGCGCGCCATCGGCTGCCTCCTGCGCCATGCTGCCCATCAGATCCGGCATCCTGGGCATGTCCTGCGACTGCGCTTCACTGGCGCCGAGCACGGTGCTCATTTTGAGCGGAGCGGATTGGCCGCCAATCGCTTGGGCCGGCAAAATCTGGCAGGCAGGCAATATTTCCCGCAGCGTTTCACACCATTGTTCACCTTCTTCGATGCTGCTGAAATTGCCGGCGTAGGCGAGTAATCTGCCGCCCACTTTGCGCATCAGCAATTGCCGCTCTTGCATTTCCTGCGGGAAGCGCTGGCGCAGCTGGCGCCAGAGTTGCGCCGCATCCGCGCGCTGTCCCAGCGCGCCCAGCTCGGCAATCCAAACCGCTTCCCCGGCCTGCCGCAAGGCCAGTCCGGGAGCGCTCAGGCGCGCCGGCTCTTGCTCTGGCGGCGTGCTGGCCTGCGTCTCAGGGGCGGATGGCGCTGCGCTTTGCCCATCCAGTCTTGCGCTGTGCGCTTTGGCCGCATGGCTGGCCGGCGCCAGCAAGACGCTGGCTTGTAAATAGTGCTGTTGTGGCCGGCTGCCCTGCCCTGGCAGCGCGGCCTGCGGCGTGACACCGCCGCCCAAGGCGGCAAACAGATTGACCAGACCGCGCAAATGTTCTTGCCGGATCCGTAAGCTTTCATCCAGATTGCGTTGATAACTGCGCTCGGCTTCCAGCAGGCTGGCGGTATCGAGTGCGCCGGCGTCCCAGGCGCGGCGGCTGTGTTGCCAGGCGCGCAGCGAGGCGTCCACCGCCACTTGCTGTAAGCCGGCGCGCTGTTTTGCTGTATCCACGCTGGTCAGGGCGGAATTGACTTCGCGCATGGCCAGATAGATCACGCGCATATAGCTTTCCACCATTTCGCGGTGTACTGAGCGGGCATAATCAACTTCGGCGCGCCGTTTGCCGCCATCGAAAATATTCGCCGACAAATTCGTCACCACATTCCACAGCCGCGCCTGGGGAGAAAACAATTCGCTCAACACATGCGACCCCATGCCGTATTGCATGGACAAATCGAAGCTTGGCAAAATGCGCGCGCGCGCCACATCGATATCCGCATCCGCTCCCAGCAAACGCGCTTCCAGCACGCGGATATCAGGCCGCCGCAGCAGTAACAGCGCAGGCAGACCGGGGGCGACTTGCGGCGCGCGCAAGGAGTCCAGGCCGGCGTCGGAGAGTTGCAGCGGCTGTGCTGTGCCGCTCAGAAATTGCAGGGCGTGCAGGCTTTCGGCGCGTTGCAATTCGAGCGCCGGCATGGTGGCGCGCACCGCATACACGGCGGCGCGCTGCTGTTCGAGTTCGGTGATGGTGGCGTCCTGCCTGTCATAGCGCGCCTGCACGGCCAGCAGCATGCCTTCCAGCAATTGGCCGATTTCTCGCGCCACGCGCAGACGGTCGTTCAAACTCAGGTATTCAATATAGGCGTTGGCCAGACTGGCCAATAGTTGGCGGCGCGTATCGTCGCGCTGAAACAGGGCGCGGTACCACTGCATGCGGGTGGCATCCAGACCGGCTTGTTTTTCGCCCCAGATATCGGGTTGCCAATCCAGACGCAAACCGAGTTGATAGGTATGCTGAGTTTTACTGGGCTGGCCGGGCCGCAAGGACCCCAGGCCATCTTCTGGCGCTTCGCTCTTGGCTTGCAGCGGCAGATTGAGTTCCGGCCAGCGCGCGCCAGCCGCCTGATTGACGCGCAATTGCGCCTGTTCCATGCGCAGATTGGCGATTTTCAGATCGGGATTATGTTGCAAGGCTTGCGCAACCAGCCGCTCCAATTCTGCGCTGCCCAACTGTTTCCACCACTCGTCCAATTCCGGCGCCAGGCCGGCGACTTGCAGCACGGCGCTGCGCGGGTCGGCGGCGCCGGGCGCTTGCGCATAGCTGGCCGGCAGTTCAATCGGCGGCACATGGTAAGCGGCGCGCTGGCTTAAGCAGGCGCTGCACAACAAGGGCAGCAACACGGCGCACCAGCGGCCAAGCGGCCCGCCGGCGAATCCCCTGTTTGCCTTACCCCGGTTAACACGCATGCCTGCTCCCCTTTGCTGGCAGGGGCCGGCGCAAGTCCGGCCCGGATTGCTGATTCGGGCATAGCTTTCAAATAAATATGGTTAATTTATTACTATTTTAATACGTACCATATTCAATACATATAAGCAATGCCGCTATCATGCATGATAGGTTGATTTCACCATAGGGGAAAAATAAAGGCGGGAATTTCTTTGTTGCGGCGGGCTGCTGTCAGCTTTTCACAACGGGGCAAAAGGCGCGGCAGTGCGCGCCTGCTGCGGCGTTGCCAGGGTGGCGCGCAGATTTCAGCATATCACCCGGCTTGCTCCAATTCGGCGCGCGCCTGCTGCTGTTCGGCCTGGCGGCGCTCATATTCTGCGCGCTCGCTGGCAAAGCGTTCCAGCGCGGCCTGGCGGCTGCGCGGGGTTTCCAGGCTGATGCGGCCTAAAGCGCCGCTGCGATAGTCCACCAGCAGAACATGGGAGGCTTTTTCCAGATCGAATTCGCCGCCCTTGATGCGCAAACCGCGCCGCTGCGCCACCTGTTCCAGCACGCCCACGCCATCCAGTCCGTCGCAGGCAAAGCCATAGCGGCTGCTGAGCAATTGCGGGTAGCGTTCGAGCAGGATGCCGCCCAAAAAGGCAGCCACTTCTTCTTCCACAATCGCATTCACGCCTACCGCATGGGATGCGGCCAGCATCAAGCCGTCATCCGGCATCTCGATTTTCGGCCACAGCATGCCGGGGGTATCGACCAGCACCATGTGTTTGCCCAGATACAAACGCTGTTGGGTTTTGGTGACTGCCGGCTCATCGCCGACTTTGGCGACGCGCTTTTTCAACAGCGCATTCATGAGGGTGGATTTGCCGACATTGGGAATGCCCATGATCATCATGCGCAGCGGCTTGGTCGGTACGCCGCGATGCGGGGCCAGGCGCTGGCAAAAGGCGGGGATTTTATTCACATCGCCCGGCTTTTTACAGCTGATGGCTAACACATGGGTGTCTTTTTGCGCCTGGAAGTAAGCCGCCCATTCGCTGGTGGCTTGCGGGTCGGCCAGGTCGGATTTGTTCAGGATTTTCAAACAGGGGCGCTGTCGGTGCAGGCGCAATTGTTCGACCATGGGGTTGCTGGACGCCAGCGGCAGGCGCGCATCCAGGACTTCGATCACCAAATCGGTGTCTTCCATCGTCTCTGCGGCTTTTTTGCGCGCAGCATTCATGTGACCGGGGAACCATTGGATGGACATGGGCGTCAAGCTTTATAAAAGTCAAAAGGGCGATATTTTACGCGATTGCGGCATTCTCTGCCCTGTCAGCATACATCCCGCTTGGCGCACGTTACAATCCTGTCTTGCCTGCCCCCGCAATTTTTTTTCTGCGCACACCATGAAACCCTGCCCTTTTCCTGAATATTCACAAGATTTTCCCACAGCCAGCCAGCTGCAAAGCGCTGCGCAACCCGTGATTTTGCGCGGCGTGGTGGCGCATTGGCCGGGCGTGTCCAAGGCGCTGCAGGGGCCGCAAGCATTGTTGGAATGGCTGGCGGCGCAGGATGCGGGGCAAAGCGTGGAGGCGATTTTGCTGCGCCCCGAGGAAAACGGGCGGGTGTTTTACAACGCGCAGATGGATGGTTTTAATTTTTTCCGCAAGCCGCTCACGGTCTCGGCTGCACTGGAGCAATTGGCGCGCTATTCGCATTTTGCGAACCCGCCTTCAATGGCGATTCAAAGCGCGCCGCTGGCGGACTGTCTGCCGGGGGTCTTGGCCAGCCACCGCATGCCGCTGTTGGATGAGGCGGTGGCGCCGCGCATCTGGATCGGCAACCGGATTTTGACGCCGGCGCATTTTGATGAATCATGCAATATCGCCTGTGTCATGGCGGGACGGCGCCGCTTTACTTTACTGCCGCCGGAACAGGTCGGCAATCTGTATATCGGCCCGCTCGATTTTGCGCCCACGCCAACTCCTATCAGTCTGGCCGATTTACGCCGCCCCGATTTGCTGCGCATGCCGCGTTTGCAGCAGGCGCTGGAGGCTGCGCACACAGTCGAATTGGCCCCGGGCGATGCGCTGTATATTCCGCCGCTGTGGTGGCATCAGGTCGAATCGCTGGCAGATTTGAATGTGCTGGTGAATTACTGGTGGCCGGCGCATCAGCAGCAAGAGGGACAGCACGCGGCGATTTCCTGCCTGCTGCATTGCTTGCGGCATATGGGGCATTTGTCGGCGGCGGAAAAACAGGGCTGGCAGGCGCTGTTCGGGCATTATTTGTTTAACCCGGCGCCATAAAGAAAAAGCGGCTGTTTTGCAAAGCAAAAGCAGCCGCAGAAAAAACAGCAATGCCGTTCGGGAAAACGGCGCCTGCTGTCAGAGCGAGTCTTGACTGAAAGCCTGATCCAGGCAGGCCAGTTCGTGCCGCACCAGATCCTGTTGCACTTCGGCCTGGCGGATTAAGCGGTGTTGCGTCCCGTGCACCAGCACTTCCGCAGGCCGGCCGCGCGAATTGTATTGGCTGGCCATGCTCATGCCATATGCGCCGCAGGAAAACACCGCCAGCAATCCGCCCTGCTGCAGATTGGGCAAGGGCCGGCCCAGGGCCAGATAATCGCCGGTTTCACAGATCGGCCCGACCACATCCAGCGGCTGCAGATCGGCGCGCGCCGCGCCGCAGACTTGCAGCCAATCGCCTTGCGCCTGCGGGTCGCGGGTCGGCCACATGCTGTGCCAAGCTTCATACAAGGTGGGACGCAACAGAGTATGCATGCCGGCGTCCATGATGGCGATGCGCTGTTCCCAGCCCTGTTTCACATATTCGACCCGGCTCAACAAGACGCCGGCATTGGCGGCGATGGCGCGTCCCGGTTCGAGTAAGAAATGCTTGCCGGCGGCGCGCCAGGCTTGCAGGCGGGCGCTTAAAATCGCGCCGATTTTCTGCACGCTGTCATGCTGCTCGCCCGCTTTGCCATAGCTGACCGGAAAGCCGCCGCCCAGATTGATGAATTCAATCTGCCGCCCGGCTTTGTGTAAATCACGTTCCAATAATTCGAGGCGGTCGAGCGCTTGCAAATATGTCTCAACCGAAGCGATCGGCGACCCCAGATGCACATGCAAGCCGCACACCTTGCTCGCCTTCCAGGGACGCAAGGCCAGCTGGCGCGCTTGCAGCAGCGGAATGCCGAATTTGGTCTGCCGCCCTCCGGTTGCGGTTTTATCGGGTGTGGCGGCATCGGCCACGTCCGGATTGATGCGCAAGGCGACTTGCGCCTGCACTTGCATGGAAGCCGCCAGCGCATCCAGGCGCTCCAACTCGCCTTCGGATTCGACGTTGAATAAAAACACCCCGGCTTGCAGCGCAAATTGCAATTCCTGGGCGGATTTGCCGACGCCGGCGAAAACAATTTTTTCCGCCGCCACGCCGGCGCGCAAGGCGCGCTGCAATTCGCCGCCGCTGACCACATCCATGCCGGCGCCATGCTGGCCGAGCAAACGCAAAATCGATAAATTGGGACAGCTCTTGATCGAAAAACAGAGCAAGGGCGACAAGGCGGAAAAAGCGCTGCGCAATTGCGCCAAATTATCCAGCAATGCCTGCTGTGAATAGACATACAGCGGGCTGCCATAACGCGCCGCGAGCGCATCGGCGGACACGCCTTCCAGCATCAATTGCCCGGACTGATAAGAAAAATGACTCATGTGCGAACTCTCTGGGCGAAAAAAAAGAGAGCCCGTCATGGAGAAAATCGGACTGCAAACGCCGTACCCCCGTAACAACGTTTGCAGTCCGTACACCCCTGATTCACACTCTCTATTTGCGAGTTGAATTATGCGGGTTCTGAATAAGCTTGAAAAATATCAATTTTTTGATAGGCTATTCATTTTTGATATAAGGTCAGAACAGGCATGAAATTCAGCGCCCGCCATGTGGAAGTTTTCCGCGCCATCATGACCGCCGGCAGCACCACCGGCGCCGCCAATCTCCTGCACACCTCGCAACCCACCATCAGCCGCGAATTGGCGCGTTTTGAAAAAGTGACGGGTTTGACGCTGTTCAAACGCAGCGCTGGAAAATTGGAGCCGACGGAGCAGGGTTTGGCGCTGTTTGAAGAAGTGCAGCGCAGCTGGTTTGGTCTGGAACGGATTGCGCACACCGCGCAAGCCTTGCGCCAATTCCGCCAGGGACAGATTTCGATTATCTGCCTGCCGGCGTTTTCACAAGCGCTGTTGCCGCGCGTGTGCGCGCGCTTTTGCCGCGCCTTTCCCGGCATCAGCGTGAATATCACACCGGAGGAAACGCCTTTGATGCAGCAGGCTTTGGCGGCGCAGCGCTTTCATCTCGGCTTGAGTGAGGAAGATCATGCGCCGCAAGGGGCCACGCTGGAGATTTTGCTGGCGCTGGATGTGGTCTGCGTCTTGCCTGCGGGACACCCTTTATGCGCCCGCAAAGTCTTGCACCCTGAGGATTTCGCCGATCAGGATTTTATTTATTTCGGCGCGTCTGATCCGTATCGGCAGGCGGTGGATGAGATTTTCCGCCGTCATGGCGTGGCGCGCAGAATGGCAGTCGAAACGCACAGCGCGGCGGCGGTATGCGCCACGGTGAATCTGGGTTTGGGTTTGGCGATTGTGAATCCTTTGAGCGCGCTGGATTATGCCGCGCGCGGTTTGCAGATCCGCCGTTTTTCCGAGGCGGTGCGCTATACCGTCAGCGCGATTATTCCGCAGCACCGGGCGGATTCGGCGATTTTGCAGCACTTCATGCAATCGCTGCGCGCGGAATGTGCGCAGATTGAAGAGGATTTGCAGAAATTGATGGCGGGGTGATGGGGGGATTGGCTCGCTCAAATTTCTTTGGGGATCCACCGGTGTCGGGCGCCGGGTTATCGCTGCGCTCAACCCAGCCTGCATTTTTTTGCTGGCGCCTGCAACTTTGTGTATCTGCGGGTGTGGGGCAGGGCTTCGCTTAGCCTGACACGCGATCTTTCCAATTCCACCACAGCAATTTGCTTTTTTCATGCTGTGCCGGCGCGGTTTCGGCGAAGTACACCGCCAGACGCGCCACGTACAGCCAGCAGCGGTCCACATGGCAGCCCTGGATTTCACATTGGCGTTGATACAGCTGCTGCGGGTCGCGCCCGATGAAGTCTGTCACGGCGCGCAGGCCCTGATCATAAAAATCCTGGGCAATGCTTTTCCCCACGCCGGGAATGCGGCGTAAATCAGCCAGGGCGGCGGCCCTGGCTGTTTCGGCTTCACTCAGGCCTGGCGGTGATTTGCGCGAAGGCATCGAAATAATCCGGGAAGGTTTTCGCCACGCATTTCGGATCAAGAATGCGCATCTTATTACCGCCGCGTAAAGCGCCGTTTAAGCTGGCCAGCGAGAAACACATGGCCATGCGGTGGTCGTCGTAGGTGTGGATGGAGGCGGGCTGAATCTGCGCCGGCGGCGTTACGCGCAGCCAGTCGGCGCCCTCTTCCACCAGCGCGCCGACTTTGCGCAATTCTGCCGCCATGGCGGCGATGCGGTCGGTTTCTTTCACGCGCCAGCTGCCGATATTGCGCAAGATGCTGGGGCCGTCGGCGTATAAGACGGCCACCGCCAAGGTCATGGCGGCGTCCGGAATGTGGTTGCAGTCCAGATCCAGCGCACGCAGGGGGCCGGCGGCGCTGGCTTCGATCCAGTTCGGCCCGCTCTTGATCTCAGCGCCCATCATGGCCAGCGCTTCGGCAAAGCGGATGTCGCCTTGAATCGAATCCGCGCCCACGCCTTCGACCCGCACCGGGCCGCCGGCAATCGCACCGGCCGCCAAAAAGTAGGAGGCGGAAGAGGCGTCGCCTTCAACGTGGATGCTGCCCGGACTGAGGTAGCATTGGCCAGCCGGCACAATGAAGCGCTGCCATTCCTGGCGTTCGACATTGACGCCGAAACGCTGCATCAATTTCAGCGTGATCTCAATATACGGGCGGGAAATCAATTCGCCTTCGACTTCAATCACCACGTCCTGCTCGCGCGCCAGCAAGGGCGCGGCCAGCAGCAAGGCGGTCAGGAATTGGCTGGATACATTGCCGCGCACTTTCAAGGTTTTCGGCACGGGCAAGCCGCGCTGGATGTGCAGCGGCGGAAATCCGGGTTCGCCGGTGTAATCAATGCGGCAGCCTATGCTTTGCAGCGCTTCCACCAGGTCGCCAATCGGGCGTTCGTGCATGCGCGGCACGCCGTGCAGGGTGTAGTCGCCGCCCATCAGCGCCAGGGCCGCAGTCAGGGGACGGATCGCGGTGCCCGCGTTGCCCATGAATAAATCCGCATGCTGGACAGGGAAGCGCCCTGCCGCGCCTTGCACCAGATACGGCCCGCCTTCGCTTTCCTGCTGCCAATGCACGCCCAGGCTTTGCAAGGCGGTCAGCATGACCAGGGTGTCATCTGAGGCGAGCAAATCGAGGATGCGGGTTTCGCCTTGCGCCAGTGCGGCTAACAGCAGGGTGCGGTTGGAAATGCTTTTCGAGCCGGGCAGGCGCACGCAGCCGCTGGCGCGCGAGGATGGGGCCAAGTCGATATGGCGCGGATAATGTTTGACTGCTTTCATGTTGTGCTTCCTGAATTCGGTAGAGGATTGGCCTGGCTTTGCTGCCATTCCTGGCGCGCGCTCTGGGCGCGTGCAAACAGGTCATGCATGGCGGGGCCGTCGGCCTGTTCCAATAATTGCCGCAAATGCTGCAGACTGCTCTGATAGGCGTCCATTTCCTGCAACAAGGCGCTGCGGTTGGCCAGCGCAATGTCGCGCCACATTTCCGGCGAGCTGGCGGCGATGCGGGTGAAGTCGCGAAAACCGCTGGCGGCGTAATTGAAAAATTGTGCGCGTTCAGGCCGCGCGGCCAGCATCTCGACTAAGGCATACGCCAGTAAATGCGGTAAATGGCTGACAGCGGCGAAAATCTGATCGTGTTGTTGCGGGCTTAAGATTTGCACTTGCGCGCCGCAGGCTTGCCACAGCGCGCGCAGGCGGGCAATGTCTTGCGCGCGGTTTTCCGGCAAGGGCGTGAGCACCACTTTGCGGCCCTGGAATAAATCAGCCAGGGCGGCTTCCGGGCCGTGCACTTCACGCCCGGCGATGGGATGGGCGGGAATAAAGCGCCAGCTTTGTGCGCCCAGCACGCTGCGCGCGGCCTCCGCCACATCCTGCTTGGTGCTGCCAACGTCGGAAATCAAAGCCTCTTGCGGCAAGTGCGGCAAGAGGCTTTGCAAAATCGCGCCGGTCTGCGCCACCGGCGCGGCCAGCACGACCAAATCAACAGCCGCGCAGGCTGCTGCGATATCCGCCGGGGGCGCTGAGATGATGCCCAGCGCATGCGCGCGCGCCAGGATCTCCGGCGTGCGCTCCCAGGCGCGAACTTCCTGTACTGCGCCTGCGCGCCGCGCCGCCAATGCCAGCGAGCCGCCGATCAGGCCGACGCCGACAATCAGGACGCGCGCAAACAGGGGCTGATTCAAGCGCGGCCCTCGTCCTGCAGCGCTTTTTGCAAGCCGGCCAGCAGCGCCGCGTTTTCATGCGGCAGGCCGATGGAAATGCGCAGCCATTGCGGCAAACCATAGTTGCCGACCGGGCGCACGATCAAGCCTTGTTTGAGCAAAGCCAGATTGATGCGCGCGCCGGCCCCGTCGTCATCGCCGACTTTGACCAGCACAAAATTGGCATAGGACGGCACATATTCCAGCCCCATGGCTTTGAAGCCTGCGCACAATTGCTGATTGCCCTCATTGTTCAAGGCGGCGGTTTTGGCCAGGAATTCGCTGTCGTTCAAGGCCGCCACGGCGGCGGCTTGCGCCAGCGAGTTGACGTTAAACGGCTGGCGGATGCGGTTCAAAATATCGGTCAGTTCGGCTTGCGCAATTGCAAAGCCGACGCGCAAACCGGCCAGGCCATACGCCTTGGACATGGTGCGCGAGATCAAGAGATTCGGGAATTCTTTGAGCCAGGCCACGGCGTCATATTGCAAGTCCGCCGGCAGGTATTCGTTATACGCTTCGTCCAGCACCACCACCACGCGTTGCGGGATTTTTTTCAGGAAGGCGTGCAGGGCGTCCGGCGCGATGAAGGCGCCGGTCGGGTTGTTGGGATTGGCGACATAGATCAGCTTGGTGTCGTCCTGCACGGCAGCGGCCATGGCGTCCAGATCGTGGCCATAGTCGCGCGCCGGGATGCGCAAGGC
Source organism: Massilia sp. W12 (assembly GCF_037300705.1). Taxonomy (NCBI): domain Bacteria; kingdom Pseudomonadati; phylum Pseudomonadota; class Betaproteobacteria; order Burkholderiales; family Oxalobacteraceae; genus Massilia; species Massilia sp. W12. Next base: position 807,787 of record NZ_CP147776.1, on the reverse strand, counting down.
GCGTCCGCCCACGGCTTGCGTGGCCAGCGGATACACGGCGAAAGCGTATTCCGAAAAAATCACCGATTCGCCCGGCGCCACCAGCGCATGCGCGGCCAATTCCAGAATGTCATTGCTGCCATTGCCTAAGGTCAGCCAGTTTTGCGGCACGCCGAAACGGCTGGCCAGCGCGGCTTTCAAATCGAAGCCGTTTGCATCCGGGTAGCGCGCCAGATCGGCCATCGCGCTTTGCATCGCCGCCACGCTGGAGGCGGGAACGCCAAGCGGGTTTTCATTCGAGGCCAGTTTGATGATTTTGCTTTCATCCAGGCCGAATTCGCGCGCCACTTCAGAAATCGGTTTGCCGGCTTGATATGGGGCCAGCGCTCTTACGTAATCCAAACCAAATACGGACATGATTCGCTCTCTTTCGCTTGTGCAGTTTGCTCAGTTTGTATCATCTTGCGGCAAGGGCAAGGCTTCCCTGTCCTGCGCAGAAACGCAGAGCGGATAGGAGCCAAGCATTTTGAAAAACGCCGCCTGTTCTTTCAGCTCGGCCAGCGCGCGCGCCACATGGGCGTCATGCGCATGGCCTTCCATATCGACATAAAAATAATATTCCCAGGCGCCCATGCGCGCCGGGCGCGATTCAAAGCGCGTCATTGACACGCCATGGGTGGCCAGCGGCGCTAACATGTTGTACACCGCGCCGGCTTTGTTCGGCACGGCAAACACAATCGAGGTCTGGTCGCGCCCGGACGGCAGGGTTTGCAGATTGCCCAGCACGGCAAAGCGGGTGCGGTTGTGCGGGTCGTCTTGAATTGAGGAATTCACCACTTGCAAGCCATATTGCTGGCCCGCCAATTCGCTCGCAATCGCGGCCAGGCTGTCATCCGCGCCGGCGCGCCGCGCCGCTTCGCCGTTGGAGGCCATGGCGATGCGTTCGATATCGGGATAATGCAAGTTCAACCAGGCCTGGCATTGCGCCAGCGCTTGCGAGTGCGCGCAAATTGCTTTCACGCCTTGCATATCGCCGCGCTTGCTCATTAAACTGTGGCGCACCGGAATTGAGACTTCGCCGGAAATCAGCAAGGTGGTTTGCAGCAGCAAATCCAGGGTGCGGTTGACTGCGCCTTCGCTCGAATTTTCCACCGGGGCCACGCCAAAATCAGCGGTGCCGGCTTCCGCCGCGCGGAATACTTCATCAATCGAGACGCAGGGCAGCCCCTCCACCGCCGAGCCGAATTGCTGATACACCGCCTGTTCGCTGAAGGTGCCGGACGGGCCGAGATAGGACACCACCACGCGCCGCTCCAGCGCGCGGCAGGACGACATGATTTCGCGGAAAATGGTTTGAATATCGTGCGCCGCCAGCGGGCCGCGATTGTGATCGGCCACTTTGCGCAAGACCTGGGCTTCGCGTTCGGGACGGAACACCGGGGCCTGGGTTTCAGACTTGATATGGCCGACCAGTTGCGCCACGCGCGCGCGTTGCGACAGCAGGTCGAGAATTTGCGCGTCAATCGCATCGATCTGTTCGCGCAAGGGTTTTAAACGGTCATCATTGATCATGGAAGGGACTCACCAGAAGCACGCCGGCTAACCATGCCGGCGCGCGAATGCATCGAGGAATTCTGTCAGCGCAATCACGCCCGGCAAAGGCATCGCATTGTAGATCGATGCACGCATGCCGCCGACGGACTTGTGGCCCTTGAGTTGCAGCAAACCGGCTTCTTTGGCTTGCGCCAAAAAGCTGGCGTTGAGATTGTCGTCGCGCAAAAAGAACGGTACGTTCATGCGCGAACGGAATGGCGCTTGCACCGGGATACGGTAGAAGGCCTGATTTTTTTCGAGGCAGGCGTACAGCAAATCGGCTTTTTGCTTGTTGCGCGCTTCCAGCGCCGCCACCCCGCCTTCGCGTTTAATCCATTGAAACACCAGGCCGGCGATGTAAATGCCCCAGGTCGGCGGGGTATTCAGCATGGAATTATTCGCCGCCACCTGGCTCCAGTCAAAAGCCGTGGGACAGACAGACATCGCGCCGCCAAGCAGATCTTCGCGCACCAGCACAATGGTGAGGCCGGCGGGGCCGATGTTTTTTTGCGCACCGGCGAAAATCACGCCGTAGTCTGCCACCCGGATGGCTTTGGACAGAATATGCGATGACATATCCGCCACCACCGGAATATCAGGGCGCGCGGCTTGCGGCGCGAAAGGAAATTCCACGCCGTGTATGGTTTCGTTGGTGCAAACGTGCAGATATGCGGCGTCATCGCGCAAGCGCCAGCTGGCCGGATCGGGCACGCAGGAAAAACCTTGCGCTTCGCTGCTGGCGGCCACGTTCACACTGGCGTATTTGTGCGCTTCTTTGATGGATTTGCCAGACCAGGCGCCGCTGTGCACGAAGTCGATTACGCGCTGTTCCTGCGGCTTGCGGCCTAACAGGTTGAGCGGAACGATGGCGTTTTCCCCCATTCCGCCGCCTTGCAGAAACAGGATTTTGTAATGCGCCGGGACTTGCAATAATTCGCGCAAATCATCCAGCGCCTGCTGATGGATTTGCATGAATTCCGGGCCGCGATGACTCATTTCCATCACCGACATGCCGCTGCCATGCCAATCCAGCATTTCCGCTGCCGCCTGCGCCAGCACTTCCTTGGGCAGGACTGCCGGGCCGGCAGAAAAATTGAACACCTCGCTCACTGCTCACCCCTTGTGAAATGACAGGGGTCGCCCCCTGTCAGACTGTGGATTACTTGGCGTGCTCCACAGCGAATTTTTCGATTTGTTGCTGCAGACGCGGCATGATGGTTTTTTGTCCCAGCATGCTGGCTTCGCCCATCGCTTGCGGGAAGGCTTGCAGGGCTTTCACGCCAATCGGCGTTTTGTAGAAAGCAGCCAGCTGGCGCAGTTCATCGGCTTTGAAATGACGCGCGAACACGGTCGCGGTTTCTTTTTCCAGTCCGTCCCACATCTTGTTGTCACCCAGCAGCGCATTGCCCATCTTGGTGGCGGCTTCCGGCGCATCTTTTTCGGCCTTGGCCATGGCGGCTTTCTTTTGCTCGTCGCCCAGCTTGCCCTTGCCCAGTTCCTGATGCGTGGATTGCATCAGCGCCATCGGCAGGTTTTGCAGCAGCATGCGCACCGAAGCGGCGGTGGAGTCGCGGTATTTCATCACGGCCAGCAATTCGCGTGCGGCTTTTTCAGCTTCCGGGCTGGGCGGCGGGGCCGGTTTGGCGTCCGCTGCGCCATGCGAATGGCCATGGCTGTGGCCGGCATGCGCCGACGCGCTGGCTTGCGCCAGAGAGGATTGGGAAGCCAGCAAAGCCAGCGAAGCAACTGCGCATGCAATCATTTTTTTCATGGATTTTCCTTGTTTCATCATTCGGCGGCGGGGGCGGCGCCCTCGCCGTTAGTGTTGCTGTCTTCTTCCGCATCGGCTTCGACGATGCGCTGCAGGCCGGACAGACGGGTGCCGTCTTCGACTGCAATCAGAGTCACGCCCTGAGTGGCGCGCCCCATTTCCCGGATTTCCGAGACACGCGTGCGGATTAACACGCCACCGGTGGTGATCAGCATGATTTCATCAGTCTGATCCACCAGGGTGGCGGCCACCACGCGCCCGTTGCGCTCGGAGGTTTGAATCGCGATCATGCCCTTGGTGCCGCGTCCGTGGCGGGTGTACTCGCCAATCGGGGTGCGCTTGCCGTAACCGTTTTCAGTCGCGGTCAACACCGATTGCTGTTCGTTTTCCGCCACCAGCAGGGCAATCACTTGCTGCCCTTCTTCCAGATTCATGCCGCGCACGCCGCGTGCGGTGCGGCCCATCGGGCGCACATCGTTTTCGTCAAAGCGCACTGCTTTGCCGGCGTCGGAGAACAGCATCACATCATGCTGGCCGTCGGTGAGCGCGGCGCCAATCAGGAAATCGCCCTCATCCAGGTCAACCGCAATAATGCCGGCTTTGCGCGGATTGGAGAATTCGGTCAGCGCGGTTTTCTTCACCGTGCCCAGGCTGGTGCCCATGAAGACATAGCGGTCTTCCGGGAAATTGCGGTTTTCGCCCGAGAGCGGCAGAATCACGGTGATCTTTTCGCCTTCCACCAGCGGGAACATATTGATGATCGGCTTGCCGCGCGAGGCGCGCGAGCCTTGCGGCACTTCCCACACTTTCAGCCAGTACATGCGGCCACGGTTGGAGAAGCACAGAATATAGTCGTGGGTGTTGGCGATGAAGAGCTGTTCGATCCAGTCGTCTTCGCGCGTGGCGGCGGCCTGCTTGCCGCGCCCGCCGCGTTTTTGCGCGCGGTATTCCGACAGCGGCTGGCTCTTCATATAGCCGGCGTGCGAGAGTGTCACCACCATATCCTGCGGCGTGATCAGGTCTTCGGTTTCCAGATCAGTCGCGTCCATCACGATTTGCGAACGGCGCGTATCTTTGGCCTCGCCGTATTCGGACAGCACTTGCGCCATTTCGTCTTTGATGATCGCAGTCACACGTTCGGGACGGGCCAGAATGTCCAGCAAGTCGGCGATTTCCGCCATCACTTCCTTATATTCATTGACGATCTTATCCTGCTCCAGACCGGTCAGGCGTTGCAGGCGCATTTGCAGAATTTCCTGCGCCTGCACATCGGACAGGCGGTACAGGCCATTCTTTTGAATGCCGTAATGCGCCGGCAGATTGTCAGGGCGGAAAGCGGCGATGCCGGCGGCATTGTTTTCGCCGGTGCGCGCCAACATTTCACGCACCACCGAGCTGTCCCATTCGCGCTCCATCAAGGCGCTTTTGGCGACCGGCGGGGTGGGCGCGGCTTTGATGATGGCGATGAAATCATCGATATTCGCCAGCGCCACCGCCAGGCCTTCCAGCAAGTGGCCGCGTTCGCGCGCTTTGCGCAGTTCGTACACGGTGCGCCGCGTCACCACTTCGCGCCGGTGCGAGAGGAAGCATTCCAGCATCTGCTTGAGGTTGAGCAGCTTGGGCTGGCCATCCACCAGCGCCACCATATTCATGCCAAAGGTGTCTTGCAGCTGGGTTTGCTTGTACAGATTATTGAGCACCACATCCGGCACTTCATTGCGTTTGAGCTCAATCACCACGCGCATGCCGGATTTATCGGATTCGTCGCGGATATCGGAAATGCCGTCGAGCTTTTTATCTCGCACGTTTTCGGCGATGCGCTCAAGCAGCGACTTTTTATTCACCTGATACGGCAATTCGTCGATGATGATGGCCATCCTGCCGTCTTTGCCGAATTCCTCGAAGTGGGTCTTGGCGCGCATCACAATGCGGCCTCGGCCTGTGCGATAGCCATCGCGCACCCCGGACACGCCGTAAATAATGCCGGCGGTCGGGAAGTCAGGGGCCGGAATGATATTGATCAGTTCATCCACCGTGCATTGCGGATTGGCCAGCAAATGCAGGGCGCCATTGATGACTTCGGTCAGATTGTGCGGCGGGATATTGGTGGCCATACCGACCGCAATGCCGGATGCGCCATTGATTAAGAGATTCGGAATACGGGTCGGCAAAACCGAGGGTTCTTTTTCTTTGCCGTCGTAGTTGGGCACAAAATCGACCGTTTCTTTGTCGATGTCGGCCAGGATTTCATTTGAGATTTTATCCAGGCGGCATTCGGTGTAACGCATCGCCGCCGCATTGTCGCCGTCGATCGAGCCGAAATTGCCCTGCCCGTCCACCAGGGTGTAGCGCAGAGAAAAATCCTGCGCCATGCGCACCAGGGTGTCATAAATGGATTGATCGCCGTGCGGGTGGTATTTACCCATCACATCGCCGACCACGCGCGCGCATTTCACATACGGGCGGTTCCAGACATTATTCATTTCCTGCATCGCATACAGCACCCGGCGATGCACCGGCTTCAAGCCATCCCGCACGTCCGGCAAGGCGCGCCCGACGATCACGCTCATGGCGTAATCGAGATAGCTCTTGCGCATCTCTTCTTCCAGGGAAATGGGGATTGTTTCTTTTGCGAATTGATCCATTGGCTAGCACTGATAGAAGCAAGCAGGCCATAAGCCGCTGCAAAGATTAATCACCGGCAGAAAGAATCTGCCGCAAAGCCGTTGAATGCCGGCCTTATAACCTGCTGATTTTATCATGGCGGCAGGCAGGGCCGGAAAATTTGTCGCAGCGCCGCAGACAAGCGCGCCCGATGCGCCTGATTTTGTCGCGTTAGCCACGCAACAGACGCAAAAGCGCGCGCAATTCCACACAAAGCGCGGCATTTACCGCAAAATAGGGCGATGCAAGGCTCCCGCCCGTTTGGCGTTTCTCAATCTCAAGGAGAAGGATATGCTTTCCAGAACCACGCTCTGCCTCGCCCTGGCCGCACTCAGCGGCGCAGCCTACGCCCAACAAGACATCAAAGCCAACAGCCCCTACAGCGCGTATGTGCAGGACGGGCGCGGCGTAATCGCGCGCAACGCCACCGGCCTGTGCTGGCGCACCGGCTACTGGACCCCGGCTGACGCCGTGGCCGGCTGCGACAAACCACTGGTCCCGGATTGCCGTTCCGGCGAAGAGCTGGTGGACAATAAGTGCGTGAAAAAAGCGCCGGTATGCGGCAGTAATCAACGCCTGGAAGGCGGCGCCTGCGTCGATATCCCGGCGCCGCCCCCGCCGCCAGTCCCGCCGGCCCCGCCGAAACGCTGTGATTTCTCAGCCACCTTCTCGACTGACCAGACATTCGCCTTTAACAAAGCGGTGCTGACCCCGGCGGCCAAGGCGCGCATCGACGCCGAAGTGCTGCCCAAACTCGACACCTGCGCCAAAGTGGATCTGATTGTGATCACCGGCCACGCCGACAAGATCGGCAGCCAGCAATACAATCAGAAACTGTCTGAAAAACGCGCTGACGCGGTGGCTTCCTACCTCAAGTCCAAAGGCGTGGCGACCCAGATCGAAACCATGGGCATGGGCAAAACCCAGGCTATCAAGGCTTGCGATGACAAACTGCCGCGCAAACAGCTGATCGAATGCTTGGCTCCGAACCGGCGCGTGGTGATCGAAGGCAAGGGCGCAGCCAAGTAAGTCCCTGCTCGCTGCGAGATACGGCGCCGCACATCTGCGGCGCCGCAAAAAACCACCCTGCGCGTTGCACAAACGCCACAATACAGCAGAAAGCTGTAACAATTCCCTACCGGCAAGATTATGCCGCATTGATGCGCGCCGGCAATATTTTCCTGTGGGAAGAGCCACGCTCTGCGGGATTTTTCCGCCAGTCAACCTTTTTCCCCGGCGCCGCGTTACGGGTCGAACCGGCCTGCCCGCACTGCAGCAATGCACGTATTGCCTCTGATGCCGTGCTAGAATTGCCGTCGATCTTGTCATCGTTGCGCAGTTTTTCTGCGAATCCAAACACCCGAGAGGAAAAAGAATGAACAAATTCGTCAAATTCGTGATTGCTGCCGCAGCAGCCTTGGCATGCGGTTCCGCACTCGCCAACGACATCAAAGCCAACACCCCCTACAGCGCCTATGTGCAAGATGGCCGTGGCGTAATCGCCCGCAACGCCACCGGCCTGTGCTGGCGCACCGGCTACTGGACCCCGGCTGACGCCGTGGGCGGCTGCGACAAGCCGCTGGTTCCGACCTGCAAAGCGAATGAAGAATTGGTGGACAACAAGTGCGTGCCGAAGAAAGTGGTGTGCGGCGCCAACCAGCGTCTGGAAGGCGACAAGTGCGTTGACATCCCCGCGCCGCCGGTGCAAGTGACCTGCGCTCCGAACGAAGTGCTGCGTGAAGGCAAGTGCGTCAAAGTCGGCCCGATCTCGACCAAAGTCAGCTTCAACGCCGACGCCCTGTTCGACTTCGACAAAGCTGTGCTGAAAAAAGAAGGTAAAGAAAAGCTCGACGACCTGACCTCCAAGCTGCAAGGCGTGGATCTGGAAGTGGTGATCGCAGTTGGTCACACTGACTCGGTCGGTTCTGACGCTTACAACCAAAAACTGTCGCTGCGTCGCGCTGAAGCTGTGAAAGCCTATCTGAAGGGCAAGGGCCTGGATGAAAAGCGTATCTACACCGAAGGCAAGGGCGAAAAATCGCCGGTCGCTGACAACAAGACCGCTGATGGCCGCGCCAAAAACCGTCGCGTTGAAATCGAAGTGGTGGGCGTGAAGAAGAACTGATTCTTCCCCGCTTGACAAAAAACCCCGCATTTTGCGGGGTTTTTTGTTTTCCGCCCGCCGTGATTCCAGCCATACCCGTGCAAAACGCTTGGCCCGCGCCAGGGCTGTTACACTAACGTTTTACGCTCATTTATGCCCGATCATGAACGCCGATCCCCTTGAATTACAAAAATTCAGCGACCTGGCCCACCGCTGGTGGGACCCGCAATCCGAATTCCGCCCCCTGCATGAAATCAATCCCCTGCGCCTGGAATGGATCAATGCGCGCGCGCCGCTGGCTGGCAAAAAAGTGCTGGATGTGGGCTGCGGCGGCGGCATTCTGGCTGAGAGCATGGCGAAAAAAGGGGCCCAGGTCAGCGGCATCGACTTATCTGAAAAAGCCCTGCGCGTAGCCGATTTGCACAGCCTGGAATCAGGCGTGAGCGTGCATTACGAGCTGATTGCCGCCGAAGCCCTGGCCGAACGCGAAGCCGGGCAATACGATGTCGTGACTTGTATGGAAATGCTGGAACATGTGCCGGATCCGCAATCCATCGTCAACGCCTGCGCGCGCCTGACCAAACCGGGTGGACATCTGTTTTTCTCCACCATCAACCGCAATCCAAAATCCTGGCTGTTCGCCATTGTCGGCGCCGAATATGTGTTGCGCATGCTGCCGCGCGGCACTCACGACTATCAAAAATTCATCACCCCGGCGGAGTTATCCGCCTTCCTGCGCAATGCCGGCTTGCAGCTCGATGCGATCAAAGGTTTGACCTACAACCCCTTGAGCAAAGTGTATTCCTTGAATCAGGACACCGATGTGAATTACATGGTGGCCTGTCGCAAGGAGAATTGATGCACGCCCTGCCCCGCCCGCAAGCCGTGCTGTTTGATCTGGACGGCACCCTGCTCGACAGCGCCCCCGATCTGGCCGGCGCCGTGCACGTCATGCAAAACGCCCGTGGCGTCGCTCTGACCGATTACGCACTGCTGCGCGTGCAAGCCTCAAAAGGCGCGCGCGGCCTGCTCGGCGCCGCCTTTGGCATCGACAATCAAGATCCGCAATGGCCGGCCATGCGCGATGAGTTTTTGCGTATTTATGAACAGGCCATGGCTGTGCGCAGCTGCCTGTTTCCGGGCGTACCGGAATTGCTGGACTATCTGCAGCAGCAAGGCATCGCCTGGGGCGTGGTCACCAATAAATTGGCGCGCTTTACGGATGCGCTCTTGCCGCAAGTCGGCCTGGGACACGCCGCCTGCGCCATTTCCGGCGACAGCACGGCGCACCCCAAACCGCATCCGGCCCCCTTGCTGGAAGCGGTGCGCCGGCTGGAACTGCGTCCAGCTGATTGCTGGTATGCAGGCGACGATGCGCGCGACATTGAAGCCGCCCGCGCCGCCGGCATGCCAGGCCTGGCCGCCGCCTGGGGTTATTGCGATGCAGAAGAAATCCCGCACTGGAATGCCACGCACATCTTGCAAAGCGCTGGCGAGTTGACAACCCTGCTGCGCCAATGCGCGCAGCCTGCCTGAGGAGAAAAAAATGCAATCCAAATTTGTCATGCTGTTTGCCGGCTTCCTGCTGGCCGGCGCCAGCCAGGCGCAACCGGCTCCCGGCGGCCAGGGGCCGGGCGGGCAAGGGCCAGGGCAAGGCCCGGGCGGCCATCACGGCCCGCCGGCGGAAGTGCTGAACGCCTGCAAAGGGAAAAAAGAAGGCGATACGGCGCAGATCAAAACCCCGCGCGGCGACACCATCGCCGGACGCTGCCGCCTGGTGCTGGTTCCGGAAATGGGCCAAGGCCAGCAAGTGCAGCGGCAGGGTGCGCCACGCTGACTGCAATGCCGCCAGAAGCCTGTCGGACTTAGAAAAAATCTACTGCAAAACCATCAGAACGGGCCATATCTCACCGTCTTTTTGATCAATAGCTCCGCTATTGACGCTGCAAAGTCGGCAAAATCTATCCTCGCCCTGCTGTTTTTTCGCTACGCTTCTCTAACCCCGACAGGCTCCCAGGCAAGACAGCTGCCTGTCTTGCTTGTCGCGCCCCACTTTTCCATACACCAAGTAGGCACGGCAGGCCATCCACTTTTAAATCAAATCCGCAGCAAAACCGAGACGGTAAGCGTGCAAGGAATCCCCTTTCATGTCATCCTGAGCTATAACAAAGTAGCGGGAATTGATGGATATGTCATCGGCTTAAAATTTTCTGATGCGGAAGGCAGCATGGATTCTGCGAAAGCAAAGCAAGCCAATGGAATTCAAATTGCTTTGGCCATCGCGCACAGGGCTGTACAAATGCTCACCCCTGATCTGCATAGTATCTCGATCCTGGGTTTTTATCTCCTGACTGACGAAATTGAAGCGCGCCGCCCGGGTGGCAGCAGATTAAAAGTCCGCTTGTATAGCAGCCAAGCCGCCGCAATGCATCAAGCGCTTCAACACAAGCTGCAGCATTTGTCGAGATTTACCACTGAAGGAGGCGTTGCGTGGGTGCTCAGCGAGCATCCCCATGCGAATTATGGACAATTTAATGCATTGAAAAGTGAACTTGCCAAACAAATAAGGACAACGTTATGTTAATCCGTCTTGCCAATGATGCTTTAGTTGAATATCCGGATGAGCTGGGAATTTTAGTATTGGCCGATCCAAGTCAGGGCGACGTGCCTGATTTTACATTGGAAGAATTAAATTGCTTAATCAGCGGAGCCTTAGGCATGTTGTATGATGAATCCGCTACCTTGCAGCAAAATATTCATGCCGCCCAAATACATTTCAGCAAATGGGGCATAGCCAGTCCCGCCAATTTAGAAAAAGCCCGCACCCTGCTCGAAGTGTACAAGCAGATTGCGCCGCAAAACATCGGCTATTCAGACTTGCAATTGATCAAATCCGCATACGGCATTCTGAGTCCTGCAGAACTGCAGCGTCATCGCATGTTGGAGCTATCTCCTGCGCCCGCGCAATTGGAGGGAGTCAACAAGGCCTCATAAACGCAAGCAGCCCCCCCGCTGCGACAATCTGTCGCATTCCCCGCGTCATGAATCGCGTTTAAGCTGCGCGTTTAACATGCACCAGCTTATCGCGCATGAAAAACCGCCCCTCAGCCATCCATCCGCCTGCCCGCAAACGCCTTTGGCTGTGCCTGTTGGCCAGCATTCCCGCCAGCGCCCTGGCGGATCACAGCGCAGCGCCGGAAAAAAGCATAGGCACTGTGGTGATCAACGGCCCTCAGGCCACCTCCCTGCCCTCGCACATTCCGGCCACAGTCGAAGGCGTCACGGCGCGTCAGATCGAAGAAAGCATCAACGCCAGCGATAGCGAAGACGCGCTCAAATATCTGCCCAGTCTGCTGGTGCGCAAACGCTATCCCGGCGACTACAACCACGCCGTGCTGTCTTCGCGCGCATCCGGCACGGGCAACAGCGCGCGCTCGGCGGTGTACGCGGATGGCGTGCTGCTCTCCAACTATCTGGGCAATGGCGCCACCTATGCGCCGCGCTGGGGTATGGTGACGCCAGCCGAAATCGAGCGGGTGGATGTGATGTACGGCCCGTTTTCCGCCGCCTATCGCGGCAATTCCGCCGGCGCGGTAATCGAATATGTGACGCAAATGCCGAAAGCCTTTAAAGCCTATGCCAAGCTGGGCTTGAGCCGGCAGGCGTTTGCGCTCTACCAAAGCGCGGCGAATTACCATGGCCTGCAAGCCAGCGCCGGGCTGGGCGACCGCAACGGCGCTTTTTCCTGGTGGCTGAATCTGAGCCAGCAAGACAGCCGGGGCCAGCCGCAAACCTTCGCCACCCGCGCCTTGAGCAATAATGCGCCGGCGGCGAATGCGCAAGCGGTCAGCGGGGCCTGGCTGGGGCAAGACCGCAATCATCAGCCCTGGTGGATCATTGGCGCCGGCACGGCCTACCACACCCTGCAACAGCACGGCAAACTCAAGCTGGCATACGACATCCAGCCCGGCTTGCGCGCCTCTTACAGCTTCGGCCTGTGGCAAAACCGCGCCGACGCCCAGGCCGAAAGCTATTTGCGCGACAGCGCAGGCAAGCCGGTGTACAGCGGCAATCTGAATATCGGCGGCAAAGGCTATACCCTGGCCGCAAATGATTTCCCGCACAACCGCGAGCGGCTGGAACACTGGATGCATGCGCTGCACCTCAAGCAGCATCAGCGCGCCATGTTTGATTGGGAAATCTCGGCCAGCCAATTTGATTACCGCACCGACTTGCAACGCAGCGCCGGCAGCAGTCCGCCCGCCGGCAAACTGGGCGGCCCCGGCACGCTGCAAGATCAAAGCGGCACCGGCTGGCGCGCACTGGCGGCCAAAGCCACCTGGCGCCCGCAAGGCGCAGACGGAACACACATCATCGACTTCGGCCTGCAAGCCGAGCACTACAAACTGCGCATCGTCAGAAGCAATCTGCAAAACTGGCAAACCGACCAGCAAGGCAGTCTGGCGAATGAAGTCGGCGGGCGCTCGCAATTGCATTCCCTGTGGCTGCAAGAACGCTGGAAATTCCAAGCCGATTGGCATGCCGTGCTCGGCCTGCGCCTGGAACAATGGCAAGCCAGCGATGGCCTGACCCGTTTTTCCGCCACCCGGCAACAGCGCTATGCCGCGCGGCAGGAAAACCACCTCTCGCCGAAACTGGCGCTGGCCTGGCAGAGCGCGCCGGCGCATGTCATCAAAGCCGCGCTGGGACGCGCCGTGCGCATGCCGACCGTGGCCGAGTTGTATGGCGCGACCGCAAGCGCGAACTCACAATATATCAACGACCCGCATCTGGCCCCCGAGAAATCATGGACCGCCGAACTCAGCTGGGAATACAGCCTGGCGAAACAGAATCTGCGCCTGACCCTGTTTGGCGAAGACGTGCGCGACGCCCTGTATGCGCAAACCCTGTTTGACAGCCGCGCCAACGCCAATATCAGCCGGGTGCAAAACATTGCGCGCATCAGCACCCTGGGCCTGGAAGCGGTCTATAACGCACAAGATGTGTTCTGGCGCGGTTTGGATCTGGACGCCAGCCTGACCTGGACCGATTCGCGCATCCGCGCCAATCGCGGCTTTGTCAGCACGCCCGGCGACACCATCGACAAACGGCAGCCGCGCGTGCCGGTATGGCGCGCCACCGTGCAAGCCGGCTGGCGCATCACGCCGCAATGGCAGGCCAGCCTGGCCGCGCGCTACAGCGGCCTGCAATATGCAAGCTTGAACAATAGCGACCACAATGGTTATGCTTATCAAGGCGGCAGCCGCTATTTCACCGCCGATGCGCGCATACTGTGGCGTATCAATAAGCAATGGAGCGCCGCACTCGGCGTGGACAATCTGAATAATCAGCAATATTGGAATTTCCACCCCTACCCACAACGCACTTGGCAAGCGGAGTTGAAATGGACGAGCTGAACCCTGGCGCTTTGCGCGCTCTGCGCCGCAGCATTCTGCTGCGCATCCACGTCTGGGCCACCCTGATCGCCACGCCGTTCGCCCTGCTCGCCATCGGCAGCGGCCTGGTGTATTTATTCAGCCCGCAAATCGAACAGGCGCGCCATGGCCATTTGCTGCAAGTGTCGCAGGCCAAGCGCCCCATGCTGGCGCTGGATCAACTGATTGCACAAGCTGAAAGCGCGCTGCCGCAGGGACATTGGCGGCTGCAAAATCTGCGCATTCCGCAAGCGGCCGATGAAAGCCTGCAGATCCGTTTTAAAAACCCGCACCAGCACGGCCAGCACCACCCCGAGCACCCGAGCGCTGAGACGCTGAGCGTGTATCTCGACCCATACACCGGCAAAACCCTGGGCACGCTGGACGAAGCGGAACGTTTCACGCCCTGGGCCGCCGATTTGCACGCCCATTTGCTGCAGGGCGACGGCTGGCGCTGGATGATAGAACTCGGCGCCAGCTGGCTGCTGGTGATGCTGTTGAGCGGCGTGATTTTATGGTGGCCGGCGCGCTGGAATCGCGCCACCCTCAGCCCGGCAGGCAAACAGGGCCGCGCCGCCTGGCGCGCCTGGCATGGCTTGCTTGGCGCCAGCCTGGCCGCAATCAGCGCCGTGATTCTGCTGACCGGCCTGACCTGGAGCAAATACGGCGGCGAAAATGTGCGCTATCTGGTGCAAAAGAGCGGCCAGGCCGGCAAACGCATTCCCGCCGGCCTGCAATCCGCCAGTCCCGCCGCCGCCAGCGGCGCGCGCATCAGCTGGCAAGCCGCACTGGAGGCCGCACGCCGCCACGCCCCGCCAACCGCCTTGCAACTGAGCGCCCCGGGCGCGCAAAAACCGTATTGGCATGTGCGCAACGCCGACGCCAACGCCGCGCAACACAAATTTGAACTGGCGCTCGACGCCGGCGACGGCTCCCGCCTGTATTACAGCGGCTGGCAGGAAATGAGCGCCTTCAGCCAAGCCACCGCTGTCGGGATTCCCTTCCACCGGGGCGAATTCGGCTGGTGGAACCAGGCCCTGTTGCTGCTGTTTGCGCTGGGCTTGCTGTTTTCTCTGCTCTCCGGCTGGGTCATGCTGTGGCTGCGCTGGCGTAAAACCGGCGGCAGCTTCTTCAACAGCATCTTGCCGCCGCTGCCTGACGGGGCCTGGAGCGCGCTGCCCGGCTGGGCCTGGCTGAGCGCCCTGCTGCTGCCGCTGATCGCCCCGCTGCTGCTGCCATCCGCCTTATTGCCGGCAGCCTTGGAATACCGCCAGGCGCATCTGGCGCCGGACTGATGTGGCGCAAATACCGCAGGCGCGGGTAAAGAATTGCAAAGCCGGGCCGCGCCGGGGCAGCGCGGCGGCGCGCGCTGCTATCATAAAAAGCGCGGCGCATCTGCGCCGGCTTCCCGGGAACTCACTATGTCAGCGCCATCCCTGCAAGATATCCTGCAACAATCCGCGCGCAGCAAACGCCGCCCCTGGGTTTGGCTGATCCTGCTTGCCCTGCTGGCCGCCGGCGCCTGGCGGCTGCTGCCGGCATTCAACAGCGGCGCGCGCATCCAATACCAAACTGAAACCGTGCAACAAGGCCGCCTGAGCGTCAGCGTGAGCGCCAGCGGCACATTGCAACCTGTCACCTCGGTCGATGTCGGCAGCGAACTGTCCGGCACCTTAGCCAGCGTGCTGGCGCAAGAAAACGACCTGGTGCGCAAAGGTCAATTGCTGGCCACGCTGGATACAGAAAAACTGCAAGACGCGGTGAAACGCGCCGAAGCCGCCCTGGCCGGCGCGCAAGCCGCCGTGCGGCAAGCCGAGGCCAGCCTGTTTGAAAGCACACAACAACGCCAGCGCCTGCGTCAAATGTATGAACTGTCACAAGGCGGCATTCCCAGCCGGCACGAACTGGACGCCGCGCACGCCGCCTGGCTGCGCGCCGACGCCGCCCTGGCCGGCGCGCGCGCCAATGTGCAACAAGCGCAAGCGCAACTCAAAACCGACCGCACCAATCTGGGCAAAGCCTCGATCCGTTCACCGATAGACGGCGTGGTGCTGACGCGCAAAGTGGAACCCGGACAAACCGTAGCCGCCGCCTTAAACACCCCGGTCTTATTCACCCTGGCGGAAAATCTCAAGCAAATGGAATTGCAAATCAAAGTCGATGAAGCCGACGTCAGCCAAATCAAAAACGGCCAGCCAGCCAGCTTCACCGTGTCCGGTTGGCCGGGCCGGCAATTCCCCGCCAGCATCCGCCGCATCGGCCTGGGCTCGGCCATCAGCGAGAATGTGGTGACATACAAAACCGTGCTGGACGTGAAAAACGAAGACCTGGCCTTGCGTCCCGGCATGAGCGCCAACGCCACCATCATCACCGCGCAACGCGACAACGCGCTGCTGGTTCCGAATGCCGCCTTGCGCTTCACCCCGCCGCAGCCAAAAGAAAAAAGCCAGGGCGGCATCGTCTCCGCGCTGATCCCCAAGCTGCCGCCGCAAGCGCGCAAAGCGCAGGCCGCGCCGGATGCGCAAAAACAGGTGTGGGTGGTCGGCCCGCAGGGGCCGCAGGCGATTGCAGTCCAAACCGGCTTGAGCAATGGCCGCCAGACCGAAATCACCGGCGGCGAAGTGCGTCCCGGCATGGCGCTGATTGTCGATATGCAAGAAGGCGGCAAATGAATCAGCCCGCCGCCGCCGCGCCCCTGATCGAGCTGCGCGGCATCAGCAAAACCTTTGGCAGCGGGCAAGCCGCATTCCAAGCCCTGCGCGGCGTTGATTTATCCATACATGACGGTGAATTCGTCGCCGTGATGGGGCCAAGCGGCTCCGGCAAATCAACCGTCATGAACATCATCGGCTGCCTGGATCTGCCCAGCAGCGGCGAATATCTGTTCCAGGGGGTGGCGGTGCAAAACCTCAGCCGCGCCCAGCGCGCCCTGTTGCGCCGCCATTGCCTGGGCTTTGTGTTTCAAGGCTTTAATCTGCTGGCGCGCACCAGCGCCCAGGAAAACGTCGAATTGCCACTGCTGTATCGCGGCGAAAGTCCAGCGGCGCGGCGCGCACAGGCGCAAGCCGCACTGGCGCAAGTCGGCTTGGCCGGCTGGGGCCACCACACCCCGGCGGAACTCTCCGGCGGCCAGCAACAGCGCGTCGCAATCGCGCGCGCAATCGCCACCCGTCCCCTGGTCTTGCTGGCGGATGAACCGACCGGCAACCTCGACACCACGCGCAGCCACGAAATCATGGCGCTGCTGGAAAGCCTCAACCGCGAACACAAAATCACCATCATCATGGTCACCCACGAGGCGGAGATGGCGGCATACGCCCGGCGCGTGATTTATTTTGTCGATGGCCAGGTGGCGCGCGATCAGCGCAACCCGGCGCGCGCCACAGCCGCAAGCGGGCAAGGGGACGCGCCATGTTCATAAACGCCCTGCTGCTGGCGCTGCGCGAAATCCGCCGCAATTTAATGCGCTCCTTTCTGACCGTGCTGGGAATTGTGATCGGAGTCGCAGCCGTGGTCACCATGGTCACACTGGGCAACGGGGCCACGCAAATGGTGACAGAGCAAATTTCCAGCCTGGGCAGCAATCTGCTCATACTGCGCCCCGGTCAGCGCATCGGCGGCCCGCGCGACGCCGCCGGCGCGCCGAATTTCAAAAAAAGCGATTTGGACGCCATCCGCAACCAGATTGGCGGCATCCAGCTGGTGGTTCCGCTCGCCACACGCGGCATGACCCTGGTGGCCGGCAATAACAACTGGGCCAGCAGCGTCAGCGGGGCCGGCAACAGCTATCTGGAAGCCGGCAACTGGCGCTTAGGAGCCGGGCGCGCTTTCAGCGAAGACGAAGAGCGCAGCGGCAAAGCGGTCTGCATCATCGGCGAAACCGTGCGGCGCGAGCTGTTCGGCAAGCGTGACCCGCTGGGCGAAGCGATCCGCCTGCGCGGTTTTTCCTGCCTGGTGATCGGCCTGCTCGCCTCGAAGGGACAAAACAGCATGGGCATGGATCAAGACGACACCCTGCTGCTGCCGCTGGCCACCATGCAACGCCGCATCACCGGCCAAAGCGAGATCCCGCTGGCCATGATCACCTTGCAAAACGGGGTCAACGCCGACAGCGCCATGGCGCAGATCCGCATCTTGCTGCGCGAACTGCGCAAGCTGGATGAAAACGAAGCCGACAATTTCAATCTGATGGACACCAAGCAAATTGCGCAAGCCCTGTCCGGCACGATCCGCACCATGACCGGTCTGCTGGGCGCGGTGGCGGCGGTCAGTTTGCTGGTTGGCGGCATCGGCATCATGAATATCATGCTGGTCTCAGTCACTGAGCGCACGCGCGAAATCGGCATCCGCCTGGCGATCGGCGCGCTGGAGCATGAAGTGCTGCTGCAGTTTTTGATTGAAGCGGTGGTGTTATCCGCCTTTGGCGGCCTGTTTGGCATCGTCCTGGCGTTTGCCGCCTGCTACGGCTTAAGCGCGCTGATGCAGATGCCGTTTTTATTCAACCCCGGAATTAATTTGCTGGCGTTTGGCTTTTCGGCTGCGATCGGCGTCATTTTCGGCTACGTCCCGGCGCGCCGCGCCGCCAGACTGGACCCGATTCAAGCCCTGCGCCACGAGTGAGGCGGCGGATGAGGCTCGCCATACGCGGGAAAGGCGCAGGCATACGCCGTTTGGTGCAAATTTCAAAAACAGGCGGGCCTCATGGCTGCCAGCCGGGTTACGCCGGATTGCTTAAAAATGATCTGTATATCGCCACCTCTCATGTATAACATTCCTCACCGCGCAGCAAGCGCCTGCGCTGAAAACAATCCCCGCCCGCCAAACCGCTCTATACAGCAGATTCGCCAGCCCCAGCTCTGTTACAATGCGGCATTCTCAGCGATTGCCCGACACCTGATCCATGTTCAGTTTTTTCAAAAAAAAGCCGGCAGATGCCGCGCCAGCGCCTGCCCTGGAAAACCAGCCCACTGATACCGCCGCCACGCCGCCGCTGACCTTGCCGGCAGAAACCTCGCAGCAAACTGCGCCAGCCGCCCCGCTTGATGCGCCGGCGCCGGCGCTGGCATCCGCCCTGCCCGTCAGCGCAGAAGTTCTATCGCCGCCGCCCGCCGTGCTGCCGCTGGAGCAGGAACAAGCGTTTGCGCCCGGCATCGCATATGGCGATTTATCCGCAAGCAGCACAGAAACCGTTGCGCCGCCGCCCAACCCGGCGGAAGGCAAACGCTCCTGGCTGGCGCGCTTGAAAGCCGGCCTGGCCAAAACCTCGGCCAATCTGTCCTTGCTCTTCCTCGGCGCCAAGATCGACGACGATTTATACGAAGAATTGGAAGGCGCGCTGTTGATGTCCGATGCCGGGGTCGAAGCCACCCAATATCTGCTGGATGCGCTGAAAAAGAAGGTCAAGGATGAAAAATTGACCGAGGCCGCACAAGTCAAAGTCGCGCTGAAAACCCTGCTCACAGAATTGCTGCAACCGCTGCAAAAACCTTTCGTACTGGGGCGCAATCAACCCCTGGTGATGATGATCGCCGGCGTCAACGGCGCTGGCAAAACCACCACCATCGGCAAGCTGGCCAAGCATATGCAAGCGCATGGCCAATCGGTGCTGCTGGCGGCTGGCGACACCTTCCGCGCCGCCGCGCGTGAGCAACTCAGTATCTGGGGGCAGCGCAATAATGTCACCGTGATCGCGCAGGAATCGGGCGACCCGGCGGCGGTGGCGTTTGACGCCGTCTCCGCAGGCCGCGCGCGCAAAATGGATGTGGTGATGGTCGATACCGCTGGCCGCCTGCCAACCCAATTGCACTTGATGGAAGAGTTAAAAAAGATCAAGCGCGTATTGGGCAAGGCGCAGGATGGCGCGCCGCATGAAGTTTTGCTGGTAATTGATGGCAATACCGGCCAGAACGCCTTGGCGCAAGTCAAAGCATTTGACGACGCCTTGCAATTGAGCGGCCTGGTGATCACCAAACTCGACGGCACCGCCAAGGGCGGGGTATTGGCGGCGATTGCGCGCACCCGTCCGGTGCCGGTGTATTTCATTGGCGTGGGTGAAAAGATTGAAGACTTGCAAGCGTTCAACGCCGCCGAATTCGTTGACGCCCTGCTTGGCTGAGACAAGAAGCCAGGAGAGGCGGCATGATTGAACTGCAAGCGGTCAGCAAACAATATCCAGGCGCGCCTGCCGCGCTGGACGGCGTATCGTTCACCATCCAGCGCGGCGAAATGGTGCTGCTGGCCGGCCCCTCCGGCGCCGGCAAATCGACACTGCTCAAACTGCTGGCGGCGTTGGAACGTCCGAGCCGGGGCCGGGTGCTGGTGAATGGTCAGGATATCAGTCACCTGCCGCCCGCCGGGATTCCTTTTTTGCGGCGCAATCTGGGCATTATTCTGCAGCAAACCAATTTGCTGGAAGACCGCAGCAATCTGGACAATGTGATGCTGCCGCTGGTGGTGCTGGGTGCGGCGCCGCAAGAAGCGCGTCAGCGCGCTCAGGCAGCATTGGAGCGGCTTGGGCTGGCGGACAAAATTCATGCGCGCCCGCAAGCATTGTCCGGCGGCGAACAGCAGCGCGTGGCGATTGCGCGTGCAATTGTCAACCGCCCGCAAATCATTCTGGCTGACGAGCCGACCGCGAATCTGGACAAGGCTTCCGCACAACAAGTCATGCAAGCGCTGCAGAGTTTTCATGCGGCTGGCGTGACCTGCCTGATTTCCACCCATGATGAGAGCATTTTGCAGCAGGCGGCGCGCGTCATCACCCTGCACGCCGGACGGCTGGCGGCAGACAGCGCGCCAGCGGCGAATGGAGAAAACGCATGAAAAACTGGTGGCGTCAACAAAGCTTTGCGCTGGCGGTCGCGTTTGCCCATCTGCGCGCCGCGCCCGCCGGCTTTGCCTTTAATGTGCTGGTGGTGGCGTGCGCCCTGGCGCTGCCGCTGGCCGGCTTCACCCTGTTGCAAAATCTGCGCCCGCTGTCGGCCCAATTGGCGGTGGAGCCGGAATTAAGCATCTTCCTCAAACCCGCGCTGACGCAGGAAGAAGGGCGCGCGCTGGGCGAACCCATTGAGCGCTTATTACAGCAATACAAGGTGCGGGCGCGCATGCGTTTTGTGCCGCGCGAAGAAGCTTTGGCGCAATTGCAGGCGCGCGGCGCGCTGGCCGATGTGCTGGGCAGCCTGGGACAAAACCCGCTGCCCGATTCCTGGGTGCTGCAATTGGAACAAGTGGCCGATCCGCGTGCGGTGCAAGGGGTGCCGGCGCTGGTGCAGGATTTGAAAAACCTGCCGGGCGTGGATGTGGCGCAAGTCGATTCCGATTGGGTCAAGCGTTTGGCCGCCTTCTTGCAACTGGCCTGGCTGATGCTGGCGTTTATCGCCGCCACCCTGATGGTAGTGGTGCTGGTGGTGGTGTTCAACACCGTGCGCCTGCAGGTTTTGACACGCTTGCCGGAAATCAGCGTCAGCCGCCTGGTCGGCGCCAGCGACAGCTTTATTCACCGCCCGTTTTTATATGGCGGCGCCATGCTGGGCCTCTGCGCCGGCTTGTTGGCTCTGGGCATGGTGGCCCTCACGCTGCAACCGTTTAACCGTCTGATTGCGGAGTTGGCGCATTTGTACGCCAGCGAATTCCAATTGCGCCCGCTGGCCCTGATCGATAGCGTATTGCTGCTGGTTTTTGCGATTTTGCTGGGCTGGTGCGGCGCCTGGCTGTCCGTGCGCCGCCATTTGCAACGCATGCATTAAGATTCATGAGCTTACAAGACAATTTCAAACCGCCGCAGGCTGACCTCGACACCGGCCAGACACGCACGCCATTATGGAAAGCCCTGCTTGCCGCCCTGGCGCTGGATATCTTCGGCAGTCTGGTGGCTGGCTTGATCATGCAGGAAATCCTGTTGATTCAGGGTTATAGCGCGCAGCAGTTGCAAGAGATGTTTGTCGATGGCTTTCCGGTCAGTCTGACTGCGCTTTGGCTGGTTGTGCCGGGCTGCCTGTTTTCTGTCTGGGCCGGCGCGCTCCTGATTCATAAATACCGCAGCCCTGCCCTGCTGCCGCCCTTGCTGCTATTCGTTTTGCAAACCCTGTTCACCCTGCTGTTTTACGGTGCAGAATCAAGTTGGTCTTTTCTTGCCATGAGCATGTTGAATCTGGCGCTGTTGTTTGGCGGCTGGATGCTGGGCTATGCCAGACTGAAGAAAAAAGGGGTGTTTTCTGATGCAAAACCATGAAGGCAGCGATACCGCATTTGATTCTGCCCGGGAAATGCGGGCCTACTACGCCGCCCGCGCGCCTTACTATGACCGGGTGTATCTGCAGCCGGAGCGCGCCGCCGATTTAGCGTTTTTGCAAGCGCATCTGGCGCACGTCCTGGCCGGACGGCGCGTGCTGGAAGTGGCTTGCGGCACCGGCTATTGGACGCAATGGATTGCGCCGCATGCCGCCGCCTATACCGCCACTGATGGCGTCGCTGAGCCGCTGGCCTTCGCCCGCCTGCGCCCGCATTGTGCGCAGGTGCGCTTTGCCCTTGCAGACGCCTATGCGCTGGGCGCGGAGTTGGGCGAATTTGACGCCGCCTTTGCCGGTCTGTGGTTTTCCCATGTGCCGATTGAGCGGCGCGGCGCGTTTTTGCAGTCTCTGCATGCGCGTCTTGCGCCGGGCGCGCGCGTGATTTTGCTCGATAACAGCCGGGTTCAATGCCGCGACTATCCGCTTGTCGAACGCGATGCGCTGGGCAATACCTGGCAAATGCGCCCGCTGGATGACGGCACGCAACGCAAAGTCCTGAAAAATTTCCCTGAGCAAGCCGAAATGACGGAATTACTGGCCGCCAGCGCCAGCCACTGCGCCTGGCGCGAATTGGATAATTTCTGGCTGTTTGAATATGAATTGCAAAAGCCGGATTAAAGCGCGCGGCGCAATTGCAACAAATTGTTTCACCGATTTACAAACACCCGCCGCTGTAACGCCTGTATCCTCGCACTGGCATTCCCTCTTCATATAGAGGAAATAGGCTTATCCGGGATCACTTCCATAAAATCTGAAAAAAGTATGTGTAACTCAGCAAAAACATGCTTCTATTCAAATCAAATCCGATAAAAACTGTATACATCAAATGCACCTTCAGATTTTACTGAAGTAAGCATATTACAAAACAGGATTGGCACTCATCCAATGAGAGTGCTAACATAAGCGCTGAGATAAACCGGCCATGTGGCTGGACAGCAGAATGCAAGCGGCGCAAACGCCGCACCATCAGCAGCAAGGAGAACAAGATATGAACGCAGCATCCGCACAGTTGGCTTTGGTTCCGGCAGGCAGCAATGCGCTTGAGCTTGGTTTCAGCGGCGCCTTGGGCAATCTGGACGCATATATCTCTGCCGTCAACCGTCTGCCGATGCTGAGCCAGGAAGAAGAAAGCAGTCTGGCGCAGCGTTTGCGCGAACACAATGATCTGGCCGCCGCGCAAAAAATGGTGCTCTCGCACCTGCGCCTTGTGGTCTCGATTGCACGCGGTTATTTAGGCTACGGCCTGCCGCACGCCGACCTGATCCAGGAAGGCAATATCGGCTTGATGAAAGCCGTCAAACGCTTCGATCCAAGCCAGGGCGTGCGCCTGGTGTCGTATGCAATGCACTGGATCAAGGCGGAAATCCACGAATATATTTTGAAAAACTGGCGGCTGGTGAAAGTCGCCACCACCAAGGCGCAACGCAAGCTGTTTTTCAACCTGCGCAGCCACAAGCAAGGCCTGGACGCGATGAGCCCGGCGCAAATCGACGCGCTTGCCAAGCAACTCGACGTCAAGCGCGAAGAAGTGATCGAGATGGAAACCCGTCTGGCCGGGCACGATGTGGCGCTGGAAGCGCCGGCGGACGATGAGGACGACAAATTCGCGCCAATCGCCTACCTGGCCTCGGATTCGGGCGAGCCGACCCGCGTGCTGGAAGCCAAACAGCAAATGCGCCTGCAGTCGGAAGGTCTCGAAGAAGCGCTGTCGAAACTGGACGACCGTTCGCGCCGCATCATCGAAGCGCGCTGGCTGGCGAATGACGACGGTTCCGGCGCCACGCTGCACGAACTGGCTGCGGAATTCGGCGTCTCGGCGGAACGCATCCGCCAGATCGAAACCGCAGCGCTGAAAAAGATGAAAACCGCGCTCGCCGCCTATCTCTGAAATTAAAATCTGAGCCCCGCTGAATGCGGGGCTTTTTTTACGCCTGCAGCCGCCGCCACAGATATTCCTTGGCGACAAACCCCTGCCCCACCCGCACCGCCATCGGCTCCAGACCGAAGGGAATAAAGCCGCAGGCGCGATACAAGGCTTGCGCCTGGGCATTGCCATCAGTCACCGTCAATTGCAAAACCTGTACGCCGCGTGCGCGTGCGGCGTGTTCCAGCGCCTGCAGCAGTAGTTTGCCCAGCCCCAAGCCGCGCGCCTCCGGGCTGACATACATGCCGAACACATCCGCCTTGTGACGGGTTTTGGCGCGCTGCGAAAAAGCCAGGCCGGCCACGCCCAACAAGCGCGCATCCAGCCAGGCCCCGAACACCACTTCCGCCGCCTCGCCTGTGGCCAGGCATTGTTCCCACCAGGATAGCGGCAAGGCGGCGCGCTCTTCCACGCTGGAGGTGAAGGCGTCGGGATGGGTGGCGTAGGCCTGCAACATCAGTTCGCGATAGATGACGGCATCTTGCACGCGCAAACGGCTGATGATGATCTCGCTTGTGTTTTGCATATCTCCCCCTCTCAATCTGCAGCGATTATAAACACCGGGCCAGGCTTGCCCGGCGGCAAAACTGCCAGCACGCGCTGAAGAAGATGCGTCAAAATCCCAAACAAGACTTTCATTGAAGAAAGTCCAGATTTGGATTAGAATGCATCTATACGATACACTTTGGAGCCAACCATGCGCCCCGATCATGCGCCCCACCATCCCGCCCTGCACAGCGGCCTGCAATTACAATCGCCGCAAGTGTGCGCCGCCGCCATCCGCGCCTTTCAAAACATCGCCAATCTGTGGCAGTTATCGGTGGATGAGCAATTGATTCTGCTGGGCAACCCGGCGCGCTCGACCTGGTTCCGCTGGAAAAAAGAACCGCATACCGCGCGCCTGGAACGCGACACATTGGAGCGGATTTCGTATATCCTCGGTATTTACAAAGCCCTGCAAATCCTGCTGCCCGATCCCGCCGCCGCCGATGGCTGGATCAAACGTCCCAACCACGCCCCCTTGTTTTCAGGCCAAAGCGCCTTGCAGCGGATGTTATCGGGCAATGTGGCTGATTTATTTGTGGTGCGGCAATATCTGGATGCGCAACGCGGCGGTTAAGCGCAGACAGCAGCGCTGCCAAAGCGCGCAGCACGACTGGCCGGGGACTGGAAACCCGGCGGGCGACGCCATCCAAAAAAACCCGGCGCGCCCCACTGCAACCTCCCTCGATTCAACAATAAGGAGCAGGCATGCACCTGACCGGAAACCCGCCTCATCTGAGTCCGCACGCCACCCCGCTCGCCGATATCGACTGGCGCCCGGGCTTTCGTGTGATTCCCTCCCGCTTTCCCAGTATCAATCTGTTTGACCGTGTCGCCAAAGAAGAAGATTTCGAGGCTTTATATTTACTCGAAGCCATGACCAATCCGCGTTTGCGCGAAGAAGTCGGCGAAATCAGCCTGGTGCCGCCAGAGCAGCGCCGCTATGGCCAGGGCTTTGGCCCCATCATGGCGGCCTTCACGCATTTGAATCCAGAAGGCAGCCGTTTTTCGGATGGCGGCTATGGTGTGTTTTACGCCGCAGAACAAGCCCACACAGCGATTGCGGAAACCTGTTATCACTCAGCGCGCTTCATGCGCGCCACCAGCGAAGCGCCGCAACAATTACAAATGCGGCTATATCATGTGGACGTGTGTGGCCGGCTGCATGATGCGCGCGCCGCCGCCGCCAGCGATCCGCTGCAAGACCCGCAACATTACGGCGCGGCGCAAGCCTATGCCAAAACCCTGCGCGAACAAGGCAGCCTGGGACTGTTGTACCAAAGCGTGCGCGCGCCCGGCAGCGTCTGCGCCGCCGTCTTCAGCACGCTGGCGCTGGCGAATTGCCGTCATGCGCGCTATTTGCGCTATGAATGGGATGGCGCGCGCGTCACGCCGTTTTATTATGACAATGCGAGTATGCCAACACTGGTTTAAATCACACTGGCGCGGCATGATGTGGTTACAATAGCCAAGCCAAGCAAATCCCGGAGGCGCCATGAAAGTCCTGGTGGTGGATGATGATGTGATTTCCCGCATGGCCCTGGTGGACTTGATGTCCAGTCTGGGGCCGTTTGAAATCGTCGAAGCGGAAGACGGCCAGCAAGCCTGGGACTTGCTGCAAAACGGCTTACAGATCTTGCTGTGCTGCTGCGATATCCGCATGCCGCGCTTATCCGGGATTGAATTTTTACAGCGGGTGAAAGGCGATCCGCTGCTAAACCGGCTGCCGGTAGTGCTGGTTTCTTCCGCCTCTGATCTGGCCACGGTGCAGCAGGCCATCAAATCCGGGGCCACGGATTACATCATCAAGCCCTTCAATGCGCAGGAAGCGCAAGCGCATTTGCGCAAAATCCTCAAAAAAGTCTGGAGCGGCCTGGCGGAACAGCCCGGCGCCGTGATGCAACGCTTGAATCTGAATAGCGAACGTTTGCAAGCGTATTATCGCGCGCTGCAAAAACAGTTGATGGAAGCCCGCCCCATACTCGCGCAAACGGCGCAGGACCCTGTGCGCAAAGCCAAAATCGATGCCCTGCACACCGGCTGCCTGACGCTGGGCATGTGGCATGCGGCCAGCCAGATCGAACGCTTGCACCATCCGCAAATCAAGATTGAGCAGCAAGACGCCATCCTGCAGGAAGCGGTCAAAGAGTTGGAACATCAACTGACCCTGGCCACCCTGATATAAACAGATAAAAATCACAAAAAACAAAAAGGCGGGAACAATTTCCGTTGAGCAAGTATTGCGTAAAATCTAACAGCGACTGCATTTTGCGCGAGACTGTCTATAATCACAGGTCACGGTTTCTGGCGAGCATTCCCCATACGGCCATACGGCCATTAGTCACCCTGCCCGCCTGCCGACATCCCACCGCACCCTCGAAGTATCATCACAGCGTAAGCAAAACATGAATACCAAGCCTTTGATTAGTAGCGCATCCGCCATAGTCGCCAACGACGACACCCCCATGCCGCAAGTGATTGCGGTCGGCGAAGCATTGACCGATATGATCCGCCAGCCTAACCACCAATGGCTGCAAATCCCTGGCGGCGCGCCCTGGAATGTGGCGCGCACCCTGGCCGCCTGGGCCTGCCGCAGCGCCTTCGCCGGCGCGGTCAGCTCGGATTTGTTTGGCGACGAAATCATCAAAGCCAGCCGCAACGCCGGCCTGGATTTACGCTTTATGCAAAAAGTCACGCGTCCGCCGCTGCTCGCTTTTGTGCACCAGGTGGCGCCGCCGGATTATTTCTTTGCCGGCGGCGACAGCGCGGATCTGTACTTTGATCCCCAGTTATTGCCGCAAAATTGGAACGGCGCGCTGCAATGGGCGCATTTTGGCGGCATCAGTTTGAGCCGCCAACCCCTGTGCGAGACCTTGCTTGGCATGGCGCGCAGCTTAAAGCAGCAAGGCGTGAAAATCAGCTACGACCCGAATTACCGCAAGCTGATGGGCGAGGACTACGACGATATTCTGTTTGAAATGTGCCAAGTGGCGCATGTGATCAAAGTCTCCAGCGAAGATTTATGCGGCCTGTTCCGCACCCGCGACGAAGCCGGCGCCTTGCGTGAACTGCGCCGCCTGGCCCCGCAAGCGGCGATTATGCATTCGCTTGGCGCTTCCGGCGCCCGCTTGCTGCATGAAAGCGGCGAATGGATCAGCCGCCCGCCGCAAATCAAGGTGGTGGATACGGTAGGCGCAGGCGACGCGGCGATGGCCGGCTTGCTGTTCTCGCTTTTGCATTTCCCTGACCGCGATTGGGATGAGCATTTACAAATCGCCGTCGCCGCCGGCAGCGCATCTTGCCAATATGCCGGAGCGCAGGCCCCGGCCTTATCCCGCGTGCAACAGGTTCTGCAACAAATGTTGCTCAGAATGACGCCGCAACGCGCATAAGCGCCTGCCTGAGATCCACCTATCGGGCCAGGGCAAGCGCCGGCTTGCCCTGCGCCCATGCATCTGCAATCATGAAGCATTGCAGCCCTTCCCGCCGGCCATGAAGTCACTCTTACTTTCCCTGCTGTGTTGCGTCAGCGCCTGCGCCACTGCGCCGGCGCGCGAGAGCGTGATTGCGCTCGATATCGGCCATTTCCACGCCAAGCCGGGAGTCATCAGTGCGCGCGGCGCGCGCGAATTTGACTTCAATCTGGCCTTGGCTCAACGCCTGGCGCAAGACTTGCAGCAGGCGGGGCAGGCGCATGTTTTGATCGGCGCGGATGGCATGGCCAGCGACTTGGCCGGGCGCGCCGCGAGCGCCGCCAAACAGCGCGCCAGCCTGCTCGTATCGCTGCATCATGATTCGGTGCAGGAACGCTATTTACAGCACTGGGAATGGCAGGGCGCGGCGCAACGCTTCACGCGCCATGCGCAAGGATATTCGCTGTTCGTATCCCGCAAAAACCCGGCTTGGCGCGCCAGTCTGCTGTGTGCGCAAGCGCTGGCGCGGCGTCTGCAAGCCGCCGGTTTTCAGCATAGCCGCCATCATGCGGAAAATATTCCGGGCGAAAACCGGCCCTGGGCCGACGCCGCGCTCGGGGTGCACTATTTTGATGATCTGGTGGTGCTGAAAAGCGCAAGCATGCCGGCGCTCTTATTTGAAGCCGGGGTGCTGGCGCATCCGGATGAAGAGTTGCGCTTGCAAGATCCTCTGCAGCGCGCACGCATGAGTGCGGCCTTGCACCAGGGTTTGCAGGATTGTTCGCCACTGCTGCCGTGAGCAGCGCAGGGAGCGGCCATGACAGATGGGCACATCGCAATCCAAACCCAAGCGGCGCAAGCGCTGGTTTGCCTCCCTTTGGCGCCAAGTCCGGGCGCCGCCGGCATGGAATGGCCGCAAGCAGAGCAGCTGATGCGGGCGCGCCAGCAATTGGCGCTGGGACTGGCGCATCACGGCATGCGCGCTGACGCCGCCTGGCTGCTGCGCTGGCGGCGCGGCGCGGATGGCGGCGTCACAACCGACCTCTGCCTGCCGCTGGCGCATGCGCTGCCGCATGCCTTGAGCGACGCCAGCGGACAAGCCGGCGTGCTGCAACCCGGCTGGCTGCCGCAAGGCGAAATCGCCAGCCTGCGCTGGCCGGCGCGACAGGCGCTGGGGCCGGGCTGGCAAGCCTTGCACCAGGCAATCCAGACGCGCCACATCGCAGCCTGCGATATGGCCTGGCTGCTGCCGCTGTCTGAACAGGAAGTCTTGCTGTGCCAAGCCCTGCTGAAAATCGCCGCTGCCGCGCCGGACGCCGAGCTGGCGAGCGAAGATCAAGCCGCCTGCAATCCGGCGCCCCATCCGGGCCAGGTGGCAAACAGTCCGGCTGGCGTGCTGCAAGACCTGCCGGACGAATGGCGCGCAGGCGATTGAGCTATGCGGCGTCCGGCCGGTCGCGCGCCACCTGCGCCAGATAGGCGGCGCGCTCTTGTTGCTGCTCCGCCGCACTGTGCGCGCGCAGGCATTTGAGCATCACATCCGCCATGCGCGGCGCGCCTTGCTCCCCGATACTGCGGCTGCGCAAAAAAGCAAAGCCAGAGGCGCGCCAAAAGGCTTGCGCGCGCGGATTGTTTTGCAATACGCCCAAGCGCATCCAGCGTGCGCCATGCGCCAAAGCATGCTGTTCCAGCACTTGATACAGCGCGCGCGCCTGCCCCTGTCCCTGCCAGCGCGCATCCAGCAGCACAAAGCCGATATGCCACACTCCCGGGGCAAACAAGTCGGCGGCCCAATCCACTGCGGCTTGCGCCTGCCCGTCCTGATCACACAGGGCATACATGGCGCGCGCCCGATGCGGCCAGGCAGTCGGCGCACCTGCGGCCAGATCGCGCCAAGCGGCGTCCGGGGCAGCAGGTGCGTCGCCGCTGATGATGAAATACGCCGGATTGCGCTGATATAAATCCTGCAACAGCGCGGCATGCTGCAACTGCAAACGCTGCACCCGCCACTGATTGGGGCTGGCGAAGTCCAGACAGGCGTTCACATCCGTCGCTTGAGCTTGCATTTTCTCCACTTTATGCACCTCCATTTTCTTGCTCTGTGCTGTCGCCTTTATCACGTAAGAACTGATTTTTAACCGGGATTTTACGCACTAAGCACTGCTCAGCGTGTATATTTGCTCTCTGCACTGGCATACTCCGCAGTCTGTTAGTTTTTATTAGTAAATTTTTCATTTTTCTTTTCCGACCGCCAGGAAACCGTATGCAATACGAAGTGCGCGCACTCTCTGCCGACAATGTGATGAGCATTTTGCAAATCGATGCCGACAATGAGCAGGATGCGCGCCGCCAGGTGGAAGCGCGCGGTTTGATGTGCGCCAGCGTCAAAGCGCAGCAAGGCCGTTCACTGTTATCACAGACAAGCACTGGCCGCTTGCCGCTGGTGCTGTTCAGCCAGGAATTACTGGCCCTGCTCAACGCCGGCCTGTCGATTGTCGAAGGCTTGGAAGCCTTGCAGGAAAAAGAAGCCAATCCCGTCATCCGCAATATTTTCACCCGTATGCTGCAAGGTTTGCGCGAAGGCAAACGCTTTTCCCAAACCCTGTCTGAACAAGCCCATTTGTTTCCGCCTTTGTATGTCGGCATCGTCAAGGCCGCCGAAGGCACCAGCGATTTACCGCGCGCACTGGGGCGTTTCATTGATTATCAGCAGCGCGTCGATGCGGTGAAAAGCAAGCTCATCAGCGCCGCCATTTATCCCAGCATTTTGCTGCTGGTGGGCGGCGGCGTGACGTTTTTCCTGATCGGCTTTGTGGTGCCGCGCTTTGCCGAAGTATATAAAGGCGCCGGGCGCGATCTGCCCTGGATGTCGAAACTTTTGCTGGAGTGGGGCCAATTCGCCGGCCAGCACAGCACCATGCTGGCGGCGATTATTCTGGCCAGTCTGGCCGGCATCGTCTTACTGCTGTGGCATTTGATTGAAAGCGGGCGCATGCTGCAACTCATCAGCCGCCTGCCCGGCCTGGGCGAGCGACTGCGCATTTACCAATTATCGCGCCTGTATCTGACCCTGGGCATGCTGCTGGAAGGCGGGATTCCGATTGTGCCGGCGCTGCATACCGTGCAAGGCATCGTACCCGCGCATATCCGCAAGCAATTGCAAGCCGCCAGCCAGGTAATTGAATCCGGCGGCCAGATTTCCAACGCCTTTGAACAACACAATCTGAGCACCCCGGTCTCGCTGCGCATGTTGCGGGTGGGCGAGCGCTCTGGCGAAATGGGGCAGATGCTGACCCAATCCGCCGCCTTTTACGATGGCGAAATCAGCCGCATGATTGAGCGCTTCACGCGCAGCTTCGAGCCGCTCTTAATGGCCGGCATCGGGGTGGTGGTGGGGGCGATCGTGGTGTTACTGTATTTACCTATTTTTGATCTGGCCGGGAGTTTGTCATGAGCCACATGCCTGGCGCTGCGCCCCCATTGGACGCGACGATTTTGCAACGCGCGCGCGAGGCCGCGCGCGCCGCCCAGCGCCCTTTGCTGGCGCAACTGGAACAGGATTGCCAGCTGCCGCAACGCCAGCTGGTGCACGCACTGGCCGCACCGTTTCAACTGCCGGTGCTGGAAACCGCGCAAATGCTGGAAATGGAAGGCGCATTTGATCTGCTGCCGCTGCCGCGCGCCATGCAAAAAACCTGCGCCCTGCTGCGGCGCGATGATGCGCAGCTGGTGGGCGTGATCGCCGATCCTTTTGATCTGGATTTGCAAACCCTGCTGGCGGCCCACTGCGCCGGACAGCAATTGCAATTGGCGCTGGCCTTGGCCACCGATATCCACGCCTATCTCAGCAAGCAGGAAGAAGGCGCGCGCGCGGTTGACAATCTGAGCCAGGGCGGCGAGGAAGGACGGCGCGACGGGCGCGAAAAAATGGCCGCCCATCTGTCTTTCGCCTCGGTCAGCGAAGCCGCCAGCCCGGCGGTGAAGGTGGTCAATTCAACCCTGTACGACGCGCTCAAAGTCGGCGCCTCCGACATCCATCTGGAAAGCACCGCCACCGGGCTGGCGGTGAAATACCGCATCGACGGCGTGCTTGACCACGCCACCAATGTGAACGGGATCGAACTGGCCGAACAGGTTGTCTCGCGCATCAAGGTTTTGGCCGAACTCGACATCGCCGAGCGGCGCATTCCGCAAGATGGCAGTTTCCGGGTCGAAAGCGGCGGCCGCGAAATCGATATGCGCGTCTCGATCATGCCCAGCATCCACGGCGAAGACGCGGTGATCCGCGTGCTGGATAAGCGCGCCATGATCGAAGCTTATGGCTCGCTTTCACTCGAAGCGCTGGGCTATGACGCCGAATCGCTGGTGCATCTGCGCGCGCTGGCCGAAGAACCGTATGGCATGCTGCTGGTGACAGGCCCGACCGGCTCGGGCAAAACCACCACGCTGTATGCGGCGCTGACTGAAATCCATAACGGGCGCGACAAAATCATCACCATTGAAGACCCGGTGGAATACCAATTGCCGGGCATTTTGCAAATCCCGGTGAATGAGAAAAAAGGCCTGACCTTCGCCAAGGGCTTGCGCTCGATTCTGCGGCACGACCCGGACAAAATCATGGTCGGCGAGATCCGTGACAAAGAAACCGCTGAAATCGCGGTGCAATCCGCCCTCACCGGCCATCTGGTCTTGACCACAGTGCACGCCAACAATGTGTTCGATGTGTTTGGCCGCTTTACGCATATGGGGCTGGATCCGTATTCCTTTGTGTCCGCCTTGAACGGGATCTGGGCGCAGCGCTTGATCCGTACCGTCTGCCCGCATTGCGCGCACGAAGTCAAGGCCAACCCGGCGCAATTGGCGCGCATGGGCCTGAGTCCGGAACAAGTGCAGGATTTCCGTTTCATGGAAGGACGCGGTTGCGGCGACTGCCACGGCACCGGCTACAAGGGCCGGCGCGCGATTGCGGAAATTTTGTTGATGAATGATGAAATACGTGAGCTGGTGATCGAAAAAAGGCCGATCCGCCAGATCAAAGAGGTGGCGCGCAAAAATGGCACGCGCAGCTTGCGCGAAGCAGCCTTGGAATTGGCCAAGCGCGGCGCCACCACCTTGGAAGAAATCAAACGGGTGACATTGCATGCATAAGCAGGTGATCATGCCGCCGCGCCCCTGGCCGTTGCGGCTTTACCAATGGCGTCCCTGGTTGCGCCTGAGCTTAGCCCCGGATGGCATGGCCCTGGCGCTTATCGCGCCGCTGGGCCGCAGCCGCCGGCTGCTGGCGCAAAACCGCTTGGAACAGCCGTTTTGGCAAACCGATTGGCCCGCCCGACTGGGCGCGCTGCTGGAACAGGCCGCAGCAACGCAAAAACTGCCGCGCCGCATCGAAATCGTGCTGGCCGATGAGTTTGCGCGCCTGTTCATGGTGACGCCGCCGGCCAACAGCCAGCGCAGCGCTGATCTGGAAGCCGCCGCACAACTGCGTTTCGCGCATTTATATGGCGAAGATGCGCAAAACTGGCGTTTGAGCGCAGATTGGCATGCACAGCGCGCCTTTGCCGCCTGCGCCCTGCCAACCGCCCTGCTGGATGGGGTGCAAGCGCAATGCGCGGCGCACGGTTTGCTGCAACTATCCTGCGCCCCGGCGGCCATCGACATCCTGCGCACATATCGCGGCAAGCTTGTGCGCAATGGCTGGCTGTGCCTGTTTCACAACCAGGGTTTGCATTTACTGGCCCACAGCGCAGGCCATGTGCAAGCGCTGCAAAACTATCTGCTCGCGCCCGATTTTTGGGACGAACCGCAAGCCCTGGCGCAATGGCTGACGCGCGAAAGCCTGCGCCTGAACCTGGACGCACCGCAAGCGCTGCAATTCGGCGGCTTGCTGCCGGCCAAGCTGGCGACGCAGGAATTGCCGCAACTTGCATACAGCGTGCTGGGCGGCCAAAGCGCGCCCGGCGGCAGCTATGCATTGCGCCTCATGCAAGGAGTGCTGTCATGACTTGTGCGGAAATCGATTTCGCCCCCGGCCACTGGCGCCGCCGCCTGTGGCGCTCATCGCTGCCGGGCTGGCTGCTGCTTGGCGCAGCCGGCCTCAGCCTGCTGTCATTGAGTTTGCGGCAGCAAGCGCTGGAAGCCGAGTTGGCGCAGTCCAGCGCGCAATTACAGCGTTATCAACGCCAGCTGGATGAGCGCAGCAAAGCCAAGCCGCCAGTGCTGAAAACCACCGTCACCGAAGCCAAGGCCAAGGCGGTGAATGCCGCTGTGGCGCATCTAAACCTGCCCTGGCATGAATTGCTGGATGCGCTGGAAGCCGCCACCCCGCCCAATATCGCCCTGCTGTCGCTGGAGCCGGATCCGCAACGCCGCCTGCTGCGCGCCAGCGCCGAGGCCAAAACCAGTCAGGATATGGCGGCGTATATGCGCAAACTGCGCGTGGCCGGTTTTTTTGATCAGGTTTTGCTGACCAAACATGAAGTCAATGAACAAGATCCGAACCGGCCATTGCGCTTTCAATTTGAAGCGCGCTGGCTGATCGGCTTTGAAAATGAAGACGATGACAGCCAGGAAAGACTGGAAGACATGCGCGCGCGCAAGGCCGCCAATGAGCCGGACGTGATCGGCAAGCCGATCAAGGGAGGCAAACCATGAAGTTGCCGCCGCCCGCCTCTTTATTCCTGCAACTGCGCCTGCGCCTGCCGCATCTGGGTTGGCTGACGCCCTGCGCGCTGCTGGGTCTGGCGCTGGCGCTGTATGGCTGGCAGATCTGGCTGCCGCAGCAACACACCATGCTGCAGCAAAACCGTCAGGCGGTGGAGAAAATCAAAGCCGCCTTCGCCCAGCCCAAAGCCGTGCCGGCAATGCCGGCCAAACCGCAGCCGGTGGCCGAACGCAATCTGGTGCGCTTTTATGATGCGCTGGGCGAGCGCAGCTATGTCGAGCAGCAAGTCAACCTGCTGTTTGGCATCGCCGAGCGCGCCGGCCTCACCCTGCGCCAGGGAGAATACAAGCTCAGCTTCAATAAAGCCGGCGGTTTTTATCATTATCAAATCACGCTGCCGGTGAAAGGCACGTATGGGCAATTGCGCCAATTCTGCGAACAAACCCTGTTGCAAATCCCGTTTGCTGCGCTGGATGAAATCAGCTTCAAACGGGAAATCGTGGCCAATCGCAATCTGGAAGCGCGGCTGCGTTTGAGCCTGTATCTGGGCGACGCCGACAGCATCGCCGAAGCCATGCTCAACGCCATGTTGATGGAAGCGCACGCCAGCAGGGCCGCCATCGATCATCCCGCCCCGCAACGCGAAAAAGTCATCGATCCCAAGCGCAAAAGCGAAGATGGTGAGGAGGAAAATCAATGAAGCAAAGGTCGCTTTTGCTGGGCGCGGCATTGCTGGCCACAGTGGGCTTGAGCGTGTTTGCGCCCAAGCCGGCGGAAGATGATTTGCAGGCGTTGCCGCGCAAAGGCAATCCTGCTGCGGCGACTGCCAGCGCAGCGCGCGCCAGTGTGAGCGCCGGCGCATCCGCGCCGGCCAGTCCGATCAGCATCAGCCTGCTGGCCGAGCGCAAAGAATTATTCGGCGCGCATCAGGCCGATGCTCTGCAGGAAAACAAACCGGGCGCCAAATTCAAGGACGCCAAACAGGCCAAGGCTGCGGAATTGAAAGCAGCTCCGGTGAACCCGGAAAGCGCCGACAAATTATTCGGCGCGCACAATTGGACGCCGCCGCCGCCACCGCCGCCGCCGCCACCGCCCCCGCCGCCGCCCAGCGCGCCGCCGCTGCCATTCACCTTCATCGGCAAAAAACTGGAAGACGGACGCTGGGAAATTTATCTGGCGCAAGGCAATGAAACCCTGATCGTGCACGAAAAAGAAACCCTGCAAAACATGTACAAGATAGAAAGCATTAAACCGCCTTCGATGGTATTTACCTATCTGCCTTTGAAGCAAACCCAAACCTTGAGCATAGGAGCCGCCGAATGAAGCGCACCTCCCCCACCCTGCCGCGTGCTGGCGTGCTGGCGCTGGCCGCCGCACTCTTGCTCAGCGCCTGCGCCGGCCAGCGCGCCTATCGTGACGGACGCGAGCTGATCGCACAAAACAAGGTCGAAGAAGGTCTGCAGAAAATGCAGCAAGCGGTGAATGAAGATCCGCGTTCGCCGCAATTCCGCGCTGGCTTGATGCAAGCGCGCGAAAAAGCGGTGTATGACTTGCTGCGCCAGGGCGACCGGCTGCAAGCCAGCGATCCGGGCGCCGCCGCTGAGGCCTACCGCCGTGTTTTAGCGCTGGAAAGCAGCAATGCGCGCGCCAGCGCCGGCCTGCTGCAGATCGAAGCCCGGGCGCGCCAGCAAAAATGGCTGGACGAAGCCAAAAGCGCGCTGGAGAAAAAAGACAATGCCGGCGCACGCAGCAAAATCAGCCTGATCCTGGTGGAAAACCCGGCCCACCCCGGCGCCGTGGCGCTGCAAAAAGAATTGAATGAGCTGGCGCGCGCCAATTCACCGCAAACCCAGATGGCGCAATCGCTGCGCAAACCGATCACCATCGAATTCAAAGACGCCAGCGTAAAGCAGGTGTTTGAAGTGATTGCGCGCACCGCCGGCTTGAATATCCTGTTTGATAAAGATGTGCGGCAAGATCAGCGGATGTCGATTTATCTGAAAAACAGCAATGTCGAAGCGGCGATTCACTACGCTCTGATGACCAACCAGCTGGAGCAGCAAGTCATGGATGGCAACACCATCCTGATTTTCCCGAACCAGCCGGCCAAGCAAAAGGAATATCAGGAAGTGCTGGTGCGCAGCTTTTTCCTGACCAATGCCGAAGCCAAAGCAGTCGCCAACAGCATCAAAACAATCGTCAAAACGCGCGATGTGGTGGTGGATGAAAAGCTGAATATGATTGTGCTGCGCGACAGCGCGGATGCGATCAAGGTGGCGGAAAAACTGATCGCGCTGCACGATCAACCCGAGCCGGAAGTGATGCTGGAAGTCGAAGTGCTGGAAATCAAACGCACCAAGCTGACGGAACTGGGCATCAACTGGCCGGAAAAAATGAATCTGACTCTGCTGCCCTCCACCGCCGGCGGAAAACTGCTGCTGTCCGATGTGCGCAGCAATATCAACAGCCGCACCGTCGAAGCCTCAGTCGGCCAGACCACGGTGGTGGCGCGCACAGTGGATTCGGATGTGAATCTGTTAGCCAACCCGCGCATCCGCGCGCGCAACCGCGAAAAAGCCAAATTCATGATCGGCGAACGGGTGCCCAACATCACCTCGACCTCGACCTCAACCGGCTTTGTCTCGGAGAGCGTGAATTATGTCGAAGTCGGCTTGAAGCTGGAAGTCGAGCCGAATGTGTATCTGGACAATGATGTCGGGATCAAGGTCATGCTCGAAGTCTCGAACATCGTCTCGGAATCGCAAACCAAGTCCGGCAGCAACGCCTACCGCATCGGCACCCGCACCGCCAGCACAGCGCTGCGCTTGAAAGATGGCGAAACCCAGGTGCTGGCCGGTTTGATCAATGATGAAGAACGCAAGAGCGGCAATAAAGTGCCGGGCCTGGGCGAATTGCCCTTGCTGGGCCGGCTGTTTGGCAGCGGCTTGGGAAATAATGAAAAAACCGAGATCGTGCTGGCCATCACGCCGCGCCTGGTGCGCAATATCACGCGGCCAGAATCCACCATCGCCGAATTCCGCGCCGGCACCGATTCCAGCATGCGCGTGCGGCCCGATGCGCCCTCGGCCCCGGTCACCCTGCCCTCGCGCAGCAGCGCAAGCGCAAGCAGCAGCTTGCCAGGCGCCGTCAGCACTGGCGCAGGCATGGGCGCAGGCTCTGCCCCGGCGCCGGCGCCTGTGAAAACAGACATTGGCGGCAATCTATCAACCGGCGCCGGCAATGCAGGCAGCACCAGCGGTGGCATTTACAGCCCGCCCAATCCGGGCAGCAGCGCCGGCACCGGCGCCACCGGCAATCTGGAAACCGGGAGCGCGCCGCCGGCCCCGACCCCGCCGCAAATGCAATGGCAAGGCCCGCCAGTGGTCAAAGTCGGCGAAAACTTCAGCCTGCAACTGGTGTTGCGCTCGGATCAACCGATTGCCAGTTTGCCGCTGGCGATCGGCTTCGACCCCAAGGTGTTGCAAGTGACGGCGGTGAGCGAAGGCGACTTCCTGAAACAAGGCGGCGGCCAAACCGTTTTCACCAGCAAGGTGGAAAGCAGCGGCCAAGTGTTAGCCTCGGTCACGCGCAGCAATGGCGGCGCGAGCGAAGGCGGCTCCATCATCACCCTGACCTTGCGCGCCCTGGCCGCCACCGATTCCAGCCGCGTGCAGTTAATCACGATTGCCCCGGTCACCGCCAGCGGCAGCGGCGTGGTGGCTCAGATGCCGGCCCCTTACGTGGTGCAAATCCGGCCATGATGCAGCGGCGCGCTTTCACCCTGATTGAGTTGCTGGTGACGCTGGCGATTCTGGCCTTATTGGCCAGCGCCGTGTTGCCGGTGGCGCAAATCACGGTGCAGCGGCACAAAGAGCAGGAATTGCGCCACGCCCTGCGCGAAATCCGCCAGGGCATCGACGCCTACAAGCGCGCCAGCGATGAGGGAAGGATTCCCAAACCGCTGGGCGCCAGCGGCTATCCGAAAACCCTGGAACTGCTGGTCGAGGGGGTGGCGGATCAACGCGACCCCAAGCGCAATAAAATTTATTTTTTGCGCCGCATCCCGCGCGACCCGCTC
This sequence comes from Massilia sp. W12, assembly GCF_037300705.1. NCBI lineage: Bacteria > Pseudomonadati > Pseudomonadota > Betaproteobacteria > Burkholderiales > Oxalobacteraceae > Massilia > Massilia sp. W12. The sequence goes on along the minus strand of NZ_CP147776.1, from coordinate 769,334 downwards.
AATGCCAATCCGGATGAGGAAGATGCGCAAACCTGGGGCAAGCGCAGCTACGCCAGCGAAGCGAATGAACCGCGCGAAGGCGACGATGTGTATGATGTGTATTCGCTGTCAGACAAAACCGGTCTGAACGGCATCCCTTACCGCAAATGGTGAAGCAATGAAGAATAATGCCAGGCGCGCTTTCACGCTGATCGAATTATTGGTGGTGATGGCCATCGTCTCATTACTGGCGACGATTGCGCTGCCGCGCTATTTTCAAAGCATAGACACGGCCAGGGAAACCATTCTGGCGGACAATTTGCGCATCACGCGCGAAACCATCGATAAATTTTATGGAGATACCGGGCGCTACCCCGAGTCACTGGAAGAATTGGTAGAGAAAAAATATCTGCGCTCCCTGCCATGGGACCCGGTGCTGGAAAATAATACCAGTTGGGTGCTCGAAGCGCCGGATGATGGCAGCAAGGGCAGCGTCTATAATCTGCGCAGCGCAGCGCCCGGCAATACGCGCGACGGGCGCCCTTTCAACCAGCTGTGAGGCTGGTGCGACGTCAACGCTTGGCCGCCTCGCGCGTCGCCGCTTGTAATTCCCAGCCCAGTTGACGGCGTATGGTTTGCACATCGGGCGGCGGGCGGCGCTCTGTCAAACGCTGCTGCATAAACTGGCGCACCGCTTCTTTACTGGGCGCAATCACAATCTTATCCATTTCTGCCTCCTTACCGCCAAGCGGCAAACTGCATTGCCTGTGCTTTCACAATAGTCTCTGTTCTTGCTTTCAAGAAACCCGAGCAGAGGGTGAAAAGCCTGCCATTTCGCCTCATGGCGGGCAGCTGACTGGGCCCGCCAGGGATACCGGCTTAACGTTGCATGTAATACCGGTGCTGACCAATGACAAGCCCATGCTGGCAGGAAATTTGGCAAGTTTTTGTAATCCAGATCACAAAACTCAACAGAATGTCAAAATCTGTGTCCGGCGCACAACATCAATTCGGGGCTTGTTGTAAAGCCGCACGCAAGCCATGCGCCACAGTGGGATAGCGCAGGCGCAGACGCAATTCCTGCTTCAGGCGGCGGTTTTGCAAGCGGCGCGATTCGCCCATGAAAGACAGCATGGCCGGGCTGAGATATTGCGGCAACACGCTGCGCGGCAGACGCGGCGGCGGCGCCAGACCGAAGGCGGCGGCCACCTGATCAAAATATTCGCCCATCTTCATGTCCGAATCATCCACCGCATGATACAGGCGCAAGGGGCGGCCAAAATCCAGCGCATGCAGACAGGCGCGCGCCAAATCTTCCTCGTGAATGTGATTGGTGTACACATCTTCCTGCGGCAAGAGGGCCGGCAAACCCTGCTCAATGCGCGCCAGCGGCAGACGCTGATGGCCATAAATGCCGGGCACGCGCAAAATCGTCAGGCGCCAGCCGCGCGCCCGCGCCTGGATGCGCAAAACCTGCTCCGCATCGACCCGCCGCACCGCACGCGCATTGCGCGCCGCAGTGGGCCGGGTTTCATCGATCAGCGCGCCGCCGCAATCGCCATACACGCCGCTGGTGCTGAGATAAACAAGACGTGCGCCAGCGGGTAAAATGGCGCACACATGACGGCTGCGGCTATCCAGCGCGCCGGCAGCGGGCGGCGGGGCCAGATGCAACACCGTATGCGCCAGACCGCGCAGGCGGCGCAAGGTGTGCGGCGCATCCAGGTCGGCGACGATGGGAATCGCGCCGGCGGCGCGCCAGGCCGCGCATTTCGCCGGATCGCGCAACACGGCGAACACGCGAAAACGCGGCAGCAAGAGCGGCAAGAGCTGTTGCGCCACCGCACCGCAGCCGAGCATGAGCAAGCCGGGCCGTCCAAATTTTGCTTGATGTTTTTTTTCCATATCAGGGATTGTATGACTTTTCAGATCACCGTCATGCCCAGCGGGCGTCAATTCACATGTGACGAGGGCGAAACCGTGTTGGAAGCGGCGATGCGCGCCGGCGTCGGTCTGCCATATGGCTGTAAAAACGGGGCCTGCGCCAGTTGCAAATGCAAGCGCATCGATGGCGAAGTGCGGCACCAGCCGCACCAGGAAAAAGCCTTGAGCGAGGGCGAGGAAAGCCGGGGCTGGATGCTATCCTGCTGCGCCGTGCCGCACAGCGATTTAACGCTGGAAGCGCGTGAAGTGCTGGGCGTGGGCGACCATCCGCTGCGCAAAATGCCGACCCGCGTCAAATCGATCAGCAAAGCCGCGCCGGATGTGATCGTGCTCAAGCTGCAATTGCCGGCCAATGAGCGCTTGCAATACCACGCCGGGCAATTCCTGGAATTCATGCTGACCAATGGCGAGCGGCGCAGCTACAGCATGGCGAATGCGCCGCACACCGCCGACGAACTCGAATTGCACATCCGTCATATGCCGGGCGGCCTGTTCACAGACCACGTGTTCAACAAAATGAAGGAGCGCGAGATTTTGCGCTTTGAAGCTCCACTGGGCACCTTCTTCCTGCGCGAAGACAGTGACAAGCCGATGATTCTGCTGGCGTCCGGCACCGGCTTTGCGCCGCTCAAAGCCATTATTGAACATGCCAAATTCCTCGGCTGCCAACGTCCCATGCATTTGTATTGGGGGGGCCGGCGGCCACAGGATTTGTATATGGATGCGCTGTGCCGCAGCTGGCTTGAAGACATACCGCATTTCCAATACACCCCGGTGGTCTCGGACGCCTTGCCGGAAGACGGCTGGCAGGGACGCAGCGGTTTTGTGCATCAGGCGGTGTTGGCGGATTACGCCGACCTGTCCGGGCATCAGGTGTATGCCTGCGGCGCGCCGCTGATGGTGGCGGCGGCGCAGCGTGATTTTTGCGCCCGCGCGGCCTTGCCTGCGGAAGAATTTTACGCTGACGCCTTCACTTCCAAAGCGGATCAATAATCACATCCTTGCACAAAAAACAAAGGCCAGCTGTGAACGCTGGCCTTGTTTCCGGATGACTGGCGGGGCTGCCGGATGGGTGCCCGCTCTGCTTTCAGGCTTGCTCACGCATGCCGTTGTGCGCGTCATCCTCCTGCTCTTTGTAAGACATCAATTCACGCATTTCGCGAATCGACATATCGCTGATTTCGTGCATGCGCAGCAAAATCGTGGCGCCAATCGGCAGCGTATGGTGACGGATCTTGGAAATCACCGGGGGAGCGACTTCCAATGCACGCGACAGGGCTGCATCGTTTTTCAATTGTAATTTTTCGATGATGGCGTCCAGCAAACGGTTGGGGTTGTAGTGTTCCATCGATGAGAGGAGTTTGGTGTTCATGTGCATGATCTCTGAAGCCTTAAGGCTTTTGTTATGAAGTTGAAACAAAGGGAGGATTCCGTTGGAGATAGATGCCATGTGCTTTTTTTGACGTAGGTGGCGTCAAACACATGACAGGGCGGAATGATACAACGAAAAATTAGTGAATTGCCACGAAAATCTTTATTTCAAGCAACACACATGGAGGCCCCGGACTGTCTCCAGCCCCGCTTCAATACCGGAAGCGAAGCAGTGCCCCTGCAATGCATACACACTGCGCAAAACGTTTGGCTGGTATTGGGAACAAACAGCAGAATTGATGCACCGCAGAACACGGCACACATTTTATTACAATTGAAATTTTTTGCAATGGAAAATTTAACATCAAGCTATGGATTTGACCTTCATCCGGCTTGATCGTTGCAAACTGGATCACAAAGAGCTTGCCGACTCGCTCTTTCGAGTTGTGGCCTCGCTTAACATGAACATGAGGCGTGAAGTTACCCTGCTTGTATTGTTCTGGTAATGTTGCTCACCTGCACCAAAACTTGCAAGCATTACTTACCAGCAACGCATCCCAAAACCACAAATCACGCGCAACACAACTCACACTCTGGATGGAATATGAAATGACAATGCAAATTGTATATAGTGAGATTATTGATGGGCAACTTATCTTGCCCCCTCAAGCGCTGGCAATCCTCCCATCCAATACAAAGCTTTTTATGGTGATTGATTCGGAGCGCGGCATTTTAACCGTGCGCGCAAATGATCCGACTGTAGCAAAAAATGAAGAATTTCTGGATGCACTTGCTGAACTAAACGAAGGTCTGAGCTTGGACGAATACACAGCCCCCGTTCCTGAAAACGCTTGGCGCAAGCATAAAAGTGACAATAAAGAGGGGGAGTAATGAGCAAAATTCGTGTTATCAGGAAGACAGCAGCTGCGGCCAATCTATTCCCAAACCATCTGCCAATAGCCAACATCAATATACTGCTCAAACTTGCGCCCGACCTGCTCAAAATGCGCAACTTTGCGCATGCCCAGCTTTTCATGCAGGGCCACGCTGGCGGGATTGGGCAGAGCGATGCCGCCGATGGCGGTGTGCAAGCCGGCGGCGCGCACTTGCTGCAGCAAGGCGCGGTACAGCGCTTCGCCCCAGCCCCGGCCGCAAACCTGCGGCGCTAAATACACGCTCAATTCCACCGCGCCGCGATAGGCGCAGCGGGTGCGCCAGCGGCTGGCGTAAGCCCAGCCCTGCACCTGTCCCTCTGCGCACAAGACCAGCCAGGGCAAGCCGCAGGCCTGCACATCCTGCATGCGCTGCGCGATTTCCGCGCCGTCCACCGCTTCTGTTTCAAAACTGATGGTGGTGTGCAAAATATAGTGCGAATAAATCTGCGCAATCGCCGCCGCATCATCCCCGCTGGCGGGACGGATCTGATATCCCGTCATGGCTTATCCTTTCAAACTGCGCAAAGCTTCTTGCGCCTGTTCGCGCATTTTTTTATTCAAGCCGGGCTTCAGCGCCAAGGCTTTTTCAAACGCAGCGATGGCGCGCTGGGACTGTCCGCCGAGCGCTTGCAGCGTTTGACCGGTGCGCATCCAGACCCGCGCATTGCGCGGATTGAGCTGACCGGCTTTTTCAAAAAACGGCAGCGCTTGCGCAAACTGTCCCTGCTCCTGGCGCACGCGGCCCAGGCCGTAATTGCCGAATTCATGCTCCGGATAAAATTCCGCCGCCCGTTTAAACACGGCTTCGGCATCGCTGAATTTCTTTTGCTCCAGCAAGGTTTGCCCGGCGCTGTTAAACACCATCAATTGCAGGATTTGATGCTCATAATCCGCGCCCGGCTGCGCCATGATCTGGCTGAACGCTTTGTCATACGGCTTTTTCTCTTCCATCAAGAGCAGCGTGTGCAACATGGCGGCCCCGGCGGGATCCACTTTCTGACAATCGTCCGCCAGAATTCTGGCTTTTTCATGGCTGCCGCCGGCAATCCCGGGGGCCATCAGGTAATACATGAACAACGCTTTGCGCGCCCCCATGTTTTTCGGATCAAGCTCCAAGGCGTGCGAAAGCGCATCGCGCGATTTGCCGGCGTAGCGCATGCCGGCCATCATGCCGCTCATGGCTTTCGCGCCATACGCTAAGCCCAGAGTTTCCTGACGCATACTGTTTTTACTGTCTTGCGCGGCGCATTTCTCCGCTTGCGTCAGATGCTCATCCAGATTGTCGCCGCTGCGCTCCAACAGCAATTCAGACTTCACCAACAGCGCCTCGGCCTTGCAGCCATCCTGCGCCAGCGCGGTTTGCGCTTTTTGCCAGGCGTCTTCCAATTTGGCCGCCTTGAGCAGGGGAATATACTCGGCGCGCCGCTCCTGGCCCCAGGCCTGAGCGCCGGCTGAGAGCCATATCAAAACGCCGCTGATGATCAATCCTTTGCGCATACTCTTCTCCTCTATTCCGCCGGTAATGAACGCATTTGCGCCACCCCGGGTGCGCTGATAAACACTTTATTTTGCGCCGCCGCCGGATCGGCTTTGGCCGCGCCGCCCCACTCCACCCGCAGCCAGGACAGCACATCCGCCACTTCCTGCTCGCTCAGATGCATGGCGAAGGGCGGCATGCCATACGGGCGCGGATTGCCGCCGGTGGCGGGAGCAAAACCGCCATGCAAAATCAGGCGCAAGGCGTTTTCCGGCAAGGCGTATTGCACGCTGCTGTCGCGATTCAAGGCCGGATACACGCCAGGCACGCCCTGCCCCTGTTCACCATGGCATTCAGCGCAATGTTTTTGATACAGCTGCTTGCCGCGCTGCGCGATTTGCGCTTCTTCCGGCTGTAATTGGCCAAGCTTGGGCAGCTGCAGATGCGGCGGCAGGGTTTGTCCCGGTTGCGCTTTCAACCAGGCCGCCAAGAGCGCAATATCTTCCACCTTCCAATATTGCATGCTGCTGAAAATCACTTCCGCCATCGGGCCGTATGCGGCATGGCGCGCGGCCTGGCCGCTGGCCAGCCAGAGGCGCAAATCCGCTTCTTCCCAACGCTCTTGCAACAAAAGCGGCGGCGCATACCAGCCGGACACCGGCATTTTCCCGCCGCCCAGGCTGGCCGGATTGAAACCGCCCAGACGGTCGCGTGGCGCATGGCAGGCGCTGCAATGACCCAAGCCGCGCGCCAGATACGCGCCGCGCGCCATGCCGTCCTGCGGCGCTTCCTGCAACGCGGCTTGCGGCTCGACATACAAAGCGCGCCACAGCGCCAGGCTGAATTGGGTGTTGAAGGGCCAGCGCAAAGCATGTGCGCGGCGCGGCGCAGCCTGCGCCGGCAATTGCTGCAGCCAGGCGAACATGGCGTCGCTATCGTCGCGCGCGATGGCGGCGAAGTTTTGATATGGGAACACCGGGTTCAGAAAATGTCCGTCGCGGCTTTTACCCTCATGCATGGCGCGCCAGAAATCATCCGCCGTCCAGCGCCCCAGGCCATGCTCGGGATGCGGCGTCAGATTGCCTGAATACACGGTGCCAAACGGGGTTTCAAAAGCGCGCCCGCCGGCCCACGGCGCACCGCCGCGCGCGGTGTGACAGGCGGCGCAATTGCCCAGTTTGACCAGATACTCGCCGCGCTTGCGCAATTCGCTTTGCGACAAGGTGGAAGGCGGCGGCAGCGGCGCGCTGCGTTGCGCGCGCGCCCAGATCAGCACCCAGGCCACATATGCCAGCCACAGCAGCAACATCAGCCAGGGCAGCCAGCGCGGCAGTCGCGGCCAATTCATTTGACCTCCTGTATGCCGCACTCCAGCGGCAATTTGGCCGGCGCGGCTGCGCTCTTGGGCGGCTTGGCCACATTCTGCGTGGCCAGCCAGGCGGTCAGCGCACCGATATCCTGATCCGATAATTGCTGCGCCACTTGCGCCATGCAATCCGGCGCCGTGGCTTTGCGCGCGCCATTTTTCCAGGCCCCGAGTTGCGCCGCCAGATAGGCGCGCGGCAAACCGAGCAAACCGGGAATCGCCGGCGGCCTGCCCTGCAAATCCACGCCGTGACAGGCGGTGCAGGCCGGCAGCTTGTCCCGCCCATGCAAAGCGAGTTGCTCACCGGCCTTGGCCTGCTCCGGGGCAATCGGCGCATCAGGGCTTAAATATTGCGGGCTTTGGCTGGCGAAATACGCCGCCAGCTCCGCCAGATAGGCATCAGATAAATTGCTCAACATATGCCGCATCAGCGGATGATGGCGGCGGCCATCGCGGAAATGTTGCATCTGCGCCTGCAAATAGGGCGCCGGTTTGCCGGCGATGCGCGGGAAATACTGATCCGCCACCTGCTGGTCACGCACCGCATGACATTGGGTGCAGGCGCGCGCGCGTTGCGCAATCGTATTCGGCACGCCATCCACGCGCAAAACAGGGGCGCCGCCAGCCGGCGCGGCCCAGGCAAACGGAAGCAAAGCAGGCAGGCAGACAGCCAAGCGCAGAATGCGCCAAAGCGAGGCACACATCATCCATGCATTCAGAGAAAATAATCTGCTGATTGTAAGCCAAGCCAGCCCTGACAACGCGATAGACATGCAGACAGGCGCGGCGCATAATTCTGCTCATCGCACTGCAGGAGCCTATCCATGCCGCCAGCCTTGCAAGCATCGCGCCGTTTCGTCTTGAGCAGTTTGCTGCTGTGCGCCAGCCCCCGGCTGTGGGCGCAAAACACGCCGCAACGCTTTATCTACCCCGCCAATGAAATCCCGAACGACACCCGGTTTGCCGATCTGATCGAAATTCTGCGCACCGCACTGGACAAAACCACGCCCGAATTCGGCCCCTACCAGCTAAGCCCGGCGCAGGAACCAATGTCAAAAGCGCGCTATATGGCTTTGCTGGAACAGGGCCGCGAACCGAATATTGTCTGGAGTTCCACCTCAATTGAATTGGAACAGCAATTCCTGCCCTTACGCATTCCGCTGCGCCGGGGCTTGCTGGGCTACCGCCTGTGTCTGATCCATCAAGAAATGCAAGAAAAACTCGATCAAGCGCTGAATCTGGCGCAACTCAAGCATTTCAGCGTGGGCCAGGGAACAAATTGGGGCGATGCGCGGATTTATGAAGCGCTCGGCATGCAAGTGGTGCGCGCCAAATACGGCAATCTGTTCGCTATGCTGGACAATCGCCGCTTTGATCTGTTTCCGCGCGGGGTGAATGAGATTTTTGCTGAATATGAACAGCATAAAGCGGCGTTTCCCAATCTGCGCATTGAAAAAAATCTGGTCTTGCACTATCCCTGGCCGTATTACTTCTTCTTTGCCAAAGGCGATGCAGCGCGCCGGCGCAGAATCGAAAGCGGCTTGCGCATGATGCTCAAAGACGGCAGTTTTCAAACTATTTTCCAAAAGCATCATGCCACTGCGCTGGCGCAGGCCGATTTGGGCCGGCGCCGGCTGCTGCGCTTGCATAATCCGCTGCTGCCGCCGCAAACCCCGCTGCAAGACGCCAGCCTGTGGCACAACTTGCGCTGACCACATTTTGAGAAGGAGCTTGCCATGACTGCCTTTTTTTCCGCGAACCAGGCGCCGTTGCGGGTGGCGCTGGCGATGTTGTGCAGCGCCCTGCCCGCGCAGGCGCAGACGAATACGCAAGTCTATGGCCGCCTCAACCTCGGTTTGACGCATTATGCCGGCTACGGCCCCGGCCACCCGGAAGGCGCGCGCCTGCACAGTCTCTCCAGCCGGCTGGGCGTGAAAGGCAGCGAAGATCTGGGACAGGGTTTGCAGGCGATTTTCATGGTGGAAAGCGGTTTTTCCGCCGACACCGGCGATGGCGGTCTGGCCAATCGCGAAGCCAGCGTCGGACTGGCCGGCCCCTGGGGCCAGGTGAAGCTCGGCTTTATGCTCTCGCCGCTGGATGATTTGCACTCGATTGCCGGCCCCGGCTGGGTCACCAGTGTGACAAATGACAATTTGAATGGTTTCTGGGCGAATGGCTACAGCAATTTATTCGCTGGCGGCGGCACGCGCGGCTGTGTGCAAGTGGCCGGGCCGGACGGCAACGCCAACAGCTTCGCCTTTGATAACCGGATCGGCAATTCGATCCGCTACGACAGTCCGCTGTTTGCCGGCGGTTGGCGTTTCGCCACCCAATATGCGCTGGGGGAAAGCAGTTGCGGGGCCAGGGCTTCGTCGAATAAATTGCAATACCAGGGACAGGGCTGGACGCTGGCGCTGGCGGCCCAGTTTCACCACCATGTGCGCGGCGAGGGCTTGAATGACGCAATCTGGATGCTGGCCGGCGGCTGGCAAATCGCGCCTGAACATTATCTGGGTTTTTGGTGGCAGACTTTGCGCTATGACAACCCCGGCTTGCAAGACTTGCGCCAGCGCGCCTGGGGCCTCAACTGGCGTCAAAGCTATGGCGCGCATCAATTTGAACTGGCGTATTACCGCGCCGGGGCCGGCAGCGGCGCGCAAACCCCGGTGTTTTCCGGCATCTACACCGGGGCGGACAGCGCCGCCGGCCTGATCTCACTGGGTTGGCGCTATAAACTCTCAAAGCGCAGCGAACTGTGGGCGCATGCGCTGCAATTGCGCAATGGCGCGGCGTCCGCCTATGAACTCGGAGCCGGCGGCAAAGCCGGCGCGCCCGGCACAATGGGCGCCAAACCGCGCGCGCTGGCGCTGGGGATGAAGCATGATTTTTGAGGGGTGGCGTCTGCACTTACAAACGCGGCAGCCACATCCCCATCATTGCCATCGCCACCCCTACGGCCATGGCGGCGGTCAAGAGCAGCAAGAGGGCGGCAAAGCCCAGGCGCGCGCCGGCGCTGCTGTTTTGCACCCGGAAATACAGCTCCAACACCGCCAGCGGCAAGAGAAATTGGGCAAAGGCCAGGAAGTCCAGAAACGGGCCGGTGAAAGTTTTGGGATCAAAACCGGCCGGGCCACGATTGACGGCAATCCAAAACATCAAGCCCACCCGGTAAAACCAGACCGCGCTGACCACCATGAACAGGCGCATGGCGTAACGCCGGTGCGCGCCAATATCGCCGCGCCGCACATAGCGTAAAGCCTGCGCCGCAAACAGCACAATCAGCAGGCCTGCGATGCTCACGCCGATGTGCTGGGCCGTGCCGCCGATCACGCCGCGCGTGGCGACCATGTACAAGCCAGCCAGACTGGCCAACACCGCCAGACTCAGATAGATGCGGCCACTGATGCGGTGCAGACGCGGCGCGCGCCGACGCACAGCCGGCAGTAATTGCACGATGCCGCACAACATGATGACGACCGCAAACAGCACATGCGCAGCCAAGGCCAGATTGCCGGCGGGATCGCCTGCTGTCCAGCCATTCGGCAGCACTTTATTCCAGTCGGTCGGCGTCCCGCGCAATAAAGCGCCGCCATAAAACAGCGCGACATACAAGGCAAACAGCAACTGGCCGGCAATCAATACGCCGCCCCAGGCGGCAAGCGCACACGTCATGGCGCGCTGCGCCAGCGGCGCCATTTTGTAAAGCACGGGTGCTGAAGTGATCACGGTGGACATGCAAAGCCTCCTTCAAAAATGTATTCAGGCCCAGCATAGGCGGCAAGCGCCCTGCAGCAATCGCGGCGCGCGCTTTATTGCGACAAACGGCGGTTTTTGCGGCTTGAAGCACGGCCTGTGCGCGGTTATGCTTGTCGCATGTCACGCACCCGCCTCCCCACCTGGCGCCAGATCGCCGCCGTTGAGCTGTACACGATTTGTGTGGCGTGGGGCTTGACCAGCCTGACGCGCCAGCCATTTTTGGATGGCGTATTGCACATGATTCCCCTCAGTCTGGCGCAATTGCTGGCCTTTTGCGCCGCCGGCGCCTGGCGCCCGTCCTGGTTGCCGCAATCGCTGGCGCGCCTCTTGTATCTGAGTTTGATCACACCGCCAGCCGCGCTGGCCATCATCGCACTGCCGAGAATAGGACGTGCCAGCGCCTATCTCGGTAAATCATATGGGCTCGCCAGCGTGATCGCGCTGACGCTGATCGGGCTGATTTTCGGCCTCTTGTTCGCCAGCGTGGCGCTGTATCTGCAGCGCAAAGCGCGCGAGCGCGCCGCAGAACGCGAGCGCATCGCATTGGAGCGCGATTTGCTGGATGCGCGCCTGCGTCTGCTGCAAGCGCAAATCGAACCGCATTTTCTGTTTAATACCCTGGCGAATGTGCTGGCGCTGGTGGAATCCGGCTCGCCGCGCGCGGCGCCGGTGTTGCGTCACTTGATCGCGTATTTGCGCGCCGCCATGCCGCGCCTGGAGCAAACCCAGGCCAGCCTGGAGCAGGAGTTGCAATTGGTGCGCGCTTATCTGGAATTGATGTGCATGCGCATGCCGGACCGCTTGCAATTCAAGCTCGACGCCGCCGCAGAGTTGCTCAGTCTGCCCCTGCCGCCGATGCTGTTGCTGACCCTGGTGGAGAATGCGGTCAAGCATGGCATTGATCCCGCCATGCACGGCGGCATGATTGAAGTCGGCGCGCAGCGCCAAGATGGGCGCGTGCTATTATGGGTCGCCGACAATGGCGTGGGCCTGTCTGAATCGGCCCAGCCCGGGGCCGGTCTCACGAATCTCAAAGCGCGTCTGCAAGCATGCTATGGCGCGCAAGCGCGGCTGGAGCTGCTGGAAGTCGCCCCCCATGGTCTGCGCGTTGAACTGCATTTTGACGACAAACAAGCTTTATGTCCCTGATTCCGCCTCCCGCCCAAGCCGGCATGCGCGCCCTGATTGCCGACGATGAACCGCTGTTGCGCGCGCATTTGCGCAGCCAATTGACGCAACTGTGGCCGGCGCTCGACTTCACGCCGGATGCGCGCAATGGCGTGGAAGCACTGGAAATATTTGAGGCGCAGCAGCCGCAAATTGTGTTTTTGGATGTGCGCATGCCCGGTCTGGATGGTGTGGCGGTGGCGCGCGCACTGGCGCGGCGCGCCCATATTGTGTTCATCACCGCTTACGAACAATATGCGCTGCAGGCGTTTGAACATGGCGCGCTGGATTATCTGCTCAAACCGCTGGAGCCGGCGCGCTTAGCCGACACCGTGGCGCGCCTGCAGGAACGCCTGCTGCGTCCCTTTGCCGCGAATCCTGCGCTGGAGGCGGTCTTGCAGCAACTCAGCGCCGCGCCGGCTGCGGCGCGCAAATGGCTGCAATGGATCAAGGCCTCAGTCGGCCCCAGCGTGCGCTTGATTCCGGTGGCGGAAGTGATTTTCCTGCGCGCCGAAGATAAATACACGATGGTGGCCTGGCAAGGCGGCCAGGCGCTGATCCGCAAAACGATTAAAGAATTGAGCGAAGAACTCGACCCGGATTGCTTTGTGCAAATCCACCGCGCCGTGATTGTGAATTTGCACTTTGTGCGCGAAGTGGTGCGCGGCGTGAATGAAACTGCTGATTTGTATTTGCGCGACTGTGATGAGGTGCTGCCGGTCAGCAGGAGTTATTTGCAGCATTTCAGGCAGATGTAAGATGTTGCAGGGAGTTTGCAACTTTGGCTTTGCCATTCCTTATCGCTCTGTTTTTCCTGTGCAGCAAAGTTGACACAGCCACTCAGCCTCAGCTTGTCGTTTTTAAAAAACCGCTCATCCTGAATTTGTCGAAAATCCGCAAAAAAACACAAGGCCAACCCTGCATCCAGAGCGGATGATGGCAAGCTTGTGACACAGCGAAATTCAAATCGGATCACAATCCCTTGGAAACGGACTGGCTGCAGCCCAGGTTTGAATCAGAATTTCCGCTTTGCGCCTGCCATCCTCAATCACAGGAAACCGCTTTACCCATTTCCGCTTGCCGGAAACGTTCCTGTTCATGCATCACCAGCGCGCCAAGTTCCCGTTTCAAGGCATTGAAATCGGCGTCCGCCGCATCCCGTGGACGGGGCAGATTGACGGTTAAGTCGCGCTTGACTGTGCCCGGGCGATAACTCATGACGATGATGCGATCCGCCAGGTAAATCGCCTCTTCTATGCTGTGTGTCACAAACAGCACGGTTTTGCCGCTTTCCTGCCAAATGCGCAGCAATTCATCCTGCAGATTGCGGCGCGTCAGGGCGTCCAGCGCGCCGAATGGCTCGTCCATCAGCAATACCGGCGAATCAAGCGCCAGCACGCGTGCAATCGCCACCCGCTGACGCATACCGCCGGATAAGTCTTTCGGGAATCGCTGCAGAAAGTCGGTGAGTCCCAATTTCCCGGCCAGCTCTGTCACGCGCGCCGCAATCGCAGCTTTGTTCTGCCCTTGAATATCCAGACCGAAGCCGATGTTTTGCGCCACCGTCATCCAGGGAAACAGCGCGTATTCCTGAAACACCATGCCGCGTTGCGGCCCCGGTCCTTGCACCTGAGCGCCGCCGACGATGATCTGGCCGCTGGAGGGTTTCAGAAAGCCGGCCACGGCATTGAGCAAGGTCGATTTACCGCAGCCGGACGGCCCCAGCAGGCAGACAAATTGGCCAGCCGGGATATGCAAGTCGATGTTTTGCAGGGCTTGCACCGGGGACTCGCCTTGGCCAAACACCTGGTTGACGTTTTGAATGCTGATCTCTGCGCTCATGAGTGCTCCAGGCCGCGATGCCAGCGCAGCAAGTGGTTGTTCAAACGGTTCATACCGCTGTCGATCAACAGGCCCAGCAGGCCGATGGTGAGCATGCCGGCAATGATTTTGTCTGACCAGAAATATTCGCGCGCTTCAGTAATGCGAAATCCCAGGCCATTATTCACCGCCACCATTTCCGCCACGATCACGACGATAAACGCGGTGCCGATGCCGATCCGCACGCCGGCTAAGATGTAGGGTACGGCGGCCGGCAGCATCACGCGCAAAAACAGGGTGGCTTTGCCTGCGCCCAGATTTTGCGCGGCGCGCAGATAGATCGCATCGACCTGGCGCACGCCGGCGATGGTGTTCATCAGCACGGGAAAAAATGCGCCGAGCGCAATCAAAAACACCGCCGGCGGATTGCCCAGGCCAAACCAGAGAATGGAGAGCGGAATGTAGGCAATCGGCGGAATCGGGCGCAACACTTGCAAGACCGGGTTCCAGAGGCGATACACGAGCGGGCTGGCGCCCATCCACAAGCCGAGCGGCAAACCCAGTCCGGCTCCGATCAGAAAGCCGGTGATCACGCGATACAAACTGCCGGCGGCGTCTCTCACCATTTCGCCCGAAATCAACCAGGCCAGCCAGGCGGCGACGCCGCCGCCTTCAAAGGCTTGCTGCGGACAAATATATTCCCACCACTTATGCGCCACCGCCCAGGGCGATGGCAACATTTGCGGATTGACCCAGCCTTGCGCTGTCACCACATGCCACAGACTCAGCAAGAACACGGGCACAATCAGCCCGCTCAAAAGATTGCGCATGCGCATCGGCGGCCCTTATTTCAGGTTCAGGCCTTTTTTGGCCTGTTCCAGCAAATCGGTTTTGACCCAGTCGCGCGCCACCGGCGGTTTGCTCATGCGGCCCACGCCATATTTGACCATGACGTCGGTGGTGATCTGGATATGCTCCGGGCTGATGTTGTAGCTGTAGGGCGAGTTGCTGATGGCGTCTTCAAAATCATCTTTGGTGATTTGATTTTTGAAGATGGTTTCACGCACGTATTTTTCCGCCAGGCCCGGATTGTCGATAAAGGTTTTCGTGCTTTCCAGGAAGCAGCGCATGAATTTTTCGGCGGTCGGGCGTTTTTCGCGGTAAAACTTTTCCGTCATGACCAGGGTGCGCACCGGTTCACCAATCGGCGTGTCATAGGGTTTCAGGATTTCCACGCCAAAACCTTTGTTGATGGCTTGCGAGGATTGCGGTTCGGATTGCATCATCGCGTCCAGGTTTTTCGCCGCCAGCGCCTGATTCAGATCAGCAAAGGCGAGATAGACAATGTGCACATCTTTGCCCGGCTGATCGCTCCAGCTCAAACCATGCTGGCCCAGCTGTGCCAGCAACAGCACTTCCTGGATGCCGCCGCGTGTGACGCCGACTTTTTTGCCTTTCAAATCGCGCACCGCTTTGATGCCGGCGTCGCTTCGGGCCACCAGGCGCGCGCCGCCACGGGCAAAACCGGCCACAACATAGACTGGCGCACCATTGGCGCGGCCGGCAATCGCGGCTTCCGAGGAGGCGGCGCCGACATCGAGTTCACCGGCGATCACCGCTTGCATGATGTCCGGGCCTTTGGCGAACACATGCTCTTCAACTTTGATGCCGCATTTGGGGGCGATTTCTTTGATGTAGGAAATCGCGCCATAGTGGGCGAATTTCAAATTCCCCAAGCGCACCACTTCTTGCGCCTGTGCTGATACAGTCATGCCGCACAACGCCACGGCAACGCCCAGAATATTCAGTTTGCGCAGGGATGTTTTCAAATTCAGACTGGTCATCATATTTCTCCAAATGTGAGTGCCGTCATGATAGCGGCAATTCGATGTTGCGACATGTTGCAGCACCGTATCTCGCCTGTGCTGCCCCTTGCGGTAAAATAGGGGGTTTATTTTTCCGCCAACCTGCCGGCTTTTGCCGGCATTGCTGAGTATGTCGCCATGTTAGACAATCTGACCCAACGCCTTGCCAAAGTCGTCAAAACGATGCGCGGCGAAGCCCGCTTAACTGAATCGAATACCGCCGAAATGCTGCGCGAAGTGCGCATGGCGCTGCTGGAGGCTGACGTGGCCTTGCCGGCGGTGCGCGAATTCATCGCCAATGTCAAGCAAAAGGCGATGGGCGAGGAAGTCATCGGTTCGCTCTCGCCAGGCCAGGCGCTGGTGGGCGTGGTGCAGCGCGAATTGGCGTCCATCATGGGCGCGGATCTGGGCGCACAGGCGGCCCAGCTCAGTTTCGCCACCCAGCCGCCGGCGATTATTCTGATGGCCGGTTTGCAGGGCGTGGGTAAAACCACCACCACCGGCAAACTGGCGCGCTGGTTGCGCGAAGAAAAGAAAAAGAAGGTGCTGACCGTTTCCGCTGACGTGTATCGCCCGGCCGCTATCGCCCAGTTGCAAACCGTGTCGGCCCAGGCCGGCGCGGATTTCTTCCCGTCGCAGGCAAGCGACAAACCGGTCGATATCGCGCTGGCGGCGCTGGATTATGCGAAAAAGCATTATCACGATGTGCTGCTGGTGGATACCGCTGGCCGGCTGGCGGTGGATGAGGCGATGATGCAGGAAATCGCCGCCTTGCATCAGGCTTTAAACCCGATTGAAACCCTGTTTGTGGTGGACGCCATGCTGGGGCAGGATGCGATCAATACCGCCAAGGCGTTTAATGACACCCTGCCGCTGACCGGGATTGTGCTGACCAAGCTGGACGGCGATTCACGCGGCGGCGCGGCGCTCTCAGTGCGCCATATCACCGGCAAACCGATTAAATTCGCCGGCGTCTCGGAAAAACTGGAAGGGTTGGAGGCATTTGACCCGCAGCGCATGGCCAACCGCATCCTCGGCATGGGCGATATTCTGGCCCTGGTGGAAGAGGCGCGCAAAGGCGTGGACATGGAGTCGGCGCAGGAGCTGGCGCAAAAAATCAAGGTCGGCGGCAAATTCGATCTGAATGATTTCAAGGCGCAACTCGGCCAGATGAAGAAGATGGGCGGGCTTTCCGGCCTGATGGACAAGCTGCCGGCGCAATTTCAGCAGATGGCGGGCGGCGCGAATATGGATCAGGCGGAACGTCAAGTGCGCCGCATGTGCGGCATCATCGATTCAATGACCCCGGCGGAACGCGCCAAGCCTGAATTGATCAAGGCCACACGCAAGCGCCGTATCGCAGTCGGGGCCGGGGTGCCGGTGCAGGAAGTCAACCGCCTGCTGACACAATACGATCAAATGCAGTCGATGATGAAGAAATTGAAGGGCGGCGGCATGATGAAAATGATGCGCAGCATGAAGGGCATGATTCCCGGCTTGTGACAGTCCTGCGCCAGACTGGGGACGCTTGGCAGGTAAAAAACGGTGGTTATGCGCCACACTTGGCGCCACAGAGAGAAATTCATACCGGAAATTGCGAAAAAACACTTGCGTCACAGGGGAAACAGCACCAATATAAGCGGGGTGCAAGAAACCGCGCATTTTCCCTGTGATAGATTGAGTTAAAAGGAGGCCCGAAGATGGCAACAAGTAAAAAACCAGCAGCAGCCAAAGCTGAACCCGCAAAGAAAGCGGCTCCGGCCAAGAAAGCCCCCGCCGCCAAACCCGCAGACAAAGCTCCCGCCAAACCCGCCGCAAAAGAAGCCCCAGCCCGCAAACCCAATGCTGCTTTCATGAAGCCGATGACCCCTTCGGCTGAATTGGCTGCCATCGTTGGCAAAGCCGGCCTGCCGCGCACTGAAGTGACGAAGAAAGTGTGGGATTACATCAAGCAGCATTCGCTGCAAGATGCCGCCAACAAGCGCATGATCAATGCTGACGACAAGCTCAAAGCTGTGTTCGGCGGCAAAGCCCAGGTCTCGATGTTTGAAATGACCAAACTGATCTCCGGCCATCTGAGCTGAAGATTTCCGGCGGTCAAGCCCGGCTTGGCCGCCGCCGCATCCGGGCAGCATGCGTTTTAAGCACATGCGCTGCGCATCGCAAGGTGCGCAGCCTGCCACCCCTGACTCACCTCCCCCGCCTTCACATCTGTTGCACGCATTCAATCTGCGTCATCTCTGCGCCTGACGCAAAATACAATCCGTCCCTTTTACGGCTGTCTCTGATCTGTCACATGCGCGGCAAACTGCGCTTATCGCAGCAGCGCCGCCGGCTTGACTTCCGGCGCGCTGTGCTGTGCGCTCAAGCTGGCGTCCACGCCATGGTATTCCCAGCGCTTCCAGGAGGCCAGCACCGCATTTGGATATTCAGGCCGGCCCCGGCTGCCGTTATAACGCCCCAGCGCCAGATAATAATTACCGCCCTCCATGTCCAGATACATGCGCATGATCTGGCAGCCGTAACGCAAATTGGTTTGCATATGGAACAGTTTGCGGCGGTCGCCATCGCCAATCGCATTGGTCCAGAACGGCATCACTTGCATATAGCCGCGCGCGCCGGCAATCGAGACGGCGTATTTGCGAAAGCCGGATTCAACTTGGATCAGGCCGAGCACCATGGAAGGGTCCAGCCCGGCGCGGCGCGCTTCATACCATAGGGTTTCCAGGAATTCACGCCGGGTTTGCACATCCGGCACACGGCGCGCTAAACGCTGCGACATTTCTGTCAACCAGCGCAGATACAAGATGCGCTGGTTGATATCTGCAAACTGCGGGCGCGGCGGACGCGCATCGGCAATCGCATTGGATAATGCGATGCGCACGCCATCGGCCAGTTTTTCCTCTTTTTGATTACCGGCATACGCTGCCGGGGCAGCCAGCAAAGCTGCGCCCAGCACACTGCAATACAACAACTTGCGCATCAGGCCGCCAATTTTTCTTGCAGGAAAGACAGGATGTCAGCTGCGGCGATATTCACCGCTTCCGCATCGCGCCGGCCCTGGTATTCCAGATTGCCGTCTTTCAAGCCGCGCTCGCCGATCACCACGCGGTGCGGCACGCCGATCAATTCCCAATCAGCAAACATGGCGCCGGGGCGCAGGCCGCGATCGTCCAAAATCACATCCACACCTGCCGCTTGCAGGCTGGCGTAGAGTTTGTCGGTCTCAGCTTTTACCTGTTCGCTGCGATCGTAACCCATCGGGCACAGCACCAGGGTGAAGGGAGCAATCGATGCCGGCCAGATAATGCCCTTGTCGTCATAGTTCTGCTCAATTGCCGCGCCCAGAATGCGGGTCACGCCGATGCCATAACAGCCCATCTGGATCAATTGCGGTTTGCCGTTTTCATCCAGATAGGTGGCTTGCATATCTTCCGAATAGCGTGTGCCGAGTTGGAACACATGGCCGACTTCGATGCCGCGTTCAATCGCCAGCACGCCTTTGCCGTCCGGGCTGGGATCGCCTTCCACCACATTGCGCAGATCCGCCACTTCCGGCTCGGCCAGGTCACGCCCCCAATTCACGCCGGTGTAGTGGTAGCCGGCTTCATTCGCGCCGCAAACAAAATCACTCATCACCGCCACACTGCGATCAGCGATGATGCGCACGCCTTGCGCGCCGATCGGGCCGAGATAGCCGGGCTTGCTGCCGAAAGCTTGCAGGATTTCGCTTTCGGTGGCGAAGCGGAAGCCTTCTTTCATGCCTTCCAGCTTGCCGACTTTGACTTCGTTCATATCATGGTCGCCACGCAAGAGCAGCAATACAATCTGGTTGGCGGGTTTGCCGTCAACTTCGCGGTCGCACGCCAAGACCACAGATTTCACGGTGCGCTGCAAATCCAGATTCAGGAAAGCGGCCACATCTTCGCAGCGCTCTTTGCCTGGCGTCGCGGTTTTTTCCAGAGCTTGAGCAGGCGCGCTGCGCGGCGTTTGCGGCGCCAGTGCTTCAGCGGCTTCAATATTCGCAGCAAAATCCGATTGCGGGCAGTACACCAGGGCGTCTTCGCCTGTACCGGCGATGACGTGGAATTCGTGCGAGCCGGAACCGCCGATCGCGCCATTGTCTGCCGCCACGGCGCGGAATTTCAAGCCGAAGCGGCTGAAAATGCGCACATAAGCGGCATACATCGCTTCATACGACTTTTGCATGCCGGCCACATCGCGGTCAAATGAATACGCGTCTTTCATGGTGAATTCACGCCCGCGCATCAGACCGAAACGGGGACGGCGCTCATCGCGGAATTTGGTTTGAATGTGGTAAAAATTCAAGGGCAGCTGGCGATAGGATTTGATTTCGCCGCGCACCACATCGGTAATGACCTCTTCGGAAGTCGGCTGGATCGCATAGTCGCGCCCATGGCGATCTTTGACGCGCATCAATTCCGGCCCCATTTTGTCCCAGCGCCCGGTTTCCTGCCACAACTCGGCCGGTTGCACCACCGGCATCAAGAGTTCGAGCGCGCCGGCGCGATTCATTTCCTCGCGCACGATGTTTTCGACTTTGCGGATGATGCGCAAGCCCAGCGGCATATACGTATAGATGCCGGAACCCAGGCGTTTAATCATACCGGCGCGCATCATCAGCTTATGACTTACGATCTCAGCGTCGGCGGGAGCTTCTTTCAATGTGGAAATAAAATATTGGGAGGCACGCATAACAGTAATTCTTTTGAAAAGAGGAGGGTTATAATCATCCCAATTTTAAAGGATTAGCTGGCTGATGCGACCATACTTTCTTCAATTGTGCGCTGAGCCATTGTTTTGCGTGATTCGCAGAACCGAAATGATGCAGCAGGCTCGGGCAAGGCGCAGCTTTGCGCCCTTGAAGACAACACAGAAAGAAAGGTTAGCAGCGGCACGGCACAGACACACGAGGTGATAACATGCTGGATCGTGAAGGGTTCCGCCCCAACGTCGGCATCATTTTGCTCAACGCGCACAATCAGGTGTGGTGGGGCAAGCGGGTGCGTGAGCACTCATGGCAATTCCCGCAGGGCGGCATCAAATATGGTGAGACGCCCGAGCAGGCGATGTACCGTGAGTTGGAAGAAGAAATCGGCCTGCGCCAGGAACATGTGAAAATCGTGGGCCGCACGCGCGACTGGTTGCGTTATGAAGTGCCGGATCATTTCATTAAACGTGAAATCCGTGGCCATTATCGCGGGCAAAAACAAATCTGGTTTTTGCTGCGCATGCAGGCCAAAGATTCGCAGGTGAATTTGCGCCTGACCGATCACCCGGAATTCGACGCCTGGCGCTGGCATGAATATTGGGTGCCGATGGATGTGGTGATTGAGTTCAAGCGAGATGTGTACCAGCGCGCTTTGCAGGAATTGTCGCGTTTTGTGCACTGGAAAGAAAAAACCGGCGGCCAGCGGAACACGGCGCGCTATCTGCGCCAGCCGCACGGCCCACGCCAGCAGGAAGACCGGGCGGTGAATTTGCTTGTGCCGGAAGCATTGGCCAAGACTTGATAAAAAAAGCGGATCAGCCGATCCGCTTTTTTTATGCTTACAGCAAAACCAGATTATCGCGATGGATTAATTCCGGCCCTTCCACAAAGCCTAAAATCGCCTCAATTTCACTGGAGGGTTTGCGCATAATGCGGCGCGCTTCGCTGCTGCCGTAATTGCACAGGCCGCGCGCGATTTCACGCCCATCCTGCGCCACACAGGATAACACCGCACCGCGCGAAAATTCGCCACGCACCTCAATCACCCCCACCGGCAATAAAGACTTGCCTTCCGCACTCAGTTTTTGCACTGCGCCCTCATCCAGCACTAATTGGCCGGCAGTGTGCAAGTGGTCGCTCATCCACTGTTTGCGCGCTGTGGTGCGTGCAGTTTGCGCCAGCAGCTGGGTGCCAATCGCCTCGCCTTGCGCTAAGCGCACCAGGACGTTATCTTCGCGCCCCCAGGCAATGATGGTGTGCGCGCCGGAACCGGCTGCGCGTTTGGCGGCAAGGATTTTGGTCAACATGCCGCCGCGCCCGATCGCGCTGCCGGCGCCGCCGGCCATGGTTTCCAGCTTTTCATCGCCTGCGCGCCCTTCGGCAATCAAATACGCCGCCGGATCTTTACGCGGATCGGCGGAATACAAGCCTTTTTGATCCGTCAAAATCACCAGCGCATCCGCTTCCACCAGATTCGCCACCAGAGCGCCCAAGGTATCGTTGTCGCCAAATTTGATTTCATCCGTAACCACGGTGTCGTTTTCATTGATCACCGGCGTCACCTGCAAAGACAGTAGCGTGAGCAGGGTGGAACGTGCATTCAGATAGCGTTCACGATCTGCCAAATCGGCATGCGTGAGCAAGACCTGGGCGCTTTTGACATGATGCGCAGCAAAACTGCTCTCATAGATTTGCGCCAGGCCCATTTGACCGACAGCGGCGCAGGCTTGCAATTCATGCACATCGGTCGGGCGCTTTTGAAAGCCTAAGCGCAACATACCTTCGGCAATTGCGCCGGAACTGACCAACACCACTTCTTTGCCCATGTGGCGCAAGTTTGCGATTTGTTCAGCCCAGCGCGCAATCGCTTCCTGATCCAATCCCCGCCCTTCGTTTGTCACCAGCGAAGAACCCACTTTCACAATCAGGCGGCGCGCCTGTTGCAATACACTGCGAATTTCACTCATGCCATCTCCCGTTTGCCAACTCAGTATTAATACTCGTCGAGCACCTTGAAACGGGGGTCTTCAGGGTCGATTGAATCAATTGCGCGCACAGCTTGCGCCATGCGGGTTTCCGCCGCACGTTGCTCGGCGTGCTTTTTCTGCTCCAGATGCTGGTAAATCGCATTCACCAGTTCCTGGCAGCCGGTATGCGAGAGCGCAGAAATTTCAAACACCGGGCCTTTCCAGGCAAAGCGTTTGATAAAGTCTTTCACCCGCTTGACACGCGCATCGTCATCCAGCACGTCAATTTTGTTCAGCACCAGCCAGCGCGGTTTATCCGCCAGACTTTCATCATATTTTTTCAATTCTTTGACCAGCGCTTTGGCTTGCTTGACCGGATCGACGCCTTCTTCAAACGGCGACAGATCAACAATATGCAACAGCAGGCCGGTGCGCTGCAAATGGCGCAGGAATTGATGGCCCAAGCCCGCCCCTTCCGCCGCGCCTTCGATCAAGCCGGGAATGTCGGCGATCACAAAGCTTCGTTCATGGCTGACGCGCACCACGCCCAGATTCGGGTGCAGTGTGGTGAAGGGATAGTCGGCAATTTTTGGCCGCGCATTGGATACGGCGGTGATAAAGGTGGATTTGCCGGCATTCGGCATGCCAAGCAGGCCGACATCGGCCAGCACTTTGAGTTCGAGACGCAAATCGCGCCGCTCGCCCGGCTTGCCATCGCTCTTTTGGCGCGGCGCGCGGTTGACCGAACTCTTGAAATGGATATTACCCCAGCCGCCCTCGCCGCCCTTGGCCAACAATTCAGTCTGGCCGTGCTCAGTCAGATCAGCAATCAGCTCGCCGGTATTATCGTCATGAATCAGGGTGCCGACCGGCATGCGCAAATAGACATCCTCAGCCCCTTTGCCGTAACAATCCGAACCCCGGCCATTTTCGCCCCGGTCTGCGCGGTACATTTTTGAATAGCGGTAATCAACCAGGGTGTTGATATTGCGGTCCGCCACTACCCAGATACTGCCGCCCCTGCCGCCGTCGCCGCCATCCGGACCACCGAAAGGGCGAAATTTTTCGCGACAAAAGGAAGCGACACCATTTCCGCCATCCCCGGCGACGACTTCAATTTTTGCTTCGTCGATGAATTTCATTGCGGTGCTCCAAAATGAAAAAAGTCCGGCCAACGGCCGGACCAGCGTAACAACGTCCGCACCAGCGGCGCGGACGGAGAAAGCGTGCAGATTATGCGACGACGCTGACGTACTGGTGTTGGCCGACGCCCTTCACCACGAATTGTACCTTGCCGTCCTTCAGTGCGAACAGGGTGTGGTCTTTGCCCACGCCCACGTTGTCGCCAGCGCGCACGCGGGTGCCGCGTTGACGGACGATGATGCCGCCGGCGTTGATGGCTTGACCGCCATACACTTTAACGCCAAGTCGTTTCGATTCTGAATCGCGGCCGTTGCGCGTAGTGCCGCCGCCTTTTTTGTGTGCCATGGATAGCTCCTGGAAACTTGTGAATAAATGGACGCAAAACCCGGATTAACCGGCCTTGACTCAACCGTTGATCGCCAGGATCTCGAGTTCAGTGTAATTTTGGCGATGGCCTTGACGTTTTTGATAGTGCTTACGACGACGCATCTTGAAAATCCGCACTTTGTCGTGACGACCGTGGGAAGCCACTTTCACCAGCACCTTGGCGCCTTCGACCAGCGGCGCACCAAACTTAATGGTTTCGCCAGCGCCCACTGCGAGCACTTGGTCAATGGTGAGCTCGGAACCAATGTCAGCAGGTATCTGTTCTACTTTGAGTTTTTCGCCAACGGCAACTTTATACTGTTTGCCGCCGGTTTTTATGACCGCGTACATGATTGGAAACCTCATCAAATAATGAATGAAAATCCCGCAAAGCAATTTACAAACGCAAATAGTCCTGCAGGGAATCCGCAATTCTAGCAAGCTTTCAGAAATACGTCAAACCGCCCTGCCCGGACAATGCCGCAGCCCGCTGCGCTTGCGCCAGCGCCCCATCGTATATAATTGCGGCCAACTTTTTTCAATATCGCAGGTTCGCCTTGGCTTCTCATCACATCCAAAAGAATACGATTGCCGAAACTATCGCTGGCGATATGCAGGCGGTCGATGCAGTCATCCGCCGCCAGCTTCATTCCGATGTGGCGCTGGTCAATCAAATCGCCGAATACATCATCAGCGCCGGCGGCAAACGCATCCGCCCCGCCCTGGTGCTGCTGGTGGCGAACTGCTTCCAATATCGCGGCGAACACCATCATTTGCTGGCGGCGGTGGTGGAATTCATTCACACCGCCACCTTGCTGCATGATGATGTGGTGGACGAATCCTCCATGCGGCGCGGACGGCAAACCGCCAACGCCCTGTTCGGCAATGCCGCCTCAGTATTGGTGGGAGATTTCCTGTATTCGCGCGCCTTCCAGATGATGGTTTCAGTGGACAGCATGCGCGTCATGCAGATTCTGGCCAACGCCACCAATATCATCGCCGAAGGCGAAGTGCTGCAATTATTGAATATGCACGACCCGGATGTTACAGAGGAACGCTATCTGGAAGTGATCCGTTGCAAAACCGCGAAACTGTTTGAAGCCGCCGGCGAACTCGGCGCCCTGATTGCCGGCGCCAGCGAGGAACACATCGCCGCCGCCGCAGAATATGGCCGCTCAATCGGCTCCGCCTTCCAATTGATTGATGATGTGCTGGATTATTCCGGCAACGCCAGCCAGATCGGCAAAAACGTCGGCGACGATTTGCGCGAAGGCAAACCGACCCTGCCGCTGATCTGGCTGATGCAACATGGCAGCGCCAGCGAGCGCGCACTGGTGCGCAATTGTATCGAACAGGGTGATGAGTCGCATTTTGACGACATCCTGCACGCCATCACCCACTCCGGCGCGCTGGAGTACACCCGTCAGCAGGCTCTGGCGGCGGCGGAAAAAGCGCGCGACGCAATTTCCGGATTTCCTCCTGGCGTTTTCAAAGAAAGTCTGCTACAATTATGCTCTTTCGCAGTTGACAGAAACCATTAACCTTCTTAATGCGCATTTGTCAACAGCAAAACGGGATAGCAAGTAATTCAAAAGTACTTGCGGATTTCAAAAAAATCTGTGTATAATCTCGTTTCTTCAGACAGCGATGAAAATCAAAAAAGATTGACATCGCATCAATTCGGGGTGTAGCTTAGCCTGGTAGAGCGCTACGTTCGGGACGTAGAGGCCGGAGGTTCGAATCCTCTCACCCCGACCATTTCCTTTTCGGATAAACATAAAACCATGCAACAACAAGTGCTGAATATCAGCTGATCTTGACTTGCATTGGTTTTCAACGATACAGCAGCGAACGATTGGACACCATTCCCTTATGGGCGCAATTGCTTGCGCTGGCCCTGCTGATTCTCTGCTCGGCCTTTTTCGCCATGGCCGAGACTGCCCTGATGGCGGCCAACCGTCACAAATTGCGCCATCTGGCGAAAAACGGCAATCAACGCGCCATCACCACGCTCTGGCTGCTGGAACGCACAGATAAATTGTTGTTGCTGGTGCTGATCGCCAATATTCTGCTCAACGCCCTCATCGCCGCACTGCTGACATCCATGGCCATCTCCGCTTTCGGCCATGAGGAAAGCGTGATTTTCCTGACCGCCGCCGCGATCGCTTTTTTGCTGATTGTGTTTGCTGAAATTCCGCCCAAGGTGATCGGCGCCACCCACCCGGAAAAAATTTCCCTGCTCTCCAGCTTGCTCATTAAACCGCTGATGCGGCTGGGCAAGCCGGCCATCTGGTTTGTGAATCTGTTTGTGTCGCGCCTGTTGTTGCTGTTGCGCATCAAACCCGGCGCCCAAGCGTCCGAACTGCCGCGCCTCTCGCCTGAAGAGCTGCGTTCGATTGTGTTAGAAGGCGGCAATTTCATTCCGCAAAAACACAAAAGCATTTTGCTCAATCTGTTTGACCTGGAGACTATTTCGGTTGACGACATCATGACGCCGCGCGCGCAGATTGAAGCGCTGAATCTGGCCGCCCCGGCAGCCGACATCAAGCAGCAGCTGGCCACTTGCTATCACAACAAGCTGCCAGTGTATGAAGGCGAAATCAACCGGATTGTCGGCATTCTGCATGTGCGCAAGGCCTTAGCCCTGCTCAACACAGAGGAATTCAGCGCTGCCCACATCCGTCCGCTGCTGTCAACGCCATACTACATTCCACCGGATACAGGCTTATTCGCCCAACTTCAGTATTTTCAGGAAAAACGCGAGCGTCTGGGCATCATCGTGGACGAATATGGCGAAGTGCAGGGTCTGGTGACGCTGGAAGACATTATTGAGGAAATGATTGGCGAATTCACCACCTCAACCCCGGGCGGGAACGAGGCTTTCAGCTGGAACGCGCAGCGCAGCTGTCAACTGGAAGGCGGCGTTGCGTTGCGTGAAGTCAACAAACGGCTGGACTTGCATCTGCCACTGGATGGGCCGAAAACTTTGAATGGCCTGTTGCTGGAAATCCTGCAGGAAATTCCGGATCACCCGGTCGCCGTGCGGATTGATGATTGTGTTTTTGAAATTGTGCAGGCGCAACATCAGGCCATCAAAACTGTGAAACTGATCAGTTTGAACAAACATTGATCCAATTCCTTGCAATTACAGCAAAAACTATGCATGCCGCAATCTGCGCAAGATTCTGCAACACTCCCAGCAATTCCTTTACAAATCAGAGGGGCCAAGGCATGATTTGGATAAAGCGATCAAGCGTTTTGCAGCTTTTTTTTGGTTAAAATGCAAAGCTTAAGAAAGCGGCTTGCAAGCTGAGGAAGTTTGCCGGCCCTGTAGAACAAGCGCGTCACTGCCGTAATGAGCGCCAGGGCAGCCGGATTTCACTGCCGCAAGCAGCTTATACCGCAGAGCAGCCCGGGCTTGCATAAACCAAGATGAATAACCAACCGGTAAACTGAACATGGCAGCAGTTCCTCCTTCACCAGCTTCAGGCGGGATCATGCCCGGCCTTGCGCGAGCGCTGCTTCAGGCAGGGCGCTTAACGCCACAGCAGGCTGATGCTGCGCACAAGAAGGCGGTCGCGGAAAAAACCCCCTTCATAGACACTCTGCTGAGCAGCGGCGCAATCGACTCCCGTTCACTGGCTGCATTTTGCTCTGAGACATTCGGCTACCCGATGCTGGATTTGCAGGCGGTCAATCTGGCCAATCTGCCGCAAAAGCTGATTGATCCCAAATTAATGCAGTCGCAACGCGTACTGGCGCTGGCTAAACGCGGCAACAAAATCACCGTCGGCATCGCCGACCCCACCAACACCCAGGCCCTGGATCAAATCAAATTCCAAACCGAATCCACGGTTGAGCCGGTGATCGTACAACACGATGCGCTGAATCAAATTCTGGTGGCGATGGGTAAGAGCGCTGAGCAAAGCATCAGCGAAATGATGGGCGATGAGCAGGATATCAATTTTGGCGATGAGGAAGATGCGGCGGCAGCGGCGGCAGCGGCTGACAGCAACGCCAACAGCGACATTGATGACGCCCCCATCGTTAAATTCCTGAATAAGATTTTGATGGATGCCATCAATCTGGGCGCATCCGATATTCACTTCGAGCCATACGAAAAGTTTTACCGTATCCGCATGCGGGTCGACGGCGTCTTGCGCGAACATGCGCAACCGCCCCTGTCGATCCGCGAAAAGCTGGTGGCGCGTATCAAAGTGTTGTCGAAACTGGACATTTCGGAAAAACGCGTGCCGCAGGATGGCCGCATGAAGTTGATCCTGTCCGCCACCAAATCCATCGACTTCCGCGTCAGCACGCTGCCCACCCTGTTCGGCGAAAAAACGGTGATGCGTATTCTTGACGCCACCCAGGCGCAGTTGGGGATTGATGCGCTGGGCTATGAGCCGGAGCAAAAACGCATTTTGCTGGATGCCATTGAACGCCCGTATGGCATGGTGCTGGTGACCGGGCCGACCGGTTCAGGCAAAACCGTGTCGCTGTACACCTGCCTGAATGTGATCAACAAACCCGGCATCAATATTTCAACCGCAGAAGACCCTGCGGAAATCAACCTGCCCGGCATTAATCAGGTGAATGTGAATGATAAAGCCGGCTTGACCTTCGCCGCTGCGCTCAAATCCTTCCTGCGTCAGGATCCTGACGTGATCATGGTGGGTGAGATCCGCGATCTGGAAACTGCGGATATTGCGATTAAAGCGGCGCAAACCGGCCATATGGTGTTTTCCACCCTGCACACGAATGACGCGCCGTCAACCCTGGTGCGCCTGATGAATATGGGGGTGGCGCCTTTCAATATCGCCTCCTCCATCATTCTGATCACCGCGCAACGTCTGGCGCGCCGTCTGTGCACCTGCAAAAAGCAGGTCGAAGTGTTGCCGGAAATTCTGCTGGCGGCGGGCTTTAAAGAAGAAGAGGTGGATGGCAGCTGGCAGCCCTATGAACCGGTCGGCTGCGAACGCTGTAATGGTTTGGGCTATAAGGGCCGGGTTGGCATTTATCAGATCATGCCAATCACCGAAGCAATTGAAAAGCTGATTCTGACTGGCGGTACGGCGATGGATATCGCCCAGCAATCCGAAGCGGAAGGCGTGCGCTCACTGCGCCAGGCCGGTTTGGTTAAAGTAAGAAGCGGCGTCACCAGCCTGGAAGAAGTGCTGGGCTGCACCAACGAATAACAGGAGACGGAAGATGGCAACCTCGGCAGGCAAATCCCTGGCAGGCGTGAAAGAACAGATTTTCGCCTGGGAAGGCAAAGACAAGACCGGCAAAAAAGTCAAAGGCGAAATGCGCGCCGGCGGCGAAGCCGTGGTCAATGTCACCCTGCGCAAGCAGGGCATCATGGTCACCAGCATCAAGAAAAAGAGTTTCAAGAGCGGCAAAAAAATCACCGATAAAGACATCACCCTGTTCACCCGCCAATTGGCGACAATGATGAAATCGGGCGTTCCGCTGTTGCAAGCCTTTGATATCGTCGGACGCGGCCACGCCAACCCTTCAGTGGCGAAATTGATTCTGGACTTGCGCGCGGATATTGAAACCGGCACCAGCATGAGCCAGGCTTTCCGCAAATATCCTTTGTATTTCGATGCGCTGTTTTGCAATCTGGTCGGGGCTGGCGAACAGGCCGGTATTCTGGAAGATCTGCTGACCCGGCTTGCTGTGTACAAGGAAAAAACCCTGGCCATCAAGGCCAAGATCAAATCCGCCCTGTTCTATCCGGTCTCGATTCTGGCCGTGGCTTTTGTGGTGACCTCAGTGATCATGATCTGGGTGGTGCCGGCGTTTAAAGATGTGTTTAAAAACTTCGGCGCCGACTTGCCCGCCCCCACGGTATTCGTGATCACGATTTCTGACTTTGTCGTGAAGTACTGGTACATCATTTTCGGCTCCATCTTCGCAGGTCTGTACATGTTCTTCCAGAGTTGGCGACGCTCATTGCAAATGCAAAGAGCCATGGACCGCCTGTTGCTGCAAGTGCCGGTGTTTGGCGATGTGGTGCGCAAAGCCACTATTGCACGCTGGACACGCACCCTGGCCACCATGTTCGCCGCCGGCGTACCGCTGGTTGACTCACTGGATTCGGTGGGCGGCGCGTCCGGCAATGCCGTCTATCTTGATGCCACCAAGAAAATTCAAAGCGAGGTCAGCACGGGCACCAGCCTGACCGTAGCGATGCAAAATGCCGATGTGTTCCCCTCCATGGTGACGCAGATGGTGGCGATTGGCGAAGAATCGGGCGCACTCGACTCCATGCTTGGCAAAGTGGCCGACTTCTATGAAGAGGAAGTGGATGACGCGGTGGCTTCGCTGTCATCTTTGATGGAACCGATGATCATGGTGATTCTGGGCGGCTTGATTGGCGGCCTGGTGGTAGCGATGTATCTGCCGATTTTCAAACTCGGTTCTGTGGTCTGATATGGAATTTTTGTTCGCCCCGCCTGGCAGTATCGGGCCAGCCATGCTGGCGCTGCTGTTTGGTTTGATGATCGGCAGTTTTTTGAATGTGTTAATCCACCGCATGCCGCGTATGTGGCAACGCGAGTTTGATAACTATGTGGTGGATCAGCTTAACCATCTCAAACCAGACAGCGCGCTGCAGGGTTTGCGCCAGGATTGCAGTCACTGCGGCCAGCCGGCGTCCAAAGAAGCGCTGCCACTGCCGCACACAGACCGTTACGACTGGATCGTGCCGCGCTCAGCCTGCCCGCATTGCGGCCACAAAATCACCCCGCTGGAAAATATTCCGGTTATAAGCTGGCTTTTTCTGCGCGGCAAATGCAGCGCCTGCAAAGCGCCGATATCTGTCCGCTATCCTGCCGTCGAACTGCTGACAGGTTTGTTGGCGGCCTTGCTGGCTTGGCGCTTTGGCACCGGATGGTATGGTCTGGGCGCGCTGCTGTTTCTGTTTTTACTGATCCCGATCACGTTTATTGATATCGATATCAAAGAAATTCCCGATGACTTGAGCTATCTCTTGTTATGGAGCGGCTTGCTGATCAATATGATCACCGGTCTGGTCAGCCTGCCCAACGCCGTGCTCGGGGCCGTGATCGGCTACATGTCTTTATGGACGGTAAACTACCTGTTTGAGTTGATATTAAAGAAGCAAGGCATGGGCAATGGCGACTTCAAGCTGCTGGCTGCGCTGGGCGCCTGGTTTGGCTGGCAATCCCTGATCCCCATCATATTAATGTCCTCTGTCGTCGGGATTTTCGGTTTTGTCATCGCCAACCTGATTGATCGCCGTCCAGACAAGGGGCAAATGCCATTTGGCCCGTATCTGGCGGCAGCAGGCTTGATTTATATGCTGTACCGCCCCGCCATTCTGAATTTACTGAGCATGTGATGGCGCCGCGTTTCACAGTAGGCGTCAGCGGCGGCATCGGCAGCGGCAAGAGCAGCGTCACGCGTCTGTTTGAAGAATTGGGCGTGCCGGTGATCGACACCGATATTCTGGCGCACCAGCTGACAGCGCCGGGCGGCGCCGCGATGCCGGCGATTGTGGCGGCATTCGGCCCGCAATTTATGCAAGCGGACGGCGCACTGGATCGTGCGCGTATGCGTGCGCAAGCATTTGCACAAACCGACGCGCGTGAAAAGTTGCAGCAAATCCTGCACCCATTGATCCAGCAAGCGGCGCAAACCTGCGCCGAAGCGGCCAGCGGCCCCTATCTGATGTTCGCGATTCCGCTTTTAGTCGAATCCGGCCACTGGCGCCAAAAGCTGCACCGCGTACTGGTGGTGGATTGCAGTGAAGCGCAGCAAATCGAACGCGTGATGGCGCGCAATGCGTTCAGCCGCGAACAAGTACTGGCCATTATGGCGGCGCAAGCCAGCCGGCAGGCGCGCTTGGCCGCCGCCGATGACGTGATCGACAACAGCGCAGGCCCGGAAAATTTGCCATCGCAAGTTGCGCTGCTGCATCAACGCTATCTGGAACTTGCCAAAACAATATGAATTAACAGAAAATCCGGCGCGCTTCCGTGCTTTGCACAGGAAAATGCGTGCAGAGTGTGGAGGACATTTGTAATTTTGCGCAGATTCGTTCAGAATCATGAGATTCTTTGCCCCCACCTTAAAGGGATGTCATTTTGATTGTCTACGAATACCCTTTCAACGAGCGGATACGCACGTTGTTGCGGTTGGAAGACCTGTACGAGAAATTCCAGTTCTTTTTGCATCAAGAACATCCACTGCAACACCATGTTGCCTTATCCACCATCTTCGAGATGCTCGAAGTGGCTGGTCGCGCCGATTTGAAATCGGATTTGCTGCAAGAACTCGAAAGACAAAGACAAAGTCTGATGGGTTACAAATCCAATCCGAATGTGCAAGTGGATGCGCTCAACGCCATCCTGGATGAGCTTGACCGCGCCACCGCAGCACTTTCCACCGCACAAGGCAAAATCGGCCAGAATGTGCGCGACAATGAATGGCTGATGAGCATCCGGGGCCGCACCATCATCCCCGGCGGCGCATGTGAATTTGACCTGCCGTCCTATCACGCCTGGCAGCAGCACAGCGCCGAAGCGCGTTACAGGGACATCGCGCACTGGTTCGCACCGCTGTTGCCGCTGTTTGATGCGCTCTGTCTGGTGTTGCGCCTGCTGCGCGACTCCGGCGGCCCGGTGAAAATGATTGCGCATGCCGGCAGCTATCAACAAATGCTGCAAGGCAAGGTATATCAGATGCTGCGCCTGACGCTGGATGGCGGATTGGGTGCGATTCCTGAAATCTCCGCCAATAAATATATGCTGTGGGTGCGCTTCACCTCCCAGGATGGCGATATGAAACCGCGCCCGCTGGAAGATGATGTCCCGTTTCAACTCACACTGTGTAATTTCTGATTGATTTCAAGCCATGCCCACCACTGTCAATTGTCCCCGCTGCGCCGCATCCGTGGTGTGGAGCAGCGATTCCCCCTGGCGCCCCTTCTGCAGCGAACGCTGCAAACTGGCCGACCTTGGCGCCTGGGCCAATGAAGAATACCGGATCAGCAAAACCGCTCAGGAAGCCGATCCCGAAGCCGCCCCGCCCGGCCCCGCCCAACACTGAAGCCCCGCCACGCTGCAGCGCCGGCTACGTAGTATCCCCAGCTGCCGGCGCGCAGCATTCTCCGTACAATTGATTGTCATATCGATAACAATCGGGCTGTCCTCATACGCCCGTCAGGAGAGAGAATGAATCCCGGATACACACCCGTGATCGGCATTGACTGGGGCAAACGCAACCGGCGCGCCTGGCTGCTCGACAAACATGGCCAGATGCTGGGCCAACACCTGGATGACAAAGGCGATTTATCGCGCGAATCCGAGTTTGAAGAAGCGCTGCTCGAATTGATGGACATGTGGGCCTTGCGGCATGCGGATGTCTTGATTTCCGGCATGGCAGGCAGTCGCGAAGGCTGGCTGGAAACCCCCTATCTGCGCGCGGGACAGGATTTATCCATGCTCGGACAAGGGTTATGTGAAGTCAAACTCAAGCGCCGTGAACTGGCGCAAACCCGCTGCCGCATTGTGCCCGGCGTCTGCTACACCGATGAGAGCGGTTTGCCGGATGTGATGCGCGGCGAAGAGACATTGCTGTACGGCGCCGCACTGCAAGGCGCAGGACATGGCTGGGTGGTGCTGCCGGGCTGGCACAGCAAATGGGTGCGGCTTGAATACGGCGCGGTGCGCGAGCTGGAAAGTTATATGACGGGCGAATTATATGATTTGCTCGGACGGCAAGGCTCACTCGCCAGCCTGACCATTATGCGTCAGCACGACCAGGGACGCTTTGAAGCCGGCTTGCGGCGTGCTGGCAGCGAGGCCGCCGCGCTGACGCATGAAATCTTCACCTGCCGCGCGCTGGTGGTGACAGATCACATGCCGGCCTTGCATGCCGCCTCGTATCTGTCCGGCCTGCTGATCGGGGCCGAATTGCATGATATGCAGCGGCGCATGGGGGCCGGAAAACATCCGCCCGCTGTGCACATCATCGCCGATATGCATCTGGCCCAGCGTTATGCGCAAGCATTGGATTTTTTTGGCATCAGACATCAACACTGGGATCCGGAACAATTGTACTTGAGCGCTTTGCGCGCCCTCGCCGGCCTGCCGCCAGGCCAGGACAAGGCGGCGGCATAATACTGCGCGTCAATCCGCCTGCGGCGGCGCAATCAGCGGCAAATCCAGCAGAAAACTGGCGCCGCGCCCGCTTGAGCTGTGCACACTGACCTGCCCGCCCAGCAGCGAGGTGATGATGTTATACGAAATCGACAAGCCCAGGCCGGTGCCGCCGCGCCCCACTTTGGTGGTGAAAAAAGGATCGAAAATACGGTTTTGGATGTCCGGCGCAATGCCGCAACCATCGTCATGGAACTCCAGCAAGACGCGCGGCGATGGTTTTTCCAGCGCTGCGCCGGGGCCTCTGGCGGCGCGCGCCGGCAACAAGCGCGCCGACAAGCGCATATGTCCGCCGCGCCGCCCCTCATAGGCATGCAGCAGCGAATTATTGACCAGATTGGCGATCACCTGCTCCAGCGGGCCGGGGAAGCTGTCCATTTCGATTGCGCCATCGATATCAATCACCACCTCATGCCCGCACTGATCGATTTTTTCCTGCAGCAAATCAATCGTATCCTGCGCCAGCGCAGCCAATTTGAAAACGCCGCGCTCGGCGCCGGCCTGATCAATCGCAATTTGTTTAAAGCGGATGATCAATTCCGCCGCTGTGCCCAGATTGCGTAAAATCAAGGCGCTGGCGTCCGCCGCCTCTTCCAGATAAACCGAAAGATCGGTGCGCGCCACGCCGCCGGCTTCCAGCCGCCCGCGTATCATGCCGGTCGCATCCTGCAGCGCGCTGGCCATCAGCAAACTGTTGCCCAAGGGGGTATTCAATTCATGCGCCACCCCGGCCACCAACGCCCCGAGCGCCGCCAATTTTTCACTACGCACCAGATCGGCGCGGGTTTCCTGCAATTCTTTGACTAAGCGCGCCAGCTGGGCATTGCTTTCGCACTGCGCCAATTCAGCTTGTTTGCGGTCGGTGATATCGGTCAGCGTCGTGATGAAAACCGCCAGCTTGCCATCAATCGAAACCGGCTTGCCCTGCACCAGATGCGTGCTGCCGCTCTTGCTGGTGCGCTCGTAACGGTGTTCGCGGAAAGACCGGATCTGGTTCATGCGCGCCATGATTTCGCGCTCGGTTTCAGGCGATTCGCCATCGCCGCGCGCCGCCATCAAACGCAACAGGGTTTCAAATTCCACCCCACGCACAAATGATTCCTGCGGCAAGCCCAACATATGCGCCAGAGTCGAATTCCATAATTCAACGCGCAATTTTTCATCAAACACACAGATGCCCTGCGGCAGATTTTCCAATACCGCTTGCAACAGCACGGATTGGCGGCGCAATTTTTCCGCCATCACATGGCGCGCGGAAACATCCAGGTAGGTGGTGACAAAGCCGCCCTTATCGCCATGCACAATCGGCGCGCCCCGGATCTCCAGCACCGCGCCGTTGTTGCGCGTGCGCTCAAACAAATGCGCTTCAAAACGGCGCGCGCGCTCAATCATTTGTTCCAGCAGGGCTTCCGGATCGCTCACCTCACCATATTCGCCGCGCGCAATATTGAAGCGGTAAAGATCCGGCAAACTGGGCGGGTTATCAGGCTGGAACTGCTCTTCGCTGAATTCAAACATATCGAGCAAGCCGCGATTCCACACCACGAAACGCAGATCTTTGTCGATCAAGGACACGCCGCCTGGGAAGTTATCCAGCAAAGATTGCAAGACCACGGTTTTATCCTGCAATGCCTGCTCGACGCGGCGCTGGGCGCTGACGTTGCGCAACAGCAACACATACCAGCCTTTTTCATCCTGGGGCCAGGGTTTTTTGATGATTTCCGCCAGAAATGGCGCGCTTTTGCCGGGTTGCAACCAGCCTTCAATGACTTCGCGCTCTTGCGGCGGCAAGGCCAGACGCTCCAGCAAAGCGCTGCAGGCGGCCCCGACCTGCTCCGGACAGGCGGCCAGCAGGCGCACCAAAGACATGCCGCACAAATCCTGCTGCGCCATTTGCAACAGATTCACCGCCGCCACATTGCACGCCAGGATACGCCCGCCCTGCATCACCAGCATCGCCTCTTCACTCAGGTCAAGCATGGTGCGCAGCATCGCATCCGGCGCAAGCCGGGCATCGCTGGACACACAAGACACCTGGTCATGAGGCATAAGTCGTCAACACCAAGGAATAGATGAAAAGTGCACAAAATTTTTGTGCAGGCCAATACCGCAAAGCAATATCAAACACATTGAAACAACGACTCCGGCGACAAGCCGGCAATTCGCCTCATTTTACTCCTATAGAGAGGGATTGTTTCTGCAGTTCTGTGCAGATGGCGAAACGATAACCGGCAGTCATTCATCAGCGCGGGATTTTATTGTTGTTTTTATATCGTTCGCATGGTCTGGGCGAAAGGAATTGAAGCAGGCCGGTAGGCCGGATTCTGTTACGGCGGGCAAGCCCGCTATGACAGCCATTCATCTAGACCCGGAATTACTCCCGGGTTCAAGCTTCCTACCCGCACGCTCCGCGAGCAACATCAACGCGTGCCTATTTGGAATTGCTCCAGGTGGAGGTTACCGCGTTTCACCGTAACTGAATACGCTCGTCTCTGTGGCCCTGTTCCTCGCCTTATACCTGGCAACCAGGCTTTCAGCGGACGGTCGTTAGCCGTCACCCCGCTCTGTGGAGTCCGGACCTTCCTCCCGCCGGCAGATTTTTCAATCTGCCGGCCAGCGGCTGTCTGGCCTGCATCAGGCCGCATTGTAGCAGGGAATCCGGACGCACCCGCGCAAAGCTGCAAATGGCATAGCGATTGCCCCGATTTTCTGTTACGGTATCGTTCTTTTGCAAAACACCCCCGCGACACCACAATGACTACCTCCCGAACTGGCGGCCAGATCCTGGTCGATGCACTGGCAGTACATGGCGTTGAAATCGCCTTTGGCGTACCCGGCGAAAGCTATCTGGATGTGCTGGATGCGCTGCATGACTCGAATATCCGTTTCATCATCAACCGCCAGGAAGGCGGTGCGGCATTCATGGCCGAAGCCTATGGCAAATTGAGCGGCAAACCCGGCATTTGTTTTGTCACGCGCGGCCCCGGCGCAACCAATGCCTCAATCGGCGTGCACACCGCGTTTCAAGACTCGACGCCGATGATTTTATTCATCGGTCAGGTCGGCAATGACTTCATCGACCGCGAAGCCTTCCAGGAAATCGACTACCGCCGCATGTTCGGGCAAATGGCGAAATGGGTGGCGCAAATCGACCGCGCCGAGCGCATCCCCGAATATCTGGCGCGCGCCTTCCAGGTCGCCTGCAGCGGCCGCCCCGGCCCGGTGGTGTTGGCCTTGCCGGAAGACATGCTGATCACACGCGCCGACGTGGCCGACAGCAAGCCGGCGCGCCCGACCCAGCCGCAAGCCGCGCCGCAACAAATCGACGCCGTGCGCAAGCTGCTTGCGCAAGCGAAAAATCCCCTGCTGCTGTTAGGCGGCCCGGGCTGGCATAACGAAGCCTGCGCAAATATCGCCAGCTTTGCCGAACGCAACGGCCTGCCGACCGCATGCGCCTTCCGCTTTCAGGATTTGCTGGACAACCATCACCCGAACTACATCGGCGATGTCGGCATCGGCATCAACCCCAAACTTGCCGCGCGCGTGAAAAACGCCGATGTCTTGCTGGTGCTGGGCGCGCGCCTGGGGGAAATGACCACCAGCGGCTACACCTTGCT
This sequence comes from Massilia sp. W12, assembly GCF_037300705.1. Lineage (NCBI taxonomy): Bacteria > Pseudomonadati > Pseudomonadota > Betaproteobacteria > Burkholderiales > Oxalobacteraceae > Massilia > Massilia sp. W12. Next base: position 731,638 of record NZ_CP147776.1, on the reverse strand, counting down.
GCAAGCGCCCACCCCGAGCCAAACTCTGATCCATGTGCATCCCGACCCGGATGAGCTGGGCAGCGTATATCAGGCCGAGTTGATGATTTGCGCCGGCATGGAAAGCATGGCGCAAGCCCTGGCGCAAATGGCTCCGCTGGATCAGCCGGCCTGGCGTGAGCAACTGGCGCAAGCCAAGGCCGAACTGGCCGCCTGGCAGGCGCGTCCGCCGGTATTCGCCAGCAATGAAGCGCCGCTTGATCTGTGGCAAGTGGTGCAAGAAGTGATTGCGCAATGCCCGCGCGACACCATCATCACCAATGGCGCCGGCAATTATGCATCCTGGGCGCACCGCTTCTTCCCGTATGGCGGCAAGCGCACGCAGCTGGCCCCGACCAATGGCGCAATGGGCTATGGCGTGCCCGCCGGGATCGCCGCCAAGATTTGCCAGCCGCAACGCACTGTGCTGACATTTGCCGGCGATGGCGATTATTTGATGAATGGTCAGGAATTGGCGACTGCCGTGCAATACGGCGCCGGCGTCATCATCCTGGTCTTCAATAATGAGATGTATGGCACCATCCGCATGCATCAAGAGCGCGACTATCCGGGCCGGGTGAGCGGCACCACGCTGAAAAACCCGGATTTCGCCGCCCTGGCGCGCGCTTATGGCGCCCAAGGGGAAATCGTCAACACGACCGGCGAATTCGGCCCGGCCTTAGCGCGCGCCCTCGCCTTCACGCGCGAACACAGCCTGCCGGCCATCATTGAATTGCGCTACGACGGCAATTTGATCACCCCCAACGCCACACTGGAAACCATCCGCAACAACGCGCAGCAAGCCAAGGCCAAGAGCTGATGCGTCAGCAAAATGCGGCCAGCGCGGCAGGCAGGCGCTGGCTGTGAGATAACAAACCCCGCTTTTTGACAAAGGCGGGGTTTGTTTTTTGGCAGGGATGCGAGTCAAGCGCGATGCCACCCGCCTCACAAGGCATTGTGATCCCGGCTCCCGCTTACCCATAAAAAACGGGGGCCGCAGCCCCCGTTGCCTATTTGCGCAAGCAGATTATTTCTTTTTCTTGCCCAGATTTTTTTGCGCTTCCGGCACCACGGCATAGGCTGCAGGGTCGCCGGAGTCGGTCGGTTTGGCGAACACGGCGCGCATTTGCTCAGGCATCGCGAATTTCAGATTCACGCCGCGCGGCGGAATCGGGCTTTGGAACCATTTGGTGTAAATCGCATTGATGTCACCCGAGGTATATACGTTCGCAATCGCGGTATCCACCACCTTTTTGAAGGCGGCGTCATCGCGCCGCATCATGATGCCGTAGGGTTCCACCGACAGCGCTTCTTTGGTGATTTCATAATCATTCGGGTTCTTCGAGTTGGCGGCTAAGCCGGCCAGCAGGATGTCGTCCATGGCAAACGCCACCGCACGCCCGGTTTCCACCATCAGGAAAGATTCAGCATGGTCTTTCGCGATCAGGATGTTCATGCCCAGGTTTTGCTCGCCGTTCATGATGGTGATCTGCTTCAGATTCGCTGTGCCGGCGGTGGACACCACGTTTTTACCCTTCAAATCCGCCAAGCTGCGGATGTTGGAGGATTTTTTCGCCAGCAAACGGGTGGCGGTGACAAACATGGTGGGCGCAAACGAGACTTGCTTTTGACGCTCCAGATTATTGGTGGTGGAACCGCATTCCAGATCAATCGTGCCGTTCGCCATCAGCGGAATACGGGTGGCCGAAGTGACAGGGTTGAGCACGGTTTTCAATTCGCTCATGCCGAGGTGACGCTGCACCGCTTTCACCGCCTTCATGCACAGGTCGATCGAATAGCCTTGGTAGGATTGCTTATCGTCAAGATAAGAAAACGGAATCGAAGAATCACGCACACCCAGGGTGATGGTGCCGGACTCTTTGATCTTTTTCAAGGTGCCGGTCAATTCTTGGGCGCTGACTGCTGCATGGCCGCTCAACAGAGCGCTCCCGCACAGAATGGCAATCGCAGTGGATAGTTTCATGTTTTCTCCTGTATTGGCAAACGATCGGCTAGGCTGCCGTCGCTGCGCAGTGTAGCACTTTGCCTGCCGATTTTGCGCGCACTACGGGAAAATACTTGCCCATATGCAAAGCTTCACGCAGCAACATCTTCCAGCGGGGCTTGTTGTCTGGCCCACATTTGCGCATACACGCCGCCTGCCGCCAGCAGTTCGGCATGCGCGCCGCGCTCGACGATGCGGCCATGCTCCATCACCAGGATTTGATCGGCATCGACAATGGTGGAGAGGCGGTGCGCGATCACCAGGCTGCTGCGGTTTTTGGCGATTTCGCGTAATTCGCTTTGAATCGCCTGCTCGGATTTGGAATCGAGCGCTGAAGTGGCTTCGTCCAATATCAAAATCGCCGGATTTTTCAGCAAGGTGCGCGCAATCGCCACACGCTGTTTTTCGCCGCCGGAGAGTTTTAAGCCGCGTTCGCCCACCACGGTGTCATAGCCGTCCGGCAGGCTCTGGATGAAATCGTGAATGGCGGCGGCGCGCGCGGCGGCTTCGATTTCATCCTGGCCGGCGTCCGGCCTGCCATAGCCGATGTTGTAGCGGATGCTGTCATTGAACAGCACTGTGTCTTGCGGCACGATGCCAATCGCGGCGCGCAAGCTGGCCTGGGTCACGCTGCGCAGATCCTGGCCATCAATCGAGATGCGTCCCGCGCCCACGTCGTAAAAGCGGAACAGCAGACGCGCCAGGGTCGATTTGCCGGAGCCGCTGCTGCCCACAACGGCGGTGGTCGTGCCGGGAGCGATGCTGAAATCGACATCAAACAGGATCTGGCGCTTGCTTTCATAGCTGAAATCCACATGTTCAAAGCGGATGTGGGCGCCATGCAAATGCAGCGCCGGCGCGTTTTCCGCGTCCGCCACTTCACGTCCCTCGCGCCAGAGGGCAAACAGTTTTTCCATATCCGCCAGGCTTTGCTTGATTTCGCGGTAAATCACGCCGAGGAAGTTGAGCGGCATATACAGTTGCAGCATGAATGCGTTCACCGCCACCAGATCGCCCAGGGTCATGCTGCCCTGCTGCACGCCGAGCGCGGCGCGCCACAGAATCAGGGTCAGGGCGATAGCGATGATCAGCGATTGACCGCTGTTTAAGAGGGACAGAGAGGATTGCGACTTCAAGGCCGCCGCTTCATATTGTTGCAAGCCGGCGTCGTAGCGTTTGGCTTCCCAGGCTTCATTGCCGAAATATTTCACTGTTTCATAATTGATCAGGGCGTCGATTGCGCGCGTGTTGGCGCGTGAGTCGAGTTCATTCATATTGCGGCGGAATTGCGTGCGCCAGTCTGTCACCAGCACCGTGAAGGTGATGTACAGCAGCAGCGCGCCGCCGGTGATCAGGCTGAACCAGATGTCGTAATTCAAGGCCAGATAGCCCAGCACCAGGCTGATTTCCACCAGCGTCGGCAAGATATTGAACAGGGTGTAGGAAATCAGGGAGGAAATCGCGCGCGTGCCGCGCTCGATGTCGCGCGTCAAGCCCCCTGTTTGACGGTTTAAGTGAAAGCGCAGCGAGAGGCTGTGCATGTGCTGGAAAATCGAGAGTGTGATATTGCGCACCGCACGCTGGGTGACGCGGGCGAACATCCATTCGCGCAGCTCGGTGAAGATGGTGGTGGACAAGCGCAGCGCGCCATAGGTAAGCAGGATGCCGACCGGCAATAAGACCATGCCGCGCGCGCCGGATTCCTGCAGCGCATCAATCATTTCCTTTAACACCAGCGGCACGCCGACCACCGCCACCTTGGCGGCAAATAAAAACAGCATGGCCAGCATGACGCGCCATTTGTACACCCACAACCAGGGCATCAGGGTTTTGATGGTGGCCCAATCATTGCGCGGATCAGCAGATGGCGCAGCAGGCAGGGGCGTTGAGGACGAAGAGGCGTGGCGGCGCATAGTTTTGGCGGATTGTGCGGTTTTATGTTCCAATGCAGCAAGTATCGCACGCTTTCGCTAACGGGGAATATATGGAACAGGACAAACAGCATGGCGCAGTGGCGCCGGGGCCGGTCAGAGGTCTGCCGCCGGGACGCATCCCGGAATTGCGCGTGGTGCCGATGCCGGCGGATGCGAATGTGCATGGCGACGTGTTTGGCGGCTGGATTATGGCCCAGGTCGATATCGCCGGCGCGCTGGCGGCGACGCGGCGCGCCAATGGCCGCGTGGTGACGATTGCGGTGAATTCCTTTCTCTTCAAATATCCCAGTTTCATCGGCGATTTGCTGTCTTTTTATGCCGAAATCGTGAAAGTCGGAAATACCTCGATTACGGTGTATGTGGAAGTGTTTGCCGAGCGCAACCGGCTGCAGGCGGATTGCGTCAAAGTCACCGAGGCCACGCTGACCTATGTGGCCACAGACGAACAGCGCAAGCCGCGCAAATTGCCGCCGCTGGAAAGCTTGCACGGCCATGCGCCGGATCTGCCGGATCATTTGAAAGTGCATGATGCGGCCAAGGAATAAACACTGAGCACAATGGATAAACGGCATTTTTTACAGGCTGCCGCCAGCCTGCCCTTGCTGGCGCTGCCTGCCGGCTTGCTGCGCGCCGCGCAGGCGGGACAAGTCAGCAGCGCACATAAAGCGCGCCAGGCGGACTACCCTTTTTCGCTCGGTGTGGCGTCCGGCAGCCCGCTGCCGGACAGCGTGATTTTATGGACCCGCGTCTTGCCGCAGATCTTCAACCCCGCCGCCAGCGGCGCTGCTGCGCTTGGTTTGCGCTGGGAAGTGGCGCATGATCAGGCTTTCCGCCAGATTGCGGCGGCAGGCCGCTGTGACGCCTTGCCACAGTTGGGACACAGCGTGCACGTCGATGTGCGCGGCTTGCAGCCGGGGCGCTGGTATTGGTATCGCTTCATGCTGGGCGATGCGGTCAGCCCGACCGGGCGCACGCGCACCGCGCCGGCCGCGCATGAATTGCCGGCGCAATGCAAGCTGGCGCTGGCCTCTTGCCAGCATTGGGAATTCGGCGCCTTTGGCGCACATCGGCAGATTGCCGCCAGCGCCCCGGATCTGGTGGCGTTTCTGGGCGACTATATCTACGAATGGGGGCCGTACAGTCTGACGCATCCGGCCAGCGCAGCGCGGGTGGATGAGAGTTTTACGCTGGAACAATACCGTGCCCGCTATGCGCAATACAAATCTGACCCGGATTTGCAAGCCGCTCACCATGCCGCGCCCTGGGTCTTGACCTGGGATGATCACGAGGTGGCGAATGATTACGCGAATCTGGTGGATGAGCGGCTTGATCCGCAATTCGCCGCGCGCCGCGCTGCCGCTTACCAGGCGTATTACGAACATTTGCCGCTGCGCGCGCAGATCAAGCCGGGGGCATCTTTTGCCAGCTTTCAACTGTATCAAAGCCTGGATTGGGGACGTCTGGCGCGCTTGTATTTGCTGGACAACCGGCAATACCGCGACGGCCAGGCTTGTTTGAAGCCAGGCCAGGGCGGCTCAACTTCGGTCACCCCGGCTTGCCGCGCCCTGCACGATGCGCGCCGCAGCATGTTGGGCCGGCAGCAGGAAGCGTGGCTGCAAAAGAGTCTGCAGAACAGCCCGGCGCGCTGGAATCTGCTGCTGCAGCAAACCATTATGGCGCGCAACAGCCAGCTGCCGGTGAAAGATGCGGCGGGCGGGCGCTATTGGACAGACGGCTGGGATGGTTATCCGGCGGCGCGTCAGCAACTCTTGCAGCACTTGCGCCAGGTGCGCAATCCGCTGGTGATGTCGGGCGATGTGCACACTTTTTACGCCTCCAATCTGGTGGCCGATTTCAACCGCCCGGTGAGCGCGGCGAATCCGGTGCTGGCCACCGAGTTTTGCGGCAGTTCTGTCACCTCCCCTTCGCGCGCGCAAAGCCGCACTGATCGTTATCTGGCGGATAATCCGCATACCCGCTTTGGCCGCAGCGATGTGCGCGGCTTTATGTTGCAACATATCAGCCCGTCTGCCTGCCGCACCGAATATCTGGCGCTGGAAGATGTGCGGCGCGCTGATTCTGCGCTGTATCAATTGGCCGCGTTTATCACTGCAGATGGTGAGCGCGGCATTGTGAGAGGATAAGCCGATGAATCTGGATGCCGATGTCGCGCGCAGTCAGGAAGATCCCTTCGGGCGCGCTGAGTTTGCCGCGCAACTGGCGCAATTTTTACGCCAGGCCCCGCAACAAGACAGCCTGGTGCTGGGCTTGGAGGGGGAATGGGGCGGCGGCAAGAGCTGGGTGATTGAGCGGGTTTGCAAGCTGCTCAAGGCGCGCGGCGATACCGTGGTGCTGCAATTCAATCCCTGGTTAATCGGCTCGGAAAATGAATTGATCGCGGCGTTTATGGATGAGCTGGCGGCGCAGCTGCACGAATTCGCTGAAGTCGAAAGCAAGCTGTCCAAGGAGTTGAAAGGCTTTGCGCGCAGCCTGGCGGCGTATGGCGAAAAGCTGAGTTATTTGAAATATCTGAAATATGTGCCGGGCGTGGCCCCAATCGGCCAGTTTGTCGCAGACCACGAAAAAGAAATCCGCGAAGGGCGTGAGATTTTGCAAAAATTGGGGGCCGAATCGCGCCCCAGTCTGCATGGCGCGCGCAAGCAGATTCAGCAAGCCTTGCAGGCGCTGGATAAAACCGTGGTGGTGGTGATTGATGATCTTGACCGCCTGCGCAAGCAAGAGATTCAAACCATGGTGCAGCTGGTGAAAGCGGTGGCCAATTTCCGTGGCGTGCATTATCTGCTGGCGTATGACGCGCGCTATGTGGCGCAGGCGATTTGCTATGACGGCAATATCGCTTCCGGTTTTGCTTATCTGGAAAAGATTGTGCAGTTGGCCTGTCACCTGCCCCCGCTCACGCCCTGGATTTTCCGCGATTGGCTGCATGCAGAATGTCTGCGTTTTCTGGCGCAACAAAGCTGGCGCCCGAGTCCGTTTGAAGAGGCGCAATTGGATGAAGCGATGTGGTTTGTCTCGCGCTTATTGCGCCATCCGCGCGACGCCAAGCGCTGGTTAAACCGCTTGCGCTGGGTGTTTGGCAGCCTGGAAGAGCGCTTGAATCTGGGCGATGTGCTGGTGATGGAAGCGCTGCAAATCGTCACGCCGGAAACCTTGCGTGTGCTGTTCAAGTCGCCGCATTATTTATTTGCGCCGCGTGAAATGCATTTCGCCGCGGATGAATATGGCCTCTACAGTACGGCGGATACGCGCAGCGCCTGGCGTGAAGTGGCCGCGCCGGAAGAGGAGGTTCAGCGCGCCCTGTGCTGGCTTTTTCCGCAGCTCGAACACAGCGATTTCGCCTATACGCCGGATGCGGATGCGCATGCCCATATGCGGCTGCAATTGCATACCCATTTCCGCATGTATTTGAATATCACCAGCATGCCGGCCAAGCATGACGGGCGCATGGTGTGTGAGTTGCTGCAAGATCCGGTGCGCTATGCGCGCCTGCCGAACCGCTTTGTGAACCATCAGGAATTCGCCCAGTTTTGCCACCAGATTCTGGATTTTTTAAGCCTGCAGAATGTGCGCGATGCGGCGCATTTTTTCAACTGTATTTGCCAAACCGCGAGCCAGTGTTTTACGCGCGATGTGCTGGCCGCACATATCGAAATTTGCGCCCGGGTATTGCGCCGCCTGCTCGATTTGATGGCGCCGGAAGCGCAAATGCGCGCGCTCGACAGCATGCTCAGCAGCGCCCCGCTCTCGCTCAGCGGCGTGGTGTTGCAAAGGGCGGATTTGCACGTCACGCATGGCGATGCCTGGCGCACAGCTTTGCAGGAGCAGGGTTTGCGCTTTCTGGAAAAAGATAATGTGTTTGTGCTGTTGGCCTGCGTCGAACAGCGCCTGGGTTTATATGCGGCGCGCCGTTTGGTGCGCCAGGCCTTGAGCGCGCGCCAGGATCTGGCTTTGTTGAAAACCGATTTTGAACACAAACCGCCGCCTGCAGATTGGCCGGCCTTGTGGCGCTTTTTACCGGCGCCCGCTTTGATGCGCGCCCGCCTGCAGCAATGGCATGAGCGCGGCTATCAATTTGCGCTCACCATCAGCTGGCTGGAAACGCCGGAAGTGTTGGCGCAATGTGCGCAATTGCGGCGCAGTCTGGCCGCGCAGATGCGCCAGGCCAGACGCACGCGATGAGGCTGAGCCTGGCGCTGGCGGCGGCTGATTTACTTGCCGGCGCCGTCCAATTGATAGCGCTGTATCAGGGCCTGTTTGCGTTTCGGGTCAAAATTGATGCGGCGCGCATCAAAGCCGACAGTTTCCAATAAACGCGCATCCATCACCTTAAACCACAAGGGCGGCAGATAGGCCAGCACGAACATACCGAAATAGCCATTCGGCAATTGCGGCGCATCATCAAAATGGCGCAGCGATTGATAGCGCCGGGTCGGGTGTGCGTGGTGGTCGGCATGGCGCTGCAGATGCAGCATGGCCCAGTTCGATAAAAGCTGATTGCTGTTCCAAGAGTGGCGCGGCGAGCAGATTTCATAGCGGCCATTGGCGTCTTTTTGGCGCAGCAGGCCATAGTGCTCAATATAGTTGGCGGTGGTCAGCTGGAAATTGCTCCAGAAGGCGGCGCCCAGCATAAACGGCAGTGCGCTCCAGCCCAGCCAGAGCAGCAGCAGGCTGTAAATCAGCAAGGTGCCGGCGGCGGCCTGCAGGATTTTATTTTGCCCATGCCAGACCGGCAGGTTGAGTTGCGCCAGACGTTTCTTTTCCAGCGCCCAGGCGCGCAGCAAGCCGCCCGGCATTTCACGCAACATGAAGCGATAGATATTTTCCCCCATGCGCGAGGAGGCGCTATCTGCCGGCGTGGCCACATCGCGGTGATGGCCGTGATTGTGTTCGATATAAAAATGGCCATAGCCGGTCATCATCAAGACCAGGCGCGCCAGGCCGCGCTCGAAGCGGCTTTTCTTATGCCCCAATTCATGCGCCAGATTGATCGCATAACCGCCCAGGCCGCCACAGGTGAGCGCGCCGGCGATTTGCACATGCAAGGGCAGTTGATGTTGGGTGAAATACCAGATGCCGCCGATATAGCCCAGCCACAGCAGTGGGGCCAGAGCGAAGGTGATGTAGCGGTAATACGGATCAGCTTCAATCTGCGGCACGATTTCTTCCGGCGGATTGCTGCGGTCGGCGCCTATCCATAAATCCAGCAGGGGAAAAATGATGTAACTGAGAACAACGGGAAGCCAAAACACGGCATAGCTTTGGGTCAGTTGATACAGATTCGGGCCGCTAAAACTGATGCCGGGTATGAGTAGCGATAGAAACCACAAGAAGCGCTTTTGGTCGCGGTAAGGCTGTGCTGCAGCATGCATGAAATCCTCCTGAATTGTCTCGCCCGCTGTTCTGCGCTGCTGCATTCCGGTCGGCCTTAGCGTCGGTTCAGCGTGGAAAAACTGTATTGCAATACAGTTATAATTTTAGGTTTACCTTCAGGCAAACGGAAGGACAGTATGCACACAGCATTGTGCGCTGTAAAGGGGGAAAATCGGCTGCGGATGGAGGATGTTGCGGGAATGCTGCACAGCCCACCCTGGCGGGTGGGCCGCCAGGGCATCAGAACAGCCGCTGCAATGCAGTATGTGCGATTTGCGACATGACGTTGTACAGCATATTTAAAACCCAGCTGATAAATTGCACGGTGAGGCTGACGGTCTTCACCACGGCGCGGCCGAGGAAGCGCAGAATCGCGATCATCAGATTCCCGACATAGCTCGACACTTGCACCGAGGCAGCGGCGCCTTGATACAGAATCTGCGCCAGACGATCCATCACCGTGACGCCGATCAGGGCAGCTGAACCGGCCACCACATTGGTGGCTGTGCCGATTTTGTCCAGAATCCAGTCAATGCATTTCATCAACATCCAGAGCGTGCCGGCAGACAGCATTTTGCACACGCCGCCATTGGTGGCGGCAGCCTTGAGCCAATCTTCCGCCTGTTGCCAGCTGGACGGCTCCGGATTGGTGCGGATCAACCCATCCCAGTTCATGTCGCCAATGGTCTGGATGTAGTTATCCATGAAGTGCGCATTGACTGAAATGCTGGCGCCATTCCACGGCAGGGAATATTCGTCACGATTGATCGGGGTGTGCGAAAACGGAAAAATCGGCACCATCGAGACCACGTCTGCGCTGTGATGCACACGGAACATATTTTGCGTGCCCAGTTTTTGCGTCAGCGAACGGGAAAAACCGGTGAAGCCGACGCGCGGGCAGCCAAAGGTGTACAACTTGACCGGGGTTCTTTGTTCAGACAGAAAATCAGCCGTGATGGTGGCCAGCGCGCCGCCCAGGCTGTGCCCGACCACATGCACGGTAGCCGGTTTGTTGCTGCCTGCAATGGCTGCCGCGATGTCTTCTTTGAAGGAATCAAAGGTGCGATGAAAGCCGGCATGCACCATATAGCCGGACGGGCCGCGCGTTACGCTTTGCACCAGGTCTGTCACGCCATCAAAAAGCGAGGCAGTACCACGGATTGCAATCAATAATTCATTCGAGCGGTTGCCCACGCCGGAAGCGATGAAACCAAAACCGGAACGTGCGCGCAGGAAGGTTCCGCCGCTGGTTCCGTTCATACGCTTGCCGCCATTGAGTGTGAACATGCCATTGATGTCGAACGCGGTATCCAGCCCTTCAACGCCGCGCGCCACGCGCAAATCCCAATCCGCGTCTTTGCGCAAGTCATAGACTTTTTTCGCAATCTGCGCAGCTTGTTTGGGGGTCAATGCTGTCATTTCTGTCTCCTTGGAAGTTTTTTATTGCGGCTTGCATAAGCCCCAGATGTCTTTGTCAAGATATGCGCCTGGCTTATCCTGCAGGTCGCAAACGAATTTGAGCGGTTTGCCATGCAACTCGCCGTTGTCGTCGTAATTGTGTTTGTTCAGATTCCAGGCCATGAATTCTTTGCCTTCATGGTGAATCCTGATAATTTGGGAGATCACCGGCTCATGTGGAATAAAGGATGCTAAAAACGCACCCTTTTCCGCTCGCGGAAATTGAAAGCGGCCATTGCTGTCGCTTTGGGTTTCTTCCACCACCTTTTTATCATCCCAATGCCAGGTGTATTCGCGCACCACCTTGGCCCCGGCTACCGGCTTGCCGCCTTTCACGACTTGCGCCGTGACAGCGGAAAACATCACTTTGCCACCCATTGCACATGCTCCCAGACTTAAACTGCTCAACAGAATTGCGACAAAAAAATTGCGAAGACTCATGATGCCCCTTAACACAGCCCGGACATGCGTCCGGCGCAAAAAAGAACTTGGATGCGGGGAAAGAATTGAAGCGGCTGAAGGATGTGGAGTTGCTTTATTTCTTAAAAGAAATAGAAACAATGGCATTTAGCCATCTTTTCAGCTTGCACAATATGAATCATTGTGCCCTCCTGTATTGGCTTTGTAAAGCCACTTTTAGAAAATGGTGGCAGGTAACTTTAGCTGCAAACAGCGCTGCGTGGTGCGCAATCCGCCTTAGCTGCTGAGGGGGAATGCGCCGGGCGCGAGGCCCGGCGCAACTTACTGCAAATGATTTTCAGACTTCGCCCTTTTTCAGCCAGGCCGCCAGTTGATGCGGGCGCAGGCCGTCGTATTCTTCAAACGGCTGGTGAATCCAGGGATTGTGTTCGAGGAAATCGACATAATAATCAGGACGCACGCTGGAGCAGGCTTTGCACCAGATCACCGCCGATTTCACTTCCGTCACGTCCGGGTAGAAGTCTTTCAAATGCTGTTGCACGCGCTTCAAGGTCACGCCGGAGTCAGCCAGATCGTCCACCAGCAACACGCGGCCGGACAGGTGTCCCTTGGTCATGGTTATGTATTTGCCGATGTCGAGATCGCCTTGCTTGGTGCCGACATCTTCGCGGTAGGAGCTGGTGGAGAGAATCGCCAGCGGCACATCAAAGATGCGGGAAATCACATCGCCGGGACGCACGCCGCCGCGCGCCAAGCACAGCACATGGTCAAATTTCCAGCCGGATTCATGCACCAGCAGGGCAAGGCGCTCGATTAAGCGGTGATATTCTTCCCAGTTGACCCACAAATGGGCATCGTCATTTTTCGGGGGCGTCATGGTTTTTCCTTTCTTCTTGTCGTATCAAGCGCCTTTGGCCATCAGGCTGCGCTGAAAAAAATGCCGCCTGCGAACAGGCGGCTTTGATAGTGTGCGCCTGACAGGCGCGGTTGCATCACTTAAAGGGGTGACGCAAGACGATGGTTTCTTCCCGGTCTGGGCCGGTGGAAACCATGTCGATCGGCACGCCGATCAATTCTTCGATGCGGGCAACGTAGGCGCGCGCATTGGCCGGCAATTCGTCCATGCTCTTCTTGCCCACGGTGGCTTCAGTCCAGCCCGGCATTTCTTCATAAATCGGTTCGCAGCGCGCGGCTTCTTCCGCACCGACCGGGAAGATATCGACTTCACGGCCATCCAGTTTGTAGCCGGTGCACAGCTTCAGGCTGGGCAGGCCGTCCAATACGTCGAGCTTGGTCAAGCAAATCCCGGACACGCCATTGATTTGCACCGAGCGGCGCAGCAAGGCGGCGTCAAACCAGCCGCAGCGGCGCGCACGGCCTGTCACCACGCCAAATTCATGGCCGATGGAAGACAGGTGTTTGCCGACGCCCTGATCAGTCGGCAATTCGGACGGGAAGGGGCCGCCGCCGACACGGGTGGTATAAGCCTTGGTGATGCCCAGCACGTAATGCAACATATTCGGGCCAACGCCGGCGCCGGCGGCGGCATTGCCGGCCACGCAGTTGCTGGAGGTGACGAAGGGATAGGTGCCGTGATCGACGTCGAGCAGGCTGCCTTGCGCGCCTTCAAACAGCAGATTCGCGCCGCCTTTGTGCGCAGCGTACAGTGCGCTCGAAACGTCTGTCACCATGTGCTTGATGCGCGGCACTAAAGCCAGCGCGTCATCCGCCACTTTTTGCACATCCAGCGCAGCCGCTTTCAGATATTGGGTCAGCACGAAATTGTGGTAGTCCAGGTTGTCGCGCAGTTTTTCGATAAAGCGGGATTCATTCAGCAAGTCGGCGACGCGGATCGCGCGGCGCGCCACTTTGTCTTCATAAGCCGGGCCGATGCCCTTGCCGGTGGTGCCGATCTTGGCTTCGCCGCGTGCGGCTTCGCGCGCCGCATCCAGCGCCAGGTGGTAAGGCAGAATCACCGGGCAGGCTTCGGAAATCTTCAGGCGCGATTCCACTTCCACCCCGGCGGCTTGCAGCTTGTCGATTTCGCGCAGCACGTCAGGCACAGATAACACCACACCATTGCCGATATAGCAGGCCACGCCGGCGCGCATGATGCCGGAAGGAATCAATTGCAGGGCGGTTTTCTGCCCGCCGATCACCAAGGTATGGCCGGCATTGTGGCCGCCCTGGAAGCGCACCACGCCTTGTGCGTGATCAGTCAGCCAATCAACGACTTTACCCTTGCCTTCATCGCCCCATTGGGTGCCGATGACGACCACATTCTTTGCTTTGTTAGGATGTGACATCAGTTTTCCTGGTTAGTGAGTATCCAGTTGCCATCGCGCGCACGCACCAGCGTACGGTCGCAATCAAATTCTTCCTGTTCATTCTCGTGTCCAGGCAGAGACTGGATCACGATTTCGCCGGCGGCGCGCAATTCGCGCACGGTGGCGCGCAGGGCCGGGTCTTCGTCCCACGGCGCGCGGATCGAGGATTTGCGCACGGCGCCCGGCAAGAGCCGCGCCAATTCGCGCAAATCCAGCGAAAAGCCGGTGGCCGGACGGGCGCGCCCGAATGCTTCGCCGACATGGTCGTAACGGCCGCCGCGTGCGACTGCGTTGGGCAAGCCCGGCACATAGATCGCAAAGGTGACGCCGCTTTCATATTGATAGCCTTGCAGGTCGGCTAAATCAAGCGTGACGCGGGCCGGGCTTGCGCTGCGCGCCAGGGCTTCCAGCTCATCCAGCGCTTTGGCGATCGCCGGCAGCGCCGGCAGTTGCGCGCGCGCTTGCGGCAAAATGCGCAAATCGCCATACAGCTCAGGCAGTGCGAGCAAGGCGGCGCGGGTTTGCGGCAGGAAGCTGCGGCCCAATTCCAGCAGGCCGGGAATGTCTTTGGCGCGCAACAGGCTGATGATCTGGCTGCGCTGCGCGGCGGCGGCCGGGTCTTGTTGCAAGAGCGCGCGCAAAATGCCGACGTGGCACAAATCGATGCGCATTTCTGTCACGCCCGCTAAACGCAGCGAGGCCAGCGCCAGTTCTTGAATTTCAGCATCCGCCTCCAGGCCGGCGTGGCCGTACAATTCGGCGCCGATTTGCAGCGGTTCGCGCGTCGCGTGCAGCCCCGAGGGACGGGTATGCAATACGCTGCCGACATAGCACAGGCGGGTGATGGATTGGCGGTTGAGCAGATGGGCGTCGATGCGCGCCACCTGGATCGTCATGTCCGGCCGCAAGCCGAGGGTGCGCCCGGACATTTGATCGACCAGTTTGAAGGTGCGCAAATCGGTGTCTTCACCCGCGCCGGCCAACAGTGAATCGAGGTATTCCAGCAGGGGCGGCAAGACCAGCTCATAGCCATAAGAGCGGAACTTGTCGAGCATGGCGCGGCGCAATTCTTCAATTTTGCGCGCCTCCGATGGCAAAACATCGGCAATATTTTCTGGGAGCAGCCAATTCGGCATGATCTTGATTCCTGGCGCCCCGGGCCGGGGCGCGTATCTTATTTCTTCTTAGCGGAGGCTTCGCCTGCGCCATTCGTGCCTCTGAAATACTTGAAGAAGTCAGAGTTGCTGTCGATCACCATCACGTCGCCATGGCCACGGAAGGAAGCGCGGTACGCCTCCAGGCTGCGGTAGAACTTATAGAACTCCGGGTTTTGACCAAACGCATCGCCATAGATCTGGGTGGCCTTGGCGTCGCCTTCACCGCGAATGGTTTCCGCTTCGCGATAAGCTTCAGCCAGGATTTCGGTGCGCTTGCGATCGGCTTCCGCGCGCAGTTTTTCAGATTCAGCCACACCGGTCGAGCGCTTTTCATTCGCCACTTTGACCCGCTCCGCCTTCATCCGCTCGTACACCGAGGTGTTGATCTGATCGACATAATCGACCCGCTTCAAGCGCACATCGACGATTTCCACACCGATCTGACGCGCTTCTTCAGAGACTTTTTTGCGCAAAGCGTCCATCACCTTGCCGCGCTCGCCGGAAATCACATCGCGCACATTGCGCTTGGTGATTTCCTCGTTCAAGGCCGCTTTGACGATTTGCGACATACGGTCTTCCGCCCGCTTTTCATCCACGCCAAAGCTGACGAAGAATTGGCGCGGTTCGGTGATGCGCCATTTGACGAAAGAATCGACCACGATGTTTTTCTTTTCCGCCGTAATGAAGCGGTCGGCGTCGGTATTGTCGATGGTGCGTATGCGTTTATCCAGCGACACCGTGTTTTGGAACGGCGGCGGCAGCTTGAAATTCAAGCCCGGTTCGGTGATCACGCGCTTGGCTTCACCCAGCGCAAACACAATCACATATTGCCGCTGATCCACCACAAACATGCAGGAGTACACCAGCATCAGCACCAGGCCGAGCGTGATTAAATGAGAAATCAGGCGGTTCATCAGCGGCTCTCCCGTTCACGCACATCGGCTTTACGCGATTCGCGCGCGCGCACATCAACATTTTGTTCCGGCGCCTGCTGGCCGCTGGCAGCTTGCTGGGTGCGCACCGCCTGCTGCGCCGCATGGTCTGCAGCCGCGCCTTGAATCAGTTTATCCAGCGGCAAATTGATCAAATTATTGCCGGTCTTGCTGTCCACCATGACCTTGGTGACATTATTGAAGACTTGTTGCATGGTTTCCAAATACATGCGGTCGCGCGTGACGGTCGGCGCCTTGGCGTATTCGGTCACCACTTGCTTGAAGCGGGCGGCATCACCGCTGGCGGTTTCGACCACGCGCGAGCGGTGCGCTTGCGCATCGAGCAGCATACGGGCGGCCTGCCCGCGCGCTTTCGGGATCACGTCGTTGGCGTAGGCCGCGCCTTCGTTTTTCAAACGCTCCATGTCCTGCCCTGCTTTCACCGCATCATCGAAGGCGTTTTGCACCTGCTCAGGCGGCTGCACGTTTTGCATGGTGACGTTGACCACCTGCACGCCGCTCTTGTAGCGGTCAAGAATCTGCTGCATCAGCTGGCTGACGTCGTAGGCGACTTTTTCACGCCCTTCGTACAGCACATAGTCCATCTTGCCTTTGCCCACCACCTCGCGCACCGAGGTTTCGGCGATCTGGCGCAGGAAGCTGTCATCATCGTCGCGCGTTTCGCGGTTATTGAAGATCCAGTCTGAGGGGTTTTTCAATTTGTATTGGACGGCGAATTGGACTTCGACGATGTTTTCATCATCTGTCAACATCAGCGCTTCTTTCGCTTCCTTATTCTTGGCGCTGCGGCGGTAACCGACTTCCACCGTGCGCATTCTGGAAACATTCACCACCTGATGGCTTTCAATCGGGCTGGGCCAGCGCCAGTTGAAACCGGCGGGCGCAGTGCGGCTGTATTTGCCAAAGGTCAGCACCACGGCGGTTTCGCCTTCGAGCACGATGAAAAAGCCGCTGGACAGCCATAAGAACCCGGCCACCACCATCACCACGCCGATGCCAACGCCTACGCCTTTGATTTCGGCCGGCTCGTTATTATTGCCGGAAGGCGGGCGCGGGCCTTGCCCAAACATCGAGGACAGGCGGCGGTTGAAGTCGCGCCAGAGCTGATCCAGATCGGGCGGGCCATCGCCCGGTCGGTTGCCATCTGCGGCAAAAAAGGGCGCGCGGCGCCCAATGCGCAGGCGGCCCAGCCAGTTTGAAAGGGATAATCGCTTCATATTCGCGGTCTTAGGTCAGATGGGCGTGGGATAACGGGGGGTCTTGCGGCGCCTCACGCACTTTTTCCACATGTGCGCTGGCGTATTCTGCAATCGCGGCACGCAGCAAATCCAGTCCGGCGCCATTCCTGGCGCTGATGAAAACCCGCTGGATTTTACCATACTCGTCGCGCTCGATTGCCGGCTCAAGGGCGGCGGCGTCGATCTTGTTCCATACCAGAATTTGCGGCACATCGCGTGCGCCGATTTCATCCAGCACCAGATTGACTTGCTCAATCTGCTCCATGCGCACCGGACTTGCCGCATCCACCACATGCAAGAGCAAATCAGCATGGATGGTTTCTTCGAGCGTGGCGCGGAAAGCCGCCACCAGGGAGTGCGGCAATTCGCGCACAAAACCCACGGTGTCGGACAGCACGACGCTGCCGACTTCCTGGTTCAGATAAATCTTGCGCGAGGTGGTGTCGAGCGTGGCGAACAATTGATCCGCGACGTACACGCCGGCCTTGGTCAAGGTATTGAACAGGGTGGATTTGCCGGCGTTGGTGTAGCCGACCAGGGAAATTGAAAAGGTGTGATTGCGCGCACGCGAACGGCGCCGGGTTTCGCGCTGGCGTTGCAGCCGTTCGAGTTGGGCGCGCAGCATTTTGACGCGTTCGCCCAATAATCGGCGGTCGGTTTCAAGCTGGGTTTCGCCAGGGCCGCGCAAGCCGATACCGCCTTTTTGCCGCTCCAAGTGAGTCCAGCCGCGCACCAGGCGGGTGGCCAGATGTTGCAGCTGGGCCAACTCAACTTGCACCTTGCCTTCATGACTTTGGGCGCGCTGGGCAAAGATATCCAAAATCAGGCTGGTGCGGTCCAGCACCCGGCATTGCAACAGTTTTTCCAAATTACGCTGCTGCGCCGGGCTTAAGGCATGGTTGAAAATCACCAGATTGAGCTGCAGATCCGCGATCGCATGACCGATTTCTTCCGCCTTGCCGGAACCGACGAAATACGCCGGATCCGGGCTGCTGCGTTTGGCTGTGACCACGGTGACCGGTTCAGCTCCGGCTGAGCGCGCTAGTAGCACCAGCTCTTCGAGACTGGCGGCAAACTCGCCCTTGCCAAAGTCTACCCCGACCAGGGCCGCACGGATCTGCTCTGGCATTGGCTCGCCTTATTCCTGTTCGGAGTCAAGAGAAAGATTGACTGCGCGCGCCGGCACCACGGTAGAAATCGCGTGCTTGTACACCATTTGCGTCACGGTGTTGCGCAACAGAACCACGTATTGATCAAAAGATTCGATATGGCCTTGCAGTTTGATGCCGTTTACCAAATAGATCGAGACCGGCACATGTTCCTTGCGCAAGGCGTTCAGAAATGGGTCTTGTAACAATTGCCCTTTGTTGCTCATAACAGCTCCATCGTGTTGTTGTAGTCAAATTTGGAGATGACTCGATTTATTTCAAGTACAGCTTCCATTTACCCTTGTCAGGACAATCCGCGCTGGCAGCGCCCTGACGCCACACGCAAACGATGTGTGGCTTGCCTGCATCCGGTTGGCCGGAAAACTTGCATTGTGCCCGAGTTCCAGGATTTCCGCATTGGGAATTCACTGAGAATCCATCAGGCAAAGTATCGTATGACGCAGCCGCCCGCTTATTTCTTTTCCACTACAAACGGGTTTTTGCTGCTGCGGAACTCGATACGTAAAGGAGTGCCGACCAGCGAAAAAGTTTCCCTGAAATGTTTTTCCAAAAAGCGGCGGTATGGTTCGCTGATCGCTTCCAGCGCATTGCCATGGATCACAATCACAGGCGGATTCTGTCCGCCCTGATGGGCATACCGCATCTTGGGACGGATCGATCCCTTGCGTTTAGGCTCTTGCTTTTGCACTGCCTCTTCCAGCGCGCGCGTGAGTTTGGGCGTGGGCAGCTTGGCGGTGGCGGCGGCGTAAGCGCCATTCACCGACTTCATCAAAGGCCCGATGCCGCTGGCCCTCAAGGCGGAAATAAAATGGGTTTTGGCAAACGAGAGAAAATCGAGTTTACGCTCTAAATCCATTTTGATCTGGTCGCGCTGATCGACATCCAGGTCGTCCCACTTATTCACCGCCACCACCAGGGCGCGGCCTGACTCCAGAATAAAACCGGCGATGTGCGCATCCTGTTCAGAAATGTCCTGCCGCGCATCAAGCAGCAAAATCGCGACATTCGCTTCGGAAATCGATTGCAGCGTTTTGACCACTGAAAATTTTTCAATCGCCTCAAACACTTTGCCCCGGCGGCGGATGCCGGCGGTGTCGATCAGGACATATTGCCGCCCATCGCGCTCAAACGGGATTTCAATCGAATCGCGTGTGGTGCCCGGCATATCGAAGGCGATCACGCGCTCTTCGCCAACCAGGGTGTTGATCAGGGTCGATTTGCCGACGTTGGGCCGGCCCACCACGGCGATTTTAATCGCCCGGCCCAGATCCTCTTCTTCATCCGGCGCAGCTTCTTCCAGCGCAGGCGGCTGCGCGCCTTCAACGGTGTCCAGCGCCAGATTCAGCAAATCCAGCACGCCGTCGCCATGGGCGGACGAGATCACCAGCGGATCGCCCATGCCCAGCTCATAAAACTCCGCCGTCACCGAGGTGTAGCGCATGCCTTCGGCTTTATTCACCGCCAGCAGCACCGGGCGGTTCGCCTTGCGCAAAAAGTCGGTGATCGTTTTGTCGTGCGGGGTCAGTCCCTGGCGTCCATCCACCAGGAAAATAATGACATCCGCTTCGGCCACCGCCTGCTTGGTCTGGCGCGCCATTTGATACAGGATGCCTTCTTTGGCGACCGGCTCAAAACCGCCGGTGTCGATCACCAGAAACGGGCGTTCTCCCATGCGTCCCTCGCCATAATGGCGGTCACGCGTCAAGCCCGGCAAATCCGCCACCAGCGCATCACGCGAACGGGTTAAGCGGTTGAAAAGTGTCGATTTGCCGACATTCGGCCTCCCGACTAATGCAATAACAGGTTTCATCTGGCCTCAATCTGCCGCCAGCGCAAGCACTGCGCCGTTTTTGGTTTGCAATATCAGCCTGTCGTTCGCCACCAGCGGCATGCCGGGCGTCGGGCTGCCGTCGCCTGGCAGACGGGCCAAAAAGGCCCCGTCTTCACGCGACAGGAAATGGATAAAGCCTTGGTAATCAGCGACGGCGACGGCGCGCCCGATCGAAGCCGGGGCGGACAGGCGGCGCCAGGCCAGCTTGTCATTGCGCCACAGGCTCTTGCCTTCACGGTTGAAGGCGGACAAGCTGCCTTTTTCATCGCTGGCGAAGACAAAACGCTCGTCCACGCTCATACCGGCGTCGCTGGAAAATTCTTTGCTCCAGCGCAGCTGGCCATTGGTGCGGTCATAACAGGCCAGTTTGCCCTGATAAGTGACTGCGCAAATTTCACGTCCGGCCAGCACCGGCGCACCGGCGAGGTCGGTGACGCGTTCGAGTTCGGTAGCGCCGCGCGGCTCAGCCACCGCCACTTCCCAGCGCACGCTGCCGTTCTGTCCCGACAGCGCAAGCATGCGCCCGCCCGGCATCGCCACATACACATTCCCGGCGTCAATCGTCAGCGCGCCGGAATTGCGCAAGGTCAAGGGCGGCGCAATGCGCTGCGCCTGCCAGCGGCGGGCGCCGGTTTCGGCGTCATAAGCGGTGATTTTATTGTCATGGCTGCGCACTGCGACCAGACCGCCGCCGACTGCCGGCGCGGACAGCACTTCGCTGCTGGCTTGCGCGCTCCAGCGCAGCTTGCCCTGGCCGTCATATGCCTGCAAACCGCCTTTTTCAGTCGCCACCACCACCAGATTGCCATCGCTGGCGGCGCCGACGCCGCCGGTCAGGCGTTGCCCGGTCTGGATGCGCCAGGCCGCTTTGCCGGAAGCCACATCCAGGCGCGCCAGCGCGCCATCGGCAGCCGCCACAAACAGGCTGTCGCCGGCTTGCGCCGGCGAGAATGCGTAATCGCCCGAACTGCCAATCGCGTAACTCCACACCTGGCGCACCGCCATGCTTGGTTTAAACTCGCTCAGCTGGGCCGGCGGATTGCGCGGCGGATCGGCAAAAGGATTGAGCGAACTGCAGGCGCTTAAACTCAACACGCCGCACAAGGCCAGCAACAGACCGTTTTTTTTCATATCGAGTCCCCGCTTCAAGCCTTGGCGCCGCCGAGGGCGTCCAGCTTGAATTTCAACAATTGATGCAATGCGTCTTTTTCGCCGGTCTTTTTCAATGCTTCTTCAAAGGCGGCGCGCGCATCAGCGGTTTTGCCCTGCGCCAGCAGAATATCGCCTTTGCGATCCGCCACTTGCGCGGCAAACGCCGGCGGGAATTCAGCACTGAGTTGCTTCATGCCTTCGTCGTAGGCTTTTTCATCCAGCAGCACGCCGGCTAAGCGCAGACGCGCCAGGGCCAGCGCTTCGCCTTCTTTTTCATGTGTCACCACCCATTGCAACATGCTCTTGGCGGTTTTCAGATCATTGGCGTCGAATGCGGCTTTGGCCGCGCGCAGCGAAGCCATCACAGCATACGGCGTGGCGGCGAAGCGGGTTTGCATATCCTGCGCCACACGATTGATTTTGGCCGCGTCTTTGGCGTTCAGCGCAGCATCCATTTCCTGATACAGAGTGGCCGCTTCGAGCGCCTTGCTGCGCTTATCGTTGTTGTAATACGTCCAGCCGGAGAAAGCCGCCAGGGCCAGCACCAGCAGCCAGGTGACCAGATTGCCGTAAGTGTTCCACCAGGCTTTCAGGGTGGCTAATTGCTCTTGTTCTTCGAGATCGTATGCCATTGCTTTGCTATCCGTTTTTCAGTCTGTAAAAGCGCGCCGCAGCGCGCTGGTTTTATTGTCAGGGATGTAAATGCAGGTGCTCGTGCGCATCGTCGGAAATAATGGCGTCCACCACATATTCCACCACTTCTTCCAGCGCCACTTCGGCTTGTTGCTGTTCGCCTTGTTCGCCGCGCAGATTTTTCACCGCCGCCACGCCCTTGGCGATTTCATCCTCGCCCAGAATCAAGGCATATGCCGCGCCACTGGCGTCGGCGCGCTTCATTTGCGCCTTGAAATTGCCCATGCCATTGGCGCCCGCACAATGTAGCACAACATCCAGGCCGGCATCGCGCAAGCGCTCTCCCAACACCATCGCCTCGCTTTGCGCTTCGGCGCCCTGATGCACCAGGTACACATCGCATTGCGCCTGGCTGAAATCAGCGCCCTCTTCTTTGAGCAATTCAATAATGCGCTCCACCCCCATGGCGAAACCGCAGGCCGGGGTCGGCTTGCCGCCGCACATTTCGATCAAGGGATCGTAACGCCCGCCGCCGCAAATCGTGCCTTGCGAACCGAGTTTGGTGGTGACCCATTCAAACACGGTGCGGTTGTAATAATCCATGCCGCGCACTAAGCGCGGGTTGATGATGTAGGGCACGGCATTCTTATCCAGAATCGCGCGCACGCCTTCAAAGTGCGCGCGCGATTCTTCTTTCAGATAATCGAGCAGCTTGGGCGCGCCATCCACCAGCTTTTGCATATGCGGGTTTTTGGTGTCCAGAATGCGCAGCGGATTGCTGTACAGGCGGCGCTTGGCGTCTTCATCGAGCTGATCCTGATGCTTTTCAAAATAGGCGATCAGGGCGGCGCGGTGTTCGGCGCGCTCGCTGGCGTCGCCAATCGAGTTCAGATGCAGTTCAACATCTTGCAAGCCGAGATCGTCCCACAGACGGCGGCACAGCAAAATCAATTCGGCGTCGATATCCGGGCCGGTGAAGCCAACCGCTTCCAGACCGAATTGATAAAACTGGCGATAGCGTCCGCGCTGTGGCCGTTCGTGGCGGAACATCGGGCCGTAATACCACAACCGCTTCGGGCTGTCATAGGTCAGATTGTGCTCAATCACAGCGCGCACCGCGCCGGCAGTGCCTTCCGGGCGCAGGGTCAGGGAGTCGCCGTTCAGGCTGTCGATGAAGGTGTACATTTCCTTTTCGACGATATCGGTGACTTCCCCCAGGCCGCGCACAAATAAGCCGGTGTCTTCCACAATCGGGGTGCGCATTTGCTGATAGCCATAGCTTTTCACCACCGATTGCACCGTGTTTTCCACCAATTCCCACAAGCCGGCGTCGGCCGGCAGCATGTCGTTCATGCCTTTCACGGCATTCACTTTCACCGCTTTTTTCTTTTCACTCATGGCTTTCCATTCTCCGCTTGCGGCGCGCGGCCATAGCGGGTTTTGACATAGTTTTCTACAATCGCCTGAAACTCTTCGGCCAGCCGCTCACCGCGCAGGGTGACAGTTTTAACGCCATCGACAAATACCGGCGCAGCCGGCGTTTCACCGGTGCCGGGCAGGCTAATGCCGATATTCGCGTGACGCGATTCGCCCGGGCCGTTGACAATGCAGCCCATCACCGCCACATTCATTTCTTCCACCCCCGGATAGTCTTTTTTCCAGAGCGGCATTTGCTCGCGCAAAAAGGTTTGAATCCGGTCGGCCAATTCCTGGAATACGGTCGAGGTGGTGCGCCCGCAGCCGGGACAGGCAATCACCATCGGCGAAAATTTGCGCAAGCCCATGGTTTGCAAAATTTCCTGGCCGACGATCACTTCGCGGCTGCGCTCGCCGCCGGGTTCCGGCGTGAGCGAGATACGGATGGTGTCGCCAATCCCTTCCTGCATCAAGACCGCCAGCGCGGCGGTGGAAGCGACGATGCCCTTGCTGCCCATGCCGGCTTCGGTCAGTCCCAGATGCAGCGGGTAATCGCAACGGCGCGCCAATTCGCGATACACCGCAATCAAATCCTGCACCGCCGAGACTTTGCACGACAGCACAATGCGGTCACGTCCCAAACCGAGTTCTTCCGCCCTTTGCGCGCTTTCAATCGCGGAGGCGATCAGGGCTTCATACATGACTTGCTGCGCGCTCCAGGGCGTGGCGCGGCTGCCGTTCTGATCCATGATGCGCGCCAGCAGGCTTTGATCGAGGCTGCCCCAGTTCACGCCGATGCGCACCGGTTTGTCATGCCGGCAGGCGACTTCAATCATTTGCGCAAATTGGGTGTCGCGTTTCGCGCCCTGTCCCACATTGCCGGGATTGATGCGGTATTTCGACAGCGCTTCGGCGCAGCCGGGATATTTGCTGAGCAGCAAATGGCCGTTGTAATGAAAATCGCCGATCAAAGGGACATCAATCCCCATGCGGTCGAGTTGCTCGCGAATCGCCGGCACGGCTTGCGCTGCTTCGTCATTATTGACGGTGATGCGCACCATTTCCGAACCGGCGCGCGCCAATTCTTTGATCTGGATCGCGGTGCCGATCGCGTCAGCGGTGTCGGTATTGGTCATTGACTGCACCACCACCGGGGCCTGGCCTCCGATCAACACCTGGCGCGCGCCATAGCGCACCGCGACTGCGCGCGTATTGCGCCGCGCAGCCGGGCCGCTGGCGATGCCATCCAATTCAGGCAAACATGCGGATTCCATCAGCGCACTCATTTCACAGTCAGGCGCGCGGTGTTGCCGGGCCCGTTTTTCAGATTCAGGGCGGCCCCGCGCAAGCTGGCCTCGACCCCGTTGACATTGCCAACCACCAATTGCAGCGGACTGGCGGCGTCAAAACTTTCCGTGCTGCCGGCTTTCACCAGACGCGACAACAATACCGGGCCATTCACTTTGCGCACTTCAATCCAGGAATCCTGGCGCAAGGTCAAGACCAGCTGATTATTGCCGCCGGCCTGCGCAGCCGGCGGGTTAGCCTGCGCTGGCGGGGTCGGCGTTGCGGCCAAGGCCGGCGTCGGACTGGTCAGGGGCTTGGGCGTGGCGCTGGCCGCCGCCAGCGGGCCGGGCGCCGGCGTCGCCAGCGGGGGCGGACTCGCCATCGGCAGCGGACTCGTCAGCGGGCTGGGACTGGCCTGCGCCACAGGGGCCGGCGATGGGCTGGCCTGCGCCGTGCTGTCGCCTGCCGCCGGCGGATTTTGCTCCGTCCCCGGCAAGGGCGAGGGCAAGGTGGTGACGATGGTATTGGGCGGCGTCGGCGCGCTCAGAATGGCGCTGGCGGATTCGCGTTGCGCCGCTTGCAATTTATTGTCGGCGGGTTGCAACCACCAGGCCAGACCGGCCACCAACACCGCCAGCAGCGCAGAGCCGCCGATCAGCAAAGGGGTCATGCTGCGCCCGCGCTGCGAAGGCATCGGCGTTTCGGCAAACCGGGTGGACGACACCCGCACCGCGCTTTGCTGCGCCAGACCGCCGTCCACTTCGATCATGGCCACCAGCGGCGCGGCATCCAGTTTCAACAATTTGGCATAGGCGCGCACAAAGCCGCGCACAATCGCCATACCCGGCAAGTTCGCATAATCATCCTGCTCCAGCGCAGTGATCTGGCGCGGCGCCAGTTTTAACTGCTCGGCCACCTGCTCCAGGCTCAAACCCTGTTTTTCACGCTCTGCGTGCAACATCGCGCCCGGGCGCATGCCTGCACTCAAGGGAGCTTTTTCCATGCTTGCTTCTGTTTCACTCATCAAACGCCCCGCGTTGCCAATCTTTGAATTCATTTGATTTGGGGTGATGGCGGCGCAACTGGGTCGCCAAGGCTTGCTCAGCGGCGCTATCGCCCTGCTTACGGTGCATACGAATGCCCAGCCAGAGAATATCTGCGGGCATAATTTGATCTTGCATTTGCTTGACCACGCGGGTCAGATAAAAATTGGCGCGCTGGTAGTCTTTTTGCTGAAAATACAGCTTCGCCAGATTGCTGTTGGTCATCACGCCGGCAGGATCGAGGCGGAAGGCTTCACGCAGATATTGCTCAGCCTGATCGTATTGGCGCAATGTCAGGCTGCAGGAGCCGGCATTGTTCAGGGCTTTTTCCGGCGAGCTGTAGTTGCGCATCTTGAGCGCGGCGTCAAAATACTTCAAGCCATCGGCCCCGCGCCCGCTGCGGCAGAGAAACCAGCCATAGTTATTCGACAGATCCGGATTATTCGGGGCCAGCTTCAGCGCGCGCTGGAAATTTTCATCAGCCAGCGCATTTTCGCCCATTTCCATATAGATCAAGCCGCGCAAGCCATAAGCGTCGGCAAATTCCGGCCAGGATTGCAACGCCTGTTTGACTTCATCCAGCGCAATCTCCCACTGCTGCTGGCCATAATAACTGACTGCCAATTGCAGGCGGATATCGGCCCGTTTTTGCTGCTGGGTTTGATCGGAGGCGGTAAGCAATTCCTTGCTGCTGCCGGTGTTGCGCATGCCGCCTGCGCAACCGCTCAAGGCCAATACGCCCGCTGTCAGACACAGCAGGGCGCCACGCCAGGCAAGTTTCATGATGGGATCTCCACGATGCGGCCAAAGTCCTTGCCGTATTTATCCTGCATTTTCTCCATCCTCTGCTGCAGCCTGGTGCGATCTTGCACTTCGCCCGCCAACTGGCCGCAGGCGGCGTCAATATCATCGCCGCGCGTTTTGCGCACAGTGGTGACAATGCCTGCATCCATCAGAATCTGGGAAAACTCCTTGATGCGCGGATTTTTGGAGCGCAACAGGCCGGATTCCGGAAAGGGGTTGAAAGGAATCAGATTCAACTTACATGAGACAGCCGTCGCGCCCTGAGTCACCAGACGCAACAATTCACGCGCGTGGGCGTCAGTATCATTGACGCCATCGAGCATGCAGTATTCAAACGTGATGAAATCGCGCGGCGCAAATTCGAGATAGCGCTGGCAAGCCGCCATCAATTCCGCCAACGGATATTTGCGGTTGAGCGGCACCAGATCGTCGCGCAGCGCATCATTCGGCGCATGCAGCGAAACCGCCAGCGCAACCGGACACTCGCGCGCCAGCTTGTCCATCATCGGCACAACGCCGGAGGTGGAAACCGTGACGCGGCGGCGCGATAAGCCATACGCATTATCGTCCAGCATCAGGCGCAAGGCCGTCACCACCGGTTCAAAATTGAGTAAAGGCTCGCCCATGCCCATCATCACCACATTCGTGATGCGGCGCTCGCCTTTGGGGCCGGCTTCAATCCCCGCGCTTTGGCGCAGGGCGAATTCAGCCATCCACAGCTGACCAATGATTTCCGCCGTGCTCAGATTGCGGCTGAAACCCTGTTTGCCAGTGGAGCAGAAGCGGCAATTCACCGCGCACCCAGCCTGACTGGAAATGCACAGCGTGCCACGATTTTCTTCGGGAATAAAAACAGTTTCGACGGCATTGCCGCCGCCGACATCGAGCAGCCACTTGCGCGTGCCGTCGCTCGATGTGTGATCGCTGATCACGGAGGGCGCGCGGATTTCAGCGCGGCCCGCCAGTTTTTCGCGCAGCGATTTCGCCAGATCAGTCATCTGCGCGAAATCGCTCACGCCATACTGGTGTATCCAGCGTGTCAGTTGTTTGGCGCGAAATGGCTTCTCACCCAAGGCCGCGCAGTACGCGACCAATTGTTGCGGGTCCAGATCGAGCAAATTGGTGAGTTCAGTCATCTTGCCTCAGACAATGACAGCGCCAAGCCGGTATTAACGGGAATAAACGTTCAGCGCCGGGAAGTAGTAGGCGATTTCGACAGCTGCGGTTTCAGCAGCGTCGGAGCCGTGTACGGCGTTGGCGTCGATGGAATCAGCAAAGTCTGCGCGGATGGTGCCCTTGTCAGCTTTCTTCGGATCGGTTGCACCCATCAGTTCGCGGTTTTTAGCGATCGCGCCTTCGCCTTCCAGCACTTGGATCATGACCGGGCCGGAGACCATGAAGTCAACCAGATCTTTGAAGAAAGGACGCTCGCGGTGCACAGCGTAGAAGCCTTCCGCTTCAGCGCGCGACAGATGGGTCATGCGGGCGGCAACGATTTTCAGACCGGCGTTTTCAAAACGGGAATAGATCTGGCCGATAACATTTTTTGCTACTGCGTCCGGCTTGATGATAGACAGGGTGCGTTCGATTGCCATCAGAAATGCTCCAAAAAAGTTGAAAGGGGCATCCCGCGTTTGAAATACGGGATGCCAAGCAACCTTCGATTTTAACACAGAACCCAAAACGCCAACAGGCGCTGACGCAGCGCAACATCCTTCCTCTATTTAGCAGTCTGACTTCATGAAAAGTGAAATGAATTTGTCCACAAATACCTTAGAATACAGTCGAAGTGCTACACTCAGGCCGTTGGCCCTGTATAGCTTATGATTTCTAATGGAGGAATAACATGAACCAAAGCTTGCATCAGATTTACAGTGCCGGCGGCGCTTATATGGATGTGGCGCAGCGCAACCGCGTGCTGCGCAACACGTATTTGCTGCTGGCGCTATCCATGCTGCCGACCATCGCCGGGATTTGGATGGGCGTAAGCATGAAATTCAACCTGTTCCAATCGCTCGGCATGCTGGGCGGCGTACTGGTGTTTTTCGGCGTGTTCTACGGTCTGGTGTTCATGATCGAAAAATTCAAGGATTCCGGCATGGGCGTATTGCTGATGCTGGGCTTGACCTTCTTCCTTGGGTTGATGATGTCCGCGCTGATCGGTCGCACACTGCAGTTTAAAAACGGTGCGGCATTGCTGACCATGGCAGCCGGCGGCACGGCTGCGATTCTGGTGGTGATGGCCAGCATCGCCACGGTTTCCAAGCGCGACTTCTCCGGCATTGGCCGCTGGGCCTTTATCGGCATGTTGGTGGTGATCGTGCTGGGCTTGCTCAACGCCTTCTTCTTCCAGCAACCGGTGCTGGTGATGGCGCTGTCGGCCATGATGATTCTGCTGAGCTCGATGATGCTGCTCTACACCGTGAACCAGATCGTCAACGGCGGCGAAACCAATTACATCACCGCAGCGCTGAGCATCTATATCAGCCTGTACAACATCTTCTCCAACCTGCTGTCCCTGCTGGGCATCTTTGGCGGCGAAGACTGAGCAATCCCGGCCCGGCTGCATGCCGGGCAAAAACAAAAAAGCCGGTCAGTTTGCGCTGACCGGCTTTTTTGTTTTGCTTGCCTCACACCAATTCAAACACCGCCATCGACTCCACATGCGAGGTATGCGGGAACATATTCACCACGCCGGCCATGCGCAAATGGTAGCCGGCCTGATGCACCAGAATGCCGGCGTCGCGCGCCAGGGTGGACGGGCTGCAAGAGACGTACACGATGCGGCGCGGTTTGAATTCGCGCGCCACGCCAGCCAGGCTTTCGCACACTGCTTGTGCGCCATCGCGCGGCGGATCAATCAGCATGCGGTCGAACTGGCCCAGGGTCTGCCATTCCTGCGGCGTCATTTCAAACAGATTGCGATTGCGGAAGGAAAGCTTGTGCGCCAGACCATTGACTTGCGCATTTTCCAGTGAGCGCGCAGTCAGCGCCTCACTGCCCTCAATTCCCACCACTTGCGCCGCCTGCGTCGCCAGCGGCAACGTGAAATTACCCAGGCCGCAAAACAAATCCAGAATACGCTCTTGCGGCTGCGCATCCAGCAAACGCAGCGCGCGCGCCACCAGCACACGGTTAATGTGATGATTCACCTGCGTAAAATCAGTCGGTTTGAAAGGCATGCGCACACCGAATTCCGGCAGCAGATAGTACAACTCCGGGGTGAGCGGGTAAAAGGGTTTGGCGGTATCCGGCCCCTTGGTTTGCAGCCAGAATTGCACTTTGTGCTGATCCGCGAATGCCTTCAAGGCTTGCTCATCGGCCTCTGTCAGCGCCTGCATGATGCGCAGCACCAGCACCGTGACTTCTTCACCAACGGCCAGCTCGATTTGCGGCAAGTCTTCAATAATCGACAAGCCGGCAATCAATTTGCGCAAAGGCAGCAGTAAGTCGGATACATGCGGCGGCAAAATCGCGCAGGATTTGATATCCGCCACATACACCGAGCGCTTTTCATGAAAGCCGACCAGCACTTCGCCTTTTTTGCGCACATGGCGCACCGACAGGCGGGCGCGGTAACGATAACCCCAGGTCGGGCCATGAATCGCGCTCAGAATTTGTTCCGGTTTGACTTTGCCGATATGCGCCAGATTATCTTCCAGCACGCGCTGTTTCACCGCCACCTGGGCGGATGGCTCCAGATGTTGCATGGCGCAACCGCCGCACATGCCAAAATGCGGGCAACGCGGCTCCACACGCAATGAGGATTGCTTGTGCAGCTTGGTCGCCTGGGCAAATTCGTGACTCTTCTTTTTCTTGAAGGAAGAATATTCGACACGTTCGCCGGGCAGGGCGCCCTCAACAAAAATCACTTTGCCGGGGCTGCCGTCTTCGTTCGGCAAATGGGCGACGCCGCGCGCCTCCATGTCGAGCGATTCAATCTCAAGTAGTTGTTGCATGATGTGTGTGAAGCCTGGAAAAGCCAGGGATAATAGCTTAAAGCAGGGAATCGCGCACCACTCCGCGCGCCGCCATGGCGCGTTTGAGTTTGGATAAGGCTTCCTGCTGGATCTGGCGCACCCGCTCGCGCGTGACGCCCATTTCGTCGGCCAGGGTTTCCAGGGTGGCCGGGTCGTCATTATCCAGACCAAAGCGGCGCATGATCACGATGCGCTGCTTATCCGGCAATTTGGCCAGCCAATCGCGCACCAGAATGGTCATTTCATGGTGCTCGGCTTGTGAATCGGGGCTGTCATCGCCATCGCCCGGCAGCAAATCCATCAAACTGGATTGCGGATCATTATCGAGCGGCGCGTCAAGCGAGGTGGCGTGCTCGGACAGGGCCAGAATATCCTGCACTTCTTCCACCGGACGCTGCACGAAATGGGCGATGTCTTCCACCGTAGCGTCTTTGCCATCATGCTGCTGAGCTTCAAGATGATATTTGGCGCGCAGGATTTGATTTAATTCGCGCACCATATGCACCGGCAGGCGCACCGTGCGCGCCTGATTCATGATGGCGCGCTCAATGCTTTGGCGTATCCACCAGGTGGCGTATGTGGAAAAACGGAAACCGCGCTCAGGCTCGAATTTATCGATGGCGCGCATCAAGCCCAGATTGCCTTCCTCGATCATATCGAGCAAAACAACACCGCGATTGATGTAATGTTTGGCGATGGAAACGACCAGACGCAAATTGTGCTCGATCATTTTTTGCCGTGAGGCAAAATCGCCCTGTTTGGCCAGGGTGGCGTAGCGCACTTCCTCTTCAACCGTGAGCAAGGGCCGGGTGCCGATTTGATTCAGATAATGCTGTGTGGTGTCAGTGGAAAGCTCAGCCGCCAGCACGCTGCGCAATTCTTCGATAGGCTCGGCGCCGTGCCCCTCCTGCCCTTGCAATTCGGCGGCGTCAGCGTCCTGCAATTCTGCCGGGCCGTCCGCATAATCATCGGCCCCGCCTTCGTCATCCAGGTAGTCTTGCGCTTTGTGGCTCATATTCGGCTTCTGCTCGTGGTTGAACCCAGTCCCCGCATAACGGGGACACCTTTGCACCTGACAGCAAACTGCGAACGCCAAACGGCGCTTTAACGCGCGGGCAGAAAGCGCATCGGATCAACCGGCTTGCCCTGCTGGCGGATCTCAAAATGCAATTTCACCGTATCACTGTCTGAATTACCCATCTCGGCAATGGGTTGGCCGCGCGAGACGCTTTGTCCCTCTTTGACCAAAATCGCCTGGTTATGCGCATAAGCCGACAGCAGCGTGTTGCTGTGCTTGACGATCACCAGATTGCCATAGCCGCGAATTCCATTGCCAGCATACATCACCTTGCCGGAACCCGCAGCCAAAACTTGCTGCCCGGCACGTCCTGCGATGTCCACGCCCTTGCTCTTGCCGTCGTCAAAGCCGGCGATCACCTTGCCATCCGCAGGCCAAATCCAGCCTATTTTTTCATCTTCCGGGCTTAAAGCCGTCGGTGTGGATGTTGTATTCGGCACACTGGCGGAAGCGGAACTGCCAGCCGGGGCCGGCGTCGCGGCGGGCGTCGGTGTGGCGGCGGCCACTGCGCCGGCGCCGGTTGCCGTATCCGGGGCCTTGCTATCCACTTTCGCCGGCTTTTTGGCTTCAGCCAGTTTGAGCGGCGCTTCAGCCTTTTGCAGCTCGGCCAGAGTGGCGTCGGAATACGGGCGCTTTTCGCCCAGCGGCCAATTTTTATTCGGCACGGCTTGCGGCGCAGTACTGCCCGGCGGCGGCACGCTGTGCACCGCCACGCTGCCCGTGGTCAGGCCGGATTCCGGCGGCGTCACGCGCAACACCTGATCGACCTTGATATCGTTGGGGTTGGCCAGATTATTCCAGGCCACCAGATCACGGTAATTTTGCCCATGGTCAAGCGCAATACGGATCAGGGTATCGCCTTTTTTGACGGTGTATTGGCCGGGCGCATCCGGCGCTTTGGGGGCCGCAGGCGTGGCGAGCGGGCGCGCATCCTGAGTGCGGCCACTGGATTGCTCAATCACCGGCGCTTTATTCGGGGTGGAGCTGCAGGCCGCCAATGCCAGCGCAGCCAACAATGACAACAAAGTCTTTTCAGATTTCATGCTTTCACATCGTGTTTCAAAATCCCGGCAGCTTATGTCGTGCCGCTGCATAACGGGACAAAATGACATTCTTCCAGCGTCTCACTGCTCCATTCAGTATGGCTGACGCGCTCTATGAGTTGCAAAACTTGCCGCTTGCCGCCCACCGGGGCCACCAGCCGGCCACCCGGGGCCAGTTGTTGCAACAATCCGGGGGGCACTTCAAGTCCTGCCGCAGCCAGTATGATGCCATCAAACGGCGCAGCTTGCGGCAAACCGAGCATGCCGTCGCCATAATGCAGGCGGATATTCGTCAGTTGTAAGGGCCTCAAATTGGTTTTAGCCACATCATGCAAAGGTTTGATGCGCTCGATTGAATAGACTTCGCGGGCGATTTGCGACAGCACCGCCGCCTGATAGCCGCAACCGGTGCCGATTTCCAGCACTCTTTGCAACTGCCGGCCATTGCGCAGAATTTCCAACATGCGCGCCACAATATACGGCTGGGAAATGGTTTGCTGATGCCCGATGGGAATCGAGGCGTCAATATAGGCCTGCGCACTCAATGCTGGATCGATAAAAAGATGGCGCGGCACCGCATCCATCGCGGCCAGGGTCAATTCATCCCGCACGCCCTGGCGCAGCAGACGTTGCACCATGGCGCGCCGGATGGCGTCAAAATTCTGCGGGCTGCGCTCAGGCAAAACATCAAGGGCTTTTGGCGCCGGCGGACGCCAGTCGCTTTTCGGACGGGGATGATCCAGCGCGTTTCGGGTTGCGGTTTGCGGGGTGGCGATAGCGGCGTCGCGGGCGGATTTACCGCTGACCACAGCCGCCAGGGGCAGCGGAAATTGCTTGCCCCGGCCGTTCACGCAAAATTCTCCCGCAAGACGGCCAGCTGCGTGGTGTGGGTCAAATCCACTTGCAGCGGCGTGACCGAAACAAAGCCGGCGGCCACTGCATGAAAATCAGTGCCCTCGCCGGCCAGGCGGGTGGGGCCGGGCGGCCCTATCCAGAAAATTTCATTGCCACGCGGGTCGCGTTCGCGAATCACCGGCTCGGCGTAATGGCGCTTGCCAAGGCAGGTGGCGCGCCAGCCTTGCAGTTTTTCGTAAGGCAGGTTCGGAATATTCACATTCAGCAAATATGGCGCATGCATGCCGATGAAACGGCGCTGCACCAGTTCTGCGGCGATGCGGGCGGCGCTGTCCAACTCAGTCCAGCCATGCGCGACTTGCGAAAAAGCAATCGCCGGGATGCCGAACAAATAGCCTTCGGTTGCCGCTGCGACAGTGCCTGAATACAGGGTGTCATCCCCCATATTCTGTCCATTATTGATGCCCGACACCACCAGATCAGGGCGCGAATCCATCAAGCCGGTGAGGGCGATGTGCACACAATCGGAAGGGGTGCCATTGACGACATAAAAACCATTGGAGGCGCGCGAGACGCGCAACGGGCGGTCGAGCGTCAAGGAGTTGGAAGCGCCGGAACGGTTGGAGTCCGGCGCGACCACGGTGACTTCGGCGAACTGGCCAAGCACATTCGCCAGGGCAATAATGCCTGGCGCGAGATAGCCATCGTCGTTGCTGATCAGGATTTTCATGCTGCGATTCTAACCGAAGGCAGCGCGCTTGGATTGCCTGGGCAGCGCTTTTTTGCGCTGTGTTTCATGCAGCAGCCCAAGTCAGCGCCTGTTTGCTTCCGGCAAGCAACATCCTGTCTGATAAATCCCGTCCATACTGAGCACGCGCTTGTTTTTCAGGGCGCTGCAGGCTTACATCATCGCGCCCGCAGCCGCCCCCTTACATACTGCCGCCCATGCCAGGGCCGAAGTTGTCGCGATTCGCTTCCTCCACCGCCTCACGCGCCATATTGAACGCTTCGTTCGGTTCTTCACCATCCTCCAGTGCATTGGTGAAAACTTCAAATGCGGTTTCAACATCGGTCTCAAAATTGCTCATATCCAGACCGGAATCTTCCATCACATCGCGGATGGCGTCCATGGCGGATTGGAAGGCTTCTTCCGGCGTCATATCAGTGTCGCCATCATTCCAGGCTTCCATAAAAGCTTCTTGTGCGACCTGGCCATAATCGCTTTGCGGCCCATGCTCGCCCCAGTCGCCAAACCCGCCAACCGGCGGCATGCCTGGCATGCCGTTTGTATGGTGATGCGGCGGCGTCTTGCCATCGCCCTGCGGCGGTTTGCCTGAATCGCCGGGCTTGCCAGTATCACCCGGCTTACCCTGGGGCGGCGGTTGTGTTTTACCATCGCCCTGCGGCGGTTTGCCTGTATCGCCCGGTTTGCCCTGTGGCGGAGGCTGTGTCTTACCATCTCCCTGCGGCGGCTTCCCTGTATCACCAGGCTTGCCCTGTGGCGGAGGCTGGGTCTTACCATCGCCCTGTGGCGGCTTGCCCGTATCGCCCGGTTTGCCCTGTGGCGGCGGCTGCGTTTTACCATCGCCCTGCGGCGGCTTACCCGTATCGCCAGGTTTGCCCTGTGGCGGAGGCTGCGTTTTACCATCGCCCTGCGGCGGCTTGCCCGTATCGCCCGGTTTGCCCTGTGGCGGAGGCTGCGTCTTACCATCGCCCTGAGGCGGTTTCCCCGTATCGCCCGGTTTGCCCTGTGGCGGCGGCTGTGTCTTACCATCGCCCTGTGGCGGCTTGCCCGTATCGCCCGGTTTGCCCTGTGGCGGCGGCTGTGTCTTACCATCGCCCTGCGGCGGCTTCCCCGTATCCCCCGGCTTGCCCTGTGGCGGTGGCGGGGTCTTACCATCGCCCTGCGGCGGCTTCCCCGTATCGCCTGGTTTGCCCTGCGGCGGAGGCTGTGTCTTACCATCGCCCTGCGGCGGCTTCCCCGTATCGCCTGGTTTGCCCTGTGGCGGAGGCTGTGTTTTACCATCGCCCTGCGGCGGCTTGCCCGTATCGCCCGGCTTGCCCTGTGGCGGTGGCGGGGTCTTACCATCGCCCTGCGGCGGAGGCTGCGTTTTACCATCGCCCTGCGGCGGTTTGCCTGTATCGCCCGGTTTGCCTTGCGTCGGTGGATTTTTGCCATCACCCTGCGGCGGTTTTCCCGTATCACCCGGTTTGCCCTGCGGCGGAGGCTGTGTCTTACCATCGCCCTGCGGCGGCTTGCCCGTATCTCCCGGTTTGCCCTGCGGTGGAGGCTGGGTCTTACCATCGCCCTGCGGCGGCTTCCCTGTATCACCAGGCTTGCCCTGTGGCGGAGGCTGCGTCTTACCATCGCCTTGTGGCGGCTTTCCCGTATCGCCTGGTTTGCCCTGTGGCGGAGGCTGCGTTTTACCATCGCCCTGCGGCGGCTTACCCGTATCACCCGGCTTGCCCTGTGGCGGAGGCTGTGTCTTACCATCACCCTGCGGCGGCTTGCCCGTATCGCCCGGTTTGCCCTGTGGCGGAGGCTGCGTCTTACCATCGCCCTGAGGTGGTTTCCCCGTATCGCCCGGTTTGCCCTGTGGTGGCGGATTCTTGCCATCGCCCTGCGGCGGCTTACCCGTATCACCCGGCTTGCCCTGTGGCGGAGGCTGTGTCTTACCATCGCCCTGCGGCGGCTTGCCCGTATCGCCCGGTTTGCCCGTATCGCCCGGCTTACCCTGTGGCGGCGGATTCTTGCCATCGCCCTGCGGCGGCTTACCTGTATCACCGGGCTTGCCCTGCGGCGGAGGCTGTGTCTTACCATCACCCTGCGGGGGCTTGCCCGTATCGCCCGGTTTGCCCTGTGGCGGAGGCTGCGTTTTACCATCGCCCTGCGGCGGCTTACCCGTATCTCCCGGTTTGCCCTGTGGCGGAGGCTGCGTCTTACCATCGCCCTGCGGCGGCTTGCCCGTATCGCCCGGTTTGCCCTGTGGCGGAGGCTGTGTCTTACCATCACCCTGCGTCGGCTTACCTGTATCACCCGGCTTGCCCTGCGGCGGAGGCTGCGTCTTACCATCGCCCTGCGGCGGCTTACCCGTATCCCCCGGCTTGCCCTGCGGCGGCGGATTCTTGCCATCTCCCTGCGGCGGCTTGCCCGTATCGCCCGGCTTACCCTGTGGCGGCGGCTGTGTCTTACCATCGCCTTGTGGCGGCTTACCCGTATCCCCCGGCTTGCCCTGCGGCGGCGGATTCTTGCCATCGCCCTGCGGCGGCTTGCCCGTATCGCCGGGTTTACCCTGCGGGGGTTGATTTTTGCCATCCCCCTGCGGCGGTTTCCCCGTATCCCCCGGTTTCCCCGTATCGCCCGGTTTGGCGTCCTGGCTGTGCTCGCCATGCTGCAGCTCAGGATGGGCGTCCAGATCAACATTTTGCGCGCCAGCCCCGCCTACCACCATGTCCAAGTCTTCATCAGACAGGTCATTCCCGGGCCAAGTCTTTTTATTCTCCGCCATGACGTTCTCCCACGCTGAATTCAGTTATAAGTGCTGCCTTTGCTTTTCAATCGCCAACCCGGCTGGCCGCTAGCCTTGGAAGCGTTTTAATATTCTGTCGAATCTGGCGCCGGCCAGATGCACGTTGTCGAGCAAGCTTTCATCCAATTCCACATCCTGCGCTTGCTTGCTGCCGATGCGCTGCACTGTGGCGCGCATGCGCTCAGCCAGAAAATGCGCAACGGCACGATAGAAATGCGCGGCAAAAGCGATATCCGCCGCCAGTTTTTTTTGCAAACGGCTGCGCTCCAGCGCCAACACCACGCCATCGCTCAAAGCGCTGACCGTGGCTGTCGGCGGCCTGCCGTCTATCATGGAAATTTCACCGATGATTTCGCCACAGCCGACCAGCGCCAGCCGGCCACCGCCGGCAACGCTGACTTCAAATTGACCATCGAGAATGAAATACAGGCAGGACAGCGGTTTTCCCTGAGTGACGAGAATATGGCCTTGTTTGACTTTTTCCCGGCTGCCATGCGCAGCCAACCATTCCACATCGTCATCTGACAACTCGCCCAGGATGTACAAAACCTTGCGCATCGTCTGTCCCGTTAAAGGCCGGCGCAGGATGTTTGCGCCGGAATCAAGATCGTCAGCAGCCAGACAGCTGCCCCTCATACAGCGCCCTGCGGCGCGGTCTCTTTACCATAGTCCAAGCCCTGCCCCGTTGCAAGGCGCTTTGGCGCAGGGCGCGCGGCATTTTTCAGCTGAGTTGGCGCGCCGCCAAGGCGGCAAACAAGCCTTGCATTTCCATTAATTCCTGATATGTGCCGCGCTCTGCAATCCGGCCCTGGTGCAAAACCAGGATCTGATCGGCTTTTTGCACCGTCGATAAGCGGTGCGCAATCACCACCCGCGTCATGGCCATCGCAGCCAGCGATGAGGTGATCCAGGCTTGGGTGCGGTTGTCGAGCGCCGAAGTGGCTTCATCCAGCAGCAGTATTTGCGGTTGCCCGGCCAATGCGCGCGCCAGCAACAGGCGTTGCGCCTGGCCGCCGGAAAGCGCAGCCCCGCCTTCCGGCAAAACGGTGTGCATGCCCATCGGCATGGCGCGGATATCTTCCTCCAAGCCGGCTAAGCGCGCCGCCTCCCAGGCTTGTTCAATGCTGCAGGGGTGGGACACGCTGATGTTTTCATACAAAGTGCCGGGCATGGTCTTGCCGCTTTGCAATACCACGCCAATCTGGCGCCGCAATTGATCCTGGTTCAGACTGCGCAAATCGCGGCCATCATAATAAATACTGCCGGCGCTGGCCTGCTCCAGGCCCAGCAGCAGGCGCAACAAGGTCGATTTGCCGCATCCGGAACTGCCGACTATCGCGGTAAAACTGCCGCTCGGGGCTTGAAATGAAATGTCGTGCAATAAGTCGTCGCGCTGTCCGGGCCAGCGAAAACTCAAGCCGGCCACCTCCAGCGCCCCATTAATCGGGCCGGGGTCTTCGCCCTCCGCCGCCGCCACCGGCTGATTTTGCAAAATCGGGCGGATTCTTTCAAACAGGGGCTTGAGGCTGATCAAGCGGCATAATGTCTGTCCCACGCTCAAACCACTGGCGCTGTAGGTGGCCAAGGCCGCGATCAATGCTAAAAAACTGGCAGTGTCCGGTTTTTCGCCGTCGCCATAGCCGAGCAAGGCAAACACGGTGGCCGGCAAGGCGGTTTCCAGCAGCGCCACCAATGCAAGCAGATACACATTCAAAATCTTGCCGCGCCCCAGCCGGGTGCGTAATTCAGCAAAACCGCGTCCCCACAGACCAAACGCGCGATCCTCGGCCCCGCCCAGACGCAATTTATTGATGCCTTGCACCAGCTGCACCACCATGGCGATGATATTGCCTTCGATTTGCTCGCCTTCGTACAGACTTTTCACCATTTTCCAGCCCAGCAGCGCCGCCACGCACCAGAATATCAACATGCAAAGCGCCACCAGCAAGGCTGCGCGCGGCATGTAATAACACATGGTGGCCAAGGCGCCGGCGGTGTAACAAAGTGAGGTCAGCATGGCGACGCTGTAACTGGCCAGACTGCGCCGCACCACATCCACGGTGGCGATGCGATTGGCCAGGTCGCCGCTGGTGAGTGAGGCGTAAAACGCCAGCGGCAGGCGCAGCAGGCGGTCAAAGATGGCGCTTTGCAGGCCGCTGCCCAGTCGCCCCTCGATCCGCAAGGCCGCCAGATCGGCGCTGAAATGCAGCACGCCGGCCACCACGCTGACCAATAACACCAGCAGGGCGAAATTCAGCAATAGCGATAATTCACTGCTTGGAATCACGCTGTGAAACACATACGACACCGCCAGTGGGGACAGGATGCCGAGGATGCCGGCGCTCAAGGCGCCGCCCAGCAATAAACCGATATCCTGGAGTGCGGCGCGCCAGCCAAAAGAGAGAAGATCCGGGATATGCAAGACCTTATCCGGCAGGCGGCCATGCAAGCTCCAGGCAAAGGGCGCCAGCCGCGCGGCAAACGCTTCATCCACCTGGCCGCTGGCGCCGCTGGCATCCTGCCAGCAATAGGGCCGCTCAGCGTCCGGCAGCAGCGCAATCGCCGGCCCGCGCAACGCCTGCGGGTCGGGCGGGCGGCCCTCTTCATCGGCGTAAAACGCCAGCAAAGGCAAGCCGGAAGCTTGGCGCCAGCCGCTGCGCAAGGCGACTTTGCGCAAGCGCAATCCGCTGCGTTTGGCCCAATCGTGCAAGCTTTCATCCGGCACGCCCTGATCGGCGTCTTTGTGCAAATGCAAACCCTGGGCTTGCGCCACCACACATGCGACGCTGGCCAGGCTCTGGTTTTGCCGGTTTTTGGGACGCGCGCGCGGCTCCAGCACGGTGGCCATTTTGATTAAGGCGGATTGGCGCGCATCCAGGTTCGCCGCTTCGATTTGCGCCAAGGGCATGGGTTTGCGCTGATCGCGGATTTCATCCAGACAGGCATGCAGCCATTGCTGCAGACGCGCATGCGGGGCTGCCTCAAAATACAAATCGACCAAGGCGGGGGACGTGACAGAGGGAACAATTTCCTGCAGCGCGTGCAGCAGCGGTTGCAAGGCTTGCAAACAAGATTGACGCTCGCTCTGCCACGCCTGTAATTCCTGTTCGCTGATTTCTTGCTGCGGCGCATCCTGCGGCCCGGGACAGGCATCCACGCAGGCCGGCGCGCCAGGCGCGACCAGCAGGCGCCAATGCGGATGCGGCGCAAGCGCTGGCAGCAAAGCATGCGGCGGCAAATGCGCCAGGAAACGGCGCGGGCCGCTGGCGCGTCCTGCCGCAAATGGCTGGGCATATAATTCGGCCCCGGCATGCCGCACATACAACCAGGGCGGCAGCACCGGGTCATCCAGAAAGAAACCGGGCTGACACAGGCAGCGCGCCTGCTCGCGCGCCACACCGGTGCGCGCAACAATCAACTCTTCCAACACATCCAGGCCGCTTTGTCCGGCGCACTGCCAATTCTCTTGCAAAGCCTCGTCGCGCCAGGCGGCATCCTCTTGCCCGGCCTGCGCCGCGCAGTCTTCAGGCGGGGCCTGCTGGTCGAGATATGCGCTGTCCTGCTCTGCCTGCTGCCGCCATTCCGGTTCGGTTTGTTCTTGCCCTTGCAGCAGTGATGCATCCGTCACATCCTCTGTGTCTGTTTGCGGTATGGATTCGTCCCACTCCTGAGTGTATTCTCCGGCTTGCTGCTCTGCCGGCTGTTCGATCTCTGCCGCCGCCTCTGCGACATCGTGTTGCGCAGCATCTTCCGCTTGCCAAGCCGCTGCATCGGCATCCGCCGCGTCTTCCTCAAAAGCGTGTTGTGCGTCTGCCCCGTTGGGCGCGTCTTCAACCGTTTCCGGTGCGCGCAGGCTGGCGCGTTGCGTGCGCTCAAAGCGCAAGGCTTGACTGACTTCGCTTAAATCCAGATCCGCCAAACTGGCTTCCGGATCGAATTCCGCATTCTCTGGCGCATCGTCTTCGCGATGGGATGTGGGATGTCTGCCCATCATGCCTCCAACAAACGCCAATATTGCCCGCGTGCGCTCAACAATTCCGCATGCGTGCCCTGTTCCACCACCCTGCCCTGCTCCATCACCAGAATCAAATCACAATCGCGCACGGTGGATAGGCGGTGCGCAATGATTAAACAGGTGATGCCGCGCCGGCGCAGCGCCTGCATGATGTGCAATTCAATCGCGGGGTCCAATGCGGAAGTGGCTTCATCCAGCACCAGCACACGCGGCTGGCCGACCAGGGCGCGGGCGATTTCAAGGCGTTGCCGCTCACCGGCGGAAAAATTGCGCCCGCCTTCCGCGACTTGCGTCGCATAGCCGCCGGCGCGCGCCGAAATCACTTCATGAATCGCCGCGTCTTTGGCTGCGCGCACACACCAGCCTTGCGGGATTTCCAGATTCCATAAGGTCAGATTGTCGCGGATGGATGCTTCAAACAGCGATATCTCCTGATCCACCATGGCCAGCGCAGCGCGCAATTGCAAGCGCGGCCACTGTTGCAGGGGACGGCCATCCAGCACAATCTCGCCGCTCCAGGCTTCGCAAACGCCAGCCAGCAAACGTCCCAGGGTGGATTTGCCGGAGCCGGATGCGCCCACGATGGCAATGCGCTGACCGGCCTCGATGTTCAGGGAAAAATCATCCAGCAGCGGCGGATCAAGCGGAGAGTAGCCAAAACACAGATTGCGGATTTCAACCCGTCCCGCCACTTGTTCCACCGCCAGCGGCGGGGTCTGGGGCGCGCTGAATTCTGTCGCCAGGGGGTGTTGCATGACATCGTCAATCCGGCGCAAATACGCTTGCGCTTCCTGCAATTTGGCGCCGACCCCGACCAGGGACAGCAAGGGCGCTTGTAAATTGGCGGCCAGCGCCAGCAAGGCCACCAGCATGCCCAGGCTGAGGTGTCCGCCCATCACTTGCCAGCCGCCCACCGCCAGCACCGCCGCCAGCAACAGCCCTGCGCTCATTTGCGGCACGATATTGCTCCACAGCCTTTGCAAACCCAGGCTCTGTTCAGCATTCACCACTTTGGCATGCAGGCCCAGCCAGCGGGTGAACAGGGCATTTTCGGCGCTGGCGACTTTCAATGCTTCCATCTGTTGCGTGCCTTGCAGCAGAGCGGCGACAAATTTGCCCTGATCCATTTGCAAACGCTGGCTGGCTTCCTGCGTGCGGCGTTGGGCCCAGGCCAGAATCGACAGATTCAGCAAACCCAGCGCCAGCGCCGCCCCCATCACCCACAAATTGTATTGCGCCATCACGAATAAAAACACAGCCGCCGCCAGCATCTGCGCGGCGCACATGGTCAGCTCGCCGCCCACCAGCTGGGCCAGTTTGTCATTCATCATCACGCGCGCGCCGATTTCGCCGGCGAAACGTTGCTGAAAAAACGGCAGGGGCATGCGCAATAAATGCCAGACAAAACGCGAGGCCCAGGACAGCGCCAGTCCGTTATTCAGGCGCAGCAAAGCCCATTGCTGCAACCAGGTTAAGAGCATGCGCAAGAGCGCCATGAAGAGCATGCCGGCAATCAGGGCGTCGAGCCAATCTTCCAGTTTCTGCACCAGATAAAAATCGACGAACAGGCGCGAGAAGGCCGGCGCGATCAAGCCGGGCAAGGTCAGAATCAGGCTGGCCAGAAAAAGATTGCGCAAAGCGTCGCCACTGCCGCGCAGGCGCTGCAAGAGCGGTTTGAGCAAGCCGGGCGGCCGGCCATGGGGATGGAACTCCGGCCCTTTTTCAAATAACAGGGCGACTCCGGTGAAGGAAGCGTCAAATTCGGCTTCCGAGACGCTGCGCCGTCCGGCTGCCGGATCATTCAGCCAGGCGCGTCCGCGCGCAAATCCTTCCAGCACCACAAAGTGATTGAAGTTCCAGAACACGATGGCCGGACTGTTCAATTCGCGCAAATCAGCCGGCTCTGCGCGCACGCCTTTGGCCTGCAATCCGCGCTGGCGCGCCGCTTTGACGATGTTGGAAGCCTTCGAGCCGTCGCGCGATACGCCGCAGGCGATGCGCAATTCTTCCAGTGTTTCATGCCAGCCATGCCAGGCCAGCACCATCGCCAGACAGGCTGCGCCGCATTCCACCACTTCCAATTGCAATACGGTATCGGTGCGCAAGGGCGCATAATCACCCACCAGCCAGCCAGCCGCGCGCGACAGGGATGGCGGGCGCCGTGTCATGCAATCGGCTCCAGATGCAGCCAGGCTTCCAGCGCGGGCAAGGCCAGCGCCAGCAGGCGGATGCGTTTCACCACCACTTCTGCCTGCACAATGGTGCCGGCGTCTAAACGCAGATCCGGCCCGCGTGAGGTCCAGCGCAAGCCGGAGGCGCTGGCGGGATCGGCCTGCAGACTCAGACGGACTTCAATCGGGGCCGCATTCTGGGACAGATTTTGAACCAATTGCCGATTGCGCAAGGTGCGTTGCATGCCTTCGCTGGTGGCGGGGATCGGGGCCACGCTTTGCACTGTGCCGATGATGGAACCGAATTCTTCTTTTTTGACATTGCCCGGCGTGACCCGCACCGCCATCCCGGGTTTGACTTTTTTGCCTTCGCCGGCGGCCAGATAGGCGATTACTTCCAGCTGTCCGCTCTGACTGCTGACTGGCGGCAGCAGGGTCAGCACGGCTTGTCCTGCGGACAGCACATCGCCGACTGCGAATTTGATTTCCGCCACCACGCCGCCGGCCTCGGCCAGCAGACGGCTCTCGCGCTGCAAGCGCTGCTCAGCTTCGCGGATACGGTGCTGCAGATTGCTGATGCGCAGATCCTGTTCCAACAATTCCTTCACGCGCACATGCTCACGCGCCGCCGCATCGCTGTCGAGCGCTTTCAAATTACTTTCGATTTCGGCCAGTTTTTCCTGCTGCTGCAAGAGTTCAGCCTCGGTGTCTTGCAGGCGGTTGCGGCTTAAAAAGCCGCTGGCGAGCAATTGTTGATCCTGTTTGATGCGCTGTTGCAGCCAGGCGTGACGCTGGCTGGCGGCGCCGCGCCGCACTTGCAATTCACCGCGCTGTTGGATTTGCTGGCGGCTTTGCATGGCGCGGTCGCTGGCGTGCAATTCGCTGATGCGGGCGCGCTGCGCCTGTGCTTCGCGCAAGTCGGCATGCTGGGTTTGCAGCGCGGTTTCGAGTTCGGGTTGGGACAATTCAGCGATCAGCTGGCCGGCTTGAA
Source organism: Massilia sp. W12 (assembly GCF_037300705.1). Classification (NCBI taxonomy): domain Bacteria; kingdom Pseudomonadati; phylum Pseudomonadota; class Betaproteobacteria; order Burkholderiales; family Oxalobacteraceae; genus Massilia; species Massilia sp. W12. The sequence continues at coordinate 687,739 of NZ_CP147776.1, read as the reverse complement.
TGGTTTGCCCGGGTGCGCTCAAGACGCGCCGCACCCGCCCGCCATGCGCCGCCACCACATCGCTCACCCCCAGGGTTTGCAGCACGATGCCGCTGCCGCTGGCCATCACCGGCACGCTGATCAAGAGACTGGCCACCAGCATGGCCAACACCAGCAGCCCCGCCAGCCACAACGCCAGGCGGCTCTTGGCGGGCGTCAGCAACAGCGCCTGATCGAGCTGATCAGGGGTGGACAAGCGTTCCAGGGCGACTTTGCGAAAAATCTCGGAAGACATGGCAAAAACCTGTGCTGTTGGCTGTGGGCTACTTTACCGCAAAAGTTGTTGCGGCGGAAAGCGCCTGCGCCTGTCACAGGCAGTCACCTGGTTTCCGTGTGGCAAATCGCGCCACACGGCGCTGATTACAAGACTTCCAGCTTGGCGATGCTCAAATCCAACACGCGCATCCCCTCTGCGCCAAAGTTGATTTTGGCGCGCAAATTGCCGGCTTCGCCTTCCAGTTTGACAATCACGCCATCGCCGAAACGGCTGTGGCGCACATTTTGTCCGGCGCGCCAGCCGCTGCGCGCGTCGTCGGCCTGGCGCATGCGTTGCGCCAGTAAATCATCCGCCGCCAGGTCTTGCGCCAGATCCCAGCTGGATTTGGGCGGCGCGAACCAGCCGCCGTTTTGGCGCGGGGTCAGCCATTTCAATGCGGCTTCCGGCAATTCGTCCAAAAAACCGGAGCGGGTCTGGTAGCGCTGCTGGCCATTCAACATGCGGCTTTGCGCCAGGGACAGATAGAGGCGGTCGCGCGCGCGCGTGATGGCGACATACATCAGGCGCCGCTCTTCTTCCAGTCCGTCTCGTTCCGATGCGCTGTTTTCATGCGGGAACAGGCCGGCTTCCATACCGGTGATAAACACATTGTCAAACTCCAGGCCCTTGGCCGCATGCACGGTCATCAATTGCAAGGCATCCTGTCCTTGCAGGGCCTGGTTTTCGCCGGCTTCCAGCGCGGCGTGCTGCAGGAATGCAGTGAGCGGCGAGAGCAGCATGCGCAAGGGTTTATCGGCGTCGTCGAGTTGCGGGCCGTTGTCGATTTCCACCAGATCAGAGGAGAGCGCCGGGCCGGCGCAGGCCGGATGTTCGCGCGCATAGCCTTCTTCACTTAAAAACAGACGCGCCGCGCCGATGATCTGGCGCAAGTTTTCCAGTTTGTCGGCATGCTCTTCATCGTTTTCATACATAGTCAGCAATGCGCTTTGCTGCAACACCTGCTCCACCATTTCCGGCAAGGGCATGGGACCGCTGGCAAAGCGCATGGATTCAATCAGGGACACGAATTTGGCCAGATTCGCGCCAGCCTTGCCCGCCACATACGGCACGGCTGCGTATAAAGAAAGGTTTTGCTGTTGCGCTGCATCCTGCAGCTGTTCCAGCGCTTTCGGGCCGATGCCGCGCGCGGGGGTGTTGACCACGCGCAAGAAGGCGGAGTCATTGTGCGGATTGTCCATCAAACTCAGATAGGCGACTGCATGTTTGACTTCGGCGCGTTGGAAAAAGCGCAGGCCGCCATACACGTGATACGGCAGACCGGCGGAAAACAGGGCGTGTTCCAACACCCGGCTTTGCGCATTCGAGCGATACAAAATCGCAATTTCCCGCCGCGCCGCGCCGTGCGCAATCAGGTTTTTGGCTTCTTCCACCACCCATTGCGCTTCCTGCAAATCATTTTGCGCTTCATAAATCCGCACCGGCTCGCCATGCCCGGCATCGGTGCGCAAGTCTTTACCCAGTCGCGCGCTGTTATTCGCAATCAATTGATTCGCGCAATCGAGGATATTGCCGTGCGAACGGTAGTTTTGTTCCAGCTTGATCAGATTATTGACCTGGTATTCGCGGGTGAAGTCGAGCATATTGCCGACATTCGCACCGCGAAAGGCGTAAATGCTCTGGTCATCATCGCCCACTGCAAAGACTGCGCCGGCGCGCCCTTCGCCGCTTAAAAGCTTGAGCCATTTGTATTGCAAGTCATTGGTGTCTTGAAACTCATCCACCAGGATGTGGCGGAAACGCGCCTGATAATGTTCGCGCAGGGGCTGGTTGCGCAGCAACACTTCATAGCAGCGCAACAATAATTCGGCAAAGTCGAGCACGCCTTCGCGCTGGCATTGCGCATCGTAGGCGGCGAACAGTTCATTCAGCTTGCGCGTGCGCGGGTCGTGTCCGCTCAGATTCTGCGCGCGCAAGCCGGCCTCTTTGGCGTGGTTGATATAGTGCTGCAAATCCTTGGCCGGGTAGCGCTCTTCGCTGATTTGCTGGGCTTTCAACATGCGCTTGATGGCCGCGAGCTGATCGCTGCTGTCCATGATCTGAAAACTCTGCGGCAGACCGGCGTCCATGTGATGGGTGCGCAAAAAGCGGTTGCACAGACCATGGAAAGTGCCGATCCACATGCCGCGCAAATTCAAGGGCAACATGGAACCCAGGCGCGCCAGCATTTCCTTGGCGGCTTTATTGGTGAAGGTCACCGCCAGCACGCTGCCGGGCGAGGCCTGGCCGGTTTGAATCAACCAGGCGATGCGGGTGGTCAAGACCCGGGTTTTGCCGGAGCCGGCGCCGGCTAAAATCATGGCGTGTTGCGCCGGTAAAGTCACGGCGGCGAGTTGTTCCGGGTTCAGATTATCGAGCAGATCTTGCATGAAGAGATGAGATAGACAGATGGGCCAGGATGGCGCGAAAGCGTCATTGTACCTGTGCTTTACGCTTGCAGGCGGTTTGCATTCTGTTGCAATTTGGAAAATTCAAGCCCGGGGTTTGCTTGACACCCTGATAGCCACATGCAAGAATCGATCGACCCGGCATACCGCAGCGGATGCCTATACAACCCGGTTTTCAGTTGCGCCGCATGCATCAGCAGCCCGCTTATCCCGCCTGTTGCAGCGGCCTCAATATTCAGACAGAGATTTTCACATGACGCAAGCCGCCACCCTAGTCACTGCCCCCGATGGCAAGAGTCAAATCACTGATGCCGTTCTGTCTTCAGACGGTAAAAAGATCGCCATGATTGTGCAAGAAGGCGTGGCTGAGGTGATTTATCAGCAAGACATCGCCAGCGGCGTGTACACCAAGGTCGTATCCGATAGTGATCTGGATAGCGTATTGACCGGTTTGAAAATATCCCAGACTGGCGGCGTCATCTCTTATCTGACGGAAAAGGTGATTAATAAAGGCACGCAAACCGAAAGCACCCAGTATCAATTATTCGCCAGCGATGTCGCCACCAAGAAAGTCACGGCGGTCAGCCATGGCGCCACCCTGCCTGCCAATAAGGGGATTCAGCAGGACTACAGTATGTCGCCTGATGGGCGTTATCTCGCTTTTGCAAGTGAATCGGATAATCTGGTCAAAAATGATTATCGGACCATGTCCGACATTTTCATGCGCGATTTGCAAAGCGGTAAGCTGGAGCGTGTTTCATACAGTCCTGCAGGAGCCGAGGCGAACAACCATAGTTACAGCCCATCCTTCAGCAGCGATGGGCAAACGCTGTACTTCCACACTTACGCAAGCAATCTGACTTCCAATACCAGTTCGTCCCTCACGGGCGGACTGGTATATCGCAGCGTCGTCTCCGGCTCCCTGACTCAGCTGGTCAGCCCGGCGGCGGCCGAGCACCGTTTCGTGCCAAATGGCGCACTGCAGGCGGTTGGCGATAAGCAATTCTGGTCCGGCGGCCCGCAAGGTTTGATCCTGCGCATCAATGGCGACAGCGACCTCAAAGAGTTGACCATGGTCGACCAAAATGACAAGTTGCCAGGCACCCATTATGTACGCGCCATCCTGAGCGACGCCAACAATCTGGTGTACGCGATAGATGACTACAACCAGCTGTATCCCCCTGCCATGCTGGCAAGCAATACGGTTGGGATGAATCTGTTTCAATATGATTATCAAACCAAAAGCTTGCAGATTTTGACGCATGACAGCCAGAAGCCAAGCATTGCCAGCGGCGTTGATATGCGCGCCACATCGGCAGATGGCAAGAGCATGCTGTTGAGCACCACGGATGGTTCATTGTTTGATATGAATTTGACCAATTGGTGGACCACATTGAAAGGCGAAAGGCTGCAGACCGGCTATTGGCTTACCCAAAGTTCAAATGTCACCGGTGGCGCAGGAAGCGATGCGCTGCCAGGCTCCAGCGGAGCGGATGCCTTGAGTGGCGGCGCCGGCAATGATCAATATTTAGTGAACAATGCGAGCGATGCCATCAGCGAAATAAGCGACAATGGTACGGATACTGCTTATTCCATGCTCAGTTCCTACACCCTGCCGGATAATGTGGAAAATCTGACGCTTAACTGGGGTCCGAATTTAAGCAATAGCGCACTGGGTCAAATTATCAACGGGCAGCAGATTCCGCAGACAGGAACCGGCAATAGCGGGAATAATTTTATCCAGGGCAGCACCCTCAATAATGAACTGCAGGGAATGGCCGGCAACGACACGCTGACAGGCGGCGCCGGCAATGACACGATCGATGGCGGCGCTGGCAAAGATGTCGCGTATTTTATGGGTAATCGGGCCGACTATGAAATTACCCTGGAAGGGCCAAGCATTTGGACGGTCAAAGCCAATGGCACGCGCGGCAATCCGGATGGCACAGATGTCGTCAAAAATGTCGAGCTGCTCACCTTTGCGGACACCTCCTTCTCTTTTGGCGATGATATATACACGGCACAGGCTTACCGCATGTACCGCGCGATTCTGGCGCGCGATGGCGACGCCACCGGCCTTGGCTACTGGGCCAGGAAGTTGGAACTGGGCGTGACCTTGAACCAAGTGGCGGAGGGCTTTATCCGCTCAGCAGAGTTTTACCGCCTGTATGGATTCGACCTGAGCAATGAAAACCTGGTGCGCAAGCTATACCACAACGTCCTGCAACGTGAAGGTGAGGCAGAAGGCATCCAATTCTGGACCAATGTCTTGAATGAAAACAAAGGCACAAAAGCGGATGTGCTGGTGGCGTTTTCTGAGAGTACGGAAAACAAAGCGGCGCTGGTTGGGATTATGGATCTCGGTTTTGAAATCATTCCCTACACCGGAAATTAATCCATTTCTTCGCACAAAAGAGCCGGCTCACGCCGGCTCTTTTTTGGCCGTCTCAACTTTCCCGCTGTGAACTCCGGCGCGGCAACAGAATTGCTGACGCAAGCTTTTGTGCAATCGGCGGCATTCAGCGCCCTGCATGCCCCCCCCCCGGCAATCTGGAACTGGCGACGCGCTTTATCAAAACGTGCTGCACCGTGCGCCGGATGCTGGCGGTTTGCAATATTGGCTTGATTTGCCCGGCAGCAGGCGCGCCAGCCCGGCCCGACTCTTCTCCGATTTGTCTGGCAGCGCAGAAAACAGGGCGGCATTAAGCGGCATGCCGCATGCCGATTTCCGCTTCGATCACTCATATCTTTCTGGATCGGCTCGCGCCGGCGCAACGCCGCGTGAGGTCTGCGCGAATCCCAACACCTGCCGCCTTAAGCTGCGCAAGGGCGGCAAAGTGCGGTAGGATGTCTGTATCGTTGCTGGCGCAAGGAGTCCGGATGGAGCTGTTTGCCACAGATGAACAGGTGCAGGCACTGCAAGCCCAGCTGGCGCACTCGCATGTGCGCCCGTTCTTGCTGTTAACTCTGGCTTGGCATTTGCGTCAACGCGACACCAAGCTGGCGCTGGCCTTGGCTGAGCAGGCCCAGCAAAGCATGGCGAATAACAGTGATTCGGCCCTGCTGGCGCGGATCTGCTTAATCCGCGCTGAAGCCTGCTATCTGTTCGCCGAACTCGAACGCGCGCAAATCTTCGCCGACCAGGCTTTGCAAAGTTTTCGCGAGCTGCACGACCCCATCGGCCAGGCCGACGCCTGTTTGATCATCGCCAGTATTGAGCAGGCGCGCGGCGAAGTGACGGCGATGGAGCAGACGCTGGCCGGGGCCGCCTTATTGGCCCAGCTTGGCGGCGACAGCTTGCGCGCCGACTATTGCGAAGCCACGCAAGCGCTGGCGAATATGTTGCGCGACGCCAAAGGCGCAATGGTGCGCGCCGGACGCCGTTTTCCGCTGGAGAAAACCGATTACCCGCCGGCCCTGGCGCCATTGGTGTGCAATCTGCACGCCTCGCATGCCGAGTTAAGCGGCAACTCCGAAGCCGCCGCCCCCTTAATGATGCGGGCCTTTGAACTGGCGCGCCAAACCGGACAAATCCGCCGGGCAATTGTCTGCGCCAACAATATCGCCGTCAGCTTCGCCCATCTGAATGACTATCAAACCGCACTCGAATGGATGCAAACCGGACTGGATCTGGCGCGCCCCACCGGCTGGCCCGGCAGTCTCGGCAACAGCCTGCTGCAAACCGCCGAAACCATGCGGATTCTGGGACGCACCGATAGCGCCCAGGAATTACTGGAGGAAGCGCGTCAGGTATTGCAGCCGCTGCAACACTCACGCTCCTATGCCATCACCCTGTGGTATATGGCGGAATTGGCGCGCGACCGTGGTCAATATGAGCAGGCGCGCAATTATTTCGCCCAGGTTTTGGAGCGCGCCGAGCAACTCGGCGAAAACGACTTTCAAACCGGGGCCAGGCGCGGCATGGCCGACACCCTGCTGAATCTGGGCAAACCGGAGGAAGCGCTGAGCTGGATCAAAGGCGCTTTGCATCTGGCGCAATACAATGGCCAGACTTACCGCCAGATTGAAGCTTTGCAAGTGCTGGCGCGGATACACGCCGCCTATCAACTGCCCGCCGAGATCACAAGCACCGAACCGAGTTTGAGCTTGCATTATTTGATGCAGGCGCTGCAATTGGCGCAAGCCGAAGGCAACAGCCCGAGCGCAGAATTATTGGACGAAGTGGCGGACGCCTGGGCCGCTGTGAATGATTACAATCAAGCCTTCACCTACACCCGGCGCGCTGCTCAGGCGCGCGCCAAAAGCCATAGTGAGCAAGCCACCAATCGCGCCCTGGCGCTGCGCATCAAACATCAAACCGAACGCAGCCAGGCCGAGAGCGCTTATCACCGGCAATTGGCGATTTCGGAAGCGCGCCGCGCCGAAGTCTTGCAGCAAACCAGCGATACCCTGCAAAAATTGGGCCGCATCGGCCAGGAAATCACCGCACACCTGAATTTGAATGAAGTCTGCAGCGCGCTGTGGCGCAATGTGAATGGCTTGCTGGATGCGGAATCCTTCATCATCTTCTTACTGGATGAAGACAAGCAAGTCCTGAGCAGCGTATTGAGTATGGAAAACGGGCGCGAGTTGCCGCCCATCACGGTGTCGCTGGAAGATAGCGCATCCCAGTCTGCACGCTGCGTGCGCGAACGCCGCCTGATTTTGCAAGAAGGCGGCGTGGCCCAAAACAACGCCATCCCCGGCACGCTGGATACCCAGAGCTGCCTGTATGCGCCGCTTTTGATTGAAGACCGCGTGCTGGGGGTGATGACGGTGCAATCCCTGCAACGCCATGCTTATGGGGAGCGTGAGCAAATGGTGTTCCGCACCCTGTGTTCCTATGGTGCGATTGCGCTGGAAAACGCGAATACTTACCGCCGTCTGGAACACACATTGCATGAGCTGTCGCTGGCGGAAAGCCAGGTGCGCGCGCAAGCCAATCAATTGGTCGAAGCCAACCGCCATTTGCAGCACAACGAGGAAATTTTGCGCCACGCCAAACTCAAGGCGGAAGAAGCGACCCGTATGAAGTCTGATTTCCTGGCGAATATGAGCCATGAAATCCGCACGCCGATGAACGCCATCATCGGCATGGCGCATCTGGCCTTGCGCACAGAGTTGAATCAGCGCCAGCATGATTATGTCAGCAAGATACATCGCGCCGGCCTGTCCCTGCTGGGAATCATCAATGACATTCTGGACTTTTCCAAAATCGAAGCCGGCAAGCTGGAGGTCGAACAAGCTTCATTTTCGTTTGATGATGTGCTGGCGAATGTGGCGAATGTCACCAGCCAGAAAGCAGCCGACAAAGGCATTGAATATCTGTTTGCGGTGGGCCATGATGTGCCGCGCCATCTGCAGGGCGATCCCTTGCGTTTGGGTCAGGTATTGATCAATTTGGTGAATAATGCGATCAAGTTCACTGAGCAGGGGGAAATCGAACTGTCCTGTCTGGTTGAACAGTGGCTGGAAGACGGGCGCGCGCTGGTGCATTTTGCGGTGCGCGACACCGGCATCGGCATGACGCCGGAACAAACCGCGAAACTGTTTCAGCCATTTTCCCAGGCCGACGGCTCTACCACCCGGCGCTATGGCGGCACCGGCCTGGGCCTGTCAATTTCACAGCATCTGGTGCAGCTGCTGGGCGGCAAAATCAACGTTGAAACCGAGGCCGGCAAAGGCTCCACTTTTCATTTCACCCTGCCCTTTGTGGTTGAATCCGGACATTTATCCAGCCAGGAAATCGAAGATGCGCCGGAATTGCTGGAATCGCTGCGCGCCATGCGCGTGCTGGTGGTGGATGACAGCCGGCCAGCGCGCACCATTTTGCAGCAAATGCTGGCCGCCCTGCATCTGCAAGCGGATAGCGCCGCCAACGGCGCCGAAGCACTGGAAAAAATTGCCCTGCAGGAACATGCGCAACTCCCTTATGATCTGGTGTTGACCGATTGGAAGATGCCGGAAATGGATGGAATTGAGTTGGCGCGCCACCTGTTGCACAGCTCACTGCACCACAAGCCCGCCCTGGTGCTGGTGACGGCGTTTGAGCGGGAAGATATCCGTGAAGCGGCCAATCAAGCCGGGGTCCGCGCTTTTCTCACCAAACCCTTGAATATGGCGGCCTTGCTGCGCTGCCTGTTCGCCCTGCTGGCGCCGACCTGCCCGACGCCGGTCAGCCGCAAAACACCTGCCAAACAGTATCAGGGCATCAGCGTGCTGCTGGCGGAAGACAATGAAATCAATCAACAAATCGCAGTCGAATTGCTGGATGTGGTGGGAATTGATGTGGACTTGGCCAACACCGGCCGGGAAGCGGTGGAAAAATTGGTGCATAACGGCCCGCATTCCTATGATCTGGTGTTGATGGATCTGGAAATGCCGGTGATGGATGGTCATGCCGCCACCCTGGCGATACGCCAGGACGCGCGCTTTGCCGAGCTGCCCATCATCGCCATGACTGCGCATGCATTGCAGGATGTGCGCGAACGCTGCATCGCGGAAGGAATGCAAGACTATCTGACCAAGCCGGTCAATCCGGAGCAGCTGTATCAAATGCTGGCAACCTGGCTGCCGGGGGTGCCGGCGCGTGCGGCGCATGATGAATTGAGCGCCCCCGTCGCATCCAGAGAAATCGAGGAAATCCAAGGCTTGCGCAGCAGCGCTTTGCTGGATGTGGATGGCGGCTTGCAGCGCAGCGCCGGCAATCCTGTGCTGTATCTGAAACTGTTGCGCAATCTGGCGCAACAGGAAAGCGATTGCGCACAGTTCATGCGCGAGGCGATTGTGAATCAAGATTGGCTGACAGCCGGCATCCGCGCGCACAAAGCGCATGGCGCGGCGGCGAATCTGGGCGCCGTCAAGATTGCACAAGCCGCCCGCGCACTGGAAGCTTTATGCAGCGCAGGCGCTGAATTGCGCGATGTGGATGCGCGCGCCTTGCGTCAATCACTGCAGCAATTACAACAGGGAGTACAGGATTTAAGCCGCTTGCTGGAACAATTGCCAGGGGCGCCGGCGCAGCCGGATCCTGGCGTCAAACTGCATTTACAACACTTGCTGGAAGAAGCCAGCGGCGATGCGCCGGACTATTTCAATCAGCACAAGCACAAACTGGGCTTAGCCGTCAGCACCCTGGATATGATTGCGGCAGCGATGGCGCGCTATGATTTTGATCATGCGCGCCAATTATTGAATTAATGCCTTATTGCTTGCGGATTTTTTGCACCAGCGCCGTGGTGGAACGCTGGAAGGCAAACGGCACTGCGCGCACCTGCCCGCCATAGGCGAGCACGGCGCGCCCTTCAGGAATATTTTCGACTTGATAATCGCCGCCTTTGACATAGATATCCGGGCGCACCGCCAGCACCGCCTGTTCGGCGGTGTCTTCGTCAAACGCCAACACCAGATCCACCGCCTCCAGCGCCGCCAGCAAAGCCATGCGATCCTCCACCGTGTTCAAAGGGCGTTCCGGCCCCTTGCCCAGGCGGCGCACCGAGGCGTCGCTGTTGACCGCCACCACCAAGGCGGCGCCGAGTGCGCGCGCATCCTGCAAATACGCCACATGACCACGATGCAAAAGGTCAAACACGCCATTCGTCATCACCAGCGGACGCGGCAAGGCGGCCAACAATTGGGTCAGATTTTGCGCCGTGGCCAGTTTGCGTTCGAGTTGCGGTGCGCTCATGCCGCCGCCTGTGCGCCGCCATCCAGACGCTGCGCCAATTCTTTGCGATAACGGTTCAAGTCCTGCACGCTGACAAAGGTTTGCTCAAACAATTGCGAAACATTGAACAAAATCCGCTCCACCACGCGCTTTTCCCATTGATCGTCAAATTTGATCTGTTCGTCCAGCCAGCGCTCCAGCCAGCTTACATCCGGCAGACGCGATTGCACCGTGTCATTTGGAAACAGGCTTTGATTCACATGCAAATTGGTCGGATGCAGCGGCTTTTGCGTGCGCCGGCTGGACGCCATCAGCACGCCGATTTTGGCAAACGCCGCGCGCGCCTCATCCACTGCGCGTGAAGCGCTGGTTTTCAGGGCTTTTTTCAGATAGCGCAAATATGCGCCGCCATGCCGCGCCTCATCCTGGCTCAAGAGACGGTAGATTTGTTTGATCACCGGCTCTGTATGCCAATCGGCTGCGCAGCGGTACCAGTGATTGAGGCGGATCTCGCCGCAGAAATGCAGCATCAGGGTTTCCAGCGGCGGGGCCGGATCGAATTCAAAACGCACATTGTGCAATTCAGCTTCGCTCGGAACCAGATCGGGACGGAAGCGGCGCAGATATTCCATCAGCACCAGGGAGTGTTTTTGCTCTTCAAAAAACCAAACCGACATGAAAGCGGAAAAATCGCTGTCATGCCGGTTGTCGCGCAAAAACATTTCTGTGGCAGGCAATGCGGCCCATTCGGTGATCGCATTCATCTTGATGGTCTGCGCCTGCTCTTCACTGAGCAGGGATGGATCGAATTGATCCCACGGCACATCCTGCTCCATATTCCAGCGCACCTGCTCCATGCTGCGGAATAATTCGGGATACAACATTGGCGCAGCCGCGCCCGCTTGTGCTTCACTCATGATTTCTCCTGCAGATTCACTGATATGGCTAATGTCCGCGCTTGCTGCTACGGCTTGATGACTTGCTCGCGCCAGATTTGCAAAATGGGAAGAAGTTTGGCCTCCACACTGACTTCGCGCTGGTGATGGTAGATCATCAAGGCATACAGTGTGGCGAGGGCGTTCACTTCCGGGGATAAGGCTTTTTCCTCACCTGAGGCGGGATGCTGCGCGCGCCAGAAGTTAATCGCGTCTTCAAGCTCAAACAAGGTGATTTTCATAACAGGCATTGTACGTGTTTGCGCACTGCAACACCAGTCCCGGGGCAACGGGTTTTTATGCGCACGCCGGCACAGCCTGGCGCTGCAGTGAAATGGCAAAGCTGAATGTGAAAAAGGGAAGCCGAAGCTTCCCTTTTAAATTTGGAGCGGGAGAAGAGTCTCGAACTCTCGACCTCAACCTTGGCAAGGTTGCGCTCTACCAACTGAGCTACTCCCGCTTTGTGCGCCGGCATACGCCAACGCAGATAACTGGAGGCGAGGGCCGGAATCGAACCGACGTAGACGGATTTGCAATCCGCTGCATAGCCACTTTGCTACCCCGCCGCAAGCATTTCTGCCTGATTAAAAAAGGGAAGCATCAGCTTCCCTCCGGAATTCTGGAGCGGGAGAAGAGTCTCGAACTCTCGACCTCAACCTTGGCAAGGTTGCGCTCTACCAACTGAGCTACTCCCGCATTGCATTCGATGTGTTTGCATCGAAAACGCTATTGTACAACACTTTTACAGAAATCCAGCATTTGGAGCGGGAGAAGAGTCTCGAACTCTCGACCTCAACCTTGGCAAGGTTGCGCTCTACCAACTGAGCTACTCCCGCTTTGCTGTTTTGCTGCGTTGCGTCGAACAACAGGTGTGCATTATAGACCTTTAAATCGAGACGTCAAGGAAATTTCACTTAGATGTCATCAATTTTTGTCAAAATCAGCCTTTATTCTTCATTTTCAACAAATTCCCGAAAAAAATTCGGAAAGGCGTGCTTTTTCTGCAACATCAAGCCTGACCATCATGCTCACGGATCAGCGGCCACGCCAGGCGCAGATAATAGAACATCGACCAGACCGTCAAAACCGCCGCCACCCACAGCAGCAATGTGCCCCAGAACATGGTGTCAATCACACCAAACAGGCGGCCATTGAACAGCAGCATGGGAATCGCCACCATTTGCGCTGCGGTTTTGATCTTGCCCAGCGAGCTGACCGCCACTGACTTGGACTTGCCCAACTGCGCCATCCATTCGCGCAAGGCGGAAATGGTGATTTCGCGGCCAATGATGACCAGCGCCAGCAAAGCGTCGCAACGCTGCAGATAAATCAAGAGCAGCAAGGCGCCGGAGACCATCAGCTTATCCGCCACCGGATCGAGAAAGGCGCCGAAGGACGAGGTTTGATTCCAGCGCCGCGCCAAAAAACCGTCAAACCAATCCGTCACGGCGGCCAGGATGAACAGGGTGGTGGCGCACAAATCATATTCCAACTGGGAAAACCAATGCGCCGGCAAATACAGCTGCGCCACCACCAGGGGAATCAGGGCGACCCGCATCCAGGTCAGTAAAATCGGGATATTCAAAGGCATGGCTCTCGGTCCGCCGCTCAGTTTTAATGTAGTTGTTTGTAGATTTCCGCCGCCAGTTTATGCGAAATACCTTCCACTGAGGCCAAATCTTCGATACTGGCTTCCTGCACCCCGCGCAAACCGCCAAAACGCGCCAACAGGCGCTGGCGGCGCTTGGCGCCGATGCCTTCAATTTCCTCCAGGCGCGAGGCTTGGCGCGCTTTGGCGCGTTTGGCGCGCATGCCGGTAATGGCGAAGCGGTGCGCCTCATCGCGTATCATCGCCACCAGCATCAGGGCGGCGGAATCCTTGCCCAGCTCGCGCGCGGCGCGGCCATCGGCAAACACCAGCGTTTCCAGCCCCACTTTACGCCCTTCGCCCTTGGCTACGCCAACCAGATTTTCTATCGGCAAGCCGAGTTCGGCAAACACCTGACGCGCCATTTCCACTTGACCGCGACCGCCGTCGATCAACACCAGATCCGGCAACACACCCTCGCCTGTCGCCACTTTTTCATAACGCCGCAGCAAAACCTGGCGCATGGCGGCGTAATCATCGCCCGGCGTGATGTCATTGATGTTGTAGCGCCGGTATTCGCCATTTTGCATGGCGTGCTGTTGATACACCACACAAGAGGCCTGCGTCGCTTCCCCCTGGGTGTGGCTGATGTCAAAACATTCAATACGCAAGGCGGCCAAATCGTCTTGCGGCAAATCCAGCGTTTGCGCCAGGGCGCTGGTGCGCGCCTGTTGCGAGCTGCTTTCCGAGAGCAGGCGCGCGAGTGCGATATCGGCGCCCTTTTGCGCCAGCTCCAGCCACTGGCGGCGCTGGCCTTGCGGTTGAAACAGCAGATTGATGCGATGTCCGCATTGTTGCGCCAGCATTTGCAACAATTCCGGCTGATCAAATTCGATATTCAAAATCAAGGTTGACGGGATAAAGCCGCCGATATAGTGCTGCACCAAAAACGCCGCCAGCACTTCCTGCTCACTGCCGGCGCTGTGCAATTCGTCTTCATTGCCGGCCAGTGCAAAACCGTCGGCCAGATGGCTGGGGAAAAAAGCGCGGTCGCCCAAATGACGGCCGCCACGCACCATGGCCAGATTCACGCAGGCGCGCCCGCCGGCCACTTTCACCGCCAGAATATCGACATCGGCTTCATTGCCGCTTTCCATGCTTTGCTGGTGTAACACGCGCGATAAAGCGGCGATTTGATTGCGCACCAGGGCGGCCTGCTCAAACTCCAATTGCATGGCGTGCGCCTGCATTTTTTGCTCCAGTTCTTGCAGCAATTCGGTTTGCCGGCCACGCAAAAAGCGCGCAGAATTTTCCACATCGCGTTTGTAATCCTGCTCGCTGATCTCACCTACGCATGGCGCGCTGCAACGCTGGATTTGATGCAAGAGGCAGGGCCGGGTGCGGTTCGCAAACACGCTATCCTCACAGGTGCGCAACATAAACACTTTTTGCAGAATCTGCATCGACTCGCGCACCGCCCAGGCGCTCGGGAAGGGGCCGAAATATTGGTGCTTGCGATCCAGCGCGCCACGGTAATACACCATGCGCGGCACGGCTTCATTGGTGATTTTTAAATAGGGGTAGGATTTATCGTCACGGAACAGAATGTTGTAACGCGGCGCCAGCGCTTTGATCAGATTATTTTCCAGAATCAGCGCTTCCGCTTCGCTGTTGGTGACGCTGGTTTCCAGGCGCGCAATTTTTTCCACCATCAGCGCAATGCGCGGGCTGGACAGGTTTTTTTGAAAATAGCTGGAGACGCGTTTTTTCAAATCACGCGCTTTGCCCACATACAAAACCGCGCCCTGCGCATCGAAATAGCGATACACGCCGGGCAGATTCGGCAATTGCGCCACCTGTTCGAGCACGCGCGCGCGGCGCGCGGCGGCTTCCTGCTGCGGATCGGCGGCTGCAGCGCCATCCTCACTATGCTCCTGCTCCACCGCCATGCGCGCCGCCTTCAGTGTTTGCCAGCCGCCATACGTGCGGCCAGCATGATGGCTTTCATCTCACGCACCGCGTTTTGCCAGCCGGCAAACACAGCATGCGCGACAATCGCGTGGCCGATATTCAATTCTGCAATGTCGGGCAAGGCCGCCACCGCCAGCACATTGGTGTAATGCAAGCCGTGTCCGGCATTCACCACCAAACCATGGCGCACGCCTTCT
Source organism: Massilia sp. W12 (assembly GCF_037300705.1). Classification (NCBI taxonomy): domain Bacteria; kingdom Pseudomonadati; phylum Pseudomonadota; class Betaproteobacteria; order Burkholderiales; family Oxalobacteraceae; genus Massilia; species Massilia sp. W12. Next base: position 672,682 of record NZ_CP147776.1, on the reverse strand, counting down.
TGCGCAGCGATGCGGATGCGCTGCAATTGCGCGGCCTGTTCCGCTCCTTCCGCATCGGCATAGCAACCGGTATGCAATTCAATCACCGGCGCGCCAACGGCGGCGGCGGCTTCGATTTGACGCGGTTCGGGATCAATGAAAAGCGAAACGCGGATGCCGTGCTCCTGTAATTGCGCCACCGCATCGCGCACCTGGGCTTGATGGCCCAATACATCCAGGCCGCCTTCGGTGGTGATTTCTGCGCGGCGTTCCGGCACCAAACACACATCCTGCGGTTTGATGGCGCAGGCAATCTGCAACATCTCTGCGGTGATCGCAGCTTCCAGGTTCATGCGCGTGAGCAATTGACCGCGCAGCGCATGCACATCAGCATCACGGATATGGCGGCGATCTTCGCGCAAATGCAGGGTGATTAAATCCGCCCCGGCCTGCTCAGCTTGCAGTGCGGCCAGCACCGGGTCGGGATAGCTCGTGCCGCGCGCATTGCGCAGGGTGGCCACATGGTCAATATTCACGCCCAGCATAATGTGTGGGCCGGCAGGGTGCAGAAAAGACATAGAACTCATTTATAAAGCATCAAATCCATCAAAATCTGGCGCGTTTTCAAAGGCGCGCCCCCCAGGTGATGAGCTAACAGTGCGCGCATCAGGCTCTTGCTCTGAATGAGCGTTTGCGCATCCTCGTAGCAGCCGGCTTGCATATCAAGCAGGGTTTTACCATCCACTTGCGGCCAGCCCGGATCAGCTTGCGCGCTATGCGCCGGCAGCGCGCCGCGCGCCGGATCGAAGGTGTAAATGCGTCCCTCTTGCAAGGCGTCTCCGCTTTCGGCGCAATGCGTAAAGCTGGCTGCCACACCGGTTTCGCGCAGCAGGCTTAATTCAAATTTGCGTAACACAATCGCGGCATTTTCCGCCAACGCCAATTGCGCCATGCTTTCCACATAGCGCTCAAACAGACGCGGATGAGGGTCGTCATGCGCGAGTAATTTTACCAGCAATTCATTGAGGTAAAACCCGCACAGCAGGGCTGATTTTTCCAGCGGCAACATACCGCCTACCCAATCGGCGGCTGTCAATGTGCGCAAGCTGGATTTGCCGCTCCAGGACAGGAGCAAGGGTTGAAAAGTCTGCAGTACGCCGCGCAAGCTTGACTGCGGGCGGCGCGCGCCCTTGGCCAGCAGCGCCACCCGCCCATGCTGGCGGGTGAAGGCTTCGATAATCAAGCTGGTTTCGCGGTAGGCGTAGCTGTGCAGCACGAAACCGGGTTCAGCGGCGATGCGCTGCTCTTTCGGCGCAGCCAGATGACGCCCGGGGCCGGCGCTTTTGCGCCGCGAGGCCGGTTTATCCGCTGCGGCAGACATGGGGCTTATTCGTAGCCGTAAGCGCGCAAGCCGGCTTCGTTATCGGCCCAGCCGGATTTGACCTTGACCCAGATTTCCAGATACACCGGGCCGCCAAACAGCTTTTCCATATCCAGTCGCGATTGGGTGGAAATTTCTTTGAGCTTGGCGCCCTTGGCCCCGATCACCATCGCCTTGTGCGCATCGCGATCCACCAGAATGGCGCAGAAAATGCGGCGCAGATTGCCTTCCTGCTCAAACTGCTCTACCAGCACGGTGCTGGTGTAAGGCAATTCATCGCCCACAAAACGGAACAGTTTTTCGCGCACGATTTCCGCCGCGAGGAATTTTTCACTGCGGTCAGTAATGTCATCAGCTTCAAAAATCGGCGGGTTTTCCGGCAAATGGCGGCGAATTTCTTCCTGCAGGCGATCGAGTTGGAAGCCCTGTTTGGCTGACACCGGCACGATGGCGGCGAAGTCGCGCTTTTGCGCCACCGAGCGCGCAAACTCCATCAATTCGGAGCGTTCTTTGATGCGATCGCTCTTGTTCATCACCAGCAGCACCGGCACATTGCGCGGCAAGAGATCGAGCACTTTTTGATCCGGCGCGCCAAACGCGCCGGCTTCCAGCACAAACAACACCACGTCCGCCGCAGTCAGGGTATTGCTGACGGTTTTGTTCAAGGCTTTGTTCAGAACATTGGTGTGGCGGGTCTGAAAACCGGGGGTGTCCACATACACATATTGCGCATCTTCGGTGGTTTGAATCCCGGTGATGCGATGGCGCGTGGTTTGCGCTTTGCGCGAGGTGATGCTGACCTTGACCCCGATCAAACGATTCATCAAGGTCGATTTGCCGACATTCGGACGGCCAACAATGGCGATATAGCCACAACGGAAGGGGGTGGCTGCGGAAGTTTCTGTCATGAGCTTGCTTTCAGTTTTTGGATTCCGGCTTGGGGGCCGGGGCATCGCTCTGCACGGTGGCGATGCCTAATAATTTGAGCTGAGTGGCGCGGCGCGGTCTTTTATTGCCGCCCGGCGCTTTGGCGCTGGCTTCGCGCGCGGCATCCAGTGCGCGCTTGGCGGCGTCCTGCTCGCCGGCGCGCCGGCTGCCGCCCCGGCCCAACACCCGGATATCGAGCTTGGGCACAATGCATTCGATTTCAAATTCCTGATTATGGGCGGCGCCGTGCGTGGCCACCACTTGGTATTGCGGCAAGGGAATTTTCTTGCTTTGTAAGAATTCCTGGAGCAGCGTCTTGGCGTCCTTCCCCAGGGTGGCCGGGTCCACGCTTTGCAGACGGGGGATGTAAAAACTGTGGATCACGCGGCACACAGTGGCGAAATCCGCATCCAGGAAAATCGCCCCCAGCAGCGCTTCAAAGGTATCAGCCAGAATCGAGGGACGGCGAAAACCGCCCGATTTCAGCTCGCCTTCGCCCAGGCGCAAATATTGCGACAACTCGATGCTTTGCGCGATTTCATACAAGGATTGCTGCTTCACCAGGTTGGCGCGCAGACGTGATAAATCGCCTTCATCCTGCGCGTTGTAACGTTCATACAGCAAAGAGGCGATGGCGCAGTTCAACACGGAATCGCCCAGGAATTCCAGGCGTTCATTATGCTGCCCGCTGTGACTGCGGTGAGTCAGGGCCTGGCGCAACAATTCCTGATTGCGGAATTGATAGCCCAGCCGGTTTTGCAGTTGCGCCAAATCCATAATCGCCCGTCACTCCTTGGCCGAGGCAGCCTGCGCCTTGGAGTTCAGCTTGGCCGTGGTGGTTTCAAAGTCAAACACCAGACTGACCGGGCCGAACAAGGGAATTTTCTTTTCGTATGCGACGCTGACCTCGTATTGGCCGTTTTCCTGGCTGATACTTAAATCTTCAGCGGTGATCGAGGTAAAGTAACCGGCTACAGACTGGTTACGGAAAGATTCTTTGATCTGCTGCACCGAGCCGCCCACTTCACGCGCTTTATAGACCGCGCTGCGGATGGAGAAAAACTCATTTACCACAGGGATGACCTTCATCGCCAACACCGCCACCAAACCCAAGATAAACAGGATGATGATCAGACCGACAATCGACAAACCCTGCTGCTTGCGCATACGTTCTTGCAAACTCATTTTTTTCTCCCGGTGTGTTGGCCGCTTGCCGAGGCCAGGTATGGAGCAGCATGCCGCCGCCAGACAAGCGGCAGAGCGTCTCCGCCCTGCCCTCTGTGCATCATTGGAAACTGCCAATACGCTTCAAGTCGCCCAGATTCATCCAGACAAAGAAGGCGCGGCCAACGATGTTTTCGTCCGGCACAAAACCCCACCAGCGGCTGTCCAGACTGTTATCGCGATTATCGCCCATCATAAAATAATGCCCCGGCGGCACGGTGCAGACAAAGCCCTCTGTATTGTAAGTACAACGCTCATGCTGCGGGAAATTATCCGGCGCCGGCACAAGATAGGGCGGGCGCGCATCGTCGGTGAGAATATTATGACTCACGCCATTCAGATTCTCATTCAATTGCCGCATATACCGCAGGCTTTCATTGCTCAGATAGTCCGGCAATTCTTTGTACTCAACCGGCTGGCCATTGATGCTCAATCGCTTGTTCTTATACTCGACCTTATCGCCCGGCACGCCGACAATGCGCTTGATATAGTCCAGCGAGGTGTCCGGCGGGTATTTGAACACCATCACATCGCCGCGCTTAGGCTCATTGATGCTGATAATTTTTTTATTGATGATAGGCAGGCGGATGCCATAGGTATATTTATTCACCAGGATCAAATCACCCACTTGCAGCGTCGGCACCATGGAGCTGGAGGGAATTTTGAACGGCTCAAACAGGAAAGAACGGACAAAAAACACCAGCACAATCACCGGGAAAAACGCGCCGGTATATTCAACCCAGGTCGGCGTGCGCATGATGGATTTTTCAATTTCCATCCGCTTTTCGCTCTGATCGCCATCAACCTTGATGCCTTCTTTGACCAGATGCGCCTGACGCGCATCAAACTCCGCCAGCGCGGCATCTGCCGCCAAACGGCGTTTTTTGCTCAAGACATACCGGTCCAGCGCCCAAATCACGCCGGTGATGATCATCAGAACAAACAGCCCGATCTGAAAATAGGGACCGAGCACAGCCATGATTTTCATTTTTCATCCACCTGTAAAATTGCCAGGAAAGCGTCTTGCGGAATTTCCACGCTGCCCACCTGTTTCATGCGTTTTTTACCCGCTTTCTGCTTTTCCAGCAATTTGCGCTTACGCGTGATGTCGCCGCCGTAGCATTTCGCCAGCACGTTTTTACGCAACGCTTTCACGTTTTCACGCGAGATGATGGTGGAACCGATTGCCGCCTGAATCGCCACGTCAAACATTTGACGCGGAATCAATTCACGCATCTTGGCCGCCACTTGACGCCCCCGGTGCTGAGCATTCGAGCGGTGCACGATAATCGCCAGCGCATCCACCTTATCGCCATTGATCAGCATATCGACCTTGACCACGTCGGAGGAACGGTTTTCCTTGAACTCATAATCCATCGAAGCATAGCCGCGCGAAGTGGATTTGAGTTTGTCAAAGAAGTCGAGCACGATTTCGGCCATCGGAATTTCATAGACCAGCTTGACCTGCTTGCCGTGATAGCTCATGTCCATCTGCACGCCGCGTTTTTGCGTGCACAGTGTGATCACTGAGCCAACATACTCTTGCGGCATGTACAGATTGACCGTCACGATCGGTTCACGCACTTCGGCGATGCGGGGCGGCTCAGGCATCTTGGACGGATTGTCCACGCTCATCACCGTGCCATCTTTCAACTCGACTTCATACACCACAGTTGGGGCGGTGGTGATCAAGTCCATATCGAATTCGCGCTCCAAGCGCTCTTGCACAATTTCCATGTGCAACAGACCGAGGAAGCCGCAGCGGAAACCAAAACCCAAAGCCTGCGAGACTTCCGGTTCGTATTGCAAGGCGGCGTCGTTGAGCTTGAGCTTTTCCAGCGAGTCGCGCAGCGCGTCGTATTGATTCGCTTCGACCGGGAAGAGGCCTGCGAACACCTGCGATTGCACTTCTTTAAAACCCGGCAAGGCTTCCGGGGCCGGCTTTGCCGCCAGAGTCAGCGTGTCACCCACGCGCGCAGCCTTCAATTCTTTGATGCCGGCGATCACAAAGCCCACCTGGCCTGCGGATAATTCTTCGCGCGACACCGATTTCGGCGTAAACACCCCCACGCTTTCAATCTGGTAAGTGGCGCCGGTGGCCATCAGCAAAATCTTGTCTTTCGGACGCAGCACGCCGTTCATTACGCGCACCAGCATCACCACGCCGACATAGTTATCAAACCAGGAATCAACGATCAGAGCTTGCGTCGGCGCCTGCGGATCTCCCTTGGGCGGCGGCACGCGCGCAATCAGCGCTTCCAGCACATCTTCCACCCCCATGCCGGTCTTGGCTGAGCATTGCACGGCGTCGCTGGCGTCAATCCCGATCACATCTTCGATTTCGGCGCAGGCGGATTCCGGGTCAGCGTTGGGCAGGTCGATTTTATTCAGCACCGGCGTCACTTCCACCCCGAGGTCAAGCGCGGTGTAGCAGTTGGCCACCGTCTGCGCCTCCACCCCTTGCGAGGCGTCAACCACCAGCAACGCGCCCTCACAGGCGGAAAGCGAGCGGCTGACTTCATAGGAAAAATCGACGTGGCCAGGGGTGTCAATCAGATTCAGATTGTAAATCTGGCCGTCGCGCGCCTTATAGTGCAACGCTGCGGTTTGCGCCTTGATGGTGATGCCGCGCTCGCGCTCCAGATCCATTGAATCGAGCACCTGCGCTTCCATTTCGCGATCAGACAGGCCGCCGCATAATTGAATGATGCGATCAGCCAGCGTGGATTTGCCATGGTCAATATGGGCAATGATGGAAAAATTGCGTATGTTGTTCATTAATTATTTGAAAATATTGCAATGCCAATCAGGTGCGCGCCCACATTTCAGCAATGTGGCCGGCATCATCCATTCGCTCAGGGTGCGGGGAATCCAGCGGCTGCGCACAGTCAGCCGGCATTGTAGCCGATTTCCCTGCTGAAATCCCGCCCCGGCGCCGGATTTCCAGCGCGCACCAGGCAATTGCGCTGCTTATCAGAAATTTTACTCTTGCAACCAGGAAGCGACAGCCGCCGCATCCAGAAAATAGTGGCACAGTTCGCGCTCCTGTCCATCCGCTTGCAGCGCCAGCAAAACCGGCACCAGCTCATCCCAGCGCGCCACGGCCTGTTCATCGGCATCCACATCGCGCACCTCAAGCCGCACCCCGCTTAAGTCAAACTGCGCGCGCAAGGCCTGCTCCATCTCATGACACAGATGGCAATACGAGCGGGAATATAAAATCAGCTGTTTCATGCAACCTCTTCATGGAAGAAAAACGGGCAGCGCGCGGCTGCCCGTTTTCAGTTTGCCAAGCCGGTGTTTATTGCGCAGCTTGTGGTTTGATCGAGACGAATTGCGAAGAACCGCCGCGCAAGACCAGCACCGCAGCCGCGCGCTTGGTGTCAAGCTTGGCGACTAAGGCATTGAATTGCTTGGCGTCACGGATTTCCGCATTATTGACTTGCAAAATCACATCGCCCGGACGCAGATCAGCGCGCGCCGCCGGCCCATCGACGCCGTCCACCACCACGCCGCCATTCACCTTCAGCTCGGATTTTTGCGCTTCGCTCAAATCCGACACCACCAGACCCAGCGCATTGGCGGCATGCTCGCCTTTGTTCTTGCCGCTGTCGCGCTTATTCACCTTGTCGCTTTCCATTTCCGTCAGCACCAGGGTGATATCGCGCGCCGCACCGCCACGCCAGACTGACAGCGTGCTCTTGGTGCCCGGCTTGGTGTTGCCGACCAGGCGCGGCAAGTCGCTTGATTTTTCAATCGCCGCGCCATTGAATTTGAGGATGATGTCGCCCGCCTTCAAACCGGCTTTATCCGCCGGGGTGTTCGGCTCCACACGCCGCACTTGCGCACCGTGCGCCTTGGGCAGATTCAGCGATTCCGCCACTTCCTTGGTCACGTCCGAGATTTGCACGCCAAGACGGCCACGGCTGACTTTGCCGGTGGATTTGAGCTGATCCACCACCCGCATCGCCTCGTCAATCGGCACCGCAAAGGAAATCCCCATATAGCCGCCGGAACGGCTGTAAATCTGGGAATTGATGCCGATCACTTCGCCGCGCATATTAATCAGCGGGCCGCCGGAGTTGCCGGGGTTGACCGCCACGTCGGTTTGGATCAGCGGCAGATAGTCGCCAGTGTCGCGCGCCTTGGCCGAAATAATGCCGGCGGTCACGGTGTTATCCAGATCAAACGGCGAGCCGATGGCAATCACCCATTCGCCGACGCGGATTTTGTTGGAGTCGCCAATCGTCAGGCGCGGCAGATTATTGCCCTCGATTTTCACCACCGCGACGTCGGTGCGCTTATCCAGCCCGACCACTTTAGCCTTGAATTCGCGCTTGTCGGTGAGCTTGACATAGACCTCATCCGCACCATCAATCACATGCGCATTCGTCAACACATAGCCATCAGCGGAAATAATGAAGCCGGAACCGACGCCGCGCGGCACTTCCTCTTCCGCCTGCGGCTGGTTGCGGCGGCGCTGATTGGGGCCGGGCTGCTGCTGGCGCGGCAGCGGAATACCGAAGAAGCGGCGGAAAAACTCTTGCGCATCGTCATCATCAAATCCCGGGAACCCCTGTTGCACACGGGCTTTTTCAGTGGTGCGGATATTCACCACCGCCGGGCCGGTTTTTTCCACCAGTTCGGCAAAATCCGGCAATTGCGAGGCCGGCGCGGCGTGCGCCGCGAGCGGCGTCACCAGTAATGCCGCCGGGGCAAACAATGCAGCGCTGCAACCGAGCGCCAATGCAGACAGGGTTTTGTTGAACTTGGCTGTATAACTCATCTTGCTTTCACCTATTATTTGACAGGTTTATATTCAATCGTATTCGCTACCTGGCGCAACGCCGTCATCGGCACTTCACCGACCACGGTCAGCCAGAACTCACCCAGCTTTTTGCTGACGATATTCATCGCCCCCTGCTGGCGCGAACCTTCAGTGCGCGGCGCTGAGGCGGCTTCAATAAACACTGAAATCGCCGCCAGGCCATCAGAAAACACGATTTGCGCAACTTCCCGGCGCCCGCCGTTTTGCAGGTCAGCCACCTGACGCTTAAGTTCGCGGGTTTTACGGAACCCCGGCGGCAGCCACTTCACCTGCCACTGCGGTAAGGGGGTTTCGTTCGCCTGCGCATTCTCAATACGCCAGCCGCTGGTGTCAGCGAATCCCGATTTCACCCGGTTACGCTCGATGTCGCCGATCTTGAGCTGTGTGAAGGAAACCTGTTCCACCAGTTCATTGCGTTCATTGATGGTTTGCACCCGCAACAATAAACCGGTGTTTTTTTCCACCCACAGCCGATAGCCATAGCGCAGATTGTCTTTCGGCTCCAAAATCAGCGTATGGCAATCAAAACCGGCGACCCGATCGACCTCGGCTTTTTTGATTTGATAGTTGGCCACGAGTTCCAGATTGGGGCCAAAAATTGCCGGAAACACATCCTGCGTCGCTTTTTTCTCGATCAGAATCGTCTTGCTTTCCGGCACATAGCAGGCGATTTCATCATTGTTGCGAACATATTCGCGCGCCTTGCCATCCAGCATTTCCAGCTTTTGCATCTCATTTCTGCCCTCCACCACATGCGTGATGCGTGAAGTGCGCACCTGACTGCCTTCCTGATAGACGAAGGTGCCGGAATAATTGAGTTTTTGCGCAGCGGACTGGATTTTTTTGAGCCACTCCTGGGCCTGCGCCGCATCCAGCGTGGTTTCTGTGGCAAACGCAAGCGATGCGCAACAAAACAGGCAAATGCACAACACGCGCTGCAAAACGGCGGCTGTCGCCAACATGCTACCTCGCACCGGCCACCTCATTTCTGCGCATCGGCTGCAAAATTCGCGGAACGCGCATATTGCGCCGCGCTGTGCAGAGAATTGGAATAGCGCTGATGCGCCATTAAGTATTGATCGATTTCCGGATCGCGCAGCATCACCATTTCTTCCGCTTTGCCGTTCGCGATCACGCGTTCACTCTTTTCCACGCACGCCGCACCGCTGGATGTGGTCGGCACTGCTTTCGGCGCGCTGCCGCCGGCACTCGCCAGCAAGACCACCGGCGCCTGCGGATTGTGCGCCGCCATCCGGGTTTCATGCAGCGCCGGCTTGGCGCTGTTTTGCGCCAGCATCACCTGTTGCGTGCCCAAGATACCCAGCGATGCCAGTAAAGCGCCGCCGGCTGCAGCCAGCGAGGCCAGCGTCCAGCGGCGGCGTTTTTCAGCGTGCGGCGCGGATGGCGCGACGAAGGCGGGCTGCACGGCTGGTTCGGTTTGCGCCGCTGCAAGCGCAGGCCGGTGCGGCGCTTCCTGCGCCAAACGGGCCGCCATGCGGGCGGAAAAATCCGCACCCGGGTTGACCTCATCTTCCGCCCGCAACAAATTGCCGATGCGGTGATACACATCCCAATCAGCGCGCGCATCGTCCTGCGCCAGCTCTTGCAGCAGCGCATCGATTTGTTCGGATTCCAGTTGCCCATCAATCAGGGCTGAAATTTTTTCCTGCTTGCTATCCATCATTTTCCCCTTGTGCGGTCACCAGCGCTTGTCATTTCCGACGTTCAGCAAAGGCCGCAACTTCTGTGCGATCGCTTCGCGCGCCCGGAAAATCCGGCTGCGCACCGTTCCTATCGGGCAACCCATCAATTCCGCTATCTCTTCGTAACTCAAACTCTCGATTTCACGCAAAGTAATCGCTGTGCGCAAATCTTCCGACAGTCCTTCCATCGCCGCGCTCAAGGTCGCTGCGATTTGCTTCGTCGCCAGCAAAGACTCTGGCGTATTGTTATCCCTTAGTTGCTCGGCATCCTGAAAAGTTTCAGCCTCCTGCGCATCCACCTCAGTCGAGGTGGGCGCACGACTGCCATGGGTGGCCAGATAATTTTTGGCTGTGTTGATGCCAATCCGGTACAGCCAGGTATAGAACGCCGCTTCGCCGCGAAACTGAGGCAGTGCGCGGTAAGCTTTGATGAAGGCGTCTTGCACCACATCTTCCGCTTCCGCCTGGTCTCGCACAAAGCGCGACACCAGCCGCAACAGCTTGCGCTGGTATTTCAACACCAGCAAATCAAAGGCCTTCTTATCCCCTTCCTGTACGCGCTTGACCAACAACAAATCCGTATCGCGCTCGCTCGTCACTCCCCGCTTCCCTTGTTTTTTTGCCAGCATCCAGAATGCTTGTCATTTGCTGCTGTGAGTCTGGACGCCAACAGAAGTTCCCCAAAATATTTACCAAGTCCAATCCGCCATCAAGCATCCAGCGCGCGCAAATGGCGCGCCAGCTGCCGGAACTCAGGCTGCGACAGACAATAACAACTGACCGGCAGGTGATGCATTCTGCGATCCGCAGTGCGCAAACGCAACCATAACAGACCAGGCCAGAAAAAACTGCCGCGCTGCAATTGCGCTTCTTGCGGTTGATTCCATTGCAAATCGGCGCCCGCCCAGCACAGGCTGAGTATGCCATTCGCCAGCTGTAATCGATAGCGCCGCCGTTCTTGCGCAAATGGCCAGCATTGCATCAGAAATAAGCAAGCGCACAAGGACGGGCCAAGCCAGCGCCATAACGGCGTCAACTCCATCCGCAACAAGAGCAAGGCCGCGATGGCGGGCGGCAGCGACAAGGCCAGTCGCAGCAATAACAAAATGCGGCGTGGCCGCAATTCGATCAACATTCCGCCCCCGCATAGAAAAAGCGCCATCCGTGTCGCCACGGACGGCGCTTTATCGACAAACGTTCAGCTTGCGCTGCGCCCGCTTCAAACCCGGCCAAATACCAAGGAGCCGTTGGTACCGCCAAAGCCGAACGAGTTTTTCAGCGCATAACGGATCTGCATTTCACGCGCCTGGTTGGCGCAGTAATCCAGATCACATGCCGGATCCTGGTTAAAGATATTGATGGTCGGCGGTGCGATCTGGTGATAAATCGCCAGCGCAGTAACCACCGATTCCAGGCCACCCGCGCCGCCCAGCAAATGCCCGGTCATGGATTTGGTCGAACTGACCACCACCTTGCCGGCATGGCTGCCCAGCGCACCCTTGATCGCCACCGTTTCAGCGGCGTCGCCCAAGGGCGTCGAAGTGCCATGCGCATTCACATAGTCAATCTGATCCGCCGCCAAGCCGGCATTCGCCAGCGCTGCCAGCATGCACTTGCGCGCACCGCTGCCATCTTCCAGCGGCGAAGTCATATGGTAGGCGTCAGAACTCATGCCAAACCCGGTGACTTCGGCGTAAATGCGGGCGCCGCGCGCTTTCGCGTGCTCATACTCTTCCAGCATCATCACGCCAGCGCCTTCGCCCAGCACAAAACCATCGCGATCCTTATCCCAGGGACGGGATGCGGTGGCCGGATCATCATTGCGCTGCGTCAGCGCGCGGGCGGCGGCGAAACCGCCCACCCCGAGCGGGGAAACAGTGGATTCCGAGCCGCCGGCCAACATCGCATCGGCGTCGCCGCATTGAATCATGCGCGCCGCCACGCCTATGCTGTGCAAGCCTGTGGTGCAGGCTGACACGATGGCCATATTCGGCCCGCGCAAGCCATATTTGATGGACAGGTTGCCGGAAATCATATTGATGATGGAAGCCGGCACAAAGAAAGGCGAGATACGGCGCGGGCCGCGTTTCGTCATTTCCTGATGCGTTTCTTCAATCATCGGCAAGCCGCCAATGCCGGAGCCGACCAGCACACCGATCCGGTCCGCGTTTGCGTCCGTCACTTCCAAACCGCTGTCCTGCACGGCCTGGATGCTGGCCGCCATGCCAAAATGAATGAAACGATCCATATGGCGCGCTTCTTTGGCTGGCAGATAATCTTCGATGTTGAAGCCCTTGACTTCGCCTGCGATCTGGCAGGCGAAAGCACTGGCGTCAAACTGCGTGATCTTGTCGATACCGGATTTCCCGGCCAATAATGCCTGCCAGGTGTCGGCTACCGTATTGCCTACCGGCGAAATACAACCCAGGCCGGTGACGACGACACGGCGATCAGAAATGCGGCTCAAGCGATTCTCCTGGAAAGACAGAGAAAAATTGCGGGCGGAAATCAGCCCTTGTTGACGTGGGCGGTAGCGTAATCAATCGCCTGTTGCACCGTGGTGATTTTTTCTGCTTCTTCATCCGGGATTTCCATCTCGAATTCATCTTCCAGCGCCATCACCAGTTCAACCGTGTCGAGCGAGTCGGCGCCCAGATCATCGACGAAGGAAGAATCATTCTTGATGTCTACTTCAGCGACGCCCAGTTGTTCAGCGACGATCTTCTTCACGCGTTGTTCGATATCGGACATGTTTATGCTCCAGTTATGTTACAGAAAGTGCGCGCATTTTAGCAGGTTTGCGCAGGGAAAAACCATTTTCAGCTTTTTTCGCAAACATGGGCCTTTTCAAGCCCAAGTTCGCCCAATTGCCGCCATTTTCAAAGCGGCAACTGTGTTTAAAGGCGGATTTACGCCATATACATGCCGCCATTCACATGCAGCGTATTGCCGGTGATATAAGCGGCTTGCGGCGAAGCCAGGAAAGCGCAGGCGGCGGCGATGTCTTCAGGTTGCCCAAAGCGCGCCAGCGGAATCTTTTGCAACAGCGCGGCGATTTGCTCTTCTGTCAGCGCGCGCGTCATATCGGTATCAATAAAGCCCGGCGCAATGCAATTGACGGTGATATTGCGGCTGCCGATTTCCTGCGCCAGCGAGCGGCTCATACCCTCAACCCCGGCTTTCGCAGCGCAATAATTGATCTGTCCCGGATTGCCGGAGCTGGCCACCACTGAAGTGATATTGATGATGCGGCCATGTTTGGCGCGCATCATGCCGCGCAACACCAGGCGCGACATGCGTCCCACTGCGCTCAGATTGGTGGCGATCACCCGCTCCCATTCATCATCCTTCATGCGCGCAGCCAATTGGTCGGCGGTAATCCCGGCGTTATTCACCAGCACTGAGAGGCTGCCGAATTCTTTTTGCACGCGCGCCACCACCGCTTCACATGCCGCCGCGTCAGTCACATTCAAGACCATGCCGAATCCGGCGTCCGGCCGCACTTCACGCAAAGCCGCACTGATCGCTTCCGCGCCGCTTTCGCTGGTCGCGGTGCCGACCACGCGCGCGCCCTGGCGCGCCAATTCCTGCGCAATCGCACGTCCGATGCCGCGCGAAGCGCCGGTCACCAATGCCACTTCATTTTGCAAATTCATTCACTTCCCCCCCGTATTAATCCGCCAGCAGCGCGGCAATGCGCGCCATACTGTCTGCATCCAACAGCGCATCCGAAACAATTTCCGGCACGATGCGCTTATTCAAGCCATGCAATACTTTGCCCGGCCCGCATTCGATCACATGCGTCACGCCCATTGCATCCATGGCCTGCAGCGTTTCCACCCAGCGCACCGGGCTGGCGGCCTGGCGCACCAATGCGGCGCGAATCGCCGCCGGATCAAATTCCACGCAAACATCCACATTATTGATTAAGGGAATCTGCGGCGCGCTGAAGCTGATATCCTGCATATACGCCTGCAATTTTTGCGAGGCGGGCTGCAGCAGTGAGGAATGGAAAGGCGCGGAAACCGGCAAGCGCATCGCACGCTTGGCGCCAAGCTCTTTGGCTTTGGCGCAGGCCGCATCCAAGGCCTCATTGTGGCCGGCAATCACAACTTGCGCCGGCGCATTGAAATTCACCGCTTCCACTACCTGACCGGGACAGGCTTGCTGCGCAGCGGCGCAGGCTTGCTGCACGGCCTCATCGGACAAGCCGAGCACCACCGCCATGCCGCCCGCGCCAAGCGGCACGGCTTCCTGCATCACGCCGGCGCGATAGCGCACCAGCGGCAGCGCATCTTCAAACTGCAATACGCCAGCCGCCACCAGCGCAGCGTATTCGCCCAGGCTGTGCCCGGCCACCACATTTGGCAGCGCGCCGCCGGCTGCCTGCCAGGCGCGGAAAAACGCCACCCCGGCGGTCAGCATCAAAGGCTGGGTATTCGTGGTGATGTCCAATTCTTCTTTCGGGCCTTGCGCAATCAACTGCGCCAAGTCCTGGCGCAGAATATCGGAAGCTTGCGCCACCGTTTGCGCCACCGCCTGATTATCAGCAAAGCCATTCAACATGCCGACGGCTTGCGAACCTTGGCCGGGAAAGACAAACGCGAAATTCTTCATCTGCATCCTTCGTTCAAACACAATTCCTGTGCAGGAATCTCAAAAGCGGGCCAGCGCGGCGCCCCAGGTGAAGCCGCCGCCCACACCCTCCATCAACACATGCTGACCGCGCTGGATGCGGCCATCGCGCACCGCGCAATCCAGCGCCAGGGGAATCGAGGCGGCGGAGGTATTGCCATGTTGGGCCACCATCGCCACCATACGATCCAAGGGCAGGCCCAGTTTTTTGGCTGTGCCTTTCATGATGCGGATATTCGCTTGATGCGGGATCAACCAATCCACTTGCGCAGCCTGCATATCGGCCGCCTGCAAAACTTCATGCGCAACCTGCTCTAACACTGTCACCGCCAGCTTGAACACCGCCTGACCATCCATATGCAAAAAGGCGCTGCCTTCCAGCGCACCGCCGGAAACCTGACCGGGGACACACAAAATATCCGTGTGCTGCCCATCCGCATGCACACGACAGGAGAGCAAACCCGGCTGCTCTGAAGCGCCCAGCAAAATCGCCCCGGCGCCATCGCCAAACAACACACAGGTAGTGCGGTCATCAAAATTCAAAATCCGGGAAAACACTTCCGCGCCAACCACCAGCACATTCTTATGCACACCGCTTCTGATCATGCTGTCAGCCACGGTCAGTGCATAAATAAAGCCACTGCACACGGCCTGCACATCGAAGGCGCCGCAGTGATTCCGGATGCCGAGTTTTTGCTGTAAGACGCAGGCGGTGCTGGGAAAGCCGCCGAGGAAATCGGGGGTCGAGGTGGCGAAAATGATGAGGTCAACCTGATCGGCGGACAGCGCCGCCATCGCAAGCGCGCGTTGCGCGGCTTGCAGCGCCAGATCGGAGGCCAGCTGTCCGGGCGCCGCGTAATGGCGCGCAGAAATACCGCTGCGCGAAACGATCCATTCATCGGACGTTTCGATGCCTTTTGCCGCCAGTTGCGCCGCCAGATCTTGATTGGTCACCCGTCTGTCTGGCAGATAACTGCCGGTGCCCAGAATTTTGCTGTAGCGCGCCATGTCGTCCCTCTTTTTGCCTATTGGAAATTACGCGATTATATCCGCAGGCGGGGAATTTGCAGCAGGCTGTGGAATCAACTCGGCGATTGAGCTGGAAATATGCGAAAGCAAATTGTATTTGGCTGCCTCATATGCGCGCCGGATCGCCCATTCAAATGAATACGCATCCGCGCTGCCATGGCTTTTAAATACCAGGCCGCGCAACCCGAGTAAACAGGCACCGTTATAACGCGAAGGATTCAAACGGCGCGAGATCGCCGCCAATGCCGAACGCGCAATCAAGGCCCCCAACATATTCAGCCAGGTGCGTTTGAATTCGGCAGTCAGCACACTCTTAACCAGTCGCGCCAACCCTTCAGATGCTTTGAGCGTGACATTGCCGACAAAGCCATCGCACACCACGATATCAGTCGTGCCGGCGAAAATATCATTGCCTTCAACATTGCCATAGAAATTGAGCAGACCTTTTTCATGGTCCGCTTGCAATAAGCGCGCGGTTTGCTTGACCAGATCATTGCCCTTGATATCTTCCGCGCCGACATTCAATAAGCCGATGGCAGGCTGCGCCACATTTTCCATGGCGCGCACAAGCACTGTTCCCATAATCGCAAACTGGTGCAAATGGTGCGGTTCGCAATCGACATTCGCGCCCAGATCCAGCATATAGGTCGGGCCGTCTTTTTGATTCGGCAACACGCTGCAAATCGCAGGACGATCCACCCCGGACAGGGTTTTCAGGACATACCGCGCAATCGCCATCAAGGCCCCGGTATTGCCGGCGGACACACAGGCATGGGCTTGCTCATTTTTCACCTGGGTGATGGCGACCCGCATCGAGGAATCTTTTTTGCGCCGCAAGGCGACTTCGAGGGTGTCATCCATTTCCACCACTTCACTGGCGGGCAGAATGGAGAGTCGGGGGTGGGATTGGGCTTTAAGCTTGATGAGTTCAGCTTCGATTGCATCCTGTTTACCGACCAGGATCAATTCAGCATCCGGCTCTGCATTGGCAAATGCAAGCGCAGCCGGTACGGTGACGCAGGGGCCATGATCCCCGCCCATACAGTCAATCGAGATTTTGATTGTCATATTTTGATTCTGCAATGCAAGCGCAGCAGGCGTGACAGGACAGACAAACCGGACCGGCTGCAGGCTGCTTCATGGCGCTTGGACAATCGCTGAGATGGGGAATGCGCCAAGCCAAGCCTGGCTGCAAATGACGGCGGGCGCATAAAGCGCCCGCAGAAATGCTTATTCGTCGTTCTTGGTCTTCAGCACTTTACGGCCACGATAGTAACCGTTCGGGCTGATGTGGTGACGCAGATGCACTTCGCCAGTGGTCGGCTCAATCGCGGTTTGCGTAGCCACCAGGAAGTCGTGCGAACGATGCATGCCGCGCTTGGACGGCGATTTCTTGTTTTGTTGAACAGCCATGACAGCTCCTAATCCAAAAGATTTGAAATTTTAACACAAGCAATGCGCCATTTGACGCATCTTCTCTGCTGCAAAATCCTGACACGCTTGCAGTCATCGCGTGCGCCTGATGTGCGCCACCCGTAGCCTGGGGCCGCCGCCGGGGCTGATCCATACGCCCCGCATCCGGTCTTATCAATGTTGTTTGAGCTTTTGCAAAGCTGCAAACGGAGATTCTTTCGCATCATCCAACTGATCGAGCGGGTTGCCATCCGGGCACACCTCATGCCGCGCCGAGAGCGGCAGCGCCAACAGCGCCTCATCTTCGATCAATTGCATAATCGGGGTTTGCTGCTCAAGCGCCAGCACATCCAGGCTGTCGTCATCGAGCATTTCTTCCAGCTCATCGGCATGCGCTTCATCGCGCGCCAACACCAGGGTGCTGCTTGAGTCCAGCGTCCATAAAAACGGCTTCAGGCAACGCTGACACTGCAATTCGAGCTGACCGCTGACCTGCATGGAAATCAAAGGCAAATCATGCTCTTTATCCACTCCGCCCTGCAAAGACCACTGCAAACTGCGCTCCAAATCAGTGTGCGGCACAGACTCCGCCGCCAGGCGCGTCAATTCGCGCAATTTGAAACTGCCTTCGCGCCGCAGATGTTGGCGTGCAAAAGCATAAGGGTCGAATATCAGATCATCCATGGTATTTTGCCAGGCGAGACGCAGGCCGGCTTCGCCAGATCCGGAAAACCTGCGATAATAACAGGAAAACCATGCATGCGTCAAAGTCTGCCCGGCTTTTTTTATGCAGCGCATGATTCTACCCTGTTTCCCATTTGAAAGCCATGTCCAATCCTTCTTCCCTGCCACGCCTGGTGCTGGCTTCAGGCTCTGCTTACCGCGCTGAATTGCTGCGCCGCCTGCGCCTGCCTTTCGTCGCGCAAGCCCCGGATATCGATGAAAGCGCACTGCCCGGCGAAGCGCCTGAGCAAACCGCGCTGCGCCTGGCGCAGGCCAAGGCGCAGCATCTGGCGGCGCAATTCCCCGACAGCCTGATCATCGGCTCGGATCAAGTCGCAACCTTGCATGGCCAGCGTCTGAGCAAACCCGGCGCGCATGCCGCCGCACTGGCGCAATTGCAATTCATGCGCGGCCAGACAGTGCAATTCCACACGGCTTTATGCCTGCTCGACACGCGCTGTGCGCCGGCCCATGTGCAGGCTGAAAACATCACGGTCACGGTGCGCATGCGCAATTTGCCGGATGCCGAGCTGGATGCCTATCTGCATCTGGAACAGCCATATGACTGCGCCGGCAGCGCAAAAAATGAAGGACTTGGCATCGCCTTGATTGAAGAAATCGATAATCGCGACCCGAGCGCCTTAACCGGCCTGCCGCTGATCGCGTTATGCAGCATGTTGCGCGCGCGCGGCATGCCTTTTTTCGGTCTGGATGTATGATCCCGGCTTCCTCAGCTGACCGCTTTTAGGCTTCGATAACCATATGAATATATTGAAATTTCCTGCAAACAACACATTCATCTATTGGCTGAATGCGCTACTGTCCCGATTCCTTGTTTTCCGACTCACCAGCGTTCTTGCGCCTGCTGGCAGAGATGCGTCTGCGCCGTCGTTGCGCCCAGCCGGGAAGCCGGAAAACGGTGTGCCAGGGCCAACCCAACTGAGGAAGCCAGGATGATGCCCGGCATTTTATATTTGATCCCGCACTCACTCGGTTTGCCGGCGCAAGATCCGGCGCAACAATTGGACTGGATCATTCCGCAGCAAGTGCAAGCGCTGACGGCGCGCCTGCCCTATTTTGTGGCGGAAAACGCAAAAACCACGCGCGCCCATTTAAAACTGCTGTCGCAACAACATCCCCTGGCCCGCCCGCTGCAGGAAATCCGCATTGCCGAGCTGAATGTGCAAACGGAGGCGGCGCAGCTGCCGCAACTGCTGCAACCGATTCTGGACGGTCAGGACGGCGGCTTGATCTCAGAAGCCGGGGTGCCGGCAGTGGCCGATCCCGGCAGCGCGCTGGTGCGTCTGGCGCATCAAAAAGGCGTAACGGTGCGTCCCCTGGTTGGCCCCTCTTCGCTGTTGATGGCAGTCATGGCGAGCGGCATGAACGGCCAAAGCTTCGCCTTTCACGGCTACCTGCCGCAAGACGCGGCGCAGCGCGCCAAACGCATGCGCGAGCTGGAACTGCGCTCACGCCAGGAAAAGCAAACCCAGCTCTTCATTGAAACGCCGTACCGCAATGAAGCCCTGTTCAAAGCCTTTTTGCAAAACTGCCAGCCCGGCACGCTGCTGTGCTGCGCAGTGCATCTGAGTTTGCCGGATGAAACGGTGAGCACGCACACCATAGCGCAATGGAAGAAAATGGCGCTGCCGGATTTTCAGAAAAAACCCTGCGTGTTTTTGATGCTGGCGGCTTGAATAAGCTCTGCTTCAATGATGAAATATCTGCTTCCACTTTACCTGCTCACTTGCTGCATGCATGGGCAGGCCGATTCTTGGGCTAAAGCCAAGATCACAGGCATAATCAGTCCTTCAGGCAATATCGTGGCGCGCATCATCCCTGGCGACAATATGAGTCAAGTGTATGGCTTTAGCGGCGCTGCCAAAGGAGAAATGGCAAGCGCGGTTTACTACCGCATGCAATCCACTGGAAAATATGAAAAGGCCCTGTCCATTACGCTGCAAAATCCGATTGCACCCTTGTTTGCTGCATTGGCCGATAGCGGCGAGTTAGTCACACTGGATAACTGGCATAACGCAGGCATTGGCAAGCATGTGATTGCGCTGTACGCCGCGACAGGCAAACATGTGCGCAGTTATGCATTGGCGGATATTTACAGCAAGGAAGAAATCAGCAAATTTGAATTCAGCGCCTCATCCATCTACTGGCGCTGTCATACGCCACCATTTTTTGATGGCCACGCCGGAGTGCTGGAGATTCAAGACAGGCTTGGCGCAAATCTGGAAGTGAACTTGAAAACCGGCGCGCTCATTCGCACGCCTGGCGCTGGCAAGCCCTGCTGATACCGATTGCAACTCAAGCCGGCGCCGGCGCCAGCCGCTCTTCACGGATCGGCAAATGCGCCAGTGCGGCCAGCGCCGCCAAGGCGATATCGGCGTACCACATCCAATCAAAATTGCCGAAACGGGTGAACGCCAGTCCGCCCAGCCAGGCCCCGAGAAAGCCGCCGATCTGATGCGTCAGCATGGTCATGCCAAACAGCGTGGCCAGATACGACATGCCGCATAATTTTCCGGTCAAGCCAATGGTCGGCGGCACCGTCGCCAGCCAGGTGGCGCCCAGACCGATTGCGAAAATATAAAAGGTCAACTCAGTCTTGGGGGCCAGCAAATAAAACAGCACCATCAATGCGCGCGAGGCGTACATCCAAAACAGCACATATTTGGCGCGCACCCGTCCCATAATCCAGCCCGCCCCCAGACTGCCGGCGACATTCGCCAAACCAATCAGCGCCAGCGCCTTGCCGGCCAGGGCATCCGGCAAACCGCAATAGGCGATTTCGCCCGGCAGGTGTGTCACCAAAAACGCGATATGAAAGCCGCAGGTGAAAAAGCCCAGATGCAAGAGCAGATAACCGGGATTGCGGAAGGCGTCGCGCAGGGCCTGCTTGACGCCGCCATCCGCATGTTTGGCCTTGGGCTGACCACGCAAAGGACGCACCAGCGGCAGACTGGCGAGGGCGATGCCGGCCAGCGTCCACAAAGCCGCCATCCAGCCAAACGCGCTGATCATGAATTGCGAAAACGGCGCAAACACAAACTGGCCGAACGAGCCGCCGGCGTTCACCATACCGGCTGACATGGCGCGCTTTTCTGCCGGCAAGTGCTGCGAAGCAGCGCCGATCAAAATCGAAAAACTGCCAATTCCGGCCCCCGCCGCCATCAACAGCCCGAGACTGACAATCAAGCCGAATTGGGTTTGCAAAAACGGCGCCAGCGCACACCCCAGCGCCAACAGCACCAGGCCGAGCGCTAAAATCGATGCCGGGCCATTGCGGTCTGCCATGGCCCCTGCCACCGGCTGAATCGCGCCCCACATGAATTGGCCAATCGCCAGCGCCAGACTGATCTTGACCAACCCCAGGCCGCTGGCCGTATTCAAAGGCGAGACAAACAAACCCATGGACTGGCGCACTCCCATCGTCACCATCAGCAGCGCCGCCGCACTGAGCGTGATCACAAGCCAGGAGCGGGTCATGGCCGGGTTCTGATTTTGGGACATCATGATTACTCCACCTGAGTGTTGCTATGGCATGGAATGGTTGCCGCCAATCTTATTTATCGCTCGCTGCCGCGCCTGTGTGACATACATACTGTCGGACGCCGGGTTATCGCTGCGCGCAACCCGGCCTGCGACTTTTTGCCAAAATCCGGCTGCATAGTGGGGGACATGATTATGCTCCCTGCATGGCCACCGGGGCGGCGGTTTGCAATTCATTGCGGGCGGCCCACAGGCCGATATCTTCACGTTGCAAGGCTGCGGCCATCAAACCCGGAAATAAATCCGGGGTGCAAGCGAAAGCCGGAATGCCCAGCGCCGCATAGTCCTGCGCCATCTGCTGCGAATACGCCGGACTGCCTTCATCATTCAAGGCCAACAGCGCAATCATTTGCACCCCGGCGGCTTGCAATTGCGCGCTGCGCGCCAGCATTTGCCGCGCATCGCCGCCCTCTTCCAGATCAGAAATCAAAATCAACACCGTTTCCTGTGGCCGCGTGATCAGCGTTTGGCAATACGCCAGCGCGCGATTGATATCAGTGCCGCCGCCCAATTGCACGCCGAACAAGACATCCACCGGATCTTGCAGCTTATCGCTCAAATCCACCACTTGGGTGTCAAACAAGACCATGCGCGTCTGCACCGCGCGCAAGGACGCCAGCACCGCACCGAATACGCTGGCGTACACCACGGAAGTCGCCATCGAACCGCTTTGGTCAATGCACAGCACGACATCGCGCAAGCTGCTCTGGCGCCGGCCAAAGCCGTGCAGGGTTTGCAAAATGAGTTGTTTTTGCTGCGGCAGATAATGACGCAAATTGGCGCGAATGGTGCGCGCCCAGTCAATTTCACTGCTGCGCGGACGTCGCTTGCGGCTGTGGCGGGAGAGCGCGCCGCGCACCGCCTGCTGCATCGGCAAACTCAGACGGCGCTCCAAATCATCCAGCACCCGCCGCACCACCAGGCGCGCAGTCTGCTTCACCTGCTCCGGCATGATATGTCCCAGTGCTGCGAGATTGGCGGCCAGATGCACATCCGGGGTGAGTGATTGCAATAACTCCGGCTCCAACAACATGGATTGCAAATTCAAGCGCTGCAACGCATCCTGCTGCAGCACGCGCACCACCTGTTGCGGGAAATATTTGCGGATATCGCCCAGCCAGCGCGCCACATTCGGGGCCGATGCGCCCAGACCGCCACGGCGCCCGCCCTGATCATATAAAGCGCCCAGCGCGCGGTCGATTTGCAAAGCATCGCCGGCTAAAGGCGTCTGCTGCTCAGCGCTGCCGCCCAATACCAGGCGCCAGCGTTGCAAACGGCGCGCCGCAAGATCCTGCTCTTCCCATCCGCTTTGCATCATGCGCCTCCCAGTATCAAGCGCGCCAAGGGGACAAGCGCATCCGCCCGCGCCGCATGCCACACCTGAGGCGCAGCTGCAGGCGCACGCGCGCCCTGCGCCGCCAGCTGGCCGATTTGCGCCAACTCCGCTGGCGCGAAATTGGCGAATGCGCGCCGCAACAGCGGCAAAACGGCAGTGAAGTGCGCGCCGTCCAAAGCGCTTAGCCAGTTATCCAGAATCCGCCATAAAGCTTCATCATGCAAGAGCAATAAGGCGCTGTCGGCCAGCAAGCCCTCAATCCAGTCTGCGCCATGTTCCGGCTGCGGATCAGAGAGCGCCAGCGCGAGGCGTTGCGCCAATATGTCGAGCGGCAGGGCGGCGCAGTCATGCAAGAGCCGGTTGGCGCGCCCGCACAGCAAGGGCTGCACTGCGCGATCCTGCGCCAGGCTGTTCAGCGTCTGGCGCCAGGCAGTGTCAAATTCATCGTTTTGCGCCACGGCCAGCGCTTGCTGCACTTTCACAATCCCGCCCAGCAATTGGCGCGCGGCATCGGCATTGATATGCCGGCAAGCGCCGCACAGGCCGACCGCAATGCGCGCCAACATACTGCGGCAAAGCACTTCAAGCTGTCCCTGCCAGCGTTGATGCTGGCCGCGCACATCGCCGTAACGCAAAGCATGCAGCAAGGGCGGCAAGGTCAGCAGCAAATGGGACTGGTCTGCGGTGCGCGCCGCCAGCGCATCCAGACTTTGCAGCAAGGCCGGCAAAGCCTCTTGCAAATCACACAGCATCAAATCCGACAACAAGGCGCCCAGAGTTGGCAAATCCTGCGCCGCCAGCGCCAATTCCTGCGCGCGCGCAGCGGCGGCGGCGGCCACGGTTTGGCCGTAGCGCCCGGCCTCAATCACGCGCAGCGCAAATTCCGGCTCCCAGCACAAACGCCAGCTTTCACGGAAGGTGCCGCGCCCGCCGCCACCCTGTCCCGGTTTGCCCCAGGGCACATCCAGCAATTGCAAACGGTGCAACAGGCGGCTGCGTTCAACATCATTTTCTTTGCGTAAATCCAGTTCCAGATCTTGATGATCGGCGCTGACCTTCAAGCGCAGGCTTTTTTGGCATGCCGCCAGATCGCGCGCAATCGGCGCCGCCGGGGTTGCCAAAGGCACGCTGCCCATACGCTGGCCGACAATCAATTCCTGGCGCACCCATTGCAGCGGAGTTTCCGCGCCCATGCACAACACCGCCGCCGCCGCCTGATTGCACTCCTGCAAGCCGGCTTCACTGCGTTCCTGCAACAGCGCCAAGGCGCGCGCCAGATTCACCGCGTCAATCACTTCGGCGGTGGAGGCCGGCAAATCATGCTGCCGCAAGACCGCAGCCACATGACTCATCCAGCGTTCCACCAATTGCGGCGCATATTCGCCAGCCGGATTGGCGCGCTGCGCAAATAAAAATTCATACCAGCCGGGTGACACAATCCCGGCGCCATAACCGCTTTCCATACTCAAGCGCTGATAATTCCAGGGAATCCAGGTCGCCATCACTTTGCACTTAGGCAAATCCTTGAGCAAGGCGGCATCCTGTTTGGCCGGCGGCAAGTCGCACAAGGCCGGCGCATGCCAGGCGCCGCACACCACGGCGATCTGCTGAAAGCCTTCTTTTTGCGCAGCGCGGATATGCTGCCGCATGGCGGCTTCGCGCCGCGCTTCACGCAAGGCGCGCGCGCCGCTGGCAGGCGGGACATGCTCGCGCAGGTCGCGCATGGCTGCCAGCACAGTGTCGAACAAGGCTTGGGCATGCTGGCGGCTTTCGATCATCGCGTCCCACCAACTCTCGCCATCCGGGTATCCCGCCAGTTGCGCATAATGATCCAGCGGATCAGTTGGCGCAGGCGGCGGCCCGGCTTCGTCCTGCTGCGCCGGGTTGGCCGCCGCTTCCTGCGCTGCCAGATTGACCGCCGCCGGCAAATCAAAAAACCGTAATGGAATCGCCGCGCGGTTGGCGTATTGCAGCGCCTGCCATTCCGGTGAAAATTCGGCAAAGGGATAAAACACGGCGCGCGAACTGTCTTCCGCCGCATACAGCAAAAGCGCGACCGGCGGCTGCATCTCAGCATGCGCAGCCAATTCCACCAGCGCATCAGCTTCGGGCGGCCCTTCGACCAGCAAGATATCGGGCGGCTGTTGCGCCAGCGCCGCCATCAAAGCGCGCGCCGACCCCGGGCCATGATGCCGGATGCCGTAGATGCGTACTGCGCCTGCAGCCGATTTCATATCAACACATTTCGCGGCAAGCGCGGTACAGGTCTTTCCAGCCGTCGCGCTCTTTGATCACAGTTTCCAGATATTCCGCCAGCACCAGACGGTCTTGCACCGGATCTTTGACAATCGCCCCGACCACGCTGCCAGCCAGGTCTTGCGCCTGCACCAGTCCGTCGCCGAAATGGGCCGCCATCGTCATACCATGGCCAATCACGGAAATCGCTTCGGCGGTGGACAATGTGCCGCTGGGGCTTTTGAGTTTGGTTTTGCCGTCTGCGGTGACGCCATCGCGCAATTCGCGGAACATCGTGACCACGCGGCGGATTTGTTCCAGCGCCGCCAGTTCGCCTGGAATCTGCAATTGCTGCGCCAGGCTGCTGACACGCCGCTGCACGATCTCGACTTCGCTGTCAATATCCGCCGGCAGCGGCAGCACCACGGTATTGAAACGGCGTTTCAGCGCGGACGACAATTCATTCACGCCACGATCTTTATTGTTAGCGGTGGCGATCAGATTAAAGCCGCGCCGCGCCTGCACTTCCAGATTCAGTTCCGGCACCGGCAAGGTTTTTTCCGACAAGACCGTAATCAGGGTGTCTTGCACTTCGCCCGGAATGCGGGTCAATTCTTCGACACGGCATAACTGTCCCTGGCGCATGGCGCGCATCAAGGGACTTTCCACCAGCGCTTCCATACTCGGGCCTTGCGCCAGCAGGCGCGCATAATTCCAGCCATAGCGCATCGCTTCTTCTGAAATCCCGGCAGTGCCTTGCACCAGCAGGGTCGAATCGCCGCTGATGGCCGCCGCCAGATGTTCAGACAGCCAGCTTTTCGCTGTGCCGGGCACGCCATACAAGAGCAAGGCGCGGTCGGTGGCCAGGGTGGCGACGGCGATTTCCACCAGACGGCGCGCGCCAATGTATTTGGGCTGCACCACAAAACCATTTTCCAGGGTGCAGCCGAGCAAATAGTCACACACCGCCCAAGGTGACAGACGCCATTGCGCAGGCCGGGCGCGCTGGTCGCTGCGCGCCAATTCGGCCAATTCTTCGGCATATTGTTGTTCGCCATGCTGGCGCAAGACTTCGCTCATGCAAGCTCTCCAGGTTGAGGCAGCGCGGCGGCGAAGGCTTGCGCCAGCCGACTGCGGAAATCGATTAAGACCGGCATTTTGTCCGGAATATAGGGGGTGCCGAAACCGCCCAGCAAGGCGCGCCCATCCGGCGTCATGGCGCTCCACCATGCCTGCAAGGCGGACAAATCCAAACGCGGCGCGAGCAGCCATAACCAGTGGCGCAAGGCGTGGGTTTGCATTTCCTTTTCCTGCAATAAGACAGCGTTGGCAAATTCCAGCAGGGCCGCGCTGCTCTCATATTCCCAGCTCTGCTGCTGCAAGCTTTCCAGCAGGGGGAACAGAGTGTCGCGCATGAGCGCGATGCGGTTCGGCGCCGCCTGCGACAATTCGCCCAAATGCTGGCGCAGCAAGGCATGCAGCTGCGCCGGCGGCAACAGTTTCAGCAAGGCAAAGTCCAGGCTTTCGCTGCGCGTTTCGGCGCGCCATTGCATCAGCGTTTTACCGGCCAGCAAGGCTTGCGCCAGCGCGCGCTCGCGATACAGGCTGGCGTTTTCCTGCAGCGCTTGGCGCAATAATTTTTCCCATTCGTGGCCCTGACACAATTGCAGCAAGACTTGATACGCGGCTTGGCGCGCGGTCTCGCTGTCATCGCCAAACAAGGGACAGTCATCGGCAAACCAGTCACGCGCCGGCACAGCGGCCAGGATTTGCGTCAGCCACCAGGCGCGCTCGCCCTTGCCCACCGCCGGCTTTTGCTCCATGCCGTCTTGCAGCATGTCCGGCGTAAAGCTGGCCGGCAGCTCAAGCCGCCAGGTCCAATCCGCCGCCGCCTCGCTGCCGATCAAATTGCGCACGCCTTGCGCCATGCGTCCCAGTATATGCTTGGGGCTGCTGCGCTCCAGACGCAAGGCGGCATGCGCGCGTTCACGCATACGGCGGCGCCAGCTGCTGTGCGGCAGCAAGCGCAACAGCTGCAAAGCTTGCTGCCGCACAGGCTTGGATTTGTCTTGCAATATGCTGTCCAGCCAGGCGGCGTCCTGCTCCGACAATGCGCTTTCCAGCGCCGCCAGCAAGGTTTGCCGGCCCTGAGCTTTTTCTTCGCCCCACACTGCCTGCAGGGCTGCGCGCGCCGCCGCCGGATCGCGCTGACGCCATTGGCGCAAATATTGGGCGCGCTCTTCCAGCCGGCCAGTGAGCCAGACTTGCGCATCCAGCGCAACACTGCTTTCTTCCCGCAAGGCCCAGCGCCAATCCGGATGCAAGCGCGCCAGCCACTGTCCGCGCACATCCAGTGCGGCGGCAATCGCTTGGCGCAAGGGAATGTGCTGCCGCCCCCAATCCAGCATGCGCGGCAATAAGACAGGCGGAATCGCAATTTGCGCGGCCTGTGCGCCGGCCAGCCAATGCGCCAGGCAATCATGCAATTCCAGACTGAACAGTTCCTGCAGCAAGGCGCATTGTTGCGCCGTGGCCGGGGCTTTTTGTGCGTCCCCGGCGCGGGGCGGCAATTGCAAAAGCGGACTCGGCGCGCCCTCGGCGCACGCGGCGACCCAGCGCAATAGCGCAGCCGCTTGCAACATACGCTGCTCCATACTGAGCGGGCTTTGCGCAATCTGCTCTAACAAGCCGCACCAGGATTGCGCCGTCTCTTCCTTGCTGGCGACTTGCCACGGACGCTGTGCGCTGCCGGACAGGGCGGCTTGCGCCAAGGCGCGCCATTCGTCTTGAAAACGCTGCAGACTCATCACCACTCCAGCGGACTTAAGCTGCGCCAGGCCGCATCGTGCGCCAGCCCCAGCAGATACAAGCTTTGTCCGTCCCATTCCAAGGCCAGGCAAAGCGCCGCGCCGCCACTGAGCGCCAGCACGCGCCACAGGGCGTCGCTGGAGGCAGACGCCAGCGGCAAGGCGCGTCCTTGCGCATCGCAAATCATCCAGCCGGATTCAGCGCGCGCGGCGTACACATCGTTTAGCAGATAGCAGGCCCGTTCCAGCCAGGGCAATTGCGCCAGCGCCTGCGCGTGGGCGGCCAATAATTGTTCGATATCATGCAAGACGTGCGTGAGCTGTCCGCGCCACGCCTGTCCCGGCGCCGGCGCCGCGCCGCGCCACAGCGCGCGTTGCGGCCAATGCGAGGCGTAATACACGATTTCGCCTTCATGCAAGACGCCGGGCAGCGGGGCCGCACTGGCGAATGGCATACGCAGCGGGCTGAAATCCAGCAACAGCGCCATACGTCCGCTGTCCAGATCATGCAACCAGCAACGCCGCTGCGCCAGATCATCTTCTTCCACCACACGCCAGCCCAACGCCAGCCAACGCCCGGCCACGCCTTGCTGCTGTTGCAGGCGCGCCTGCTCCTGACTCCAGCCCAGCGCGCCGCGCACATCTTCTTGCAAAGCCGGCGGCAAATCAGCTGACTGTCCCCAGGCTTGAATGATGAGTTGCAAGAGGCCGAGTTCAAACAAGGCGCGCTGCTGCCAATCATCGCCGGCAAACGCGCGCGGCAGGCTGCGCACGCGGCGCGCCAGCGCGCCGGCTTTGGCGTCCACCAGGCGCGCCGCCGCCTGATCCCAATAGGCATAAGGTTGGCTGCGGGCGACGATCAAACCATTCCGCATCAGGTCTTGCAGCCAGCGTGAAAATTCCTGCAAGCCGGCATCCACCTCTTGATTGCGCTGTTGCGCACGTTGCGCCGCGCGCGCGGCTGCCTGCGCCTGCTCCGCGACGCTTGTGCTCTGCTGTTGTTTGGCGGCGCTGCGCTGTGCGCGCGCGTCTTGCCAGGCTTGCACCCAATCCGGCAAGGCCGCTTCGCTAAAAACGCTTTCCTGCGCAGCGAACATGAACAACAGGGCGAGCCCATGTTTGCAGGGAAATTTACGCGAGGGACAGGTACAGCGCCACGCCGGAGCGCTTAAGTCACATTGCGTGCGGTATGGTTCTTTGCCGCTGCCTTTGCATAAGCCCCACAGCATCGCGCCGTTACGCTGCAGACTTTGCCACTTATCAGGCCGCGCCAAGCCCCGTCCGGCTTGCGCGCTGGCGGCGTCCGGCGCAAATTGCGCCACTTGTTCGGATGTGTATTGCGGCATGCGGCGTGCTCACACCTGCTGCGCGATTTTGTTGACCCAATCGAAGGCTTCCAGCTGCAACTCATTCAAGTCTTCCGCGCTCAAATCCAATTCATCGAGCGAGGGCAAAAGGCGGTCAAGGGATTGGTCAAGGTGTTCTATCGCTTCCGCCAATTTCAACAACTCGCCATAAAAGCCGCCGCGTTTGAGCAGCGCATCTTCGACCTCATCCGCCACCGAAACCTGGGTCAGAATTTCAGTCATGGGTAAATTGAACAGCGCATCCATGAGGGACATGATGCCGACTGTAAACGCGGTATCGGCCATATTTCTTTTTTGCGGATGGCATTTTTGCGCCAGCAATTCGAGCAGTTTGCCGCGCGTGGTGGCCAGTTGCAGCAAAGGGGTGGCGCCATGGCTGCCCTTGCCCGGCTTGGCGTACAGCAAAATCTGCAGCCAGCGCTGCAATTGGCGCCGGCCAAGAATCATCAGGGCCTGGGCAATCGAATCGATGCGGGTTTTAGCGCCAATCGCGGGGGTGTTTACCAGCTTGAGCAAATTGATGCCAAGTGTGACATCCTGCTTGATGCTGACTTCGATTTCATGATTTTCAGCATCGGAATTGAGCAAGCCCATCAAATGCAAAATCGATAATTCGGAAGGTGCGATTTTTTTGCCGCTCAAAATCACCGGACGGGCGAAATAATAACCCTGGAAGAATTCAAAACCGAGCGCCAGACAGCGTTCAAACTCAGCCTGGGTTTCGACTTTTTCCGCCAGCAGACGCTTGCCGGGCAGCATGCGCGCCAGTTTGGCCAGGGCGCCAGCCTCCATACCCATGATGTCGATTTTGACGATTTCCACCAAAGGCAGAAATTTTTGCACGTCTTCGTTATCCGCAATCACGTCATCCAGGGCGAAATGAAAACCGGCTTTTTGCAATTCCATCACGCGCGCCAGTATTTCCGGGGTGGCTTTGACTGTCTCCAGAATTTCCAGCACGACTTTATTGCGCGGTAAAAACTGCACAAAGTCGCTCATCAGCACGGCTGCATCAACATTTACAAAACCGAGTTTGTCGCCCACCACCTGTTCCATGCCAAGGTCGGAAGCATGCGCGATCAGGGAGGCGGTGGCGGTCAGATCATCGGTGACGCCGGAAGCGCTGGCTCCGGCTGCGCTGCGAAACAGCAGCTCATAGGCAGACAAACCCTGTTCCCGGTTCAAAATCGGCTGCCGCGCCAGAAAATATTCTTTCGCCGCCACTGCGGCGCTATCAGGGATCGAGCTCATCATTTTTCCATACCTGACAAAAGCAGCTCAAGCTGCACTCACAGATGCGTCAATAAAACCCGGCTTCCTTACGCCGTGCAGACGACAGCATAACAAAAAGCGGATGATGCGTTGCGACTGACGTATGCAGCGATTCTGAACCTGCATGCCCGATCTGTCTATCGCTTTATGCGTCCCGGATTCAAGCTTGGGCGGATAGCCTGTCCGCCCAGTCAAAAGCATCCAACTCCAGCAAATAAAAGTCTTCTTCGCTTAAATGCAAATGAGACAGCACGGTGCTGACTTGCTGCACCGCATCTTCTATATGTTCTATAGATTCAGTCAAGGTCAGCATTTCACCCAAAACACCCTGGCGCGATAAAAGCGCGCTGGCGACCTCATCAACCACCCGCATCTGCGTCAAAATTTCATCCATCGCCACGCCAAACAGCACGTCCATCAATGACATGATGCCAACAGTGAAGGCGGTATCGGCCAGCACTCTTTCATGCGGCCAGATCTTGCGCACCATCAATTCCATTAATTTGCCGCGCGTGGAAGCCAGGCGCAGCAAAGGTTGATTGCCACAGCCATCGCGCCCGCATTGCGCATACAGCAACACTTGCAACCAGCGCTGCAACTGTCGCCGCCCCATTAACATCAGCGCTTGCGACAAGGAGGAAATGCGCATCTGACAGCCAAATGCCGCCGTATTGGCCAGGCGCAGCAGGTGCAAGCCGAGGCTGACATGCTGTTTAATAGCTTGCTCAATTTCAGCGTTTTCCGCATTCGCATTCAGCAAATTCAAAATCTCCAGCACTGCGCGTGCTGAAGGCGCCAGTTTGCGCCCGCTCAGCAGCGCCGGACGGGCGAAGTAATACCCTTGGAAATAATCAAAGCCCAGCGCATGGCAACGCTCGTATTGTTCCAGCTGCTCCACTTTTTCCGCCACCAGCAGCTTGCCGGCGGCGTGCAATTGGTTCACCAGGGGCGCGAGTTGCTCAGGCGGGATTTGTGAAACGTCGAGCTTGACCAGGGTGGCGTGCGGCAGCATTTGTTGCACACAGGGTGTGATGCTGACCACATCGTCCAGCGCAAAACGGAAACCGGCGCGGCCCAACAAGGCCAGCTGCTGCAGCAGTGCCGCATCGGCTTGCACCGATTCGAGGATTTCCAGAATAATTTTCTGGCGCGGCAAAATACGGATGAATTCCGATTGCAGCACGGCGGCGTCAGCATTGATCAAACCCAGCGCATCGCCCACCACTTTTTCCATGCCCAGTTCGGCGGCATGGGAAATCACGGTGGCGGTGGCGGACAAATCATCGCTTATGTCCGCTTGCGCGCTTTGGCTGCGCCGGAACAGCAGCTCATAGGCAAACAGGTTTTGCCCACGGTCAAAAATCGGCTGCCGGCCAAGGAAAAAATTTTTCAATGGCGTAATGCCCTGCACCTGATCTTGTATTGCTTGCTCATTCATGACGCACCGGGGAGTCAAACACTGTACAAAAGTTGCCGTATGGACACGATAGCATGAAGCTGGAAAACCTGTGCAGGATTTTCCACTTCAAGCCCGGATCATGCTTTGCGCGGCCCCCGCCCCGGCGCTTTTGCCGGCATCGGGCCGCCTGCAACGCGCCGCCGCTTCTGTGCGTCTTCCGTTTGACGCAAGGAGCCGCGTTGCGGCCCGGTTTTGCGCTCCGTCTTATCACCTTCGCCCAGGGCTTGCCGCACGCGGCGCAGAGTGGGCGAAAGCGGGCCTTGCGCTTTCACGCCGCCAGCCAGGCGCGGTCTGAGCGGCGCAGCGCTGCGCGGCTGCGCTGTCTGCACTTCTTCATCTTCTGGCGGACGTTTGCCGGCAAAAGCGCCAACGCCGGAGCGCAATTCAAAGCTGGCCCCGGCATCTTGCGCCAGCAAGCGCGTGATCTCTGGCATTTGCGCGCGCAAAGCCGCTTCCAGGGTCCAGGGGGGATTGATGATAAACATGGCGCTGCCGGTCAAACCATTGCCGTCTGCGCGCGGGGCGGCCACGTTCAAGCTGACATATAACCATTCCGTGCCGGGCAATTGCTGCATTTTGGCGGCCAATTGGCGCGATTCCTGCCGCTGCAAGAGCGGGAACCAGATGGCGTAAGTGCCGCCGGCAAAGCGTTTCACGCATTCTTGCAGGCAACGCATCAAATAGCGGTAATCCTGCTTATCTTCATATGGCGGATCGATTAAAACCAGTGCGCGGCGCGAAGGCGGCGGCACGAGTCCCTTGACGCCGTCAAAGCCGTTTTCCTGATGCACCATGACGCGTTTGCCACGGCTGTGCACACCCTGGGCGCGCGCATGTTGCTGCGCTTTTTGCATATTTTCGAGCAGCAATTTGATATCGGTATTGTGCAATTCAAACAGGCGCAAGCGATCTTCATCGCGCAGCAGGCGGTCGGCCCAGAATGGCGAACCGGGATAGTAGCGCAGGCGCGCCGGCGGGTTCATGCTTTGCACCAGATCCAGATATTCATTCAACATCGGCGGCAGGGTCTGGCCCTCGCGGCGCAATGCAAACAGGCGCGCCACGCCGGAATTCGCCTCACCGCTGCGCATGGCGTGTTCGCCATCCAGTTGATACATGCCGGCGCCGGCGTGGGTGTCGATATAGGTCAGCGGGGCCGGCTTTTGGATCATATAGCCGATGATTTGCTGCAACACCATGTGTTTGAGCACATCGGCATGATTGCCGGCGTGAAATGCGTGACGATAACTGAACATATGCGGCCCTGCGAAGAAAAGCCGCGCCAATGGCGGCTGAGGTGGGATTATAACTTGGCGGCCCTGCTTACGCGCGCCGATCCAGCCGCTTCAATCCGCCTTGCGCAAAGCGCTGGCCCACATTTTGCCGCGTATATGAAAGCCGAGGCTGTGATACAGCGCTTGCGCCGCCTGATTGTCCTCCCAGGCGTGCAAAAAAGGCTGCTCGCCGCGCGCCAGGATTTGCGCCGCCACCTTGGCCGAAAGCATGCGCGCCAGCCCCTGACCACGCAAGTCCGGGTGCACGCACACGCCGGAGACTTCGCAATAGCCGGGAAAATGATGCCGCATGCCAGCCATCGCCGCCAGCCGGCCATCCAGGCGCACGCCATAAAACTGGCCGATGCGCCAGGTTTGCGGCAAAAACGGCCCCGGTTCCGTCAATTCCGCCAGCGCCAGCATATCCGCCGCATCCGCCGCGCCCAAGGCGTACATCGGCAAAGACGAATCCACCTGAGGCACATCCTGCGCCAGCATTTGCACGCACTGGCCGGCCCTTTGCAAGACCATGCCGGGCACTGGCGGCATCTGATGCGCTTGCAGCGTGAGCATGGTTTCGCCCGGCGCAAACAAATCCGCCAAGGCTTGCAAATCGGCCGGACTGTCACTGCGACAGGCGGCGAACAGATTGATTTGCGGCGCAAAGCGCAGCGCCCGGTCGTTGCCGCTTGCCAGCGGCGCCAGATAAGTGTTCAAGGCCGACCAAACCGGGATATCCAGCGGATGCATGCGCGTCTCCTGTTTGCGCTGAAGGTTGTAGCCGCGCTGCTTGCGGCGGAATATTGAACAGCATATGTCATTTTTCCTGCCTATCGCTGACAGCAACGGTGGCATAGCGCCAGACGCTGCTGGCCATATACGCTGATTCTGCCTGCCGCGCGGGCGCAATCCAGCAACCGCGTCAAATTTTATGCCAGACGCACACCAAACACCGCATGGGGCAAATCAATCCAGACAACTCCCCGGCTGACCTGAACAGGAAAACCCATCACACATGCCATTTTTACAATTCCTTGCCACTGACACATTCCTTGCGTAGGCGCTGGCTGCCGGGCCGCCGTTAAGCCGCCATCACCAACACCACACAAGGAGACAAAATATGACTTCCCGCCTGCACCCGCTGCACGCCGCTGCCGCCGCCAGCGTGATCCTGGTTTCTCTGCTCGGCGCCGCCGCCATCACCGGCATTCTGCCCAGCTCCAACAGCAGCCCCAACCCGCATACCGTCAATTCCCAATTCGCCCAACATAGCGCCGCTGCCAGCGTCACACCCGCCAGCCTGGCGCCGGCGGCCACGCCAAGCCCGCAAACCGCGCCATCCGGCTCTTCCGCCGCACACAATAGCGGCATTGTGCCGCCGCAAATGCGTAAAACCCAGAGCAGCGCGCATCAGCCGAAAACCGCCTCGCACAGCGAAGGCAAAATCACCAAGGCGGAGATCTGCCACTCCTGCGGCACGGTGCAAAGCATCAGCCCGGTGACGCATGAAATCGAAAAAACCAGCGGCGTGGGCGCAGTCGCCGGCGCCGTCCTGGGCGGGGTGCTGGGGAATCAGGTGGGCGGCGGCAATGGCAAAAAAATCGCCACTGTGGCCGGCGCGATTGGCGGCGGTTTGGCCGGCAATGAAATCGAAAAGAAAACCCGCAGCAACACCACCTGGAATGTGAAAGTGAAGATGGAAGACGGCAGTGTGCGCACGATCCCGTTTCAAAGCGAACCCGCCTGGCGCGCCGGCGACGCGGTGCGGGTGGAAAACGGGCAGATCACTGCACGCGGATAAGCCGCTGGCATGATGGGGAAAAGCCGCAGCTGAGTCTGCGGCTTTTTCGCGCGCGCCAAGTTTCACAACACTGACAACCACATCCCCTGGCAAAAATTAAGTCAAGTGAACATCAAGCATTCTTTGCTTAAATCAGCTACACTGCAAAGCATAGTTGAGCTATATCTTACTTAACGCCGCAAAACCACCCAGGTGGCGTGAAAACACTTGATCACCAATTGACTTTTCAAAGAGGTACACATGAGCAAGGATAACTGGCCCATTCTGTACACACTTGCCGACTCCCTGCAGAACGCCGAGCTGGGGAATGGGGATGTGAATTTGCTTGCTTCTGAGCTTGATCATGCCCTTTGCTCGAATAAACGCAGCGATTTGGAAACACTGGCGCCGGCTTTGGCGCATCTGTACTCTGCCATGTATCAGCGCGCCCCGCTGGAAGCGCGCACTGCAGCTGATCCGGAAGCCAGCCCGGCATTGCGCGCGGCGTGGAATTTAGCGCGGGTCGATTTCGCCTGCCACATCGCGGCGCAAGGTTTGGCGGCGCGCGCCGATCAAAGCTTTCTTGATGCGCTGCAGGCGCCGCATAATCAAGTTTATCTGCAAGCCATGGCCAGCGGCGGGAAAAGCAATGCCGAGTTAAAAGATTGCAGCGGTCATGAGCCGGAAACCGTCAGCCGGAAATTGCGCGACTTGCGCGAAGCCGGGGTATGCAGCTTTCAGCGCATCGGCAAAGAAGTGATCAACAGCATGACGCCGCTGGCGCTGGAGTTGTGGCAGGAAGCCAACCCGGGGCCACAAGCTGCACATGAAGCCTTGCGTGCGCAATACAGCCAGGCCACATTAGCGCAATTCCAACGCATGCCCAATTTCATCGAAAAGACGCCAGCATGACGCAAGCAGGCAAAATCACCAGTTTTTATTCCTACAAAGGCGGCGTCGGACGCACCATGGCGCTGACCAATCTGGCCTTTATCGCCGCCATGAATGGCAAAAAAGTGCTGTTAATGGACTGGGATTTGGAAGCGCCCGGCCTGGGCCGTTACTTCCAATTTCTGCATGGCCAGGCCACCCGGAAAGAGATGCAACACAGGCCGGGCGTGCTGGATGTATTGCATGGCTGGAGTGAAAATTTTACACAGCATGCGGATCAATTTGATGCATATGCCCAGCAAATCAAAGATGGCTCGATTTTTTCGAGTTGCGTGCAAAGTCTGATTGATGATGATGCAAAAAGTCTGCTTGGCATGTCCGGCCGTTTGGATTTAATCAGCGCGGGCGCGCCGCAAGATGCGCAAGGACGCTCATTTGCGGAAAAATTAGCCGCATTTTCCTGGCAGGATTTTTTTGATTTACATGCCGGCGGTTTTTTACTGCAGGAATTGCAAGCTTGGGCGCGCAATCAATATGATGAGATTTTAATCGACAGCCGCACCGGCCTGGCCGATGCCGCCGGGGTCTGCACCATGCAATTGCCGGATCAAGTCGCACTCTGTTTTATTTACAATCGGCAAAATATCGAGGGCATCGCGCAAGTTGGGCAGCAAATCCGCCAACAACTGCCGCAAGCAAAACTTTTCTTGCTGCCCATGCGCACCCCGCCAGTGGAGAGCGATCAATACAGCAATGCACGCGCAATTGCAGAAACACAGTTTTTCCGCAAGCTGGATATATCCCGCGAGGAAATTCAGCAGCAAATGCGCAGCCATGCTTTACCGGAATTTTTGCATCTGCCCTGCATGGAAAGCCTGGCGCTGCTGGAAGTGGATGATTGCAAATTTGATTCGCTTAGCTTGCGCTACCATTTGCTGTCACAGGTCTTGCTGGACAAGACATTGGCGATGCCGGAATTTTCACGCGAATCCTTGCAGCAAATTCAGCTCAGAGCCAAAGCAAAGTTTGTTGATATTGAACATCTAAAAAACCTGGAAAAGGAAAATACCAGCCGCTCCATTCGAGAATTAAGACATTTAAGCTTCAGCGCTTGCGATGAAGATAATAGCGATTTTATTAACCCAGAATACTTACTAGCCTTGAGCAAAGCAATTAAAGAAATTCCTTCTGACCAGTTTCTATCCAGGTGTGATGCACATTTTAAAGAGAAGGCGTTATACCAAATCCTTCACCATGCCCGCGAGCTGGTTAAAAAGGCTCCGGAAGTTTGGTGGCAAACATTTTCGGAAATTTCCAAATTCTCTTACAATGACAGTACGGCAGAAATTATTTTCAGTGCAATCAAAGAATGCATAAAAGAAGAAAGTGATTCAATTTTATACTCCTGCCTTTCATTGCTCTACGCATTGGAAATTATTAAAAAACACCCTTCATCTGAAATTCTATTAAATTCACTTTGTGAAAAACTTAGCAATAGGGAATTTCCCTCCATGTACAGCAGTAATTGGATTTTCGCCATCCAATTCACCGCAACCAGAAATTTCATCAAAGAAAAAGACATTAATGAATTTTCCGCATTAACCATAATTAAATTAGCCATTAAAAAATTGCACATAGCAGACGAGGAAGCAATTTTTGAGCAATGGAATTTATTAACACAAATATTCTCCTTAACAAAAATTAGCCCATTTGAAAAAATTAAAGTTATTGCATCAATAAAAGCGCCACACCATCTTTTATTTTTCGCCGACGACAGCTTTAGTCGATGCCTAGATTTATTATTAGAGGAAAATAATGAAGCATTGATAGTGGAATTTTCAGAAAATTACCATGAGGCAGCTCACATCTCCGGATTGGGCAATATATTTTCAATAACCGAATATGCAATTAAAAACCTTCAATCTCTTGTTGGCTTTTTAGACTTATTAAACACCATCAATATTGAAGAGACAAACAAATGGCTTGATCATTTTGACTCATTTTTTCAAATCCTATCAAAAGAGGATATCAAACGCTCTGTTTCACATAGCATAGAAAGCTTTCAAAAACTACAAAAAATCGCACTCACCCTTGGCCACACCTCCCTAAGCCAAAAACTTTCTGCTATCTTAAGCATCCCGCCCATTTCCCCGGAAGCCAGCGCATGAGCCAGCCCCTGCTTGCGCAATGCATCTTGCAACTGTTTGCGCGTTTTTTCCAGCACGGTTCGGACGTGCAACTGGCGGCGCAAACGCGCTGCTGCGGCTGGCGGGATCGCCTGCAACTCCAGTTGAAAAACGCCAACAGCGCGCAAGCCCTTGAAATGCTGGACAAGACATGGCAGGGGATTCAAGCCTTGCCGGATGCGCAGGCGCGCGATAAAGCATTATGGGAAGTTTTGTTGGAATTGGATGCGCAATTCGCCGCCATTCATCCACGCTATGCAATGACCAAAGCCGGGCGCAGCCGCAGCAGCTTGGCGCCCTGGCTAAAAGAAATGAAACAACAACGCGAAAACCACGGCTTCTACGCAGAAAGCCAAGCACATCGCTTGATTGCGCGCGGCCCATTGCTGAAAAACAGCCGCTTGCAAGAACATGCCTGCGCAGTGGATTCCGCTGCCTGCTTTGCGCATCTGAGCCTGGCTGAGCGTGTTTATACATTTCAAAAACGTAAGATTGCCACGCAACAATGCTGTTATGGCATGAATGATAGCGGGGTATTCGATATCAGCCCCCAGCCGGTGCTGTGTTTGATGCCCCTGGCGCGCCAAGCTGGCGATTTAGTGCAAACGCCCGGCGCCATCGGTGAGATGCCCAGCATGGATTACCGCCTCGCCCCCCATCTGCATGCAGCGGAATTGATTTGGCAAGGCTTGCAAGAAGGCTTGCGCAGCCATGCAAAACTCGACTTGGCGATGGCGCCGGAATTACTGGTCAGTGCGGCGCATGCGCAAGATTTACAGAACAAACTCAGCGCCGCGCCGGCCCCGTTGCGCCTGCTGGTGGCTGGCTCCGGTCATAGCGAAACCCCAAACGCGCAGGGTTTGCATTGGAATGAAACCCGTGTTTTAAACCATCGCGGCAAAGTCCTATGGCGACAGCGCAAAATCTGGCTGGCGGCCTCAGACGGTCACTATGAGCACAATGCGGGCGGCGATGCGATCACCATCGCCGATCTGGATGGCTTTGGCCGTTGCCTGGTTTTAATCTGCCAGGATTGCAAGCTGGAATTTTTGACCAGTTTAATCGCCGACTGGCAACCGGATTGGCTGTTCATCCCGATTTTGGATAGAGAAGCAAATACAGGGCGCTGGGCGCATCAGCAAGCCTTCAATTTATCTGAAGTGTCGGCAGCCCGCATTGTGGTGCTGAGCAGTTTAGCTCTTGGGACTGAGGCCCCGCCTTCCGCCAAAGATTGCGCCCTGTTGCAATGCCCAAAAAATCCGACGCCGCCCGATCAGGCGCGCGCCCGCACCACTGTAAAATTGCCAAACGACGCTGCACAAGCTGCAACATTCATCTGGAACAGCGCCAGCTGGATGCAAACCAAGCTTAATTAAACCATGCCCACTATCTTCAGCCACGCCGCCGTACCCATGTTCGCGGCCTTGATCGCCACCGAAAAATGGATTCCGCGCCCGCTCGCCATGCTCGGCATGGCAGTCGCCATCTTGCCGGATGCGGATGTGCTGGCGTTCAAATTCGGCATCGCATACACCGATCAATTCGGCCATCGCGGCGCCAGCCACTCGCTCGCCTTCGCCGCCCTGCTGGGTTTGCTGTGCTGCTGTGCGGCGTATTGGAAGCAAGTGCAGCGCCCCTGGCTGTGGGGTGGATTTATCGCGCTGGCGGCGGCTTCGCATGGCTTGCTGGATATGGCCACAAATGGCGGCGAAGGCGTGGCGCTGCTGTGGCCGGCGCTGCATGAACGTTTATTCTGGCCTGTCACGCCGATTGAAGTCTCGCCAATCGGGCGCGGTTTTCTGTCCTGGCGCGGAGTGCAGACGCTGTACTCGGAATTCCTGTGGATTTGGCTGCCCATGCTGGCGCTGTGGGGCGGCGCGCATCTGCTGCGCCGGCGCCAAGCGGGGTAAAGCCGACACAAGACGCAGCATCCGGCTGCCGCCCTCCCCGGGCGGCGCACTATTGAGACAGAAAACCCCGCAACGCCCCTCCCCGCTCATCCCTGCGCCACAAGCCAGCGGCACACAGCATCAACAAAACAGGCGCGTATGGCGACACTGGCGCGCCACCGTCAAGCAACAAAAATAACCGCATTCCAGTTTGACGAAGCTGTCTTTTTCATCAATACTGGCTATGCGCCCAACCCATACCAACATCGAGTTTGAACATGGCTATTTTCAAACGCATCAAACCGGATGATCTGGACCCGCACAAGGTTCAAGTCCGGCATACGGTTTAAGCGGCGAGATCATGGCGCAGCTGGCGGCAATCGGCCAGGAGCTGACCGCCATGCTGGAACTGCCGCGCGTGTTCGCCTGCATTGAAGAACATTTATTTTCTCTGGTGCATGCGAATTTCTTCGGCCTGCTGCTGGTCGATGAAGAGGGACAGATGCTGCGCTTAGCCTGGCCACGCAGGCGGCGCAGGCGCAAGCCCAGCAAATCGCCAATGACGTGCTGGAACATCTGGCGGTGATCGGGCAGGAAATGACCGCGCTGCTGGATTTACCGCGCATTCACGCCTGTATTGAAGAACATGTGTTTCCGCTGGTGCAGGCGGATCTGTTCAGCCTCTTAATGTTAAGCCCGAACGGGAAATATTTAAAAGTCGCGCTGGCCCGGCGCGCCGGGTCTGGTGCAATTACGTTTGCGGCAACAAGGGACAGAATTACTTGCAGAAGTGGAGGATAATGGCTGCGGCATGGACGAGACGGTGCGGGCGCGCATTCTGGAGCCGTTTTTCACCACCAAACAGGTTGGCAAAGGCAGCGGTCTGGGCTTGTCGATTGCATTCGGGATTATTGAAAAACATGGCGGGCGTTTGAATGTGCGCTCCAGCCCCGGGGCCGGCAGTTGTTTCCAACTGTATTTGCCGCTGCCTCAGAGCGCCGCCAGCCTGTAAGCCGGCGCCGGCGCGCGATAAATGCCGGGGCTGATCGACA
Source organism: Massilia sp. W12 (assembly GCF_037300705.1). NCBI lineage: Bacteria > Pseudomonadati > Pseudomonadota > Betaproteobacteria > Burkholderiales > Oxalobacteraceae > Massilia > Massilia sp. W12. The sequence goes on along the minus strand of NZ_CP147776.1, from coordinate 631,731 downwards.
GATTTACAGTAATATTTAGCGCTGCGCACGCAATACGGAGAAAGAGCCATGCTTTTTTTGGCGCTCGAAGATGAAATCCTGGCATGCCGCCAAGCCTTGGCGGCGGCGCAAGGTTTGCCTGCGCTTTTGCGGCAAATTGAATTGGCCTGGCATCTGCGCCAGCGCAACTGCAGCGAAGCGCAAAGCCTGGCGCATCAGGCGCGCGCCGGCTTGCGTGAATGCGGGGAAGCCACCCAGCCTTGCGCACACGCCCGCCTATTACTGGTTGAGGGCGAGTTGGCGGTTTTGCATGGCGATACCGCCGCCGGGCAAGCAGCGGCGCAAGCAGCGCTGGCCGGCTTTCAAGCACTGCGCGACAATGACGGCGTATGCGACGCCTATCTCTTGCTGGCGCATCTGTATCGCAGCATCGGCCGCCCGCTGGCGCGGCAACAGGTGTTTGCGGATGCCGCCGCACATGCCCAGGACCCTTTGCGCAAACGGTTTGCCGAAATCAATATGGCGATTGCCGATGTATATGCGGATGTCAAGGCGGCGCGCCAGATCTGGCGTTTGCGCATGCCGGCCAGCATTGACGGTCTGCATCCGGGTCTGCAATCCGGAGTCGCGTTTTTCTGGGGCATTTTGACGGAAATGGAAGGTCAGCTGCCGCAGGCGATTGTGTGGTGGGAGTCGGCGCATCAAGCCAGCCTGGCCAGCGGCCAGCTGCAGCGCGCGATTATCGCCGCCGGCAATCAATCTTATGCCTATCTGCATTTACAAGCTTATCCGGAGGCGCTGGCCGCCAGCAGCCGCGCTCTGACGCTGGCCCGTCCCAATGCCTGGCCGGAAACCCTGGGCGCGGCGCTGATGCGCAATGCCGAAGTGCTGTCCGGCTTGCAAAGACATGCGCAAGCCCGCCCCTTGCTGCAAGAAGGACTGCAGTTGCAATCTGCGCTGAAATCTTCCTATAACTATGCGATCACCCTGGGCGCCTGGTGCCGCAATTGCCTGGCCTTAAACGATGCCGCGACTGCGCTTGCCGCAGCGCAGGAACTGGAGCAGAGCGCCAAGCAATTGGGCGCGCCGCAACTTTTATATGATGCGCTGTGCTGCCAGGCGCGTGCGCAGCTGATGTTGCAAGAACTGGAAGCGGCGCATGCCTGCATTTTGCGCGCCACCTCGGCCCCGCAAGGGCGCGTATTGGATCAGATTGCGGCGTGGCAATTGCAAGCGCAAACCAGCTTAGCCTTATTACACGATGCCGGCCAGGCTTTGCATTGTCTGGAACAGGCCCTGGCCATCTCACGCCAAGCCGGGCAAAGCCATGCGCCGCCGGAATTATTGGCCGCCTTGCAGCAAGCGTATCTGCAACAGGGACGCACCGCAGACGCCGCGCAAAGCGCGCAATTGCTGGCGGCGGCGCTGGCGGCGCGCCATGATGAAGTCACCCAGCAGCGCGCCGACGCCTTGCATGCGGCGCATTTACTGCAACGACGCCAGGTCAGCGCGCTGTAAACCCGGCATCATTCTTCAGTTTGCGCAAGCGGCGGCAGCAAGACGCGGCGCGCCGCGTCCAAGATCGCATTGCCCAGATTTTGCAGGCGCGGCGATTGCAATTTCCAGGCATGCCAGTACAGCATCACATCCACCGTTTTATCCGGCGCCAGATCAATCAAGCCGCTTTCCTGCAGCGGGCCGGATTGCAATTCCGGAATCAAGCCATAGCCCAGCCCTAAGCGCAGCGCTTGGAAATAGGCCGAGGATGCGGGGATGAAATGCACCGGATAACTGCCCTGCCCCAAGCCGAAATGCTGTTGCAGAAAATCGGCTTGCAGCATGTCTTTGCGGTCAAACGATAGCAACGGCGCTTGGCGTAATGCCTGACGTTGCAAGCCGGCGCCAAACCAGCGCGCCGCGAATTCGGGAGTGGCCAGCAAGTGGTAGCGCATGCGTCCCAGCGGCTGCACCATGCCGCCGCGCATGGCTTGCGCGCGCGCCGCCACCCCGGCCAGGGCCAGCCCTTGCTCCAAGGCTTTGAAAGTGTGCTCCTGATCATCCAGCAAGATATCGAGCAAAATCGCTTCGCGCTGTAAAAAACCGGCCAGGGCCGGCAGCAGCCAGGTCGCCAGGGTGTCATTATTCAGCGCCAGCGCGATGCGGGTCGGCTGCTCTGCCGCCGGGAATAATTCTGTGCGCAACTCGGCTTCCAGCATTTGATGCTGGCGCAAATAGCGCAACACGCGCTGCCCGGTGGCGCTGGGGCGGCAGGGTTTGCCGCGCAAGACCAGGGGCGCGCCCAATTCCTGCTCCAGCGCGCTGATGCGCTGCGAGACGGCGGATGGGGTGAGGTGCAATTCGCGCGCCGCCATTTCAAACGAGCCGGTATCGAACACCGCCAGCAGGGCTTCAGTTTTACGGGAATCGAACATTAATTTTTCTTAATGTGAGTTGAATTAATTTAATTTTACTTCATCAATTTCTCTCCGGCAGGCAGAATGCATTGCATCAGGCCGCGCACAGCGGCGGTTTTTGCAAGGAGCGGGCGATGTTGAGCAATATCAGTTTTTGGCAGGGTTTGGGCCTGGGCAGCGGTTTGATCATGGCGATTGGGGCGCAAAATGCGCATGTGATCAAGACCGGTTTGCTGGGACGGCATGTGGGGGTGACGGTGCTGGTCTGCATTCTGACCGATGCGCTGTTGATCAGCGCCGGCGTGGGCGGACTGGGCGCGATGTTGCAGCATGCGCCGCTCTTGATGGCGGCGGCGAAATGGGGCGGGGTCGCCTTTTTACTGTGGTATGGGGTGCGCAGCCTGCGCGCAGCATTCAGCGCGCATCATTTGGATGCCGCCAGCGGCCCTGCGGTGCAAAGCGCGCGCCAGGCTTTATTCAGCGTGCTCGCGCTGTCCTGGCTGAATCCGCATGTGTATTTGGATACGGTGGTCTTGCTGGGCGCGGTGGGCAGCGATGCGCCAGACCGTTTTTCTTTTGCGCTGGGCGCAATTTGCGCCTCCACCGTATGGTTTTGCGCTATCGGTTTCGGCGCCCGCAAACTGGCGCCATGGTTTGCCAAGCCGGTGGCCTGGAAATGGATAGACGGGGCCAGCGGCGGGGTGATGTTCAGTCTGGCGGGAGCGCTGGCGTTTGGGGCCTGAGCCTGGACGCTGTTTGATGCAAGTCGCAGGCGGCAAAAAAACGGGAACCAAGCGGTTCCCGTTTTTTTCATCTTGCCAAAGCCGGTATTACTTGGCTTTGCGGCGGCGCGCCATGGCGCCCAGCACGCTCAGACCGCCCAGCATCATGGCCCAGGTTTCCGCTTCCGGGATCGGGGTCACATTGGTGTTGGTGAAGGAGAACGACAGATCATTGAAGCCGTTCGCGCCTTCCGGCGTGCCGCGCAGGTCTTCAAAGCTGACCAGGGTTACGCCCGGCTGCCAGTTGGCTTGCACGCGGGCATGGAACAGGTTGTCGATATTGCGGCTCGCGTCGCCGGTGTAGAAATCGTCGCCGGTGTTATTCACATGCAGGCGGAACACCAATTCCGTGCCCGGCGTGAAAGAACCCAGGTTCACGGTGGAGCCGACCGGGCTGGCGTGGTTGTTGAAAATGAACAGGCTGCCCAGGAACAGGTCGTTGCTGTAGCCAGCCGAATTGCCTTCATATTTGGCGATGACCGGGCCGTTGCCGGTGGCGAACACTTTCAACCCTTCCGTGCCGGGGATGGCGATCGGGAAGGCGAAAGCGGAAGCAGAAGCGGAAGCGAGTGCGAGTGCTGCGATGATTTTCTTGATTTGCATAATTGTGCATCCCTGTAGTGTTTTTGATAAAGCGGGGTATGGCTTGTTTTTGTTATGGCGCATGAGTATTCCAAGCATGTGCATAGTTGTCAACAGAAAATTTAGAGGGGCAAGCCGGCCCGCTCAGGCATGCGGTGCGGCCAGCCGCGTGGCGCTGTCGCCGTGGCTGGCGCGGCATGGCGGAAAAATCAGATTGTGCGGCGTGCGCCAGCGGTGTTACAGCAAGCTCACGCCGGCGCCGAGCTGGTCTGCCGCCAGTTCCTGCTCATCCAGTTCGCGCAGCACGCGAAAGCCAACGATGTCATTGCGCCCTTCGATCCAGCAGACATTGCGCGCCGCGCTGCGCAGATAGCGCGGGCTGTACAGCCAGCAGCCGCCGCGCAACATGCGGCGCGAAGGGTCGCCGCCTTCATCCCAACTGCGCCCGTCGCCGGGTGCGCCGAGGTAGTTTTCATGCGCCGCGTCAGACACCCATTCCCACACATTGCCATGCATATCGTACAGGCCGAAGGCGTTCGGGGCGTAGCTGCCGACCGGGCTGGCGCCGCGTAAAAACGGGCCGCGCGCGGAGGCGTTGTAGGTGAAATTGCCATCAAAATTGGCTTGTTCCGCGCTGATTTTATCGCCGCAGGAAAAGGCGCTGCTGCTGCCGGCGCGGCAGGCGTATTCCCATTCGGCTTCGCTGGGCAGGCGGTAGCGCTGGCCGGTTTGCAATGACAGCCAGGTCAGGTAGGCGCAGGCGTCGCGCCAGCTGACGCCCACCACCGGGTAAGCGCCGCTTTGCGGAAAATCGGGCGCGCTCCAGTTTTCATCCTGGCGCCAGCCGGTGGCTTGCGCAAAGCGCTCCCATTCGGCGCAAGTGACGGGATATTTGCCCATCGCAAAGGGGGTGTTGATGCAGACTTGGCGTTGCGGGGTTTCGCGCGCCAGCCAGCTGGCCTGTGCGCCGGCGCGCAGGGCCAGGGCGCGCTCGGCTTCGCTCGATCCCATGATAAAACGCCCCGCCGGGGCCACCAGCAAGGCCGGGCCAAAACCCGCGCCATCCAAAAACGCATCGCAAAACGCTTGGCCGCTGAGTCGCCCGGGTGGAATCGCACTCGGCGGGCGGCTTTCGGCAAAGCCGGCGATGCCGGTTTTATCCGGCCATTTGTCCGCCGGCAAGCCGAATTCCAGTGAAAACGAGGGCAGCGGCGTGCTCATGGGAAAGGCCGGCAATGGCGCCGCCGCCGGGGTCAGACTGAGGGGCTGCGCTTGCCCTTTGTTCATATGCAAGGGCAACACCGGGGCCGCTTTGCGGTTTGCCGGTCGTTGTTGTTCGGCGGCGGCCTGCTCTTTCTGGCGCGCGGCGATGCGTTTTAATTTTTGCGCCGCCTGTTCGCGCGCGCGCACGCGCTCTTCCTGTTCGCGCTGCTTGTCTTGCGCATTGCGCAGCGGCAGACGCGGGGCGATTGCAGTTTGCACGGCGCGCGCCGGGGCTGCGGCGGGGCCGCCCGGCGCGCCCGGCGGCACGCTGTGCTCCAGCACCAGGGTAGGCGCGGCATGCAGCGCTTTTTCCATGTTTTGCAATAATTCGAGCACGCTGGCCGGACGTTGTTGCGGCTGGCTGCTTAAGCCCTGTTGCAGACATTTCCATTGCGCGGCGCTGAGCGCGGGCGGGGCGGCGGCTGCGCTGGCGCCGCCAGCCGGCAGTTTTTGCGTCAGCATTTGATAAATCATGACCGCCACCGCATACACATCTTGCTGCGGGGCCGGTTTGGCGTCGGCGCGCGCGGCTTCCGGCGCGCGGTAGCCGCTGGTGCCGACATTGCCGGGCAGGCGTTGCGCTTGCGCGTGCCCGGCGGCGATGCCGAAATCGAGTAATTTGACTTCGCGCTGGCGCGTCAAAAACAGATTGCCGGGTTTTAAATCGCGGTGCACCAGGCTGTGGCGCTCCCAGGCGTAGCGCAGGGCTTGCGCAACCGGTGTGAGCAGGCTGTGAATTTCAGACCAGCTTAACAGGCCGCGCGCGCATAAATATTGGTGCAAATCGCAGCCTTCCAATAATTCCATGGTCAGGAAATAGCTGCTGGTGGCCGGGTCTTGCGCCCATTCCCAGACTCTGACGATGTTTTCATGCGCCAATTTGCGCGCGCGCGTCGCTTCTTCAATCAAGAGTTTGACATGCAAGGGTTGCTGGCCGAATTGCGGCGACAGGATTTTCAGGGCGACTCTTTCCTGTTGCCCCAGTTCGGCATGGGTGGCCAGATCAAGCGCGGCCCAGACCTGGCCCATGCCGCCTTCGCCGAGCTGGCGTTCGAGGCGGTAGCGGCGATGCTGCGGGCCGATGTGCTGGCCGGCCAGCAAGCCCAGTTCAGTCATCGGCGCGCGGTTGGCCGCCGGCATGCCGTGGTGGCCGGCGTCGCCGCCATCGCTGCTGATTTCACTCCAGGGCGCGAGTTGCGCATCGAGGATGGCGTTTTTGCGTTGTTCAAATTCTTGCGGCGAGAGCAAACCGTCGTCCAGCAGGGCGCGCAATTCACGGATCTTGGTGCGGGCGGATTGGCTCATCGCAAGCTCAGACAAAATGGACGGAATAACAACCGTTTCATTGTATGCGAGCAAGCTGGATGGGAACAGGTGGAAATGGACGGTAAAGCCGGGCGTACTCCCGGCTTAGCTTTGCTGATGTCCTTTGCGCCGCATCTCGCCCCATTGCCCATGGCGCTGGGTGAGCCAGCGCCACAGGCCGATGATGCGCCACCAGCTGTTGATTTGACGATAGCCCAGGTTTTCCAACAGGGCCGCCAACAGCAGCTTGCCCAATTCCTGTGGCCGCGCATAAATATGGAATGACAGTTCTTCCAGCAACAGGCCGGAGAGCGAGAGCAGGATGCCGAGCAGGATGGCGGTCATGATGAAGATGCCAAAGGCGCTCCAGGAAATCCAGCCATGCCAGGCGGCGTAGAGGGTGAACAGATAGCCGAATAATTCGATCAGGGGGCCGAATAATTCAAAGATCAATAAGAATGGGAAGGCCAGCCAGCCGACTGCAGAGGGGCGGCGCAGCAAACCCCAGTTGTAAGTCAGGCTTTCCGCTAAACCGCGCTGCCAGCGCACGCGCTGGTTTTTCAGGGTGCCCCAGTCTTCCGGCGCTTCAGTCCAGCAAACCGGATAGGGTTCAAAGCAGATGCGATAGGGCCGCCCCATTTCCGGCAGGCGGCGATGCAGGCGCACCACCAGTTCCATGTCTTCGCCTATCGTGTTGCGGCGATAACCGCCGACCGCGATCACGGCTTCTTTGCGAAACAGGCCAAATGCGCCGGAAATAATCAATACGGCATTCATATTTGACCAGCCGAGCCGGCCAAATAAAAAGGCGCGCAAGTATTCCAGCACTTGCAATAAAGCCAGGAAGTTGCGCGGCAGGCTGACGCGGGTTAAAAAACCGCCGCTGACTTCACATCCATTCGCCACCCGCACGGTGCCGCCGGCGGCCACCACATGCGGATGCAGCAGGAAGGGTTTGACCACCCGCCGCAAGCTGTCGCGCTCTAACAGGGAATCCGCATCGACGCCGCAAAACAGGGGGTAGCGCGCGGCATTGATGCCGGCGTTGAGGGCATCGGCCTTGCCGCCGTTTTCTTTGTCGATCACGCGCAATTGCGGATAGCGGCGCGAGCGGTAGATGGCGCGCACCGGGGCGCTGGGCAATTGCACCCGGTATGCTTCGGGAAAAGGTTGCAACTCAAATTCCTGCTGCAGCACTTGCAGGGTGTTGTCGCGCGAACCGTCATTGATGACGATGATTTCAAACTCGGCATACGACAATTGCAGCATGGAGCGCACTGCCGCCGCCAGATTGGTTTCTTCGTTATAGGCCGGAACCAGGATGCTGATCGGCAATTCGGCCCCGGTATAGGCTTGCGGCAAATCATCCAAGACCAGATCTTCGCTTAGATGGCGCAAATTCCACAGCGCTAACACATTCAACATCAGATAGCCGAGATTGAGCAGGATGAAATAGATGAATACTGTCCATAAGATCAGGTTCACCAGCCAGGTCTGACTCATACGTGCTCCGCAATCGCCTGTTTCAAAATATCGACCGCATAACGGTCGCTCAATTCTTCTTGCAGGCGTGCGGCCAGCGGCATGCCGCCTGCAGGATGTTCCAACAAGGCATATGCGGCGCGATAACGCACCCACCATTGCGCATCGCTTAACATCGTTGCCAGCAACGCCAGGTCTTGTTCGCCGCCGGTGGCGCCTAGCGCATGCGCAGCTTGCACCCGCACCCGCCAATCCTGATGCTGACACAAGGCGCGGATGCGCGGTAAAAATTGCGGATGGCGCGCCACACGCAAGGCGCGCACCTGCAAATGGGCCGGGCTGCGCGCCGCCAGCCAGGGCAGCAATTCCGCACGGCCCGGGGTGATGTGCAGCAGCTCCAGCAGGCGCAAACTTTTTTCGACTTTGTTCAAATCATTCTGCTGCCGCAAGGCCGCCAGCAAGGCCGGGCTGAAGGCGGCGCTGACCGGCTGCAGCAAGGCGGTGACGCGCGCCAGGGGCCAATCGTCGCGCAACAGGGGCAATTCGGCCATTTCCGCTGCATGTCCGGGGGCGATCTGGATCAAGGCGCGCATAGCGGCAAAGGAGCGCCCCGCATCCGGCGCATGCGCCAGTTGGCGCAGATGTTCCCAGGCGGCGCGCTCACGCAAATGGCCCAGCGCCATAATCGCCAATAACTGCCGGCCACGGTTGGCCCCATCCAGCATGCGCATGGAAAATTCAACGCAGCCTACATTGCGCGCCAGCTGCAACAGGATTTGTTTATTGTCGCCGCGCACGGTTTCCAGCAGGCGCAGCCAGAGGCGCAGGAAGAAATATTGTTCATTGGCGGCCAGGGATGGCGCTGCCGCCGGTAATTGCATGGCCAGCAGGCACTCCAGCAATATGGGACGCCAGCGCAATACGAAGCGCTGTTCGCGCCGCTGGTTGCGCAACAGGTGCAGGCGCAATCCGACGATCGCCAGCAGCAACAGGCTTGACAGCAGCAAAGCGCCGGCGCAACACCACAGCGCGAGCCGCAAAACCGGGTCAGAAATGGCGCCGAAGGCCCAGATTGATTCCATTTTTCCAGTAGAAATCGCCTTGGCGCGCCCGCTCTATGCGCCAACGCAAACTCCATTCCCGATTCACACTGTGCAAGCCTTGCAGGCCGAGCGTGCTGACGCGGTAGCGGCGCAACGCGACGCCGCTTTGCTCAGCTTCATCGCCCTGCCCCCATTGCAAGCCAATGCGGCTGTTGTCCTGATAATAGTAATCAGCCCGCGCCTGCCAGCCATATCCGCGCACGCCGGATAAATCGCTGACCTGCAGGCCGCCCTGCCAATACCAGGCGCCGGCGTATTGTTCGTAGCCGGCTTTGAAGCTGCGGGTGCGACTGGTTTGATATTCGCGCCAACTGCCATCCAACAACAAACGCCCCGGCCCGGCAGCCATGCTGGCATGCACGTGCGTCCCCAGGCGCGGCAAAATCCGGTGTTGCGGGCTGTGTTCAATTTCAATTCGCAACTCAGCCTGGTCAAATTTACGCGTCCAGGCGGCGCGTAATTCCTGATCAATCAAAGCAAAGCGTTGCTGCCGCGCCGCCGCCAAGGCAAAGCCATGGCCGGAAGCGGTTTGCCAATCCCATTGCAGACTGAGGCCGCGCCAGTCGTCATATGCGCCGCTCAAGCTGTCATGCGACACGCCGAGCTCCAAACCAGAGCCGGCCTGCGCCCATACGCTGCACAAAATCATTCCTGCGCCACACCACAGGCGCGCACTCATGCCACCCCCGGCGCGGCGCGCAAAAAACGGCGCAGACGCGCCATCAATTCATTGACTTGAAATGGTTTGACGATGTAATCGCTGGCGCCGGCTTCCAGTGCGCGCACGATTTCCGCTTCCTGCGATTTGGCGGTCAGCATTACGATTGGTTGCTGCCATTTTTTTTCTTCGCGTATCATGTTGACGATAGCAAAGCCGTCATGATGCGGCAGCATCACATCAAGTAAGAACAGGCCGGGGGCCTGCTGCGCCTGTTGCAAGGCCTGCTGCGCTTGGCGTCCATCGGCATACGCTTTGACCGGATAGCCTTCGCGCTGCAGCATATGAATTAACAACTCTCGCATCAACTCATCGTCTTCAACGATGAAAATTTCCGGCTTTGTCATAGGGCGCTCCACAACATTGGCGAGGGGAGTATCTGGGCTGACCGGCGCTGGCGCAGCCTGTCAGCCCATCATAACGCGTTTTGCCCGCGTTGACGCAGATGTATCAGCGCTTGGGTTGTTTGCTGAGATCCACATCCAGAAAACGCCAGTCTGAGCGCAGCACCGGATGGGTTTTATAGCCTTGCACCCAGGGCTGGATAATCCAGTTGCGGATGCGGTTGAGTTCCATCGAATGCACGGTATCGGCTTCCATGATCAGCTGCAGGCGGTTGAGCAGTTTTTGCCGCTCCGGGCCATCCGGGGTGCTCATCGCCAGATCATAGGTTTTGTCGTATTCGGCGGATTTATAGCAACCCATATTCCCGCGCAAGGCATTCGCGCCGTAGTAGGAGTCATAAAAATCAACCGCATCCGGCACGCCGGCCACGCCGCCCAGGCCAAACATCATCAGCTTGCATTGATAAGCGGATTTCAGGTTGTCGGCGAAACCGGCCACGGGAAATTCGGCGCGGATGCCGACTTTGCCCAGCGAACGGCGCCAGATTTCCATACGCGCATAATCGCGTGATTTGGGTGCGGAATGGATTTTGAGCAGCAGCGGTTTGCCGTCCGGCATGGTGCGGAAGCCATCCGCGCCGCGTTTGTAGCCGAACCGGTCGAGCAGCTTATTGGCCAGCTCAGGGTTATAGCCTATGGTGCGGCGGAAGGACGGATCATGCCCGATCACGCCCGGCGGCACATAGCCTTGCGCAATCTGGGCTTGTCCATACCAAACCGAATCGACTTCACGCGGCAAGTCGTATGCCATGGCGATGGCGCGCCGCAGGGCGATTTTTTCCTTGCTGTAACCACCGACAATCGGGTCTTCAAAATTGAAAAAAGTGCGCGTCACGCCCGGATCAATAAAGCGGAACAGGCGAAAACCTTTTTCGGTGTAGGCCGGCAAGAGTTTGCCTTGCTTGTCCAGCGCTTTCGAGGCGGCATGCGGCACCAGCATTTCAAAGTCAAGCTGGCCGCTGGAAAACGCCAGCCAGCGCGATTGCTCTTCTTCGATGATGCGGATTTCCACTTTGCCGATTTGCGGCATTTGTTTGCCCTTCATCTCGGCCACAATTTTTTTATCCCACTCGGTGTCTTCGCCTTTGAAATCCCAGGTGAAACCACGGTAATCGGGATTGGCTTTGAGGGCGATTTTGCTGCGCGGCACATATTCATGCAGCATATACGCGCCGGTGCCGACCGGATGCAAGCTGACTTGCTCGCCATAGGTCTCCACCACTTCGCGCGCCATCGCGCCAGTGGGCGATTTCGCCAGATGGTACAACATCACATGATCCGGCTTTTTAAGACGGATGCGCAGGGTATGCGAATCAACTGCTTCGAGGCCGGGGATTTTGCGATCGTAATCAAATTTCCCGCTTTTTTGCGCTTCTTCGGCCAGCTCATCGAGGCCGACAATCTTGTTGTCATAGTTGCCGGATTGCACTGAACGCGTGGCCGGGTCCATATGCCGCATGATGGTGTAAATATAGTCTTGCGCCACCAATTCACGCTTTTTGCCTTTGAAGGCGGGATGCGGCGTGAAATAAATCCCTTTTTTGATTTTGAAGGTGAGCGTCTTGCCATCCTCGCTGATTTCCGGCATCGCTTCGGCGGTGTTTGGCATCAGCTTGGGCGGGCGCGCCAGATAGTCATACGTCAACAGACTCTCAAAGATGGCTTCCGAGATGGTGTTGGTATAGACGCTGTTGGAGCGCGCCAGATCAAAGCCATCATCGGCCGCTTCAAAAGACAGGTGCAATTCTTTGGCGGGATCGGCTGCGGCCAGGGCCGGCGCGGCAATCAAATTGGCAAAGGCCAGGCTGATTGCGGCCAGGCAGGCTGGACGGAGCCAGCGGGGTCGGGACTGTGTTTTCATCTTCGGCTTGTGAAGTGGGGTGCAGCGCGCGATTGTAGCCCAGAGCGCGCATGCCGGGTGCAGTCCTGATTACGATTTTTTCGCAGTCAAACACAGTTTTTTGTGAATTTGCGCTGCGCGCATGGCATGATCCATAACATCTGTTTCCGGAGAATCTGATGCGCCCTTTCCGTCTGCAACATCTGCTTGCCTTGCTGTGCGCCACCGCTCTGCCACTCGCGCCCGCAGCCGCTCATGAAAATCCCAAAGTGGAAACTTCCGCGTTCAGCGCCCCGAATCCTGTGCGCATCACGCCCTTGCTGCTGACCGCAGGCCAGCCCGATGCGGCGCAATTGGGCAAATTGAAAGAGTTGGGAGTGGATGCGGTGATTTATCTGGCCCCGCCGACGGTCGGCGATGCGGTGCGCGATGAGCAACTCATCGTCACCAAACAGGGCGCGCTGTTCATCAATTTGCCTGTGGACTTCAATCAGCCGCGCGACGCCGATTTTGACGCTTTCGCCGCGCTCTTGCAGGGCTTGCAAAAAAACCGGCGCAATGTGCTGGTGCATTGCCAGGTCAATTTCCGCGCTTCCAGCTTCACCTTCCTGTATCGCAGCATTGTTTTGAAAGAAGATCCGCAGCAAGCACAGGAAGCCATCAACCAGGTGTGGAAACCAAACGCCGTCTGGCGCAAATTTATTGAGGCGCAATTACAGCGCCACGGTTTAGCCTATCAATTGATGTGAGGCGGCCAGCTCGCCCAGTACGGCTTGTTCCAGCGCAAACACATGCGCATCATGGCAGCCCAATTCGCGCAGGGCTTGCGCCAGACGCAACAGATATTCGTGATTCGGCCCGCTGGGGCCATGCGCGCGGGCGATTTGACGCGCCATGTCTTCTTGCGGCGCCGGCCCCAGCCAGGAGGCATTGTCTTGCCGCGCCACATAAACCAGCCCGCTGACTTCGCGCCCATCTTCCAAATGCAGCGGCAGCGCCAAACGTAAATAGCCGTTACGCTCGCGTTCGTCGAGATAGGCGAATACTTCCGGTGTGATCAGGTAGGCCAGGCCATCCACCGCCTGCGCCGGCGCTTCCACCAGCGTGACCACCCTGCCCGGCTGCTGCGGCGTGCCGCGATGGTCGATTGAGGCTTGCCAAAAGCGTCTGGCATATCCCGGCAGGCGCGCACGCCGGCTTTCCAAATAGTCGATATCGGGACGGAAAATCAGCGAACCGTAGGCAAACAGCCAGACTTGGGCGCAGCCGTCAAAGGCCGTCATTTGGCGATTTTGGGAAAGTGTGCAAGCCTGCATATGCAATCTTCAGCGCAGTCAATCATGCCCTTGATTTTTGCCGCCATCCGTTTTTTTGACAAGCTGCCAGGCCGTAAATTGCCTGATTCAATTGTAAAAAAATGTGCCTTTGCGTCGTTTTTGGCGCGACTTTTGTTTTTTTTTGCGGCTTTTCCGCAACATTTCGGCCCGCATCCCTTGACAGGAAAATGGCTGGGTACTTAGAATTCGCATCCGTTGCATTACACAAACAGCGCAACACAGAATCCGATCAACACTTATCTTAAAAGGAGCGACCATGCCGCGTCAGGGCAATATTCTCAACTAATCGCCCCGGCATCTGCCTGGGGCCAATGCGCACCAGGCCGGTCGTTCTTCTCAACCCCGGCTGGTATATCCGCCGGGGTTTTGCATTTCAGGGCCATTCAAGCCGCCCGCATGCCCCGGCATAATGATCAAGGAATCGTTATGCCCATTTATCAAACCCTGCGCAAGGGCCATGTCCCTGTGCACATTTTCACCGATGAGATCGACCCGCATGCGCTGCAACAATTGTTGAATATTGCGCAGCTGCCCATCACCCATGGCCATATCGCGGCCATGCCGGATGTGCATGTCGGCATCGGCGCCACGGTCGGCAGCGTGATCCCGACCAAACAGGCAATCATCCCGGCGGCAGTCGGGGTGGATATCGGTTGCGGCATGAATGCCGTGCGCACCACGCTGACGGCGGAACAATTGCCGGACAGTCTGGCGCGTTTGCGCAGCGCCATCGAAGCAGCGGTGCCGGTCGGCTTTGGCCAGCACGAGTGGGACAAAGTGCGCGGCTCAGCCCATGTGCGCACAGGCCGCCCGCTGAATGACCGCTTAGACAAAATCGTCGGCAAACATGGCGGCATCATGAAGATGCAACAGCAATTCAACCGCACCTGGATTTGCCAGCTGGGAACATTGGGCGGCGGCAATCACTTCATTGAGCTGTGTCTGGATGAAGAAAAACGGGTGTGGGTGATGTTGCACTCCGGCTCACGCGGCATCGGCAATGTGATTGGCCGCTATTTCATTCAAGCTGCAAAAAAAGATATGCAAAGGCATCAGATCCATTTACCGGATCGCGACCTGGCGTATTTGTCCGAAGGCAGCACGCTGTTTGACGATTATTGCGAAGCCTTGGACTGGGCGCAGGATTATGCCCGGCTCAATCGCAGTGAAATGATGCGGCGTGTGCTGGAAGTGTTGAAGCTGGCCCTGCCGCCCTTTGCCCTGGATGGCGAAGCGATTAACTGCCATCACAACTACGCCACGCAAGAGGTGCACGGCGGTGAAAAGCTGTACATCACGCGCAAAGGCGCCATCTCGGCGCAGCAAGGCGAACTTGGCATCATCCCCGGCAGCATGGGGGCGAAAAGCTTTATCGTGCGCGGCAAGGGCAATCCGGCTTCATTTTGCTCATGCTCGCACGGGGCCGGACGGCGGCTTTCACGCAGCGAAGCCAAGCGCCAGTACACCCGCTTCGATCTGGCGGCGCAAACCGCAGGCATCGAATGCCGCAAAGACCCCGGCGTGCTGGATGAATTGCCCGCCGCTTACAAAGACATAGACCAGGTGATGGCGCATCAAACCGATCTGGTCGAAGTTGTGCACACCTTGCGCCAAGTGATGTGCATCAAGGGATAAGCCATGAAGATTCAATTAAAAACCGCAAAACCGCGCAATCCTTTCGCCACCCTGGCGAAACAGCGCAACGCCGGCGCACACCGCGCCGACAATCTGGCGCGCCAACAGCGCCGCAGCGAAAAACAGCAATTGTGCGCTTTAGTGCGCGGCTCGAAGGAGTGGAAAGATGCGTAAAGATATGTTCAAAGTGATTCTGGAACGCCCGCGCGTGGGGCAAAGCAAAGACTTCAAATTCGAAGGCCGGCTGTTTCGCAACGATGAGGACGCAGGCAATTTCCTGGGCATGAAAGCCGGCTACAAATGGGGCTGCAAAGTCCCGAATGAAAACCTGGCGCCGCTGGAGCGTTTTCTGATGAGCCGGCGCGGCCAGCATTGGGACCGTGTGTATGCCGAAATCCGTGCGCAAATCAATGCTGGCGCCAGCGTGCAAAGACATGTGTTGCAACATCTGGATGATTTGGTCGCCCGCAGTACGTATCTGGAGCAAGGCGACATCATGTTGGCCGATGGGCGCAGCGGCAAACCAGGCAAGCTGGCCGACAGCCGCTATCAACTGTATGTGCATCCTGTCAGCCGTCAATTGCTGGAAAACCGCCAACACAGGCAAGCGCAAAAAAAGCGCCGCCAGACGCAAGCGGAGCAACTGGCGCAAGCCAGTGCGCATATCTGCGTTGTGGATGAGATGACTGAGCTGCATTTGTTGGACGGCATCTGGTATCGCATCAGCTTTGCTTTACTGCCAATGGGGGCTGATCAGGAACGTTATGACTTACTGCAACGGCGTCATGTCAGCCGCAAGCATGACCAGATGTACCGCTATGCCGCCCACAAGCAGCAAGTGAGCGCCAGGGAAATGCAAAAACTCACGCAGTTGAGCAAACCCAAGGTTGGGAATATTTGCCCGATATGCGGCAAACCCCGGCCTGCCGGCCAGCGTATGCACTGATGCGCATACCGCCTGCCGCCTGCGCCGCCGTCAAGTTTTTTATTTTTATTGCCACAGTGAACTCTTGCCAAACGGCAAACTCATATACGAATCATCGCTGTGGCGGACAGGGAGGAAATGATGAATAAATATCTGTTGAGCATCGGGCTGATGATCGCCGCGCTCTACCATGGTTGGCTGGCGGAACTGCAAGCCGGGCAAATGAATGTCAAGGAAGCGGCAAGCATCTGCCAACAGCAAAACAAACCCGCCGAAAGCAATCGTGAGCTGCTGTAAGGCTTGCGCAGCGCGCCACAACGGCGCGCTGCGGACTTAAAACAACAAACCTTTACGCCACAGGGCCATGCCATCCATGGCCAGGGCGACGCTGCAATGCATCACGGCGCCGAGCCATATGCTGCCGCTCTTCAAACTCAAGTGCCCAAGCACGATGCCGGCCAGAATCGAGGCCAGGGTTTCCGGCAGCGGTTTGCCGAAATGCAGCATGCAATACGGCAACATCATCACCAAAATACTCAGGCGTCCCAGTTGCGGGGCCAGTCCATGCAGAAGAAAGCCGCGAAAGAAAAATTCGAGCGCGAAAAACTGCGCGAAATACAGCAATTCCCACCACAGAAAAGTCGGCCATAACGGTGCGCCCGGCGGCAGGCGCAAAAAAGGATAGAGAGCCAAGAAGCCCGAGGTCGCCGACATCAGCCACACCAGCGGCAACATCACGCCCAGCATCAGCACATACCAGCGCCAGGCCAGCCAGGCGTTTTCCGTGCGCACGCCAAACTCACGCAAGGGGCGGCGCAAATAAAAGCGTATCGTCAACAGAGGAAGCGTCAGATAACAGGCGATATTCACCAAAGCCCAATACGTCAGCCGCCCCAATGGCTGCGCCTTCGTGCCGCAGCAGGCATCAAAGGTCTGACGCGCCGTTGCTCCAAATAAAAATTCGAGTTGCGGCGCGAGCCAGGCAGGCCGGGTGAAATATTCCAAACCGGTCAGACACAAGGCCGCCACCAGCAAGACCACGGCAGCGTCACGCTCCTGTGTATTGGAAAAAAAATTCATCGCGCGCCCCGCCCAAGACAGAGCGGCCAAGCGAATCGCGCGCAAGCACTGGATAAACGCAAAAGCTGGGAGAATGTTTTCATAGGGCGCATAGCAAAAGAGGCTCACGATTTCTCGTGAACCTCTTTTATTTGGCTCCCCGACCTGGGCTCGAACCAGGGACCTGCGGATTAACAGTCCGTCGCTCTACCGACTGAGCTATCAGGGAATAAACTTTACAACAGCGCAGCATGCCAAAGGCAAACTGCTGGAATTCTTGGCTCCCCGACCTGGGCTCGAACCAGGGACCTGCGGATTAACAGTCCGTCGCTCTACCGACTGAGCTATCAGGGAATTGAGGAAAAGATTTTATACCACTCTTCTTATCCTGTCAAGATTTCGCTGGATTTCGGTGTGCTGCGGGAAGTTTTGAAGTTTTCCGCAGCCACCAGCGAAAGAACAATACTTTAAAGCACTTTCACAATCGCGTCAATTACTTTCGACATGTTTTGAGAATTCAAGGCAGCCACGCAAATCCGGCCTGTATCAATCGCATAGATTGAAAACTCATTGCGCAAACGCTCGACTTGCGCCTTGCTCAAACCGGAATACGAGAACATGCCCTTTTGCGCGCTGACAAATGAAAAATCGCGGCCCGCTTTTTCTTTCAGCGCGGCAACCATGGCTTCGCGGTTGGCGCGGATGCGCACACGCATGGCGCCCAGCTCGTCTTCCCACATTTGACGCAGTTCCGGCGCATTCAGCACGGTCGAGACCAATTGCGCGCCATGCAGCGGCGGATTGGAATAGTTGGTGCGGATCACGCGCTTGACTTGCGACAGCACGCGGGACGCTTCTTCCGCCGAGGCCGCCAGCACGCTCAGCGCGCCGACCCGTTCGCCATACAGCGAGAAGGATTTGGAGAAAGAGGTGGAAATCAGCAAGGGGCCGGCGCTGGCGGAGAACAGGCGCACCGCAATGCCATCTTCATACAGGCCGTCGCCAAAGCCCTGGTAAGCCATATCCAGGAAAGGAATCAAGCCGCGCTCACGCACCGCAGCCACCACCTGTTCCCATTGCGCCGGTGTCAGATCGGCGCCGGTCGGGTTGTGGCAGCATGCGTGCAGCAAGACCACCGAGCCGGCCGCCATGCCTTGCAGCGCGCTCAGCATCGCGTCGAAATTCACGCCATGGCTGGCGGCGTCAAAATAAGG